>NZ_OU015319.1:1489943-2234914 GCF_907163125.1 Cloacibacterium caeni
AGCATCAACGGACAAAACAGCAGCAGTTTTACGGTTAGCAATTCCCCAGAAATTAAAATCAAAGAAATTCCTTGGGAAACTTCTCCGTCAAATCTAAGCGGAACGACACTGAAAATAGATTATACTTTAGAATCTTCTAATCCTTTGGTGGCTTATTATCTGGATTATGCCGAAGTTCAATACAAACAAGATCTTGTATACAATGATGCACAGATGAATTTCAGAGTTTTTGAAATTCCTACAGGTTCCGGAGAGACTTTCGGATTTACGGTAGAAAACGCCACAAACGTAGAGCAGATTTGGGATATTTCAGACATTACAAACGCTAAAAAAATAGTTAATAAAGCTTCAGGAGCGCAATTTTCTTTCGGATACACTACAAATTCTCCATATTTTAACAATGAATTTGTAGCTTTTAAAAATTCTGCGTCTTTTGAGCCACTTTTTGTTGAAAAAGTGGACAATCAAGACTTATCTGGTTTAAAAAATGTAGACTACCTCATCGTTACCACTCGTGATTTTACTCCGCAAGCCGAAAGAATTGCCAATTATTACAGAACTCAAAAAAATTATCATGTAGAAGTAGCTGATGTGAAGAAAATTTACAATGAATTTTCTTCTGGTGGACAAGATTTAACGGCGATTAGAGATTTTATTACCAAACTAAATACTCCAGCTGGAACGCTAAAATATGTACTTATCTTAGGAGATACTACTTTTGATTATAGAAATATTACCACCAATAATAAAAATTATATCCCAAGTTATCAAAGTGATTACAGTGAAAATTACGAAGCATCATTTGTAACCGATGATTATTTCGGGATGACTACTCCACAAAATACGACTTATATTTATGCTATTTTACCAGATATTCCAGTAGGAAGACTTCCTGCAGAAAATATTGCTGAAGCAAAAAATTTAGTCGATAAAACGCTTTCTTATTACAATGCAGTTCCGGGACAATCTTCGCCTTTTGGAGATTGGAGACTAAAAATGAATTTCGTGGTAGATGATGACCAAGACAGTCGTGTAGACACCAGTACGAATCCTTATCTCAAAGGAACTTTCCATGATGTGATGAACTTGGTTTTAGCCAATAATTTTGAAGGAAATACAGACAAACCAGAATATAATATCAAAAAATTATACTTAGATGCTTTCCCTGGTCAAAGTACAGCAGGTGGACAAAGATTTCCACAAGTAAACCAAGCCATTACGAATGCAATGAGCAACAGTTTATATCTTTATTATTTCGGACATGGAGGAATTAACGGTTGGGCGCAAGAAAGAGTTTTGACCACTCAAGAAATTGCAGCTTTTAATAATTACAATAATGCTTACAGCAGATTTCCTTTCATCAGTACCATTACTTGTGAATTTACACTTTGGGATGACCATAATACTTCATCTGCAGGAGAACAATTGATGAAATTACCACAAGGTGGAGCAAATTCTATGATTACTTCTTCTAGAGCAATTGCTACAGTTTATGGAAGATTATTTACAGAAACTTTTACCCGAAATCTCTTTAAACTATACAACAATGACTTTTTATCAGTAGGAGATGCTTTCATCGCAGCAAAAACTGAATACGGAACAGATTCAAACCACTTGAAAGTAAATCTTCTTGGTGATCCCGCTCTTAAACTCAGCAGACCGAAAAATCTCATCAGCATAGACAATATAGATTCACCAGTTGTTGGTCAACTAAGAGCGTTAGATTTTGTAAAAATTATGGGGCATGTTAATAACCAATCAGGAGCGATTGACAATACTTTTAATGGTAAAGTAGTCATCAACATTTTTGATAAAAAATTAGCCAAGAAAACCCTCAATAATGATGGGAACTTAACTCCAGTTCTTAATTATTTCGAAGAAGGAAGCCCAATTGTGAAAGCTTCTGGAACAGTTACCAATGGAACTTTCACCGTAGAATTTTATATGCCAAAAGACATTAATTATACTGTGGGAGACGGTAGAATATTGGCTTATGCAGATAATAATGTTTTTGATGTTTTCAATAATAGAACTCAAAAAGTTGGAGACATTAATCCAAACGGAATTAATGATAATGAAGTTCCAAAAGTTCAATTATACTTAAACAACACCAATTTTGTAGATGGAGGAATTACAGACTCTAATCCTAATCTTTTGGCTTGTGTAACAGATAATACAGGAATTAACTCTACAGGTTCAGGAATTGGTCATGACATCACTGTAATTCTTGACGGCGAAGTTATCAATACCACTGTTCTGAACGATTTTTACACTCCGGGAACAGGAAATGGCTGTATTAACGCTTCTTTCTTAGACTATCAGAAAGGCTCTGTACTCTATCCTTTCCAAAATTTAAAACCTGGAAATCACCAATTGACCTTTAAAGTTTGGGACATTAACAATAATTCGACTACTCAAACGTTAAACTTTGTAGTAAGAGACCCAGAAGCCGAAAATTTAGTTGTTAAAAAATTACTAAATTGGCCGAATCCTTTTACCAATAAAACTTATATACAGTTTGAACACAATTGTGATGATGTTTTAGATGTAAATGTTCAAGTCTATACTATCACAGGAAAATTAGTACGAACATTCAGTACCACAGTGACTTCTACTCCATTTTTAGAAGGATATAGAACACACAGAACTGCTATAGAATGGGACGGAAATGATGATTTTGGTGCTCCAGTTGGTAAAGGAACTTATATTTACAAAGTTTTAGTAAAGAGTCAAAATCAAGAAAAATGTAAAGGAACTGCCTCTTTAGTAGAAAAATTAGTGATTTTAAAATAGAAAAAACAAATATGAAATTAACAAAAAAACTCTTTTTAGGACTAAGTATTGGAATCGGAAGTTTGGCGATGGCACAAAATACTTATCCTGTGCTTACAGGAGCTCCTTTTTTAAGGATTTCTCCAGATGCTAGAGCTGGAGGTTTAGGAGACCAAGGTGTGGCAACAGGCGCAGATGCTTTTTCACAATTTTGGAACGCTTCTAAGTTTCCATTTAGTAGAAACACCTCTTCTGCTGCCGTAAGTTATACTCCATGGATGGGAAAACTAACGAATGATGTATTTTTAATGTATTTAGGTTTTAATACCATGCTAGGAGAAGAAGACCGTTCATCTCTTTCTGCTAGTATTTATTATTTCAACATGGGAGAGGTAGATTTACGCTCCCTAGAAACTCCAGAATTAAGTTCTGGTACTATAAAACCAAATGAGTTTTCTATAGATTTGGCCTATGCTTTAAAATTATCAGACACCTACTCTATGGCCGTAACTGGTAGATATATCCGTTCTGATTTATCTGGAGGGTTCAATACTGACAGTTCATTGAAACCAGCCAATTCATTTGCTGTAGACGTTTCTGGATATTTACAAACTTACAAACACACCAGTTTTGGTGATTATGAAGGAAGAGTAAGAGCTGGTTGGGCAATTCAAAATTTAGGTCCAAGATTAGATTACACTGGTGACGAAAATTCACGTTCATATTTACCTACCACTTTCAGATTAGGAGCTGGTTATGACTTATTTTTAGACGAAGTCAACAAAGTAGGTTTAACTTTAGAAGCTTCTAAATTACTTGTTCCTGGACCAGACAGCACTGGGAACGTTCCAAATGTGGGGGTAATAGAAGGAATCGGAAAATCTTTTAGCAACAAAGAAAGTATTATGTACAGCGGTTCTGTAGAATACTCTTATGATAATGCTTTTGCTGTAAGAACAGGTTTTTTTAGAGAAAGTGAGCTCCAAGGAGGAAGACAATATGCTACAGTTGGTGTAGGTCTTAATTATAATTCTTTTGGTTTAGATTTATCTTACCTTGTTAATACATCTAAAGTTAATTCAGCTTTAGACAATACCTTAAGATTTGGTCTTACTTGGAATATTGGCGAAGAATCTTACAATAATGAAGATTATTAACGATTAATAAAATATTTTTTTTACCGCGCCGAATTTTCAATTCGGCGCGGTTTTTTTTACAAAAATTCAGAGTTTAGTAATATTCCAGAATCTCATACTTACGAGACAATTGCTATCTTTGCAAAATGAATTATGCTTCGGAACTTAAAAAATTTATTACCAGTCAATATATTTACTCAGGAACCAGAATTGCTTTAGCCGTTGTAATCCCGAGTATTATTTTGGCGTATTTAGGTTTACTGAAAGAATTTTTCTTATTTCCACTCGGAACCCTTTTCCTAGCACTTACGGATTCTACAGGTCCTTTTCACCGAAGAAGAAACGCACTCATCGTTGCCTCTGGATTTTATTTCTTTGTCTCGCTGATTGCAGGACTGCTGAAAGATTTCCCACCGCTTATTTTTTTAGAAATTATCATTTTTGGGATATTTTTCACCATGTTAGGCGTTTACGGACAACGTTTAGCAGCAGTAGGTTCCCTCACATTAGTGGTTTTAGCCATTTTTATAGATGGCGCTCCTGGTGGTCATTCTGCGTTTTATAATGCATTGGTTTTTACTTTAGGTGGAATTTGGTTCATCTTGGTTTTCATGCTGGTAACGGTTATCAAACCTTATAAACTGGCAGAACAAATGATTGGTGAAAATTACATAGAACTCGGTAATTATTTGAAATTAAAAGCTCATTTTTACCATTCTAAGCCAGATTTCGATGTTTTGTACAAGCAAATTTTTGCATTGCAAGTCAGAATCAAAGAACACCAAGAAGCGACAAGAGAAGTGGTTTTCAAAACCCGACAAATCGTAAGAGAATCTACTTCTACCAGTAGATTATTGATGCAGCTTTTCCTCAATTCACTTGACCTTTACGAGATTTTATTGACTTCAACCAACGACTACCGAAAACTGCAAAATACTTTTGGAAATAAAAATATTTTAGAAAAAATCCACAATTACCTCAATTTATTATCCAATGAATTGGTTCACATCGGGATTTCTATTCAAGGAGGATTAAAAACCACTCCAATTACTGATATTTCCGCAGAACTTCATGCCTTACACGAAGAATATTACCAACTTAGAAATCAACACCTGAACGCTGAAACGCTAGAAGATTTCATGATTTTGAGACAAATTATGCACAGAATTTCTGCCATTTCAGAAGAAACTCAAAAAATATATCTTTTAAAATCTCAAGATATCAAATTGGCAAAAAGCCTTTCTACAGGCTTAGATTTAGAAAAATTTGTACAAAAAGAAGAAAAACTTAACTCAAAAGTTTTCCTAGAAAATTTCTCTATCAAATCCAATCATTTCAGACATGCTGTAAGAATAACTACCGCATTATTAGTAGGTTACGCCATTTCCAAAATTGAAATTTTTCATATTCAAAAAACGTTCTGGATTCTCATCACCATTTTGGCAATTATGAGACCAGCTTATAGCATTACCAAACACCGAAATATTCTCAGATTATACGGAACAGTTGGCGGTGCTGCAGCTGGATTGTTTGTGATTTATTTCATCACCAATCCTCCTACACAATTTGTGATTTTCTTAATCTGTTTGGTGCTCACTTTCAGTTTGCTCAAAGATAAATATGCTTGGTCTGTTTTCTTTATGACGATTTATATTTTCTTGATGTTCAACTTCCTAAAACCAGGAGATTTCTCAGAACTTTTTATAGAAAGGTTGATTGACACAGCAATTGCTGGAGTTATTGTATTTCTTGTTTCTTACTTGGTTTTACCCGTTTGGGAACATCAGAAAAATAGAACTTTTATGCTGAATTACATCCTTGCCAATCATAAATATTTAAATAATATCATTGAGATTCTTCAGCAAAAACACATTCCTATTCAAGACTATAAAATCAGCCGAAAACATGCTGTGGTAAGTTTGGCCAATCTTTCTGATAATTTCCAGAAAATGCTTTCTGACCCAAAAGGTCAACAGAAAAATCTAGAAAACGTTCACCAATTTGTGACCACTTCTCACCTCTTTACCGCTTACAGTGCATCTCTTTCTCAGTACGCACAAAAAAACACAGTTTATCGTGAAATAGACTTCGAAAATTGGAAAAATAAGATTAATGCTGAACTTTCACGCACTATTGCGATTTTAAAAAGACAAGAAATTAAAAAAGATGATTTTGCAGAAAGTAAGCTCACACCAGAAGATTTGGTGAATGAACTTTTAGAAAAAAGAAAAGAAGAAATCACCGAAAATGAATTCTATGACAGACGTGATCCTAAAAATATTTCTCATCTTACTGAGCTCAAAAATATCAGAGAATTACTGGAATTGATTTATAATCAAGCTCGTGACCAAAGAAAAATTGCAGAAAAAGTAACTGATTAATCTTCTAAGTCGCGGTTTTCTTCTACGATGGCGAAGTAAAAATCTTCTATCTTAAAAACTTTTGCAGTAAAATCATGACTGAAAAAATCATCAAAAACTCTGCATTTTATTTCAGAAAGGTTATTGATATCAAAAGGAAATATCTGATAATGTTTTTTTAACGACCAATATTTAGACAGGTGAACTTTATAAAGACTTTCTTTGATGACCCAAATAATCGTCAATAAATCTACTTCATTTTCTCTGTTCTGAGTCCAAGTATGTTCTGATTCGTGTAGAAATTTATCTTTGATTCTTAGAATTTTAGAACTTATTTTCTCTAAATCTATTCCTACTCTATTTTTAGAAACCGCTAGAGAAGCAAATGGAAAAGAATGCGTGATAGAAATATGTGCAGAATCTGGCCAGAGATAAGGTTCGCCGATGGTTTTATAGAGAATTTTGTGCTCTGGAAGTAGCATTTTGAGCATTTTTCTTACCATCAAATGTTCTAATAACTTTTTGGGATGATAATCTTTGGCTTTTTCCAGATTTTCGGGTTCTATGAGTTCTTCTGCGTTAAATTCGTCGTCATCACTATACTTCCAGTAAAGAATTACAGCATTTTCATCAGAATAATCATGATAGAAGGGCATTATTTTGTCAATAGAAATTAAGAATGTAAATTTGCAAAAATTTTTTGACTATTTTAGTCAAATTTGTAAAAAAATACTTAACAAATTTTATGGAAACTAAAACTCAATATTTACCTTACAAAGTTAAGGATATTTCCCTAGCAGAATGGGGACGCAAAGAAATTCAATTGGCCGAAGCAGAAATGCCAGGTTTAATGGCGTTAAGAGAAGAATATGGTCCTTCTCAACCATTGAAAGGCGCTAGAATTGCAGGTTGTCTTCACATGACTATTCAAACTGCTGTTCTCATCGAAACTTTGGTTCACCTTGGTGCAGAAGTAACTTGGTCTTCATGTAATATTTTCTCTACTCAAGATCACGCTGCCGCTGCTATTGCTGCTGCTGGAATTCCAGTTTACGCTTGGAAAGGAATGAATGCAGAAGAATTCGATTGGTGTATTGAACAAACGATTTTCTTTGGAGAAGACAGAAAACCATTAAACATGATTTTGGATGATGGTGGTGACTTAACCAATATGGTTTTTGACAAATTCCCAGAATTAACTGCTGGAATCAAAGGTCTTTCTGAAGAAACAACTACTGGTGTTCACAGATTATACGAAAGAATGGCAAACGGAACTCTAGTAATGCCTGCAATTAACGTAAACGATTCTGTTACTAAATCTAAATTCGACAACAAATACGGTTGTAGAGAATCTGCTGTAGATGCAATCAGAAGAGCTACAGACGTAATGCTAGCTGGTAAAAGAGTGGTAGTTTGTGGTTTCGGAGATGTAGGTAAAGGTACTGCTGCTTCATTTAGAGGAGCTGGTTCTATCGTTACGGTTACAGAAATTGACCCAATCTGTGCTTTACAAGCAGCTATGGAAGGTTATGAAGTGAAAAAATTAGACACTGTAATCGAAAATGCTGATATTGTAATCACTACTACTGGTAACTTTAATATTGTAAGAGCTGAACATTTCAAAAAAATGAAAGATAAGACCATCGTTTGTAATATTGGTCACTTTGATAACGAAATTGATATGGCTTGGTTAAACGAAAACTATGGTAACACCAAAACTGAAGTAAAACCACAAGTAGATATTTACAATGTAGATGGTAAAGAAATCATCATTTTAGCAGAAGGAAGATTGGTAAACCTTGGTTGTGCAACTGGTCACCCAAGTTTTGTAATGTCTAACTCATTTACCAACCAAACTTTAGCTCAAATTGAACTTTGGACAAATTCTGAAGCATACGAAAACAAAGTGTACATGTTACCAAAACATTTAGATGAAAAAGTAGCAGCACTTCACCTTAAAAAATTAGGTGTAGAGTTAGAAACACTTTCTCCAGAACAAGCTAAATACATTGGTGTAGAAGTAGAAGGTCCTTTCAAACCAGAATACTACAGATACTAAAAATTGAAAGTTAGAAATCGGAAGATGGAAGACTGAAAATTAATTTATACTACAACTCCTCAGAATTTCTGAGGAGTTTTTTTATGTATCTGCAAAATATTTTGAATTTTATTAAAATTTTCTTTGTAATTTCAGACTATGAAAATCTTATCTTTTCTTTTTCTGATTATTTCTTTATCCATCAATGCTCAAGATGGCTTTCAGATATTAGAGGATAATAAAAAGGTAAACATTCCTTTTCGGCAAATCAATAATTTAGTTTTTCTGGATTTAAAAGTCAATAATGTAAACCTTACTTTTTTGTTAGACACTGGCGTTTCCGAAACTTTACTTTTTAGCTTAGAAAATAAAGAAGTAGTTTTCGAAAATGTAGAAAAAATAAAATTTACAGGACTTGGCGGAAGCAATTATATAGAAGGCATAAAATCTACTAAAAACAAAGTAGAAGTCAATAAAACTTTTGTGGATTTCAGTCACGAAATTTACATCATCTTAGACGAAGACTTCAATTTTTCTTCTCACGTTGGAATTCCTGTAAATGGCATTATCGGTTATCATTTTTTTAAAAATAATCCTCTAAAAATAGATTTCGAAAGGCATATTATTACGGTTTACAATAGAAAATATTATTCTGAGAAAACTTTCAGAAAATTTGAGAAACTACCTATAAGTGTAGAATCCCAAAAACCGTATCACACTGCCGAAGTACAGCAAACCAAGGAGTTTTTCCCCGCAAAAATGCTCATTGACTTAGGAAATAGTGATGCAATGTGGCTTTTCCCTAATAGAATTCCTAATTTCAACTTTAATAGACCTAATATAGATGATTTTCTCGGAAGAGGATTTAATGGAGACATCTATGGAAAACGCAGTAGAATCCACGCTCTGAAACTTGGAAATAATATTTTAAATGAACCTATCGTAGCAATGCCGAGCGAAGAATCGGTAAAATCTATGAATTTCGTAAAAGAAAGAATTGGTTCTATCGGCGCAGATGTTTTAAAAAGATTTACTATTGGTTTCAACTATAAAAATGGCTTATTTTTCATCAAAAAAACCAAATCCATCAAAGAACCATTCAGATTTAACATGAGTGGTTTAGATATCAAACATGATGGCATGAAATGGGAAAAAGATTTGGTAAAAGTTGAACTTCCAAAACTTCCAGAATCTTCTACTAACGACAGAGGAACTACAATAAGAATTCAAGACGCGAGTGAATTTCAATACAAATTTGTGTTGAAACCAGAATATTCTATAGCTGGAGTTAGAGAAAACTCACCGGGATTTTTAGCAGATATCAAAAAAGGAGATAAACTTATAGAAATCAATGGTAAAAAGACTTCTGACATGACGCTACAAGAAATCAACGAAGCTTTTTTGACAGAAGAAAATAGAGTGATAAAAATTAAATTAATCAGAAATTCTGAAACATTAATCAAAGAATTTATTCTAAAAGACCCTATTCCTTATCAAGAAAATTAATGGATAAAAAACTCAATACCATCAGAACCAGACCTCGATTCAAATTAGAAACTGATTTGAGTAAAGAGGATTTTGAATTGAATTTAAAAACCGAACTTCAAAAAAACACTGAAATCCAAGGAAATATCAATAAAGAAGTGGCTTCTATTTGGGTAAAAACCGCTCATAATGAATTTTGGAAACCTTATCTTTCACTCAGAGTAGAAAACGAAGATGAAAAAACCATTATCAGAGGAACTTTTGGACCAAGTGCAGCCGTTTGGACATTTTTTATGTTCCTTTACTTCATTTTTTCTATTATTTTCATGGTTTTTATTACCATTTGGTTTGTTACAAAACAAATTAATAGCCAAGATTTTCCTTGGGCAATTTATCTTTCTATCTTTGCATTGGTTTTATTATTGCTTACTTTTTTGGCCACAAAAATCGGGCAGAAAAAAGCAAAAACCGAAATGGAACAACTCAAAAATTTTGCAGAAAATTCCATTCTTAAATGACAGAAAAACCTACGCATTAATTTCATTTTAAAATGTCTATCAAAACGCTTGCTTACGGAGAAAAAAACT
Organism: Cloacibacterium caeni; assembly: GCF_907163125.1. Lineage (NCBI taxonomy): Bacteria > Pseudomonadati > Bacteroidota > Flavobacteriia > Flavobacteriales > Weeksellaceae > Cloacibacterium > Cloacibacterium caeni. The sequence continues at coordinate 1,500,322 of NZ_OU015319.1, forward strand.
ATAATTATTACAGTGCTTACCTGAGAGAAAAATATCACGGAAAGCGCGTGTACAAAATCATTGTAGACGGTGGTTTTACTTGTCCGAATAGAGATGGCTCCAAAGGTTATGGCGGTTGCACTTATTGCAATACAGATTCTTTTACTCCTGCTTCTAGAAATCTAGATTCTATTCGTGAACAGGTTTTACACGGCATGGAAAACGCTACTCAAAATTATAAAGCAGAAAAATTTATCATTTATTTCCAGCCTAATTCTAATACTTATGCACCAGTTGATGAACTCAAATTAATGTACGATGAAGCGTTAAAAATTAATTCAGAAAATATTGTAGGTTTATCCGTAGGAACTCGCCCTGATTGTTTAGATGCAGAGATTATAACACTTCTAGAAAGTTACAAAAACAAAGGGTTAGAAGTAGATATAGAACTGGGAATAGAATCTATTTACAATGAAACTTTGCAAAATCTTAATCGTGGTTGTACTCATGAAGATTTCATTTCTGCTATGAAACTTTTAGAAAATTCTTCGTTAGATGTTTGCGTTCACACCATTTTGGGTTTACCAGGCGAAACACGAGAAATGATTGTAAAATATGGAGATGAAATCAACAAGTTTGAGAAAATTAATTTCGTGAAATTTCATCACTTACACATCGTAAAAGGTTCTATTATGGGTGTAAAATACAAAAGAGAACCCTTCCCGCTCTTCACTTTAGAAGAATATACTGACATTCTCTGTGAAATTCTGCCAAAATTAAGGCCAGACATTGTCATTCAGAGACTTTTTGCTTTGTCTGATGTAGAAATGCTCATCGCACCAAAATGGGGCTTAAAAAAGTCTCAAATTCAAAATTACATTGATGCCGAATTGGAGAGAAGAAACATCATTCAAGGAAGTGAGTATAGAGGAGAAATGAGCGTTTAGAAATTTCTAATTTTTTTCTGAGCAGAACAAGAAAATAAAAAAGCAAATATTACTAAAATTTTCAAAAGTTTCATCCGGAGACCATTTTTTATAGCATTACAGATAACCCTAAAATACACGAATTACAATTATAATAATTTGTTTAGTTCGATATCTGAGTTTCTGCTTATTAGTTTCTAACAAATTTAATTAAAATAAATGGAATGATAGAAAGCCACGGATTAAAAATCCGCGCCATCGGGAAGAAAATGGAATATTGAATTTATAGGTTAAGGATTAGAAATCCGCGCCATCGGGATTCTTAGACTTTGCGCAGCGGGGTGCTTTTAGCTAACCCAACTATTAATTGTTTTATAAAGTTTCCATTTTTTATTTTTTTCTAATTTGTAAATGAAAGTTCCACCTGATGCACAAAGTAAACCACAATTATATGAAATTTCAATTATTGCTAAATTCCTTTCTTTGTTGAAAACTGGCATCCCAACACTGCTTATACAATGGTATTTATCAAGTGTTTTATCCCAAAATTCTTTTGCTTTATTTTCGTTATCTATTGTTGTATCGAGTTTAATAATTCGTCTATCTCGAAGATTATTTTTCCATACGAACTTATTACCTTCGTTAAATTGAATTTTCATAAAGTTTAAATCATCTTTTGAAAAGTCAGATTTAATTTTCTCAAGCAATAAACTGTCTGCATTTGGAGCAATGAAAATTTTTCGGTCAATTATATTTTTACAAAATTCTGATGTTCCATTTTCTGACAATATTTGATTAGTGAAATCATATATTAATTGCTCTGATATTCCACTTTTTACGATGGATGTTTTTTTTGTTTCAATATTTTTAGACTTATTGCAACTCAAAATAATAAATAAGAATAAAAGTATATGTAAGTTTCTATATTTCAATTTATTGCTTTGTTTTTATAGCATTACAGATAACCCTCAAATACACGAATTACAATTGTAAGAATTTGTTTAGTTCGTTATCTGAGTTTCTGCTTATTAGTTTCTAACAAATTTAATTAAAATAAATGATATGAGTATGGAAAACCCGATGCGCAAAGTCTCCTGACTTTGAGCCAAACTTACTCATCATAATTACTATATTTCCAAAATTAACTTGTTTATCATAGTTCAAAGTTGCAAACTTTGCTAGCGTGAGTGAAGGCTTCAATAGCAAAAAATGAATCTAATTAGAGACAAAAACTTTTAACGTTTAAATTATAGGGTATAATCAAAATTTATCTATAGACATTGATGTGGAAATCTACAGAAAGACCACCTGCATCTACCTCTAAGTTGTCTCCAGGAGTTCTTGGCTTTCTGTACAAACGGCAAATGATAACACTAGAAAAGTTTTTTCCTGTACCGTCTATACCTAATCCTGGACCATCTCCTCCAATATAGGTCATAATATGTTGTCCCTTCAAGAAATTGCGAGTTTCAACTCCAGACAAAGTTTTTTGCGCAGGAATAATAGGTGGATTAGAACCAGCTTCTTGAACATTTACCCACTGATAATCTAAATACCATGTAATTGTTTTCACACCTCCTGAATCTGCTTTAGGAGTCCAGTGAACATGCGGAAATACACTTGTACCTTCTACCCAGTTATGAGGTAACTGTACAGAAAAAAACACTTCAGACATGTTATTTCCAAGAGGAAAATACCAAATTTTACTAGTTGTAGCAAATGGAGCAAAATCTAGAACAAGAGCAGATGAACCTGTAGCTCTATCAAATGAAGTCCTTAAATCGTCCTCTATAATCTGCGTTAAAGGAGAAGCATTAAATCGTTGCCAATAACTACCATCCCACATGTAGAGTCCAGGAGAAAGAATATTATTACCCGATCCCACTGTAGCAGTATTATAAACTATAGTTCCTTCAACTGGTGCGCCTCCAGTTTGAGGATTTACAACAGGTGCTGAAACATTAGCAGCAGTTAGTGCTACACTAGGAAACAAGACTCCACTGTTATTAGAAGAAACCTCCAATGCACCACGAGGAGTAGTGGTATTAATACCTACCTGAGCAAAAGACGGTTGAACGGAAAACAAAATTAAAGATAAGCAGAAGCTAAAAACATTTTTTTTCATCATAAGTGTGTTAATTAATAATAAATTCCATTTAAAATAATATTTAAGTAGAATAATATTTTACAAATTTAAAAAATATAATTATCTTATAAAAACTATCTTTTACAAAATAAAAATCAAAACCTTTGATTTTCATGCTTTTAGCCTAAAAGACCTGAATAATATCATAAAAATAATCATCATCTTAGAACTTTATTCGAGTATACTTCGGATTATTAAAAATATCCACTTAAAATGAATATCAAAAAAACAAAGCCAACTTCAAGAAAATGAAGTTGGCTTTTATTTCAGTTAATAAATAAAATCTTAATTAATCCCCAAAGCTAATTCCTACCCCTTTTGCAGTTTTTACCATATCACAATTAGGATCTACAAAATTTGGACGGTCTATCGCTTCTTTGAAAGGTACCGCAATAATATTTGGGTGACGATAAGCTACCATTTTTCCGTATTCTTCGTTGAGCACCATTTCGAATGCTTTTACGCCAAATTGTGTTGCCAAAATTCTATCATAAGCAGTTGGCGTTCCACCTCTTTGTAAATGCCCCAAAACCGTTTCGCGCATATCTGCCTCAAAACCAATAGATTTCAAATCATGAACCAATTTATGAGCCACACCTCCTAATCTTACATTTTCATATCCTACTTCATCACTTACTTCAGAAAGCAAACTTCCACCTTTCGGAATTGCACCTTCAGCTATTACTACTATTGCATTTCCTTTTCCTTTATTGAATCTGCTATTGAGTTTTTTTACCACTTTTTCGATGTCATAAGGAATTTCTGGAATCAGACAAACTTCTGCACCACCTGCAATAGCAGCGTGTAAAGCAATCCAACCCGCATATCTTCCCATTACTTCCAGCACCAAAACTCTGTTGTGACTTGCAGCAGTAGTGACCAATCTGTCTACCGCTTCTGTTGCAATTTGTACAGCAGTCTGGAAACCAAAAGTAAAATCGGTAGCAGACAAATCGTTATCAATGGTTTTTGGAACACCAATAATGTTGAGTCCTTTTTCGTATAATTGTTGAGAGATTCTTTGCGAACCATCACCACCAATACTGATTACGGCATCTACGCCTAAATATTGCAGTTTGCGAATCATTTCATCTGATCTGTCTACCGCTTCCCAAACTCCATCTTTATTTTTGTAAGGCCAAGCAAAAGGCCCTCCTTTGTTAGTAGTTCCTATAATTGTTCCACCATCTTTATGAATTCCTGCTACGGTTTTATCATCTAAAACCATAATTTCTGTGGGTTCTTTTAAAATTCCGTCATACGCATTGATGCTTCCTACCACTTCCCAATCTTTTTCTTGGGATGCTCTTTTTACCACCCCTCTCATTACCGCATTTAATCCTGGGCAATCTCCACCTCCTGTTGCTACTAATACTCTTTTCATTTTAATATTAATTTCTTATCTATTTCATCAACATTTCTGTTGAAATCATTGTTTTTAAATATTTTTCAAATTTACCATTATATTTTTGTTTATAATTTGTTTTTATGAAGATATTCTAATGATTTTTGACAGTATTATTTTAAAATTAAAGGGTATAATGTATTTGGTTTATTGCGCTATTTTCCAAAATTAATTTATTGCTTTTTATCATTGCTGAAAGTTGTAAACTTTGCGCAGTGGGTTTATTGTGTTGTTTTTAAATTTATTGATTCCTTTTTATCATTGGTAAAAGTTGTAAACTTTGCGCAGCGGGATAAGCACCATCTTTTTCGTGAAATTTATATTTACTGCTCATATTTTATTGTTATGGGTACGAGCGAGACGCTCGCACCAGCGGGGGAATGGGTATCGGAAAGGAAGAGGATTTTCATTTTCTTAAGTTAATTTCAAAATTATAAAAAATTCGGTTTAATCATTTTGTGTTTTGCTTTGTAAATTCATCATAGCAGATAAATTTTTTGGCATCTTCAGAAAAGAAAAATCCTTTTTCTGTGTCGACAATCATCCAGTGTGGACCCGAACCGATATTATGGATATGTCTTTCAAATGAATAAATTTTCTTCCATTCTTTTGTCCTTTTGTTGTACAATAATATTTCCTTAGTATTGGCCTGGTTAATTTTGATGATTTTGTTTTTAAATAAAACTACTTGTCCCATTTTTTTCTGTAAAATTAATATAGGATAAAGACAAATTAAGTCTTTTGGTAGAATGTCCTGTTTTGTTTGATTGAACATTTTACTTTGTAAGAAAAAAATGGAAGATTTTAAAATTGAAGTTTTTAGAGATGAAGAAATTGATTAAAGAAAATTGGGTAAGTTACTATACCGCGGCTTTTTCATTGTTGAAAAAGATAAAAAATTTGTTATTACTGATGAATTTTTTAATGTTATAACAAAGGGTATGTTTGATGAAATAAAACCTGCTTTCAGATACCACTTTAGGAGTAGAATGACAGGACATTGGAAGCTTTAAAATATGAAAAACCATAACGTTGGCCACTATGCTTTCAAATTTGCAGATACTTTTATTTTAGATTTTGCCAATGTAAGTATCGATGGTAATTATTTTGGTTTCTGCAATTGCAAAGGAAATTTTGTAATTGAGCCCCAATACGGTGCAGGTTCTTATTTAGGAATGAACTATTTTTTAATTTCAAAAGGAAATGAGTTTGCAGTAATTGATAGAAATGAAAATTTTATTATTCAATTTTCCTGTGGTGATGTGCCAACTTTTTTCAACTGTAATTCAACAGATTTTGAAAAACATAAAGCCACTGAAAGAGTGGCTTAGACTGTAACTTGTCTTATAAATTTTATTCCAATTTATTATTAATTTCCAGGAACATTTTTCTAGTTTCTTCGTTTAGATGAGGTTTAAGAATATTTGCTATTGTATCAAACAAATTGGTGTTGTTTGCTTCCCAGGCAAATTCATCTTCGTCTTTAAACATAAGTTCTTCATTTTGGTTAAAGGCCATTACATAGGTTGTGTTATTATGGAATTCATTGTCTATGAAATGAAAATCTGAAATGCTTACGATTAAATCCTCTTTGATTTTTTCTTTTTGCTCAATGGTAATTCCTTCTTTCCAAATACTTAATCCCTTTTCATATTCATACACAAAGCAGATTCCCCAATTATCAGAAGGATAAATTCTGAAATCACCATAGTTTTGTTGATAAAATTTCCAACCTGAACTTTCTGAAAGAAATTTTAATTTTGCTTGAAAATTTTCGATCCAATTTATTTTCGTCTGCTGTTTTTTTGAAAGTATTTCTTTTAAATCGGTCCACGTTTGTTTGTTTTTAAAATGTTCTTCTAATCCGTTCATAATAGTTTCATGTTTAAAGTTAGTTGCTTCCCAATAATTAATATAATCTGTGATGAATAATGAAATTTTTTGTGAATGTTTGTCAAGATTTTTTAAGCATTCGTACAGCCAATCTCTAAATTCACTTCTAAAGAACCAATTGTCAATTTTAATTGGTACTTTTTTTTCAGGACATTCTTCGTAACCTTTTTCAGGCTTACATAAAGAATGCTCTTCAAAATATTTGTTTTCGTGGGGCGAAAGGTAAATGATTCTGTTGATAGTCCTATCTCGTGATTTTATACAGTCTCGATTGTGGAATAGATAAATATGGTTATGCCAATACCTATAAAGTTGATTACTTTGGTCTTCTGCCCAGTTTGATTTGTTCTCTATAATTATTGTTTTTCTTATTGGGTAGGTGGACTGTATTAGCACATCTGCGTTTCCTTTTTCTGCATAAACTTTCCAGTGGTCATCTTCATAGTTTTTTAATTCTAACCTTTCCAGAAACAAATTGAGAAACAATTTACCCTGCCCATGTGGTGCATCAGGATTAAGTAAAAAAGCAATAATTCTGCTGTGTTTAGTTTTACCAAGTCCAAAAATCTCGCTCATAAAGTCAAACACATTGAAGTCTTTAGCTTCAGTTTTCTGGTTTTCCTCATAACATTTAATGATTTCCTGATAGTTCTGTATAAGATGATCAATTTCCATGAAATAATTTTTGATAAATTTAGTAATAATTTTTCTAATGATAATTAACTTCAAGTTCACCGTTAATATGCGTTTGTAATATGTTCTTTAAAGACACGTCGGTTTCACTTTTTAGTTTTTTGCTGAAAAAATCAAATATTTCCTTGATAAATGTTGAAGCCGGATTTACAGGTTCTGCATTTTTAATTTCGATTCGGTCAACAATATAATCTCAAAAAATTGATTGCTTTTTGCATTAATGTTTACGCGGTCTTGTGTTTCAAACTTCAAAATGTCGTTGAAAATTTGATGTAAATTTTGGACAGTTAAACCTCTCTTTTTTATTTCATTGATTAAAGCGGATATAAAAATAAAATGGGTTAAAAAGCAGTAATCATCGAGTGTCATTTGAAAAACACTATTATTTTCCTGTAAAATAATTCTGCCATAGAAAATTTTCTGATCTTCTCTTTCATTAGCATAATGCAGAACTAAAGAATAATAATGCTCAACGTCATTCCATATTTTTTGTTTGTATTCTGATAAATAAACCAAATTAATTTTATCATAAATAATTTGAATCGTTTTGTCCTTTACCAGTTCATGCAAACTTTGAATTTTTTTTCTGCTCATACTTAAATTTTTCTCAAAAATAATGTCGTATACCGACAAAAGATGACATTTAAAATTTTGAATGTAACCACCGCTCTGCCACAGCAAATTACATAATCGAAATTATGGTCAAACTGCCGGCGCAAAACGTTGCCCCCCGCTGCGCAAAGTCTCCTGACTTTGTGCCAAACTTACTCAGATTTACAATCCACAGCAAAAATTGTACTATTCGTTAAAAATCAGTTGATATTTCTTAGACCTTATTAGTTTTGAGTAAAATTAATAAAAAAACAACCACCAAAAGTTGATTACTAAATGATTTTTATGGCAAAAGGTTAATTCTCCTAAAAAATTCTCTTACTCTTCTTCGAGTCTTGTTCGATACTCCTTCGGAAAACTACCCCTTTTTCCGAACAACACCAACACCTCTATCGAAGAAGTCTCGAAGAAAACCAAAAGCAGCACAGACAAAACTGGTCAAAAGTGGACAAAACAGGACACCCAAAAATTGATTATTCCATAAATCCCTCGTATTTTAGCACACTGAAAATTGAGAGAATGACCGTAGAGAAATATATTCAGGAACGTTTATCCATTCCTAGCAAAAGCATAGAAAACACTCTTCAGTTGCTTGCTGAAGACTGCACTATTCCTTTTATCGCCCGATACCGAAAAGACAAAACGGGCAATCTGGATGAAGTAGCCATCGAAAACATTTTTAAACTCAATAAAAGTTTTGATGAAATTGTAAAGCGTAAAGAAAGCATTTTAAAATCTATAGAAGAACAGAATGCGCTCACGTCTGAACTTCAACAGAAAATTACCCAAAGTTTTGATTTACAAGAGCTAGAAGACCTTTATCTTCCGTACAAAAAACGCAAGAAAACCAAAGCTGATGCAGCTCGTGAAAAAGGTTTAGAACCTTTGGCAAAAATGATTATGTCTCAAAAATCGGATGATGTAGCATATCTCGCTTCCAAATATTTGAACAAAGATGTTGCCGATGAAGACGAAGCGTTGCAAGGTGCAAGAGATATTATTGCAGAATGGCTCAATGAAAATCTCTACATCAGAAAAAACCTGAGAAGACTCTTCCAAAGAAAAGCAGTGATTTCTACCAAAGTGGTAAAAACCAAAAAAGACGAAGAAGACGCACAGAAATTCTCCCAATATTTTGACTGGCAAGAACCTCTCAATAGAACACCTTCTCACCGACTTCTCGCCATGTTAAGAGCCGAAAACGAAGGTTTTGTAAAGGTTTCGGTTTCAGTAGAAAAGGAAGAAGCCTTAGAAATCATGGAAAATGCTGTGATAAAAAGCCAAAACGAGTGCGCCCAACAAATAGCATTGGCGATTGCAGACGCTTACAAAAGATTGTTGGAACCTACCATTTCTAATGAAACTTTGCAGGAAGCCAAAGAAAAAGCCGACCAAAAAGCGATTGACGTTTTTGCAGAAAATCTTCAACAATTATTATTGGCTGCCCCACTCGGTGAAAAGCGAATTTTGGCGATTGACCCAGGTTATAGAACAGGCTGTAAAGTAGTTTGTTTGGACGAAAAAGGCGACATTTTGCACAACGAAACTATTTTTCCGCATGCTCCACAAAACGAAACGGGAATGGCGATGAAAAAGATAAAATCTCTCGTAAATTCTTGCAACATAGAAGCCTTTTCTATAGGAAACGGAACGGCGAGTAGAGAAACGGAACAGTTTATCAAGAAAATTGGTTTCGATAGAGATTTACAGGTTTTTGTGGTTTCTGAAGCGGGTGCTTCTGTCTATTCTGCAAGTAAATTGGCAAGAGAAGAATTCCCGAATTATGATGTTACGGTTCGTGGTGCGGTTTCTATTGGTCGCCGACTTTCTGATCCTTTAGCTGAACTCGTAAAAATAGACCCAAAATCAATTGGAGTTGGACAATATCAGCACGATGTTGACCAAACCAAACTCAAAGAAAAATTAGACAATACCGTGATTTCTTGTGTAAATTCTGTAGGAATTAATCTGAATACCGCAAGTAAATCTTTATTGAGTTACGTTTCTGGAATTGGTGAAAAAATGGCGGAAAACATTGTTAATTTCCGTGCTGAAAATGGAGTTTTCACCTCCAGAAAAGATTTGAAAAAAGTACCACGATTAGGTGAAAAAGCCTATCAACAAGCAGCAGCTTTTGTGAGAATTAAAAATGCTAAAAATCCGCTAGATAATTCGGCGGTGCATCCCGAAGCTTATGTTTTGGTAGAAAAAATGGCGAAAGATTTGGGTTTAAAAACTGAAGAATTGATTGCCAATAAAGAGAAAATCGACCAAATTAACCCAGAAAAATACATTACCGAAGATATTGGAATATTAGGAATTAAAGATATTCTGAAAGAACTCTTAAAACCCGGACTCGACCCTAGAAAATCTGCTAAAGTCTTCGAATTTGACCGAAATGTAAAAACCATCAAAGATTTGCATATAGGCATGATTTTACCCGGAATTGTGAACAATATTACCGCTTTTGGTTGTTTCGTAGATTTAGGGATAAAAGAAAGTGGATTAGTGCACATTTCTCAACTGAAAGATGGTTTTGTGTCTGATGTGAATGAAGTGGTAAAATTGCATCAGCATGTTCAGGTAAAAGTTCTGGAAATTGATGAAGGAAGAAAGAGGATACAGTTGACGATGATTTTGTAAAGAGCCAATTAAAAAGTAAAAAGAGCCAAATTAGCAACTAACTATAGTTATTTCTTTTTCAAATTTACTTTTGGCTTGAACTAAAAGTAACAAAAATTCAAGACTGGATTTTTATACTAATAAAAAAGCGACCTTTTGAGTCGCTTTACTTGTATTTTCGGTAAAAGTTTCAGAAATTAATTCTGATGTAAATAATTATAAATATCGTCTTTCAGATGAACTCTTTTCTTTCTTAAATCTGTAAGATGTTCGTCTGTGGTGTGATTTTGTTCGCCTTCTTCGTAGTGAGAAATCAGCGCATTCACTTCTTCGTAGTTCACATACATTTTTAAGAATTTTTCATCTGAAGCTTTCAGCTCTGCGATTTTTTGAACATATTCTGGGAATTCGTGAGTTAATGTATGATTTTCCATATTGTTAAGATTAAATGGTTGAACATTTTTTTAATACATTAAAGTTACACAAAAAAAAGACAACTCTCCATATGAAAATTGTCAGTTTAAATTGCTAAAAAGTTCATTTTCAGGTTTTGACTAAAGCCAACTATCTTACCAAAAATAAAAAAACGGACTAAAGTCCGTTTCTATTGATTAAATAAATATCAAAAATCAGTTCTCTATTAGAAATTTTTCTAAAACGCAAAGTACAGTAATTCTGCATGTTAAAGATTAAGAAAGCAAAGTAAGTGAATGAATTCACTTTTGAAGTGTTCGCTTCATCATCCCGATTCATGGGGACATCTTTGCTCACTAAAAAAGAATTTTTTAAAATAAATTTTTGCGTTTTAAAATATAGATGACTGATTTTCTTTATTTTAAAAATTCAATGCACAAAAAGCATAAAAAAGTGACCACAGAAGGATTCGAACCCTCACTGACGGAGCCGAAATCCGTAGTTCTATCCATTAAACTATGCGGCCTGTTTATTTATGATTTTAAATTTTAGATTTTAGATTTTAGATTTTTTGATTCAAGATTGCAAAAATAAAGGTTTTCCTTTAAAAAGCAATCCTTAAACCGCCCAAAACTTGTGCTCCAAGAACTTTGTAACCTAAATAATGCTCGTATTTTTTGTTTAATAAGTTATTCCCCATTACAAAAACGGTGAAGTTTTTATTGATTTTATAATCAGCATTCAGGTTTACATCTAAGTAAGAAGGTAAAGATTCTTTGGTTTTTTCTTGAATTGAAAACTCAGGAAATGTAGTCACTACACTGAAAGAATTAGTAGACCTTTCTGACATAAAAATCCCTTTGAAACCGAGATTTAACTTTCTGTCCAATAATGAATATTTCGCGCCAATTGTGGTTTGAACCACTGGTTTATAATACACCTCATTGAGATGGTCTAACTTAAATTGCATAAAGTGAAGTTCTGCATCTAAAACCAAATTCTGCAACGGGAAATATTGTACACTTCCTTTCACTTCGCTTAATGTTCCGTCATCATAAATCGCTGAAAAAGTATTCGCAAAATTATAAGCAGAACGATTAAGCGTGTTTACATAGTCAAATAAATCATTCGCTTTGAAAAATTGCGCATTTCTAAGCTCGCTAAAACCAGCATTTACATCATATTTAAAGGTTTGGTCTACATCTCCTTTTAAACCTAGATAGAAGTGATATTTGGTTTCTGTAGGTTTCAACACAACATCTGATACTAAAAACGGATTTTCTTGCAATAAACTCGAATAAGAATTCATTTTTACGCCACCATCAATTCCTGCATAGAATTTATATTGTTCTGTAGCTTCATACAACACTTCTGCAAAAGGAAACCATCTGAAATTGTTGGTTTTCGCTTCTGGTGTATTTTTATCCGCATTTTTTCCGTTGATCAAAGAAAAGTCTGAACCAATCGCCAAATAAGAATTTCCTTTGTAGAAAGACACTTTAGGAGTCATGGCAAAAAGCAAATATTGTGATTCGCTTTTGTTCAGCAATTCAAAACTCGATGTTTGGGTTGATAATTTTACGCCCAAATCTGCATTAATTTTCATGTCTTGCGCCGAAAAAAGTGGCAAATCATATTTCGAAAAGTTGATTTGTGCTTCTCCAGAAGTTTCTTTCGCATCGAAATGGTCTGCCAACATAGACGATTTAAATCTGATGTCATTTATCCAATTATTTTTGAAAAAATCATAATATCCATTGATTTTCAATTCATTGTAACTTTGCTTCAAATCAATATCCGCAGCTGGTTTCAAGGCGTAAATTCCATAATAATTGTAGTTATGGTTTCCAAAATCTGCGGTGATATTGGCTTTTCCTTTTTCTGTATTCGAGGTAATGAACGCTGCCACATTAAAATCACTTTGCTTAGAACTCCAGTCGTATTCTTTTTCTAAACCATTCGTAGTGATTCCGTGAACGTCTATTCCCACATCTGTATTTTTGTCTAATTGATGAGAAATATTTCCGTCTGCCAGAAATTTAGAATAATTACCATACCCTACCTGAAAATAGTTTCTCCGGCTGTCTGTATTGAATTTTGGGGAAATATCTTCTCCTTCAATCGTAGACGTTTTAAAATCTGAAACCATCGGAACATTGGTAATTTTATATTCCACAAGTTCCTGCTCTTTTTCTTTCGGAGGATAATTTTTCTCTGTTTCTACCGAAGTTTTTTTCTTTTCGATTTTCTTCACTTCAGGTTCACGTTTTCTGTCGAGAATTAGTCTTTCTTCTTTGATTTGAGCCAAAGAAAATTGGGAAATTCCTACCAAAACAAGAGATAATATTTTTATGTTTTTGTTCATTTTTTTCGTGTTACGAGGTTCGTTTTACGTGTTACGAGAGTTTCGCTCCTTCGGAGCTTTTTTTAATATTACAATTTGGTTTCTACAAACCTTTCGCTCCTACGGAGCAAAATTTCCTTCATCCTTCATAAATCATACATCATACATCATACATCATCCAACAACTACCCAATTATCTAATTTGACTTTTTACTTCCCTAGCTTCTGAAACAATTTCTGGGAAATCCTGATAGTTTTCTATGATTTGATCACAAGTATAACTTGCTTGATATTTGTCTTTCAAAGCCAAATAATTTCTCGCCATCAACACTAAAGCTTTTGCGCCCCAAAATTCTTCTGAAGCATAATTATTGGCCAGTTTGAAAATGGTTTCATTTGAAGATTTGAAAGCTTTTCCTTTGTTTTGATAAAACGCTTTTGCGTAAAGTGCTTCTGCTGCAACTTCTGTATTTGCAGATTTTTCTAAAGCAGCATAAGCGGTTTGTGCGTCTTTATCTTTGCCTTGATTCATCAAACTTCTGGCTTTAATAACCTTCGCCTGTTCTAAAACTGCTGCTGAGTTTTTCGAATATTTCAAGACTTCATTGGCAAATTTTTCTGCTTGTGAAAAATTCTTTTCTTCTGCATAAATCTTCATCAATTCTATACTCGTGAAATTTTTAATGGTCACATTCGATGAGTTGGCGAGATTTTCCAAATAAATTTTCGCTTCAGAACTGTTGTTTTCACTCAATAAAATCTGAGCAATTCTTACTTGAGCATCTTCCTGGTAATCATTTTGAGCATTGGCAATTTCCCCTAAAACCAATTTGGCTTTCGTAAAATTCTTGGTTTGATAATAACTTTCGCCCAATTCATATTGCGCTTGATAGAATTTTTCACCTGTTGGATTTTGGGTTAAAAACTTCTCATAATTAGGGATAGCTTTTGCATATTCTTTCTTCGCAAACTGCGATTGCGCCAAAGAAAGATTAATTTCGTCTAAATCTGTTTGAGCAATATTTACGCCCAAGTTCTTTGCAAAATATTCGTAACCAGAAGCGTCTCCGTTTTTCAAATAAATTGGTTTAGTTGCCGCTACAATTTTCTCTGCATACGCCGTATTTTTATATTTATTACCAAGAGATTTCAGCTCTGCTAAAGCTTTTTCCGGTTGGTTTAAGTCTTCGTAATTCTGCGCTCTATAGATTTCAGCATTGGCAACCAAATCTTTATCTGCGCCAATTTTTATCACCTGTGAAAACGCATCACTAGAATTTTGAAACTGATCAATCGAAGCATAAGAAGTTCCCAACTCGTAATACGCATCGTCTTGATATTCAGAATTTTTATAATTAGAAATTAGTTTCTTCAATTCAGCAATTTTACCTTCTGTATCACCTTTAAAACCAATCGCCATTGCTTTTTGAAACTGAGTATAATCGTTTGCACCTTCCGTTTTATTGTAAATTGCAATAGCTTCATTCAATTCATTACCCGCGTAATAGGTATCTGCCAAACGCAATTCAGCATCATTTTTAAATTCAGATTTTGGATTTTTAAGATATTCTTTGAAATATTCTTTAGCTTTTACAAAATTCTTCGATTTGAAATAAGCGTAACCCAAATCATAACTCAATTGTTGCTTCTCTGGAAATTCTTCTGCATTTCTATCCAACTTTTCAAAACCATAAATTGCAGTAGCATAGTCTCCTTTTTGATAATACGTTTGCGCCAACCAATATTGCGCTCTTAAGTTGAACGTTCTATTAAGATTATATTTTAAACTTTTCTTGAAATTTTGTTCCGCAGCGTCTAATTCGCCTTTGTTAAAAAGCTCCGTTCCGTATAAAAACAGCACTTCTTGGTAGATTTTTTCGGTTTGAGAATCAACGCCAGTTAATTCTTCAATTGCTTTTATCGTACCTTTGTAATCGCCAGAATACAAGTAAGATTTTACCAAAAGTTGTTCTAGTTCTTTAGAATAACCATATTTTTCGAGGTAAGATTTGATGGCAATTTGCGGACTTTCAAACGGATTTCCAATATCGTAACTCAATTTTGCATATTGTTCGTGTGCTAGTTTTGAGACATTTTTATCATAAGTCATTTCTTTCGCCGAACGAAACGCTGACAAAGCTTCTTGCTTCTTCCCTACTTCTAAATACGCATTTCCTAGCTGATAATATGCATTTTGGGAAAACGCAGAATTAGAATTCACCAACTGATTGTAATATGAAATCGCTTCGTCAAATTTTTGAAGATTTGCCGCTACAAATCCCATTTCATACAAATCACTTTCCGAAGGGTTTTGTTGGGTTTGCAAATACGCTTTTAAATGAGGATACGCTTCTGCATATTGCTTTTGCATGAAATAACTTTCGCCAATAATTTTGTGAACTTCTGCTTTATAAGCCGAAGAAATATCTTCTTGGAGCAAATCATTTCCTTCTACAATGGCTTTCTCGTAGTCCTTTTCGTTAAAATACAACTGTACATAATACGGTTTTACCAACTTAGCGTACTTTTCATTATTTTTGATTTCATCAAAAAACTGAAAAGCCTTTTCGTTTTGTTGGTTGGCGTAATATAAATGTCCGAGCATATACGCAATATCACCTTTTTCTTCGGCATTTTTATACGCTTCTTCCAATGCATCAATCGCACCATTAGAATCACCAGTCATGAATTTGGCATATCCCAATTTCAAGATATACTGTGTGTTTTCCTGTTTATCTAATTGATATTGATTGACTTTTTGAAGCGTTTCCAAAGCTTTAGGAAAATCCTTTTTAGCCAAATAATAATCCGCTAAAGGCAAATTCGCTTGAGCAAAAAGTGCAGATTTAGGATAATCTTTGATAAAAGCATCAAGACCGTCTTCTGCATGATTCTGAGCCAGAATTACTCCGATAACATTGCTGAAAAAACGGGCAGTTTCTTTCTTAGAATTTTCTAAATTTTGGTTAAAAAAATACTGTCTAGAAAATTCGTATTGTGAAGCAGCGTAGATTTTATTTTGGTAAAGATTTTCGGCAAGGTTGAAACGATATTGTTCTTTGTCTGCGAAAAATTGTGATTGTTGAGCCATCGAAAGACCAGATAATGAAATGGCCGATAGCAATAAAATTTTATTTCTTTGATTCATTATTTTTTGATGAATTAGAATTGTAATAATTAGAACGAAAATACAGAAAACTTATTGTAGAAGCAAGTTTTTTAAGGATGAAGAATCAAATTTTTTATCTAAAAAGAGAGATAAAAAAGACAAATAAATCTACATTTTTCAGATTTTTAATTACATTTGTTACTTTGTAATTTTAAAAATCAAGAATGAATCAACTTTTCAGAAGAAAACATTACACTGGAAAAGAGCATAAATCTGAATTGATTAGAGCTCTCGGTACTTGGGACATTGTATTTTTTGGTTTAGCTGCCATCATTGGAGCTGGGAGTTTCAGTAGTTTAGGCGAGGCTATTTTCCGAGGCGGACCTGGTGTAATTTCCTTGTATATTATTTGTGCTATTGCATGTGCATTTACGGCGATGTCTTATGCAGAATTTGCCAGTAGAATTCCTACTGCAGGAAGTGCATATACTTATGCATATGCCAGTTTCGGCGAGTTAATCGCTTGGATTATTGGTTGGGCGCTGATTATGGAATATTCCTTCGGGAATATTTATGTCGCTTTTTCTTGGAGTGATTATTTTACGTCTTTTGTAGAAAGATTAGGTTTCGAAATTCCAGATTATTTGAGTACCAGTTATACAGAAGCCAAAAAAGCATTTATGGCAGGTTCTCAAAATCAAGAATTGGTAAACGCATGGAAATCTGCTCCCATCATTGCTGGAATTAAATTTATCGTAGATATTCCTGCTCTGATTATTAACGCTTTAATCACTTGGTTGGTTTATATTGGCATTAAAGAAAGTAGAAATTTCAATAACTTATTGGTTATCTTAAAGTTAGCGGTGATATTTTTAATTATTGCAGTAGGTGTTTTTTATCTCAATGCAGAAAATTGGGTTCCTACCAACAATGAAGGCGTAAAATCTTTTATGCCCAATGGTTTTACAGGAGTAATGAGTGCTGTAGCTGGTGTTTTCTTTGCTTACATTGGTTTTGACGCATTGAGCGTGCTTTCTGAAGAGACTAAAAATCCTGAAAAAACTTTACCCAAAGGAATGATTATTTCTTTGGTTTTGAGTACCGCAATTTATATTGTTTTGACATTAGTATTAACAGGAATTGTAGATTATAGAAAATTTGAAGGAATCGGCGATCCATTATCTTTTATTTTCGCTCCTCAAAATGCCAATATTCCTTGGATGGAATTTGTGGTTTCTGTAACCGCTATTGTTGCGATTACTACGGTTTTGTTGGTTTTCCAAATGGGCCAACCAAGAATTTGGATGAGTATGAGTAGAGACGGATTAATGCCGAAAAAATTTGCAGAAATTCACCCAAAATATAAAACTCCAAGTTTCGCTACTATTATTACAGGAGTTGCTGTTGGTTTACCGATTTTATTCACGGATAAAACTTTTATTTTAGATTTTACCAGTATCGGGACTATTTTCGCATTTGTATTGGTAAATGGAGGAATTTTATTGATGCCACAAAAGGAAAAATTAAAAGGCAGATTTCATTTGCCTTACATCAATGCTAAATATATTTTCCCTGTATTATTTATCGGTGGATTAGTAGGCTTCTATTTTTGGCAGCCAGAGTTTTTCCATAATTTATGGAATATTACAGATGAGAATGAAGGTGAATTTAGGCTTTCTATCATCATTTTCTTGATAATTAATTTAGCTTTAGTAGTATTGTCTTATCTCAAAAACCTTTCTCTAATACCATTATTAGGTTTAACTTCTTGTCTGTATTTATTAACAGGAATGACGCATAATAACTGGTTCTGGTTCGGATTATGGTTTATTATAGGATTAGGAATCTATTTCTTCTACGGAAAGAAAAATAGTAAGTTGAATCCTGAGAATATGTAATTTTTGAGCCACGAAGTGGCGAAAAGAAATACAATAGGATTTTAATCCTATGAAATATGGCACAATCATTAGCAAAAAATTACATTCACATTGTATTTAGTACAAAGAATAGAAAACCATTGATCAGTCCATCAATAGAAAATAAATTATATGCATACATTGGTGGAATTTGCAGAGAATTAGAATGCAATCCTGTAGCAATTGGTGGACATAATGATCATATTCATATTTTATGCCTTTTATCTAGAAAAATTGCATTATTCAATTTAGTTGAACACGTAAAAGCCCGTTCTTCAAAATGGATAAAAACGCAAGGAGAAGAATTTAGTAATTTTTATTGGCAAGATGGTTATGGTGCATTTTCTGTGAGCGAAACCCATACAGAAAAGCTTATTGATTATATTAAATTTCAGAAAAAGCATCATCAAAAGAAAAATTTTGAAAATGAAATTTTAGAAATTTTAAGAAAGAATAAAGTAGATTATGATGAGAAATATCTATTTGATTAAAAAATAGGATTAAAATCCTATCTTACTTCTCATCGCCACTTCGTGGCTCTGCAATACAAAAAAAATCCCGAGAAACTCTCGGGATATTTTGTTATTAATGATTATGTTGTTTTGGTGGAGGTGGCATTTTACCTTGATCTGCTTGTTCTAATTTATTAGCCGCAGTCATGGCTACCATCATATCGTTAAGCATATTGCTTGCAGCAGTAGGAGAATTAGGCAATAGAACCAAGTTACTTCTATTATTGGCACCTACAGAATGTAGCGTATCATAATGCTGTGTCACTACGATTAACGCAGATGCTTCTTGAGAACCGATATTCACATTATTCAGCATTCTTACCGATTCTTCTAAACCTTTTGCAATTTCTCTACGTTGGTCTGCAATACCTTGACCTTGTAATTTTTTAGATTCAGCTTCTGCCTTTGCAACGGCTACAATTCTGATTCTTTGCGCTTCAGATTCATATTCTGCAGCTGTTTTTTCACGTTCAGCAGCATTTATTCTGTTCATGGCGTGTTTCACCTGTTCATCTGGGTCAATATCTGTCACCAATGCTTTAATAATGTCATAACCATAAGATTGCATCGCTTCTTGCAACTCACCTTTCACTGCAATTGCAATATCATCTTTTTTCACGAAAACATCGTCTAATTTTAGTTTAGGAACTTCGGCTCTTACTACGTCAAAAACATAAGATGTAATTTGATCTTGAGGATTTTCTAAACGATAATACGCATCACCAACTTGATTTCTAATCACTTGATACTGCACAGAAACTTTCATTTTAAGGAAAACATTATCCAAAGTTTTGGTGTCAATCATCACGTCTAACTGCTGAATTCTAAGATTCATTCTTTTTGCAATTTGATCTACAAAAGGAATTTTAAGATGAAGACCAGATTGTCTTACCGATTGAAATTTACCAAAACGCTCTACAATTGCCGCTGTTTCTTGTTTTACAGTGAAAAAAGAAGCGAATAAAATAACGAGTCCCAAAAAGACTAAAACGCCTAATACTTCCATAGTTTATTGTTTTTAAAAATTTTCTAATAAGTGTTGAAATGTTCTTTAAAGTTACGAAATATTTCTAAACTCGTGAAATTGTAAAGTCGTGAAGTTGTAAAGTTGTAAAGTCGTGAAATCGTGAAGTTGCTAATTTGTAAAACTTTGAGAATTCAATACTCTTTATTTGCTGTAATCTTCTTTATTTTCAATAATCAAATTTACGACTCAACGATACATCAACTTTACATGAAAATTACATCGTCATTCCAATATCTATTCCTTTGATTTTTCGATACAAATCTGTTGCGAAATTGTCCGTCATTCCAGAAACGAAATCCAGGACTCCGAGAACTTTCTCATAAACCGTTCCATCTTCATAGATAAATTGTGAAGGAATCAATTGTAATGCTTTTTTCTCAAAACCTTTACGCTCTGATTTTTCTTTAATAATCGGCGGAATAAAATGGTTCAAAAGCTCATACATTACATTATAGCCAGCGTTTTCTATTTCTACCACACTTCTGTGACCATATATTTTTTCGATAGAAAAACGTTCCACTTCTTGAAAAGATTCACTCTCAGATTTAAAAATATCTAGCAATGCTTTATTCAAAGTTCCGTTTAAAATTTCAGAGAAATGCAATTGATATAATTCTGTAGATTTATTGATGAGTGCATTAATCACTTTGGCTCTCAAATAAGAAATTCTCTCATTTTTATTCGAAAATAAAAGCAATTTCTCTGCACTTCTTTTTGCATCTTTTTCATTGACAGACTTTATCAAATCCATGAAAAGATTTTCGCAGTCAGCAGTAGAAATAATTCCCAATCTGTGCGCATCTTCCATGTCAATAATATTATAACAAATATCGTCTGCTGCTTCTACCAACCAAACGAAAGGATGACGTTTAAAAATCGTAGGTTCTTCACTTTCCACCATCATTTTGGTAGCATTCGCAATATTCAGAAAAGTCTGTTTTTCACTTTGAAAAAACCCAAATTTCTTACGATTAACGTGACCTTTTTTCTTAGCAATCGCTTCGCAAGGATATTTGGCGATACTTGCCAAAGTAGTGTAAGTAAGCTGAGTTCCGCCTTCATCTTTACCCGTTTGTTTGTGCGTAAGAATTCTGATGGCATTGGCATTTCCTTCGAAATTTACCAAATCTGCCCATTCTTTTTCAGTGAATTTTGGCTTTAATTCTGATTCATTCTTTTCAAAAAAACTAGCAATTGCATCTTCACCAGAATGTCCGAATGCTGGATTGCCAATGTCATGACAAAGACAAGCCGCTGCAATCACATTATTGAGATTATACAAGTAGAAATTTTTAGAATCTTCGGTGAGTTCGTTTTCAAAATTTTGAACGATAAATTCGCCAGCAAGACTCCCCAAACTTCTTCCCACAGAAGAAACTTCTAGCGAATGCGTGAGACGATTGTGCACGAAAACACTTCCTGGAAGTGGGAAAACCTGAGTTTTATTTTGTAATCTTCTGAATGCCGAAGAAAAGATAATTCGGTCAAAATCTCTCTGGAAATCCGTACGTGAAACAATGTTCTGAACGTGGTTTCCGGTTCTCTGATTGGTAAAAATTGTGTTTAGAATCATAATCTAATTCAAAAATAAGTCTTAAATTTAATATCTAAAAATTTAGCTATGAAAATTTTAAATTTTTTACTCTTGGCGGCGATTATTTCTTGCGATAAAAAACCAGAAACTTTCAATCAGAAATCTATTGAAGAAAATTGTTTCCAAATTGTAAAAGTGGGTAAAGAAACTCCCAAAAAGCAATATGTAGAACCATCAAAAGAAGATATTTTACATAATTTTCCGAAACATATTCAATATAAAACCTTAGAAAATAAAGGAAATTTTGAAGGAAATTTAGATTTCTTCAATAAAGAAACAGAAAAGGAAAAACAATTCATTAATTCTCCAGAATATCAAACTATTTTTAAAGATTTCATCAGCGATTTACCTGAATTTCAATATCTTTCTAAACAAAATCAGTTTGCACTCGCCAAAAATAAATACGGACTTTGGCTCATCGAAAAATCTGGAAATCAAAAAGCGAAACCTTATTTTCTTGGGCTTACCCAGAATGCTTTTGTGAATTATGATTTTAATGCACCTAATTTCACATTTTTAAGTGAGAATGCTGTTCATTTAAGCGGAAGCATCGTAAAAGTTACTCGACTTTCGTCTTTTCCTATTTTGCCAAAATATGAAGTGATAAAAGATGATGTAGAATTTTCTATTTCACTTGCTGAAGTTAAAAAAGACAGTGACCAAGATGGTTACAATGATTTGTTTGAACAATTTATTGGTTTAAATCCAACCCTAAAAGATAGTGATGATGATGGAGTCAATGATTTCGAGGATGCTAATCCTAGATACGCATCTGTTTCTTCTAAATTCTCTGCAATGTACGAAGCCATCGTAGATGAAACTTTGCCAAAAACGCATTACAGTTTTACAGAAGTCTTGACCGACTGTGATTACTTCAATCAAATCAATCCCAAAAATGGAAAATTTCTTTTTTATAACACCGAAGAGCAAATTCCTATTAAAGAAGATGTTTTAGACCATTTTTTCAGTGTAAAATACAGCAAAATTTCTGAAAATAAATTCTATCCTAATACTTATGATATAGATTATGCTGATCAAAAAGGTTCAGGAAACATTAGCGCAGAATTTATCAATGGAAAATGGAAAATTTCTAAAAAAACGAATCTCTATTTTGGTGTTTAAGCACAGTAAAAACTTCATAAAATTTAATCAATATGAGTACTTTCAGAAGTGATTTATCTGGGAAAGAATTTCCCGAAAACGAAAAAATTTCCGCTAAAAATATCAGACAATCCTTGTTTCATTTTATCAATAAAACGCATCCAAATTTTTCTAAAAATTGTTTTTGAGCATTGAAGAAATGAATGATTATCGAGAAAAATATATCTCTGAATTTCTCAACAAAAAAATAGGAAACCTAACCGAAGTAGAAAAACAAGTCATTCAATCTGTTTCTAAAAACACCATGATTTCTACAGAAGTGGAAGAAGATAAACAAGAAATTACTTTTGGTCAAAAATTGGCAGATAAAGTAGCTGAGTTTGGGGGAAGTTGGGGATTTATTATCTTTTTCATGACCTTTTTAGTTGCTTGGATTTTACTGAATGTTTTTTGGCTTTCTAATCATGGTTTTGACCCATATCCTTTCATTTTATTGAACTTAATTTTGTCTTGTATTGCGGCAATTCAGGCTCCTGTGATTATGATGAGCCAAAACCGACAAGAAGAAAAAGATAGAGAACGCGCAAAAAAAGATTACAAAATTAATTTAAAAAATGAACTAGAAATCAGAGAGTTACACGAAAAAATAGACCATTTAATCATTCACTATCAACAAGATTTACTCGAAATTCAGAAAACTCAAATTGACTTATTAGAAAATATTTTACATAATGTAAAGAAAGAGTAAAATAAAATTTCTGAAAATGTTTTCAAGCTAAAGTTTTACTTCAATGAGGAAGAATTCTGTTAAAAAAATTAAAAAATTTAGTGTATATTTGTTTCTGAACCACTATAAAAAAAACTAATGAGTCAAAATTTAGATCAAAAAGATTTACAAATATTAGATTTGCTTCAAAGAAATTCTAACTATTCGGTAAAAGAAATCGGAGAGAAAATTGGCTTATCTTTTACCCCAACTTACGACAGAATTAAGTATTTAGAAAAAAATGGTTTTATAGAAAAATATGCTGCTATTCTCAATCGTAAGAAAATAGGCATCGATTTAGTGGCTTACTGTAACGTGACGATTAGAAATCAATCGAAGCAATCGCTAGATGAATTTGAGCAAGAAATTAGACAGTATGATGAAGTACAAGAAGTCCTCAGTTTGTCTGGAACTTATGACTATATGCTGAAAATCGCCACCAATAACATTGACACTTATAACAATTTCATTACCAATGTTTTAGCTAACACTCCAAATATTTACCAATACCACAGCAGTATTGTTCTGAACGAAATCAAAAGAGAAAACACTTATAAACTCTTAGAAAAAGAACATCAACTGGATATGGAAAATGAGAAAAATTCGTCTAAAAAAAATAAGCTTTAAACCATTCCGTTTAAAGCTTTTTTAATTCAATTATTCCACTCCATCCTATTTAAATTTCTCAAAAACTTTTGAGAATTCTTCTTTAATTTCTTCGTTGCAAAGATTTCCGATGCTTCCTTCGTGCGTATGTTTTAAGTTTTTATTCGGTTCAAAATATTGATTTTCAATACTTTGACCAACTTGCACATAAGCATCACGGAACGAAACTCCATTCAAAACCAAATCATTTACATTCTCCACACTAAAAAGATATTGATACTTTTCGTCTTCCAAAATATTATCTTTTACTTGAATGTGATTTAAGGTATATTCTGTGATATAAAGGCAATCTTTGATGGTATTAATTGCGGGAAAAAGCACTTCTTTGGTCAATTGCATTTCTCGGTGATAACCAGAAGGCAAATTATTGGTCAACAATGTTAATTCTGTAGGAACACCTTGCAAAATATTACATTTCCCACGAATGAGTTCAAAAATATCTGGATTTTTTTTGTGCGGCATAATGCTGCTTCCCGTAGTGAAAGTATCTGGAAATGTGATAAATCCGAAATTCTGATTCATATACAAACACACATCATACGCTAATTTGCTCAAAGTATGTGCAATAGCAGCAATAGCTGTTGCCAAAGTTTTTTCAGATTTTCCGCGTGTCATCTGTGCATAAACTACATTGTAATTCAGTGTTTCAAATTCCAGTAATTCTGTAGTTAAAGTACGATTAATCGGAAACGAAGAACCATAACCAGCGCCAGAACCTAAAGGATTTTTATTGGTAATTTTATATGCAGCCAAAAGCATTTCTAAATCGTCTATCAACGCTTCTGCATAAGCTCCAAACCACAGTCCAAAAGAGGAAGGCATCGCAATTTGAAAATGCGTATAACCGGGAATGAGCTTATCTTGATGCTGATTGCTTAATTTTTGTAAAGTCTGGAAAAGATTTTTTACCAAATCTTTAATTTCTAGAATTTCGTTTTTGAGGAAGAGTTTAATATCCACCAAAACTTGGTCATTTCTAGAACGTGCAGAATGAATTTTTTTACCAATATCACCCAATTTCTGTGTCAATTGAAATTCGATTTGAGAGTGAACATCTTCTATTCCTTCTTCGATGACAAATTTTCCTTCTTCTATTTGAAGTGCAATATCATCTAATTCTTCTAAAATTTTTGGCAATTCAGATTCTTCAATCAGACCAATAGTTGCAAGCATTTTCACATGCGCCTTGTTTCCCAAAACATCGTATTTTGCGAGTTGCAAATCAAATTCTGCATCTCTGCCAATGGTAAATTTTTCTACCAAAGCAGCGTGCTGATTTTCGGATAAATTATTTTTTTGCCAAAGTTTTTTGCTCATTTTAAAATACAATTTTTGATAGTAATTGAATGTAAATTTTTATGCCTTCATAAATTTCATCTACATAAATAAACTCGTCACTGCTGTGCGAACGCGCAGATAAACCTGGCCCCATTTTCAACGAAGGAAACGGAATTACCGCTTGATCTGAAGTAGTAGGTGAGCCGTAAGTTGTTCTGCCCAATTCCAGACCTGCTTTTACAATAGGATGTTCCACAGAAATCGACGAAGAATTGAGCCTGAAACCTCTTGCAACAGCTTTACTTTTTATATTTTGTTGAATAATTTCTAAAACTTCCCGATTGGTGTATTGGTCTGTAGTCCTTACATCTATGGTAAAACTGCAAGTGTTGGGCACCATATTGTGTAATTTGCCAGCATTGATAACGCTTACCGTCATTTTTACATAGCCTAAAGCATCAGATTTTTTAGGAAACTGATAATTTTTAATCCATTCTATATCCTTAATTGCGTTGTAAATGGCGTTATCATCATTAGGATGCGCTGCGTGAGAAGAAGTACCCGAAGCTTCGCAATCTACTACCATTAAGCCTTTTTCAGCAATCGCCATCTGCATTTCGGTTGGCTCACCAACAATCGCAAATTCTAAATTTCCGAAATGCGGAAGTACCGATTCTACTCCATCTAAACCAGAGTTTTCTTCTTCTGCAGTTGCTGCATAAACGATATTGTATTTTAAATCTTCAGTTTTGTAAAAATAAATAAAAGCCGCCATCAAAGAAACCAAGGCTCCACCTGCATCATTACTGCCTAAACCGTAAAGTTTACCATCTTTTACAATCGGTGTAAATGGATCTAAAGTGTAACCAGAATTGGGTCTTACCGTATCGTGATGAGAATTGAGTAAAATCGTTGGTTTTTCGGGAGAAAAATTTTGGTTAAAAGCCCAAACATTGTTTTGTTGACGATGCGTTTTCACTCCTTTTTCTTGAAGATATTTCTCGATTAAATCAGCCGTTTTATCTTCTTCTTTGCTAAAAGAAGGAATAGAAATGAGGTTTTTGAGCAGTTCAACTGCATTATCGCCAAGTTCTAAAAAATTATTGGGTGATTTCTGTTCCACTCGTTCTATCGTTTTCGTTAATGAGTTTCTTCAAAAAAGTTTCTTTTACAATAAATACAGATTTTACTCCTTTTTCTATTGCTGCAAAAGCATTATCGATTTTAGGAATCATTCCGTCATTCACAATATTTTTTTCTTTGAGTTGAATATACGTTTCTGGCGTTATTTTAGCAATGACTGAATTTTCATCTTCTACATGCTCTAAAACTCCATTTTTCTCAAAACAATACGCCAAATTTACTTCAAAATGTGCTGATAAAGCAACTGCTAAACTCGATGCAATGGTATCTGCATTGGTATTGAGCAAATTACCTTTTCCATCGTGTGTAATGGCACAAAAAACCGGACAAATATTTTCAGAAATTACTTTTTCTAAAAAATTAGCGTTAATTTTTTCGGTTTCTACATCTCCTACCCAACCGAAGTCTATGGTTTTCACAGGTCTTTTGTGAGCCGGAATAAGATTGGCATCAGCTCCAGAAAAACCGATGGAATTCAAACCATTTTTCTGTAAAGTAGCCACAATATTTTTATTGATTAGACCTGCATAAACCATCACCGCAACATCTCTGGTTTCCTCATTGGTAATTCTTCTGCCCTCAAAAAACTCCTGTGGAATTTCTAGTTTTTCGGCTAATTTGGTTGCCAATTTACCACCACCGTGAACTAGAATTTTCGGTTTTTGAATTTCAGAAAAATCCTTCAAAAAAGCTTCTAACTTTTCCGGATGGTCTATTACGTTTCCACCAATTTTGATGATGTATAGTTCTTGTTTTTGCACTTCTATTATTTTTTATTCTCTCGCAGATTTTGCTGATTAAGCTGATATGTTTTTAATTTTAATAATATGTCGACACTTCGTGGCTCATAAATACCTTACAAAAAAAGAAAAACTTGTGATTCTTGTCTTTCTCTCGCAGATTGAGCTGATTGAGCTGATATATTTACAATTATATTAATCTGCCAAATCTGCTTTATCAGCGAGAAAACATTACAAAATATTTTTCAAAACTGCTTGTGCAGCGAACAATCTGTTGTATGATTGTTCAAAAATCAATGACTGTTCAGAATCCAAAACCTCATCACTCACTTCTACATTTCTACGAACTGGTAAACAATGCATTGGTCTTCCGTTATTGGTGATTTTCATTTTTTCTTCCGTAAGCATCCAATCATCATAACCTTCTGCTACTTTTCCGTAATCATTAAATGAACTCCAGTTTTTAATATACACAAAATCAGCATCTTTCAACGCTTCTTCTTGATTATTAGTCACTTGAGCACCGCCAACAAAAGCTGGGTCTAAATCTAAACCTTCAGGATGCGTAATCACAAAATCTACATCTTGCGCATTCATCCATTCTGCAAAAGAATTGGCAACAGCGTGCGGAATTGGTTTAATGTGAGGTCCCCACGTTAAAACCACTTTCGGTTTTCTGGATTCTTTCCATTGTTCTTTAATGGTAATGGTGTCTGCCAAACTCTGCAAAGGATGTCTGGTTGCAGCTTCCATAGAAATTAAAGGTTTATTGACATATTTTTGAAAAAGCGTTAAAATCTTTTCTTCGGTGTCGGATTTTTTATTTTTTAAATCTGCAAAACATCTGATTGCTACTACATCGCAATACTGTCCAATAACTGTAGCTGCATCTTTTATGTGTTCAACTGTAGCATCATTCATAACAGCTCCAACCTCAGTTTCCCAAGCCCAAAAATCTTGTCCAGCATTGAAAGTCATCACTTTAAAACCTAGATTTTCAGCCGCTTTTTGAGTACTCATTCTTGTTCTGAGGCTAGAATTCATAAAAATTAAGCCCAAAGTTTTCCCTTTAGCCAAATTCTCATCCTTCAAAGGATTTTTCTTGTATTCTAAAGCATCTTGAATTAGGTTTTCAAGATTTTCTACGTCGTTTATAGATAGAAACTGTTTCATTTTTATTTATTTTAACGCAAAGGTTTAATATTAATTTATGTTTTATTTTAAGAAAGCAAAGGCATAAATGCTTCGCAAAGTATTCTGTTTATGGTTTCCCACAGATTACACAGATTTTTAGAGATTTAATGAAATTTAATATCCAAAAATTGTAAATCCAAAATCATAAATCTAAAATTCTAATATTCGTTTAAAATTTGGATTAAAGCATCTGCGAATTTTTTCACATCTTCTTTTTTCACATTCAGAGCAGGTAAAACTCTTAAAGTATTTGGTGTAGAAGCATTACCTGTCAACATTTTGTATTCTTTAACCAATCTATTTCTTACTGCATTGCAAGGAAAAGCCAAATCAATCCCAATCATCAAACCTTGATAACGAATTTCTTTGATATTTTTTTGATTTTGTAGCAAAGAAACCAAGTAATCTCCCACTTCTTGAGCATTTTGTAATAGATTTTCTTCTTCAATAACATCTAAAACCGCTTTGGTTGCAGCACAAGCCAAGAAATTTCCTCCAAAAGTTGTCCCAAGCAAACCGTACGAAGCTTTGAATTTAGGTGAAATTAAAATTCCCGCAACAGGAAAACCATTTCCCATTCCTTTTGCCATCGAAATAATATCAGGAGTTACACCAGCGTGTTGATGCGCGAAAAATTTACCGCTTCTTCCGAAACCAGATTGAATTTCGTCTGCGATGAAAACGGCATTATTCTCATTACACAACTCCTGAATTTTCTGTAAAAATTCGGTGGTTGGAATTTGAACTCCACCAACTCCTTGAATTCCTTCTACAATCACTCCAGCAATATCTGAATTGGTTTTGAATTCATTTTCTAAAGCTTCCAAATCATTGAAGGGAAGTTTTACGAAATTTTCAGATTGATTCACTGGTGCTACAATTTTCGGATTGTCTGTACAAGCTACAGCTGCCGCAGTTCTTCCGTGGAAAGCTCCAGAAAAATAAATAATTTTCTTTTTTCCGGTGTGGAAAGAAGCCAATTTTATGGCATTTTCATTGGCTTCAGCACCAGAATTGCAAAGGAAAAGGGTATAATCATCATAACCAGACAACTTGGTCAGTTGTTCAGCGACTTGATTTTGAATCGGAATTTTCACATAATTGGAATAAAAACCGATATTATTCAATTGTTCTGTAATGTATTTTACATAAGTTGGATGAGAATGTCCGATGGAAATCACAGCGTGGCCGCCATATAAATCTAGATATTCCGTTCCGTTTTCGTCCCAAAAATAGCTTCCTTCCGCTTTTGTAGGAGTTACATCTATTAAAGGATATACATCAAAAAGTTTCATTTAATTATTTCTTTTGGTTAAGTTCTTTTGTCTTGAAACAAAAGAACCAAAAATTCAAGACTTAGATTCTCGGCTAAAATTCTAAAACTAATTCTAAAATCTCTGAAACTCGAGCCTCAACATTCCCACCGCTTTCTCAAACAGCAGAGATTTTTTGACGAATTATTTTCAGAATTTTTTAACGCCTCCGAATCTTATGTCATTTATTTTAATATTTTTCTTTTTAAAAACTTTGTCAAAGATTAATTTGCTTCGCAAAAAACTTTGACAAAGTACCTTTCATTTTTACTTTTTATTGCTAAAAAGCGATAGATTTGAGTTTCAAACCTGCGTTTTCGGGAAACCCGAATGATATATTCATATTGTGAATAGCTTGTCCTGAAGCGCCTTTCAAGAGATTATCAATTGCAGAATGAACCACTGTAAAATCTCCGTTTTTTTCAATATTAATCAAACACCTATTGGTATTAACTACTTGTTTCAGATTAATTTCTTTTCTGGAAACCGTAGTGAACATTTGTCCTTCGTAGAAATTTTCATAGAGTTCAAATAATTCTTCTAAAGAAAGTGAAGTTTTAAAAGTAGAACTCACAAAAATTCCTCTGGCAAAATCTCCTCTCCACGGAACAAATTGCACCGAAAATGGCACTTTACTCAACTCTTTTAATTGAAATTTAATTTCTCCTAAATGCTGATGCGTTAAAGTTTTATACGCCGAAATATTATTTTGTCTCCAACTAAAATGCGTAGTTTCAGAAAGTGATTTTCCTGCACCAGTTGCACCCGTAATTCCTGTCGTATAAATTTCTGAAACTTCTTGATTTTGAAGAATCGGAATGATTCCCAACTGAATTGCAGTTGCAAAACAACCAGGATTAGCAATCAATTTTGCACCTTTAATTTTATCTAAATTCAGTTCTGGAAGTCCATAAACAAAAGAATTTCCTTGATAGGTTTCTCCAATTCTGAAATCGTTTCCTAAATCAATAACAACAGCGTTTCCAACGTTATTATTTTCAAGCCAAATTTTACTTTCTTTATGTGGTAAAGCCAGAAAAAGAACATCTGCCTCGGTAGAATTATCAATAAACTCTAAATCTATTTCTCCGATTAAATCTTGGTGCAAATCGGTTACTTTTTTGCCCACATTAGAATAGCTCGTCACAAACGAAAGTTCTGCATTCGGATGATTGAGCAACAAACGAATCAGTTCGCCACCTGTGTAACCTGTTCCACCAATAATTCCTGCTTTAATCATTATTTTCAGCGTTTACTTGATGATAAATCGATAGATAATTGGTGTAAATTTTAGAAAAACCTTTCACGTCTTCGCCGCTCCAAGATTTATTCATTTCACCGTAACTTCCGAATTTAGAAGTCATTAAGTCGTATTTAGATTCAATTCCGTTCAGTTCAAAACGATAAGGAAGAAGCGTAACAAACACTTTACCTGTAACATTTTTCTGAGAATTTTCCATTAATTTTTCAATATCTCTCATCACAGGATCTAAGAAAAGAGCTTCGTGAAGCCAAGTTCCGTACCAATCTGCCATTTGAGATTTAATCATCAATTGATATTTAGAAAGTACATGTTTTTCTAGCAAGTGATGTGCTTTCAAAGTTAAAATAGCACCCGCAGCTTCGAAACCTACTCTACCTTTAATCCCAATAATCGTATCACCAACGTGAGTATCTCTACCAATCGCAAATTCTGAAGCAATTTCATTTAATTTAACAATCGCTTCGGAAGGATGAGAAAATTTTTGGTCATTAATTTTAATTAAATGTCCTTTTTCGAATTCTAAAGTCAACTGTTCTGGATTTTGCTTCTTTAATTGAGAAGGGTAAGCTTCTTCAGGCAAATTGCTATGAGAAGTGAGCGTTTCTTTTCCGCCAACCGAAGTTCCCCAAAGTCCTTGATTGATAGAATACACCGATTTGGTATAATCTCCTGAAAATCCTTTGTTCGTCAAATACTCTATTTCCTCCTCACGAGAAAGTTTCAAATCACGAATTGGTGTGATGATTTCAATCTGCGGACAAACGATATTGAAAATCCCATCAAAACGAACTTGGTCGTTTCCAGCGCCTGTACTTCCGTGTGCGATAGCTGTTGCTCCGATTTTAAGCGCATATTCTGCCAAAGATTTTGCCTGAATGGTACGTTCTGCACTTACAGAAAGCGGATAGGTATTATTTTTGAGAACATTCCCGAAAACCAGATACTGAATGCAAGAATCATAATATTCTTTCACCACATCTAGACACGTAAAAGTTTTAGCACCTAGCAAAATTGCTTTTTGCTCTAATTTTTTAACTTCCTCTTCATTAAAACCACCTGTATTTACCGTAACTGCATGAACTTCGTAGCCTAAATCTTGCTGCAAATAAACTGCGCAAAAAGATGTATCTAAACCTCCGCTAAATGCTAAAACAACTTTTTTCATCTCTATTAATAATTTTGCATATAGTAACTTAAATCTCTTTTATTTTTTTTGGGTGGAACGAATAACATTCCTGTGCAGAGACAATTTTTTCTGCCTTTGCTTTGTAAAATAGAATAATTGACACAACTTTGGCAACCATCCCAGAACTGATCATCTTGAGTAAGTTCCGAAAAAGGAACTGGATGATAACCCAACCTTGAATTAATTTTCATTACCGCCAAACCTGTGGTAATCCCAAATAATTTAGCGTTTGGATATTTTTCTCTGGTCACATTAAACACAGATTCTTTAATTCTACTTGCTAAACCGATACTTCTATATCTTGGCGAAACAATCAATCCCGAATTAGAAGCATAGTCACCATTGGTCCATGTTTCGATATAGCAGAATCCTGCCCAAATTCCATTGTGCGTGATTGCGATAACCGCATCGCCTTTTTCCATCTTCTCCTTAATATATTCTGGAGATCTTTTGGCGATACCTGTTCCTCTAATTTTGGCAGACTCTTCCATTTCTTTTACAATCTCGTCTGCAAAACAAAAATCATCAGCGGTTGTTTTTCTAATGATAAATTCCATTTAAATAAATAGTTTTAGAGTGCAAATATACAAATAAAGTTCAAATAAAAGATTTTTTATCTTTATTTCTAAATAATTAAAAGATAATTTATTGTTAAAATAATCTTATTTGACAGTTTTTATTTGTTTTAATCTTAACGCTTTAATATAAAACTATTGATTATGAACATTTTACAAAACAAGACCATCTACAAACAAAAAAAATCGCTAAAAATGAATTTAGCGATTTAAAATATTTGTAAAATTTACTTTTATCTTACATGTAGCTTTCTATTGGCTCACAAGTACAAACCAAATTTCTATCTCCGAAAGCTTCGTCTACTCTAGATACAGAAGCGAAGAACTTATGCTCTCTCACCCATTCTAGCGGATAAGCAGCTTTCTCACGAGAATATGGTTTATCCCAAGAATCTGAAATCACCACTTGTTCTGTATGCGGAGCATTTTTTAATACATTATTATGAGCATCTGCTTTTCCTTCTGCAATTTCTTCAATTTCTGCTTTAATAGCAATTAAAGCTTCAGCAAATCTGTCTAATTCTGCTTTAGATTCTGATTCTGTAGGCTCAATCATTAACGTACCAGCAACTGGGAAAGAAACGGTAGGAGCATGGAAACCATAATCCATCAAACGTTTTGCAACATCTGCTACCTCAATTCCTAGTGGTTTAAACTGACGGAAATCTACAATACATTCGTGAGCTACTCTTCCTTTTTTATTCGCATATAAAATTGGGAAATGCTCACCCAAAACTTCTTTTAAATAGTTTGCGTTGATGATTGCAAATTCCGTAGAATTTCTCAAACCAATCGCTCCTAACATTTTAATATAAGCATAAGAAATATTAAGAACCAATGCAGAACCATAAGGTGCAGAAGAAATAGCGTCTATTCCTTGACTTCCACCTGTTGGAATATTAGGATTTTGAGGCAAGAAAGGTACTAAATGTTTTGCTACACAAATTGGCCCAACTCCTGGTCCACCTCCACCGTGAGGAATTGCAAAAGTCTTATGAAGATTTAAGTGACAAACATCTGCACCGATATTTCCTGGTGAAGTGAAGCCAACTTGAGCATTCATGTTTGCACCATCCATATAAACTTGACCACCATTTTCATGGATTAAGTCTGTAATTTCTTTTACGTTGTCATCAAAGAAACCATAAGTAGATGGATACGTAATCATGAAAGCAGATAAATTATCTTTATGCTCTTCCACTTTAGCTTTTAAATCTTCGAAATCTATTTGTCCGTCTTCTAGATTTTTCACCACCACTACTTTAAGACCTGCAATTACCGCAGAAGCAGGATTGGTTCCGTGAGCAGATTGAGGAATTAAACAAATATTTCTGTGACCTTGACCGATAGATTTTTGATACGCTCTAATCACCATTAAACCAGCATATTCACCTTGAGCTCCAGAATTTGGCTGAAGTGATGTTGCCGCAAAACCAGTAATCGTAGCCAAATCTTTTTCTAAAGTTTTGATTAATTTCTGATAACCATCAGCTTGATTAACTGGCACAAAAGGATGAATAGCACCCCAATATTCCCAAGAAAGTGGAATCATTTCTGTAGCTGCATTCAGTTTCATGGTACAAGAACCTAGAGAAATCATAGAATGCGTGAGTGATAAATCTTTTCTTTCGAGACGCTTAATGTAACGCATCAATTCTGTCTCTGTATGATATTTATTAAAAACTTCTTCTTTTAAGATTTCGTCTTTTCTCAATAAATTTTCTGGAATTTTAGAAACGGCTTTTGGCTCTAATTTGAAACCTTGTTTTTGCTTAAATTGTGCAAAAGCTGCCACTACTTTATCAATTTTTTCGGTAGTTGTAGTTTCATTGATAGAAATACTTACAAAACCTTCTGTAAAATAATTTAAATTGATTTTATGATCTAGCATTAATCTCTTTAACTTATCTTTTTCTTCTTCAGACATACTGATTTTAACCGTATCAAAAACTGGCTCTTTCACCGTATCATATCCTAAAACAGATAGCGCATCTCTTAAAGCATTGGTCTTATAATGAATTTGGTCTGCAATATATTCTAAACCAGCTTTACCATGATAAACAGCATACATAGAAGCCATTACCGCCAATAAAACTTGAGCTGTACAAATGTTAGAAGTCGCTTTCTCACGCTTAATGTGCTGCTCTCTTGTTTGCAAAGCCATTCTCAAAGCACGTTTTCCGTATGCATCTTGAGTTACCCCAATAATTCTTCCCGGAATATCACGTTTATATTCTTCTTTACAAGCAAAAAACGCAGCGTGAGGACCACCATAACCTAATGGAATACCAAATCTTTGCGTAGTTCCCACTGCACAATCAGCTCCCATTTCTGCCGGTGATTTTAATTTCACTAAAGCAAGCGGATCACAAGCCACTACTACTTGAAGATTTAACGCCTTATAATTTGAAATTAACTGAGTATAATCAATCACAACACCATTTTTACCTGGATATTGTAAAATAGCTCCGAAAAATTCTGCATTAAGCTCAAAATTTTCATGATTACCAACAACTATATCTATTCCTAAACCATCAGCTTTGGTTTTAAGAACCGCAATAGTTTGAGGTAAAACCAAATCAGAAACAAAAAACTTGTTGGCTTCTGCTTTTTTCTGGTCTTTCGTTCTGTTTGAAAAGAACATACTCATGGCTTCAGAAGCTGCAGTTCCCTCATCTAATAGAGAAGCATTCGCTAAATGAAAACCAGTAAGATTGGTAATTAAAGTTTGATAATTCAATAACGCTTCTAATCTACCTTGTGCAATTTCTGCTTGATAAGGTGTATAAGCGGTGTACCAACTAGGATTTTCTAAAATATTTCTCTGGATAACACTTGGCAAAATACTGTTATGATAACCAAAACCAATGTACGTATCATAATCTAGATTTTTAGCAGCCAACTCTTTAGAATGCTGTAGCATTTCGTACTCAGATAAAGGAGCAGAAATATCTAATTCATTTTCTAATCGGATTGCATCTGGAATAGTTTGAGAAATTAATTCTTCTACAGAAGAAACGCCAATTTTTTGTAACATAGCGTTCTTATCAGCTTCATTGAAGTTGATGTGACGGTTCACAAATTGCTGTGTGTTCATAAAAATTTTAGGTATTATTTTTACTTTTTGTAAGTTTCGTAAAAATAAGGATTTTTTTATGAATGGTAAAATTCTATTTGTCTATAAAAACTATTGACGAAAAACCAAGTACAGAGCTATCGCTAAAAGAATAATAGCCAATAACTTATAATAAAAACGAGCGTTAACCTCTTCCTTTTTTTGCGGTGCAGTGGTAGAATTTTGAGCAGGAACATCCTCTTTTATAGAAGTTTTTATTTCCCCAGAAACTTCGATGATGGTAATTCCTTGAACTACTGTTTTGTGTAATAAAGTATTGGTAGCATGAAGAATAATCTGAAACTTACCTTCTTTATCAAACTCCTTGATTCTAAATTTTCTATCGCCTTGAGACTTTTCTAAACCAAAAGGTGTAATTTTTACCAGATCTGCATCATAAGTTTGCCAATGAATGGTAATTTCGTCGCCTTTTTGTGCTCTAATTTTATCGGCGTGAAAGTTTTTAATTTTTGGAGGAAGCATTGATTTTTGACTTCTTTGAAAACTCCCAAATCGCTGGTCATAAACTTTTCTAGATTCTTCATCCATCAAAGTTTCATACGCTTCTTTTATTTCTCTGAAACGCTCTGTAAAAAACTCATCATTTTCGTTTTTATCAGGGTGATATTTCAGCGAAAGTTTACGATACGCTTTTTTAATGTCTTCGGAAGAAGCATTCGGTTTTATTCCTAGAAAATAGTAGTAGTCTTTCAATGGATTGATGATTGAGGAGCAAAAATAGAAAAATAAGTTTTTATGAAAAAGGAAACTGCTAAGAGTTTCCTTCTGTATAATTTTTAAATTGATTGAGAATGCTTTGCCATCCTTGTTCTTGCATTTCCAAAGCATTAATCATTTCTGGCTCGAAACGTTCGAAAACTTCAGTAGTATTTTCATCTATTTTATTGAAAAAAACTTCTACTTTTCTACCATCTTCTATATGATATTCAATTTTCTGAAACGGAATGATTTCGGTGTAAGTCCCATGAAAAACAAAACTTGCCGATTTATCTTTAGCAGCCATTGTATAAAAAAATTCGCCACCTATTTCTAAGTTATTTTCAGCTTTCGGACAATGCCAACTTTCGTGTGCAAAATTCCAATTCGTAATATGTTCTGCTTCGGTAAAAAATTCCCATACTTTTTCTAAAGACGAATTGATGGTGACGTTTACAATTAATGGTTCCATGTTTTATGATAAGTGATAAGTGATAGATGATAAATGATTTTTTACGATTTTAAATTTAATTTTGAGAATTATCAAAATAGCTGAAATCTTTAGTGATTTTACCATTTTCTATGGTAAAAATAGTACAAATTGGAAGTTCAAATTTCGTTTTATCAGGATTGGTACCTTTTGAGACAAATTCTACAATGACGTTATTTTTTCCTGAAGGATAAATTGCCACTAGAGAATCTTGTACATCAGGAAACATCATTTGTAGTTCACTATATTCTTTCACAATCTGCTCACGAGATTTTTTATGCAACTTCATCTTTGAACCTGGCTCTTTAAATTCGGCATTTTCTATATATAAATTTGCCATTTTTTGCCAATCGTGTTTGTTAAATTCTACAAAAAGTTGCTTTGCAATTTTTTCGTTTTCGGTAGTATCTATTTTTATGATTTTTTCTTCTTCTTTTTTGCAAGAAAAAAATAGAAATAATACTGAAAAAATGAGTATATTTTTCATGATAAAATTTTTAAAACATTTACAATATAATTATTTCAAAGAATGCAAACCAATCATATTACCTTCTGTATCAACTAAAAGTGATATAAATCCGTACTCACCAATTGACATTTTTGGTTTGAAAACTTTTCCTCCCGCTTCTTCTACTCTGTTTTCTTCGGTGATGCAATCTTCTGAATGAAAATAAACAAGAGTACTATTTGCACCTGCATTGTATCCTTCCATTTTCACCAAACTTCCGCTTGCTCCCATATTTTCCATTTCACTAGGGAAAACTTTCATTTGTAAAGAATCTTCTGTTGGATCTAATAAATTTTCTAGTTTTAGGTTAAAAACGGTTTCATAAAATTTAGTGGCTCTTTCCATATTATCTACATAGATTTCGAACCAAACTACAGGATTTGTTTTCATATTTTTTATTTTTAATTTATTCAAAAATACATTTATTAAACTCAAAAACAACTTGCCTTATGACAAGAAAAATTACTTTTCCGAAATCTCCTTTCTAATTCTACTTAATGAAGTATCTGTAATCCCAAGATAAGTCGCAATTTGTTTTAAAGGTGCTTGCTGAATAATTTGAGGTTTTTCTTTCAACAATTTTAAATAGCGCTCTTTTGCAGTTTCTGTAATCATTTCTATTTTCTGATATCTAGATTGAAAAAGTTGAAATGTAAACCACATTCTTCCCCATTCTCGCATTCCTTCAATTGTGTGAAATAATTCTTGAAAATCATCATAATATACTTCATACACTATACAATCTGTTATTGCCTGTATATTTTCTTTAGAAGGAATTCTTTGAAATAATGAACTTGCGTCAATCACAGCATCATTTTCATTAAAAAATTCTAAAGTGATATCGTTATTATCTATATCAAGAACAAAAGAACGCATCAAACCATTTTCTAAAACCAAATAAGAGTTAGATATTTCTTTTTCTTTAAGAAAAAAATCTCCTTTTTTTAATTCTTTTAAGTGATGCAACGAAAATATTTTTTCCAAATCAGATTCAGAAAACAAAGGATGCTGATAAATATATTTTAATGAATTTCCCATAAAAAAAACGAAAGTATAAAATACTCTCGTTGTAAAAATAATAAAATTTTTTATAAATTTTAAAAACTATCTTAAAGCATTCAAAGCGTTTTCATAATCTGGCTCTTGAGCAATTTCTGGAACCTGCTCTGTATATTTTACAGTTCCGTTTTCGTCTAAAACCACCACTGCTCTACTTAACAATCCTTTAAGCGGAGAATCAGCAATCGTTAAACCATAATTTTCTCCAAAGTTTCCTCTGTAATCAGAAAGATTCATTACATTTTGAAGTCCTTCTGAAGCACAAAATCTTCCTAAAGCGAATGGTAAATCTTTAGAAACATTTACCACAACTGTATTATCTAAAGCAGATGCTTCTTCGTTAAATTTTCTAGCAGAAGCAGCGCAAACTCCTGTATCGATACTCGGGAAAATATTAAGTACTACTTTTTTACCAGCAAAATCAGACAGTGTTTTTTCTGATAAATCTTCTGCAACCAATGTAAAATCTTGTGCTACAGTTCCTAGTTCTGGTAAATTTCCTGAAGTGTGAATTTCGTTTCCTTGTAATGTAATATTTGCCATTTTTTTATTTTTATACTTTGTCAAAGATATAGTTTTTACCCATAATAAATAAAAGGAATTATAAATACATGTATTTCATATTTTCTATAAAAATCACTAAATTTGCTAACTTCTTAATTTTAAACAATTAAAAACTCAGAAATATAATGTCTAACAATTCAACAATCATCTATACGTATACAGATGAAGCGCCAATGTTGGCAACTCACTCATTATTACCAATCATTCAAAAATATGCTTCTACTGCTGGAATTAATGTAGAATCTAGAGACATTTCTTTGGCTGGAAGAATTTTAGCAAATTTCCCAGAATATTTAACCGAAGAACAAAAAACTGCAGATGCACTTGCAGAATTAGGAGAATTAGCGACTAAACCAGAAGCTAATATCATTAAATTACCCAATATTTCTGCTTCTGTTCCGCAATTAGAAGAAGCGATTGCAGAATTACAAAAACACGGTTATGCAGTGCCTAACTACCCTGCAGAACCAAAAACTGAAGAAGAAACTGCTATCAATAAAAAATATGCTAAAGTTTTAGGAAGTGCTGTAAATCCTGTTTTAAGAGAAGGAAACTCAGACAGAAGAGCGCCTAAAGCAGTTAAAAATTACGCAAAAGCAAATCCTCATAGAATGGGAGTTTGGACTGCAGATTCTAAAACTTCAGTTGCTCACATGAATAATGGAGATTTCTACGGTACTGAAAATTCTACCACTGTAGAAAACGAATGCAAATACAGAATAGTATTCTACGGAAATGATGGTTCATCTAAAGTTTTGAAAGATTTTGCTCCTTTAAAAGCTGGTGAAGTAATCGATTCTTCTGTGATGAATATTTCTGCATTAAAATCTTTTGTAAAAGACGCAATCAACGAAGCTAAAGAAAAAAATGTATTGCTTTCTGCTCACTTGAAAGCAACAATGATGAAGGTTTCTGACCCAATTATTTTCGGGGCGGTTGTTGAAACTTATTTTGCTGATGTTTTTGAGAAATATGCAGCAACTTTCAATGAATTAGACATTAATCCTAACTTTGGTTTAGCTACCCTTTTCGAAAAAATTGCTGGTCATGCTCAAGAAGCTGAAATTAAAGCAGAAATCGAAAAAACGATTGAAAACGGACCAAGAATTGCAATGGTAAATTCTGATAAAGGAATTACCAATTTCCATGTTTCTTCAGACGTTATTGTAGATGCTTCCATGGCTGCTTTAGTAAGAGGTGGCGGTAAAATGTGGAATAAAGAAGGAAAAGAAGAAGATACCGTTTGTATTATTCCAGACAGAACTTATGCTGGTTTCTATGATGCAATTGTAGAAGAAATGAAACAAAACGGCGCAATAGACCCTACTACTTTCGGAACAGTTCCAAACGTAGGTTTAATGGCTCAAAAAGCTGAAGAATACGGTTCTCACGATAAAACTTTCCAAATTTCTGGAGAAGGAACGGTAAAAATTGAAGACGAAAACGGGACTACTCTTTTAGAACAAAACGTTCAGAATGGTGATATTTTCAGAATGTGCCAAACAAAAGATGCTCCTATCCAAGACTGGGTAAAACTAGCGGTAAACAGAGCAAGACTTTCTAACACACCAGCGATTTTCTGGTTAGACAAAGGAAGAGCTCACGATGCACAAATCATCAAAAAAGTAGAAAAATATCTTCAAAATTACGATTTAACGGGTCTTGACATCAGAATTATGGATGTAAAAGATGCCATGCTCGAAACTTTAAAAAGAGGTAGAGAAGGTAAAGACACGATTTCGGTTTCTGGAAACGTTTTAAGAGATTATTTAACCGATATGTTCCCAATTTTAGAGCTTGGAACTTCTGCTAAAATGCTTTCTATTGTTCCATTGATGAACGGTGGTGGTTTATTCGAAACTGGAGCTGGTGGTTCTGCACCAAAACACATTCAACAATTCTTAGAAGAAGGTTATCTAAGATGGGATTCTCTAGGTGAATTCTTAGCTTTACAAGCGAGTTTAGAGCACCTTTCTCAGACTCAAAACAATCCTAAAGCTCAAGTTCTAGCGGATGCTCTTGATGAAGCAAATGCTAAATTCTTAGCAACAGATAAATCTCCTGCAAGAAAAGTGGGCGGAATAGACAACAGAGGTTCTCACTTCTACCTGGCTATGTATTGGGCTGAAGCTTTGGCAAATCAAACTGCAGATGCTGAATTAGCGGCTACTTTTGCACCAATTGCAAAATCAATGCAAGAAAACGAAGCAAAAATCAATGAAGAATTGATTGGAGCGCAAGGTAAATCACAAGACATCGGTGGTTATTACCAACCAGATTCTACAAAAACTTATGCTGCAATGAGAGCTTCTGCTACATTAAACGCAATTGTAGATTCTTTATAAAATTCTAAAATTTAGATTTTAAATAAAAAAACCTCCCGAAATTAGACTGCACCCAAAAGTTTAGACAAAATTAAACAATATTTTCAAAGGAAAGAGTTCGGTACTGTACCGGACTCTTTCCTTTGAGATTGAGTCTTATTCTATCATTGTTGTAATAGTGAATGTACTTCACTATTTCCATCTTAAGTTCCTGAATGGAACCAAACTTTCTGGCATAAAACATTTCTGATTTTATCGTTCCAAAAAAGTTTTCTATCACCGCATTGTCCAAACAGTTTCCTTTTCGGGACATACTTTGAATAATACCTTTTTCTTTTAACAAGTTTTGGTAATGTTTCATTTGATATTGCCAACCTTGATCAGAATGTAGAATGATGTTTTGTGTAGATTTTACTTTTCTGAATGATTTCTTTAGCATTCTGATGATTTGGCTAAACACAGGTCTTTCAGATAAGTCAAAACTGACAATTTCACCATTAAATAAATCGATGATTGGAGATAGATAAAGTTTATTACCCGATACATTAAACTCTGTAACATCGGTTGCCCATTTCTGATTAGGAGTGTCCGATTTGAAATTCCTCTGTAGAACATTGGGCGCAATTTTCCCTTGCTCTCCCTTGTAAGATTTATATTTCTTCACTCGGATAATACTCTTTAAACCTAATATTTTCATAAGTCGTAAAACAGTTTTGTGATTAATCAAAATTCCTTTTTCTTTCAAAAGCAAAGTAATTCTTCTATAGCCCAACCTTCCTTTGTGACGATGATAAATCTGCTTAATCATTTCTTTTATTTCCGCATATTTATCTTTCATTTGAAAGCGTTTTTGATAGTAATAAAAACTGCTTCTTGCCATCGATGTACAATGCAGTAGTACTGCTAAATCAAAGTCCTGCCTTAACTCTTCGATGGCTTTGGATTTTTCCTTTCCTGAATTAAGGCGTCTAACTTTTTTAAAATGGCGTTCTCGGCTTCTAAATAATAAATCCTCTCCAACAGTTCTTCCTCCCTTGTTAAGGGTTTGCCTGTTTTCTTTTTTTTTCGCGTGTAATTACTCATGGTTTTAGGTCTTCCTCTGGGTATGTTTTCTAAACCTAAAATACCATTTTTTTTGTAATTACGCTGCCAACTAAGAATACTGGACTCCGCAGGAATATTAAACCTTCTCGACGCTTCTTTTAAACTTAAATTCTCTTTCTCAATTACTGATAAAATCTTTAATTTAAAATCTTTTGTGTAATGCGTATTGGAAAGCCGAACAAGTCCTGAAACTCCATAAAGTT
Organism: Cloacibacterium caeni; assembly: GCF_907163125.1. NCBI lineage: Bacteria > Pseudomonadati > Bacteroidota > Flavobacteriia > Flavobacteriales > Weeksellaceae > Cloacibacterium > Cloacibacterium caeni. The sequence continues at coordinate 1,542,824 of NZ_OU015319.1, forward strand.
CATAAAATTTTATCCATTTACGAACCAAGGAACCACAAACTCCAATGCGTTTTCCTAAATCGTCTGTTCCAATATCCCCTTTGTGATATCTCTTTATAGCTTTTAATTTAAAGTCTAATGAATATTTACTTTTCCCCATAAAAAATGCCCCTAAAAAGTGTCTAACTTTTTGGGGGCAGTCCAAATATTTCGGGAGGTTTTTAGTTTATAAATTTCGATTAAACCAAATTAATTTCCATAAAAAAAACGGACTAAAGTCCATTTCTATTGATAAATAATTTTTCTTAATGCTTTATAATTTCTTTTACAATTCCACCTTGTGGTTCTCTTACTGTTTGTGTGAAGATAAATGCTTTTGGATCGATGCTTCTTACAATATTTTGAAGTTTACGCACTTCTAATCTCGTCACAATCGTGAAAATAATATCTACATCTGCACTTTGCTCAAAAGATTCTTTCATAAAACCTCTTTCTCCTTTGTAAACAGTAATTCCTCTATTTAAAGTTAAAACTAATGCTTTCTTAATTTCTTCACTATTTCCCGAAACTATGGTAACACCTGTATAAGCTTCAATTCCTTCAATTACATATTTTGTCATTTGACTTGCAATAAGATAAGTAAGAATAGCATACAAAGCTGTTTCTACTTTTAAAAATAATGCTGCAATGATGAAAATAATGATGTTCATTCCCAAAATAATTTCGGTAATGCTGAAACTACTTTTTTTGAAGGTCATCAATGCTAAAACTTCCATTCCATCGAAAGTTCCACCTCCTCTCATTGATAAACCAATGCCAATTCCCAAGAAAAATCCGCCAAACATCGCTACCAAAAGTTTATCATGCGTTAATTCTGGAAAAGGGATAAAATGCATGGTTAAAGCAATCAACAAAATAGTAAGGCTACTTCTAATAGCGAAATGCTTTCCTACTTGAAAATAAGACAAAATGATAAACGGAATATTGAGCAAAATTAAAAGCAAGCCTAAATTCCAATGTTTTACTTCGTGAAAAAGAAGCGAAATACCTGTAACTCCACCATCTAAAAAGTGATTGGGAACAAGGAAACTTTTCAAAGCAAAACTTGCAGAGATAACTCCTAAAATTAAATAAACAATATCTGAAATGGTAAATAACGGACCGTGTGAATTTTTTGAGACACTATCCCAAAAAGTGTGTAAGTTAAAAAGTTAAGGCTTGGATTTTATAATCTGAGCCTTTTGTCAAAAATAAGCATAAATTGGTTTAAAACAATACCCCAATTTTGGATTGGCATTGACCATTTTTTGGTAGCTTCCTTTAAAGCAAGAAAAACCGACTTCAAGACTGCATCATCCGTAGGGAAAGACATTTTGTTTTTGGTATATTTTCTGATTTTTCCATTGAGATTTTCAATTAAATTAGTAGTGTAAATAATTTTACGGATTTCCAAAGGAAAGTCAAAAAATACAGTCAGTTCGTCCCAATTATCTCTCCACGATTTTATCGCATAAGCATATTTGGATTCCCATTTTTCTGCAAAATCATTCAGAGCGGCTTCTGCCGCTTGTTTATTTGGAGCATTATAGATGTGCTTCATATCGGCAGTAAAGTCTTTTCTGTCTTTCCAAACCACGTATTTACAGGCGTTTCTAATTTGATGAACTACACAGATTTGGGTTTGAGATTCAGGAAAAATTGAGCGAATAGTCTGGGTAAATCCATTCAAATTATCGGTAGCTGTAATTAAAATATCTTCTACACCACGAGCTTTTAAATCGGTTAAAACATTCATCCAAAAACTAGAACTTTCGTTTTTTCCGAGCCACATTCCGAGAACTTCTTTCTTGCCATCACGGTTTAAACCTACCGCTAAATAGATGGTTTTATTGATGACTTTTGAGTTTTCACGAACTTTAAAGACAATTCCATCCATCCAAACAATGAGATAAAGGTCTTCTAATGGTCTATTCTGCCAACTCACTACTTCGCTTGCAACTGCATCAGTAATCCTAGAAATGGTAGAAGTAGAGACTTCAAAATCATACATCTCACGAATTTGCTCCTCAATATCGCTCACGCTCATTCCTTTAGCATAAAAGGAGATAATGATATTTTCTAAACCTTCTATAATATTGTGTCTTTTAGGAACTAGAGCTGGTTCAAAACTACTTTCTCTATCTCTGGGAATTTTTATTTCAGATTCACCAAATGAGGATTTTATCTTTTTGGTTCCGTGTCCGTTACGATAGTTTCCAGTGGTGGTTTTTTCGTGTTTCTCGTTGTCGAGATGAGCATCAAGTTCGGCTTCGAGCATGTGTTCTACAGCTCGTTTGTGCATTTGTTTAAAGAATGAGGTTAAATCTTCTCCATTCTTAAAGGATTTGTAGAAATCCTTGTTGTTTAATAAGTCTTCTTTGTCAATCATAACTATGTAAATATATAAAATAGTAAAAAGTTATTTCCGAAAAATTTTTTGAGCTTTTATTGCTCAAAATTTTTCAGAATAACTTTTCAACTTACACAGTTAATGAAATACTACCTTTTTTGAACTCATATCTTGATTACGAATTTAACTTAGATTTAATAATTTCTAAATTTTCTTGTTTTTTTTGATTTCTATTGTTGATAGCAGTTTTGGTGAAAAAGTGATGGCTTTCTAAAAATTTCTCTTGTAAAAGATTCCAATCTCTTTCAGAATTTACGATTCCAAACATGGTTAATTCATCAAAAAGTTTGTCCCCAATTTTAAAGAAATCATCTCTTCCTAAATAATCTAAATCTGCATCAGCCAAAATTTCTTCTAATTTATTTTTTGGTGATTGTGGAATTTTGGTTGCCATAATCATTCCTTTGATTTTATCAATCTGAGGCTGATTGTAACCGTAATCCAAAAGATATTTTTGAGCTATTTCACAAGATTTTTCTTCGTGATCTTTTGCACCATGCAAAAATCCTGAATCATGTAACAATGCCGCCGTTTTCAGAAGCATTAAATCTTCTCCACCAACATTTTCTGCCACAGCTATTTCCTCTACAGCATTTATTACATCTTTTACATGCATCACACTATGATACGAAAGGTGTTCTGGAAGATTTTCTTTCAGTTCTTTCAGAATAATTTTCTTTATTTTTTCGTATTCCATAATTTAAATAAACTTAAATTAAACTTTTATTTTCTGATACAAAATACATATCCAAAGCTCCTTTTCCTTTTGTTTCTATTTTCCCGCGATGTTCACAAGTGAATTTATCCTTTACCAAATCATAAGTAGAACCCGAAATATTAAGTCTTCCTTTTGCACTATTCTGTTCCATTCTTGCGGCAGTATTTACCGTATCTCCCCAAATATCGTAGGCAAATTTCTTCACGCCTACAATTCCCGCAATTACAGGTCCGGAATGAACACCAATTCTGATGTCTAAAGTAGTAGGGCTTTCTTTTTTCCTTCTTTCTATAAATTCTAAAATTTCTAAACCTGCATTCACCGCATTTTTAGCGTGTTGTTCGTTAGAAACTGGTAAACCACTTACTGCTAAATACGCATCACCAATGGTTTTGATTTTCTCTAAACCATTTCTTTCCATAATTCTATCAAATTCTGTAAAACAAACATTGAGTTCATTCAAAACTTCTTGAACTCCCAATTTTTCTGAATTGGCTGTAAAACTTACGAAGTCTGTAAACAATACCGAAACTTCATCATAATGTTTAGCACTGGTTTTTCCTTTTTCTTTAAGTTCTTCAGCAACTTCGTGCGGAAGAATATTGAGCAATAAATCGTCTGATTTTTGTTTTTCTTCGGCGATTTTTTTGTTGTCTTTTTGTTTTTGAAAATAAGAAAATCCTGCAAAACCAAACAACAGCAAAGATAAACCTGCACCAATTGCCCACATATTTTTCTCGGATTTAGAACTTTCTAATTCTGCTTTTGCTATGGCATCTTTTTTCTCTTGATTGATTTTGGCAAGTTGTTTTTCTTGGTTATATTTCAGCGTAATTGCTTTTTGTTCTTCATCAAATTTTATCTGAATTTCTTTTCGTTTCAAATCTTCTTCCAACATCAGTCTTTTTCTTTCGGCTTCTGTTTTTGCTGCGGCTTGTTTTTTATCGTACTCAAATTTTAGTGCTTTAAGTTCTATTTCTTTCTGAAGCTGAAGTCTTTTGGTTTGTTCTTGTAGTTCGATTTTGGATTTTTGTAAAGCAAGTTCTGTTTCAGATTGAACGTTTGAAAGTTCTTTCATTTTATCTAAACCGTAAACTCTTTCTTTTTCCTTCATTGCTTTTTGAAAATAAGAATGGGCTTTCTTATAATCTCCTAAAATTTCATAAGCATTAGAAAGTGTGGTATAATTTGAAATTACCAAATCGGGATCTACATACCATTTTTCATTTTGAACTTTTGAAAAGGTTTCATTTAGTTCTTTTACTGTATTTTCTAATTCTTGCCTTTTTTGAGGATTTGTTCTGATAGAAACACTATCATTAACCATATTATAAACTTTTACACTTGCGTAATATGATTTATGATAATAATTTGATTTACTATCTTCTGGCAAAAGTTTAACAGCTTTTTCAATATACTCTTCTGCTTTTTGATATTCTTTTTCATCAAAATATAAATGGGAAAGAATATTATTAATATCAGAAATATTTTCCTTTGAGTCAATAGATTTATAATAATTTAAAGCATCATACAAATATGTCTTTGCAGAATCTGTTTTCTTGAGACCGAGATATGAAGATCCTATATTTCTTTTGGCTATTGCTATAAAATTTTTATCATTTTGTTTTTCATAGAATAGTAATGCTTCTTTAAATATTTCTAATGCTTTATTATAATCATTAGTAGTTAAATAAAAAAAACCTAACTGTTGATAAGCAAGATTTAAATTTTCAGGAAAGTTCTTTTTTACAAAATCAATGTATGTATTTAGATATTTGTAAGCATCTTTATAATTTTGCTGCACAAAAGAAGTACTATACAACTGCTCATAACTTAATTTTATATAAGTTTTATCTACTTTTTTACCATCAAGATAATTTTGAATATTCTCAAAGTAATATTTTTGAGCGAGATTATAATTTTTTTTGTAAGTATTAAACGCGCCTAATGAATAATTAAGTTGAATTTTTCGGTCTAAATCTTTAGAGTTTTGTGCATATTTTTGAGCGTCTATTAAAAATTTTTCTGCTTTTCCATAATCTCCATTCCTCATTAAGTAATTTGCTAAAATTAAATTATTGTTAAATAATTTTTCTGTATTGTTTACTTTTTTGTAATAAGAAATTGTTTTACTTACATACAAAATCAAACTATCTTTTTTATTTAATTTACTATATAAGTTTGCTATACTTCTATTTATTTCATTTTTATCAGAATCACTTTTGGCCAAAACTAATTTTTCCTTCAACTCCAAAATCTCTTTAGATTCTTGCGCTGTAAAAAATGAAAAAAATCCGAAAAAAGTAAGTAATAAAAAGAATTTGGTAGCAGTTTTCAATTGGATTCAATTTTGTTAAACAAATATATAAATTTTAAGGTATTTATGGGATATAATTGAGTTGTCCTAAAAAAGGTTGACTCGTTAATAATTCAAATATAGTTAAATCGTAGCAGAATTAATTCTGTTACGATTTATTTTTTTCCATTGTTTTAAATGTATTATTTTTTGTTGATGTGCTTGGTTTGGAGTTATCATATTAATTGACATATGTATTCTAAAATTGTTGTATAAAGTTATGGCTTGTGTAACTTGTTTGTTTAAATTTTGATAGTTTTCAAATATTTCATGCAAACCAAATTCTTCTTTTAAAATTCCATTTACTCTTTCTGCTACTGCATTTTCATATGGGTCGTATTCTTGCGTCATACTAATTAAAATATTGTTTTTCTTTAACAATTCGGTATACTCTTTACTGCAATATTGTAAACCTCTATCAGAATGGTGAATGAGTTGATTTTTTGTTTCCCTGTTAATCAAAGCCATTTCTAAAGCTTTTACTGTAGTTGAACTCATTAAATTATCTGACAGTTGATAACCAACGATTTTCTTGGAACAAGCATCAGTGAGTAAATGCAAATAGTATGTTTTCTCTTTTGTTCGTAAATAAGTTATATCAGCAACCCAAACTTGCTCAGGTCTGTTAAGTACTAAATTGCTAATTAAATTTGGATAGCGTTTCATCCAATGTCTTGAGTTTGTTGTTTTGTAATATCTTCGAGCTTTAGGAACTTGTAAATATTCTGCTTTTAAAAAATCTAAAAAATTATCCCGACAAATTGATATATGATGTTTTATAAATTCACCTTGTAACATTACATAAAGTTTCTTGCCACCTGTTCGAGGTAATTGCTTACGAATAGTAACGACTAAACTTCGTAATAATTCTGAGTTGTATTTAGGTGTTCTAACGTTTTTCTTTCGCTTGTAAAATGCTTGTTTTGTGTATCCAAACAGTTCGCATAATTCATAAGTGGTCAATGAACTACTTGCATTTATTTCTTTGACTGCTTGGAACCAGACTTTTTTACAATATCAATTTTAAGTTCACGTTCAGCTATTTCAATAAATCGTTTGAATACTTTTAATTCTTCTTCTTTTTTTGCTAATTGAGCTTCTAGCTCTTTTATACGCTGTTGTTGAGGATCTTTCATAGGACGACCAATAGTTAATTTATCTTCATAGGTAAATTTACCATATTTTTTTAACCATCTTGGTAGACAACTATTGCCTAGAATATTGTAACGTCTTCGAAGTTCTGATTTTGTAAATAAACCCCTCTCAAATTCACTTACAACTTGACGTTTAAATGCTTCGCTATAAATTTGTGGGGCACTTGGAATTTTTGAAATTTTCTTTTTTGTTGACATATTATCTAATTTTTAGTCAACTTTTTTCAGGACAAGACAAATAATGAAAAACTCCCGAAAATTTAGACTGCACCCAAAAGTTTAGACAAAATTAAACAATATTTTCAAAGGAAAGAGTTCGGTACTGTACCGGACTCTTTCCTTTGAGATTGAGTCTTATTCTATCATTGTTGTAATAGTGAATGTACTTCACTATTTCCATCTTAAGTTCCTGAATGGAACCAAACTTTCTGGCATAAAACATTTCTGATTTTATCGTTCCAAAAAAGTTTTCTATCACCGCATTGTCCAAACAGTTTCCTTTTCGGGACATACTTTGAATAATACCTTTTTCTTTTAACAAGTTTTGGTAATGTTTCATTTGATATTGCCAACCTTGATCAGAATGTAGAATGATGTTTTGTGTAGATTTTACTTTTCTGAATGATTTCTTTAGCATTCTGATGATTTGGCTAAACACAGGTCTTTCAGATAAGTCAAAACTGACAATTTCACCATTAAATAAATCGATGATTGGAGATAGATAAAGTTTATTACCCGATACATTAAACTCTGTAACATCGGTTGCCCATTTCTGATTAGGAGTGTCCGATTTGAAATTCCTCTGTAGAACATTGGGCGCAATTTTCCCTTGCTCTCCCTTGTAAGATTTATATTTCTTCACTCGGATAATACTCTTTAAACCTAATATTTTCATAAGTCGTAAAACAGTTTTGTGATTAATCAAAATTCCTTTTTCTTTCAAAAGCAAAGTAATTCTTCTATAGCCCAACCTTCCTTTGTGACGATGATAAATCTGCTTAATCATTTCTTTTATTTCCGCATATTTATCTTTCATTTGAAAGCGTTTTTGATAGTAATAAAAACTGCTTCTTGCCATCGATGTACAATGCAGTAGTACTGCTAAATCAAAGTCCTGCCTTAACTCTTCGATGGCTTTGGATTTTTCCTTTCCTGAATTAAGGCGTCTAACTTTTTTAAAATGGCGTTCTCGGCTTCTAAATAATAAATCCTCTCCAACAGTTCTTCCTCCCTTGTTAAGGGTTTGCCTGTTTTCTTTTTTTTTCGCGTGTAATTACTCATGGTTTTAGGTCTTCCTCTGGGTATGTTTTCTAAACCTAAAATACCATTTTTTTTGTAATTACGCTGCCAACTAAGAATACTGGACTCCGCAGGAATATTAAACCTTCTCGACGCTTCTTTTAAACTTAAATTCTCTTTCTCAATTACTGATAAAATCTTTAATTTAAAATCTTTTGTGTAATGCGTATTGGAAAGCCGAACAAGTCCTGAAACTCCATAAAGTTCATAAAATTTTATCCATTTACGAACCAAGGAACCACAAACTCCAATGCGTTTTCCTAAATCGTCTGTTCCAATATCCCCTTTGTGATATCTCTTTATAGCTTTTAATTTAAAGTCTAATGAATATTTACTTTTCCCCATAAAAAATGCCCCTAAAAAGTGTCTAACTTTTTGGGGGCAGTCCAATTTCGAGAGGTTTTTATTTTAAACAGTTGCGGCTGTGGTTGCTACGCTTCCATCATCTTGAGAACTAAAATAATTGACTACATGAATAATACTAAGCAAAGTAATAGCATCTAAATCTTGCTCTAAAGCAATTTCATAGTGAAATTTAAAATCTTTCCATTTAAAATTTCTTTTCAGATGAAAGTACACTTTTTCGTTTTCGTCTTTCATGACCAAAATATTGCTGTACCATTTTTCTCTTTTGATGATAAAATGCTTTTCGACATCTATTAAATTGGTTAAAATAATATTGCCTTTCCAATCCATTTTAAATTTCAGTAAAACCCTTTCATATTCTATAACTTCTACAGAAGTTGTCCAAAAACCTTTGGTATCAGTTTTAAAAATTTTTGAACCGATATGAATTTCTGCTTTGGTAGAATACCATTTTGGATAGATTAATTCACCTAAAATTTCTTGATTTTCGTTTTCTAGAATAAAATTTCTAGAATTTTGTGATGTTGCGGTGTAGGTTTTCATGTTATTCTTCGTCTAATTGGTTAAGAATATTTTTAATTTTTTTGTAATATTTCCCGTAATAATGATTGATAACAAATTCCATAAAAAGAACCACCAATCCAAGCAAGAAAGCTACCATGAAGAATAAAACTCCGAATAATTTCAGAAAATCTGCATCTTTCAAATGGAAAATATCTTGACCAGTAGTGTTAAAATGCATCCCAAAATACAATCCTAAAGCCATACCCAGAAACATCATGATAAAAGTAAGTGCTCTGTAGAGTTCTATGAAAAGTCTTAATTCATAAGCAAACCACATCAGATTTTTTCTGCTGTCATAAGACAAATTGTAGCTTTGCTTGTAAAATCTGTAAAATTTCAAGGTGTAATAAAGCATGAAACCAACCATCAACACGTAAAACAACGCAAAAATAGAAATACTCTGAAAATCCCATTCGTTTCTTTTCGCATAAGGTACAAAACCAATTAATACCGTTAAAACCGCCTGAGAAATAAGGTCGAATTTCATATTTCTTCGCACTTTGTCAATAGGATTATGTGCTTCTTTTATTTTATCTAGATTTTGGGGTAACGAAACCTCGTTGTTTTCTTGGTTCCATTGTTCTTGTAATTTATCAAAATTCATAGCCGTAATTTTTAATAATTTGTTGTAATTTTTCTTTGGTTCGGTTGAGTTTTACACGTGCGTTAACTTCTGTAATCCCAAGATTGGTAGCGATTTCTTTATGACTTTGGCCTTCGAGAAATAAAAAAATCAGCGCTTTTTCTACAGGATTGAGTTCATGAACTGCTTTATAAAAAAATTCTAATTGTGTTTCTTTTTCGTCAGAATTTTCGTCTTGTACATCTATATTTTCGGTTAAAGAAGCATTATCGGTTTTCTTTTTTTCTTTGTTAAGAAAAGTAAGTGCTGTATTGATACTTACTCTGTATAACCAGGTAGAAAACTGACTTTTGCCTTCGAAATTTTGGTAAGATTTCCAGAGTTGATAGATGATTTCTTGAAACAAATCTTCTCTATCTTCCTTTCCTTCTACGTACATTTTAGAAATTTTGAAAATCATTCCTTTATGACTTTCTATTTTTTCTAAAAATTCTGATTCTAAAGTTTTCATTAATTAGCGTTTCTATGGAGTTAGTAAAGAAGTTGTAAAAATGTTACAAAAAAATTTTCTACCATGTACTAAAATAAAAAAACGGGCAATATTGCCCGTTTAAATAGTAATAAAAAACAAAAAAATTTATTTCAAATCAAATCTATCTGCATTCATGACCTTCGTCCAAACTTTGATGAAATCATTTACAAATTTCTCTTTGTTATCATCTTGCGCATATACTTCTGCATAAGATCTTAAGATAGAATTAGAGCCAAACACTAAATCTACTCTTGTTGCAGTGAATTTAGTAGCGCCAGATTTTCTATCTACAATATTGTATAGATTTTCTGCAACTGGCTCCCATTTGAAGTTCATGTCTGTAAGATTTACAAAGAAATCATTAGTCAAAACTCCCACTTTATCGGTAAATACACCATGCTGAGTTCCTCCGTAATTGGTTCCTAAAACTCTCATACCACCAATTAACACCGTCATTTCTGGAGCAGTAAGACCAAGTAATTGAGTTTTATCTAACATCAATTCTTCTGGAGTTACCACATAATCTTTTTTCAACCAGTTTCTGTATGCGTCGTGTAATGGTTCTAGCTCCTCGAAAGATTCTACATCTGTTTGTTCTTGTGTAGCATCTCCTCTTCCTGCTGCAAAAGGAACTTTTACATCAAAACCTGCATCTTTAGCTGCTTGTTCTACTGCTGCACTTCCTCCTAGAACGATTAAATCTGCAATGCTTACTTTTTTATCTAAAGTTGACTGAATTTCTGTAAGTTTATTTAAAACTTTTTCTAATCTTGCCGGTTCGTTTCCTTCCCAGTTTTTCATAGGCTCTAGTCTAATTCTAGCACCATTTGCACCACCTCTGAAATCAGAACCACGGAAAGTTCTCGCAGAATCCCAAGCTGTATTGATGAGTTCTGTTCTCGTTAATCCAGAATTAAGGAGTTTAGCTTTTAAATCTTCGATTTCAGCATCAGAAAGCGTGTAATCTACTGTAGGAATTGGGTCTTGCCAAATTAAATCTTCGGCAGGAACATCTGCTCCTAAGTATCTAGATTTAGGACCTAAATCTCTGTGGGTTAATTTAAACCAAGCTCTTGCAAATACTTCTTGGAAATATGCTGGATTTTGGTGGAATTTCTCAGAAATTTTTCTGTATTCTGGGTCTACTTTTAGCGCCATATCTGCATCTGTCATCATAGGATTTCTACGAACATTAGGATTATGTGCATCTAGTGGTTTATCTTCCTCAGCAATGTTTACTGGTTCATATTGCCAAGCTCCAGCTGGACTCTTGGTTAATTGCCAATCATACTTGAATAATAAATCAAAGAAACCATTATCAAATCTTGTAGGATGTGTAGTCCAAGCTCCTTCAATACCAGAAGTTACCGTATTACCAGCTGCACCTTTAGGATTTATCCATCCAAAACCTTGATTTTCTAGACCTGCTTCTTCTGGATCTGGTCCTAATGTAGAAGCATCACCGTTTCCGTGTGCTTTGCCTACAGTGTGACCACCTGCAGTAAGTGCTACCGTTTCCTCGTCATTCATTGCCATTCTCTTGAAGGTAATACGCATATCTCTAGCAGTTTTCAATGGATCTGGATTCCCGTCTACCCCTTCTGGATTTACATAAATTAATCCCATCATTACCGCTGCTAAAGGATTTTCTAAATCTCTTTCTCCAGAATAACGGCTACCTTCGCTACCAGTTGGCGCTAACCATTCTTTTTCACTTCCCCAATAAATATCTTTTTCTGGGTGCCAAATATCTTCTCTGCCACCAGCAAACCCGAAAGTTTTAAGTCCCATAGATTCATAAGCCATGTTACCTGCTAGAATCATAAGGTCTGCCCAAGAAAGTTTGTTTCCGTATTTTCTTTTGATTGGCCAAAGCAATCTTCTCGCTTTATCTAAGTTAGCATTATCAGGCCAAGAATTAAGTGGTGCAAAACGTTGGTTTCCTGTGTTTGCTCCACCTCTTCCATCTGCTACTCTATACGTTCCAGCAGAATGCCAAGCCATTCTAATCATTAAACCGCCATAGTGTCCCCAATCTGCAGGCCACCAATCTTGGCTTTCGGTCATTAAATTTTTTAAATCTGTTTTTACGGCTTCTAAATCTAATTTCTTAAATTCTTCTGCATAATTGAATTCTTCTCCTAGAGGATTGGTTTTCTTGTCATGCTGATGAAGAATATCAAGATTTAAAGCTTTAGGCCACCAACTCATTACTGATTGGTCACTGCCTGTATTTGCACCATGCATTACAGGGCATTTCCCTGAATTCCCTAATGACATTCCTGCCACTGGAATTGGGTTTTCTTCATTTTTACTGTGAATAGTTTCTCCTTGATGAGGTTTGTTTTCTTTTGGTAATTCATGATGTGGAAATGGACATTTCCCTTGCTCTGATGTACTCATATTGATTATTTTTTGTCAAAATTAAAAGTTTAATGGTGTTGTGAAGTATAATTTCAATTCATTAAAAAAATTCGAGTTATAGATTTTGACAATCAAAAATAAAATTTCAATAAATTATAACTATTGATATTCTTTTTAAAAAATCTTATTTTTGAACAAATAAATTTATGAAAAAAATTGCATTCCTCCTCTTAATTTTAACTCTAAATTCTTGTATTTCAGTAAAAAAGTACAATGAAAGACTTGAAAAGCCCATTTCCAGCGAAAAGCTAAAACAAGATATAGATTACGCCTATCTAAAACTTCAAAAACTTCATCCTACTCTATATACTTATATTCCCAAAGAGAAATTAGATTATAAATTTGACAGTCTTAAAAACACGATTCGTGAACCATTAAAGCCTTTAGAATTTTATTTTAAACTCGCACCGGTTGTTGCTGAAGTGAGACAAGGTCATTTAAGATTGGTTCCGCCCGAGAAAAAACTTACCAAGAAGGAAATTAAAAAACTCAAAGAACAAAAAGGACTTCTAGGAAGGTTATCTTATTATGTAGAAAACGACAAACTCTATGTAAAAGACAACCCAGAAAAAGTTGCCAATATCAAAAACGGTTCAGACATCATTGCCATTAACAATTTAGAAACCAAAAAACTACTTAAAAAATACGAACCACTTATCACCAGTGATGGCTACAACACCACCTATCAAAAATATTCGATGGCGAGAAGATTTCCTACTTTTTTCACGGTAGAATATGGAATAATGGACAGCGTGAAAATAGATTTAAAATCCGAAAATACCCTTGACCAAAAAATTGTTACCCGAGAAAAAAAATCAAAAGAAGATAAAAAGAAGGAAAAAACCGATAAAAAACCTACTGAAGAAAAGAAAACCAAAGACTACAATCCAGTGACCAAAAGTTTCAATAGAAATTTGAAATTTTTAGAAAAAGACAGCAGTGTAGCGTACATCAAAATCAAAACATTTTCGGGGACTTATTCTCAAAAATTTTACAGAGAAACTTTTCGAGAAATCAAAAAGGCAAAATCCAAGTACCTCATCTTAGACATCAGAGATAATTTGGGTGGTTCTCTTGCTGAAATTACCAATTTGTACAGCTATTTAGCAAAAGATAAATTTAGATTCATTAATGACTTTGAGATTGCTAATAGAACTTCCATTACTCAAGCTGATTATTTTTCGCACTTTCCAAATTATCTGAAACCGATTGCTGCAATAGGATATTTACAATCTAAATTAACCAGTTTATTGATGGTTCGTCATAAAAACGATAAATACTTTTTAAAATCTCAGAACATTTTCACCCCGAAAAAGCCTAAAAAAGATGCTTTCGAAGGGGAAATTTATGTACTCATCAACGGAAGCAGTTTTTCTGCATCTTCTATAATTTCTGCAAAATTAAAAAACGACAAGCGCGCCATGATTATAGGAGAAGAAACGGGTGGCGCCAATGACGGAACAGTTGCTGGAATCTACAGTACTGAAAAACTGCCAAATTCTAAACTAAAATTGCCGATTGGTTTGTTTTTAGTTCAGCCCAATATAGAATTCACTCATACCATGAAAGGTGTAACTCCAGATGTAGAAATAAAACCTACTTTTCAACAAATTCTGGAACGAAAAGATGTAGAATTAGAATGGATTCTAAAAGAAATCAAAGGAAAATAAACCTTGAAGGTTTGAGTTTTTAGAATTCAAATATAAATCCGAAATAAGGAAGTGGCATATTTCTGTCAGATTCTCCTACATCTAACAAATAATACTGTTGATCTTGTGGAGCATTAGGATTGGCAATAATTCCGTTATCCGAAGCATCTCTTTGCAGATTTACCACTGGCAAATTGCTGGCGTTTTTAGAACCATATACATTCACTACATCCATATAAAATGTAAATTGCCATTTGCTGAAAATCCATTTTTTCTCTGCTCTAATGTCTAATTGATGCGCTACATTTCCTATCAAAGTATTTAATTGTGCAAAATTAGAAACTGGACCATTGGCAATGTTCCAAATATTAACCAAAGCACTTCTGTTTAAATCATAAGGCGTTTCTGGCAAACCAGATTGCAATCTAAATCTTGCACCTACATTCCAATTTCTATTAAAATATTTTCCTGTAGTTAAAGAAAGGATATGTTTAGAATCCCAACTTGAAGGCAATAAATCTCCATTAGCATTAGAAAATTTAGAATTCCCAAAAGTATAGGCTACAATTCCGTAGAAATTGTTCAAAGTTCTTTTTTGAGCTAAAACTTCAAAACCATACGTTTCTCCGAAACCTCTAGAATCTACAGGTTCATTTCCTACCACTCCGAAACCTCCACCTAAATTCGCTAGAGAAATTTGGTTTCTGAGTGAGAAAGGATAGTTTTTATATTTTTTATAGTAACCTTCTACGGTAATTCTTAAATTGTCTTTTCCATTAAATTCTAAACCACCCACTAAATGTGCATTTCTGATGTATTTTAAAGTATTTTCATTCACCAAAGCATCATTCAGTTTTAGTCCTAAACTCGTGTAAGCTGGAAGTTGATAGAAAATCCCTGTATTAAAATTAAACGCCCAATTTTCTGCAAATTTATAATTCAATGAAAATCTTGGAGAAAATTGTTCTAAAGGATTATTGGTTAAATCAGAATAATTGCTTGCATCTAATCTCGCACCTAGTGAAACTTGTACTTTATTTTCGAAAAATTTCTTCGCCGTTTGTAGATACAATCCATATTGAACAAGATTTAATTCAGAGTTTATCACATCAAAATCTACCGAATTTTGATTGACTTGTTTCACGGTAGAATCATTGGTATACTTTGCGAAATTAATATTGGTTCCCGCGCTGAATTGATAATCATTCCAACTGAAATTTCTGTCAATTCTCAATTTATTTTCGGCTTCTCTAGACTGATAATTGTACAATAAATTATCTGGAGTTTCTATATTTCTGTAATATTTAATCACTTGATTATCGAGCATATTTCGGCTCAACGTAAATAACCAGTTTCCGTTTTCCACCAAATGTCTATAACCAGCTCCAAAAGTATAATTCCACTGTGGTGAATTAGGCAATCTGTCTATCAAAGTTAGATTATTAAGTGTTTTTTTAGCATCAAAATTATATTCAAATTGGTCTTTTGCTCCTAAACCTATGAAATACAATTCGTCACCAGATTTATATTTTTTAGACACTTTGAATGTTGCATCATAATAACTTGGCAAAAAAGGCAAACCAATTCCTTTGAACAGCAACTGAAGATTAGATTTTCTCACAGAAAATAATCCGCTCCATGATTGGTCTTTGCTCAGCGGTCCATCCATCATCAATTGTAAATCATCAAGACCTACAATCGCTTTGTAACCTAGTTTATCTTTTCTAGCTTGTTTTAAATTAAATTCAAAAAGCGAAGACAAAACGCCATTTCTCTTTGCAGGAAAAGCACCGCTATAAAAATCTACATCTTTGATGAAATCTACGGTGATAATTCCTCTTGGTCCACCACTTGCTCCTTGCGTTTGGAAGTGATTAATTACAGGAACTTCAATTCCATCAATGTAAAATTTATTTTCTGCAGAACTTCCTCCACGGATAAAAAGGTCATTTCAGAAAGTTGCTGTACTTCCCACTCCTGGAAAACTTAAAATTGCTTTAGAAACATCACGGTTAGAACCTGCATTTTTTTGCACTTCTTCGCTTGTAATATTTCTAAGGGAAATTGGGGATTCTGCTGTGGTTTTGTATAATTTTTTAGTTAAAGTAACTTCCTGAATTTGTTTTGCTGATTTATTTAATCCGATAGAAAACGTAAGATTTTGATTCGGAACTACGTTGATATCATTCAGAAAACCAACATCATAACCTTCAGAAAAGATTTCGAAATTGTAATTTCCTGACATTAAATCTGTAATAGAAACACTTCCGTTTCCAGTAAAAGTTTGTTCAAAATTTTGAATTTTTACCGTTGCAGAAATCGGTTTTTTAGAAAATTCATCAAAAACCGAGATGGTAACACTTCCTACTTGTGCCAAAACTACTGTGGTCACTAATAAAAGTAAACTGGTAATTAATTTTTTATACATCAAAATATATTTTTTAGTAAAAATAAAACATTTGTTTAGAAAATACGATAAGAAATAGAAATGACGCTTATTGAAAGCGTCATTTCCCCTTAAAAACAACCATTATAAAACTATGAAATTATGGAAGAATGACCTTGTCAATCACATGAATAATTCCATTGAGCAAAAAACAACTTAAGCACTAATGATGAAAAATAACTTTATTTAATCATTAATAGCATTAAAATTCTTTTTTCAAAATTAGTAAATTAATTATTTAATTAATTATTTTTAGTATAGAATTTTACTATAATAGTTATTTATAAAAAACTCCCTTATTAAAAAGGAAGTTTAAAATATTGAAAATCTGAAATTTATCTTATAAAACAATTTCATTTTAAGTTTAAAATAAACTCTCATCCACAAAATTCGGCAACGTCACTTTCAAGTTCGGCTCTGCTTCCATTGCGCGTTTTATGGCAAAGATTGCACCTTCATTTCTAGCCCAACTTCTTCTGGAAATTCCGTTGTTTACATCCCAAAAAAGCATTGATTTTAATCTTCGGTCGGCATCTTCAGAACCATCCAATAACATTCCGAAACCACCATTAATCACTTCTCCCCAACCAACTCCACCTCCATTGTGAATTGAAACCCAAGTTGCACCTCGGAAACTGTCGCCAATTACATTATGAATCGCCATATCTGCTGTAAAACGGCTTCCGTCATAAATATTAGACGTTTCTCTGTAAGGTGAATCTGTTCCAGAAACATCGTGATGATCCCTTCCCAAAACAACAGGGCCAATTTCTCCATTTTTAATGGCTTGATTAAATTTTTCGGCAATTTTCATTCTACCTTCTGCGTCGGCGTAGAGAATTCTCGCTTGTGAACCAACAACCAAATTATTTTCTTGCGCTCCTTTAATCCAAGTAATGTTGTCTTGCATTTGTTGCTGAATCTCTTCTGGAGAATTTTTCATGATTTCTTCTAAAACTTCGCAAGCGATTTCATCGGTTTTTTGTAAATCTTCAGGTTTTCCTGAAGCACAAACCCAACGAAACGGTCCAAATCCGTAATCAAAACACATCGGTCCCATTATATCTTGAACATAACTTGGATATTTAAACTCTCTTCCCAAAGTTGGGTTTTCTGCCAAAACATCGGCTCCAGCTCTAGAACATTCAAGCAGAAAAGCGTTTCCATAATCAAAGAAATACGTTCCTTTTTCGGTGTGTTTATTAATTGTAGCAGCGTGTCTTCTTAAACTTTCCTGAACTTTTTCCTTGAATAATTCTGGATTTTCCGCCATCATCTTATTGGAATCTTCAAAAGAAATTCCGACAGGATAATAACCTCCAGCCCAAGGATTGTGTAGCGAAGTTTGGTCGCTTCCGATATCAATTTTTAAATTTTCTTGTTCAAACTTTTCCCAAACTTCTACCACATTTCCGAGATAAGCCAAAGAAACAGTTTCTTCATTTTCTTGTGCTTTTCTTACTCTAGCAACTAATTCATCTAGATTTTCATGAATTTCATCAACCCATTTTTGTTCGTGACGAATTTTGGTAATTTTAGGATTCACTTCGGCACAAACCGTGATACAACCTGCAATATTTCCTGCTTTTGGTTGAGCTCCAGACATTCCGCCTAAACCAGAAGTTACAAAAAGTCCTCCTTTTGGTGATTTTTTAATTTTTCTAAAAGCATTCAGAACCGTAATCGTAGTTCCGTGCACAATTCCTTGCGGACCAATGTACATATAACTTCCTGCGGTCATTTGTCCATATTGCGAAACTCCCAAAGCGTTAAATTTCTCCCAATCATCTGGTTTAGAATAATTTGGAATCACCATTCCGTTCGTTACTACTACTCTTGGAGCATCTTTATGACTTGGAAATAAACCAAGAGGATGCCCAGAATACATCACCAAAGTTTGTTCGTCTGTCATTTCTGACAAATATTTCATAGTCAAAAGATATTGCGCCCAATTTTGGAAAACCGCCCCATTTCCACCGTAAGTTATCAATTCATGAGGATGTTGCGCCACTGCATAACTCAAATTATTTTGAATCATGAGCATAATAGATTTCGCCTGTAAAGAATTCCCTGGATATTCTGAAATTGGTCTTGCATACATTTCGTAATCTGGACGAAAACGATACATGTAAATTCTACCATATTTCTCTAACTCTTCACGAAATTCTGGCAACAATTCTGCATGAAATTTCGGTTCAAAATAACGTAAAGCATTCTTTAGCGCTAACTTTTTCTCTTCTTCATTGAGAATTTCTTTACGTTTCGGAGCATGATTAATTTGAGGTTCGTATGGTTTTGGTTGAGGAAGTTCGGTTGGAATTCCTTGTTGTATCTGTTGTTGGAAAGTCATTTTTAATTTAGATTTTTAATTATAAATTTTAGATGTAATTATTCTAAAAATATAAGTTCTTAAAGATATTAAAATTGAAAAATAAAAACCAAATTTCTATAAAAAAGATAGCGTTCCTACGGAACGCCACTTAAAACAATATTATTTTCTACACAGATATTGTTCCTACGGAACAAAACTTTAAAAATATTCAACAATAAAATTTCAATTTAAAATCAAAATTTATAATCTTTTATAAACCTCTTCAAAATCCACTCTCATTCTATCGCCCCAAACTCCTTTTTCATCTCTTATTCCGCAAGAAACTATCATATTAATTTCTGCACCAAAAGGTAAATTGAGAATCTTTTTCACTCTTCTGCTGTCAAAACCTTCCATCGGACAAGTATCATAACCTTCATTGCTCATCGCCAACATGAAGGTTTGCGCCGCCAAAGCACACGTTTTATGTACTACTACTCTCGCATCATTTTCTGAAACTTGATAGGTAATTGGTCTGAAAACACCAATCACATTGACTAAAATTTTTCTAAAAATTCCTAGAATTCCTAGAAATTTAGAATACAAAAACGGCATTACTTTTCCGTAATACATTTGCCAACGCTTGATTCGTTTTTCTTGTTTTTCCGGAGGTGTATTTTTCAAGACGTTTTGCGTTTCTAGTTCTGCCATTTTTTTGGCTCTTTTTCTGTGCAAATCTTGTCGCGTCACGAAAACCACCATTTGTTTTGCAGTAGCTGCTGCTTCCTGACTCAAACAAGCAACCGCCAATTTTTTTAAAATTTCTGGCTCAGTAACGTGGTAAAATTCCCACAGTTGCATATTAGAAGAATTGGGCGATAAAGTAGCCAATTCTATACAATGTTTCACCTTTTCTGAATCTATTTCTACATTTTGATAATGCCTTACAGAACGGCGGTAATGAACGATATCTTCAAAAGTTTTCATCATTTTTATTTATTTCTATCCTGCAACATCGGAACGAATTTATACGCTCCGAATTCTTCTTTTTCAAATTCTTTTTCAGAAATTTTGGTAAATCTATAGAGAATCTGTTCGTCTGTTTTTCCCATAGGAATGACCATTTTTCCTCCTATTTTGAGTTGTTTCAACAGTTCTACAGGAAGAATTTCTGCTCCACAAGTCACCAAAATTTTATCAAAAGGCGCAAAAGTAGGCAAACCTAAAAATCCATCGCCAAAACTTTGAAATTTCGGACGAAGATGCATTTCACGCAGTTTTTTTTGGGCAAAATCGTGTAAATCTTTTTGTCTTTCTACGGTGTAAACAAAAGCATTCATGGTGACCAAAACCGCAGTTTGATACCCACAACCTGTACCAATTTCCAGAATTTTTTCCTTTTCCTGAACTTCTAACAATTCGGTTTGTTCGGCAACAGTAGAAGGATGCGAAATGGTTTGATTAGCCGCAATAGGAAATGCCCTGTCTTCATAAGCAAAATCCTCAAAAACACTTTCTAAAAAAAGATGACGCGGAACTTCATTCATGGCTTTTAACACATTTTCATCTGAAATTCCAATTTTTTCGCGTAGATATTCTACTAAAATTTTACGTTTTCCTTTATGTACAAATGAGTCCTGCATTTCACAAAAATACTTGAAAAGTTTTTAAACGCAAAGATTTATTTTTGATTTCGCTTAATTTTTAAGTCGCTTCGCTCAGCAATGTTCGCAAAGGTGAAAATCAAAGATTTTCTATACAAAATGAACGCTGAATTTATATAAATTTGTGTGCTTTGCAATTCATCTTTGATGAATCTTTGCATATCTTAAAAATATTTTAAAAGTATTTAAAGAAATTCTTTGCGAACTTTGCGTTAATCAATTAAATTTGAAGAAACAAAATTTCTATGTTAAAGGCAGGTTTAGTAGGTGCTGGTCACCTTGGAAAAATTCACTTAAGACTTCTTAATCAATCAGATAAATATGAACTCGTAGGTTTTCACGACAAAGATGTAGAAAACGGAAAAAAACTAGAAGCAGAGTTCGGATACAAATATTTTGAAAATTTCGATGATTTATTGGCGGAAATAGACATGTTAGACATCGTTACGCCTACTGTTTATCATTACGATTATGCCATGAAAGCCATAGAAAAAGGGCTTCATTTTTTTATAGAAAAACCAGTAACCCAAACACTGAAACAAGCGGAAGAAATTCTCTATAAATGCAGAGAAAACGGCATAAAAGCACAAGTAGGACACGTAGAAAGATATAATCCAGCGTTTATTGCGACCAAAGATTTCATCCAAAATCCTATGTTCATCGAAATTCACCGATTGGCAGAATTTAATCCGAGAGGAACAGATGTTTCGGTGGTTCTGGATTTGATGATTCACGACTTGGACATTTTGCTTTCTATTGTAAAATCTAAGGTGAAAAACATTCACGCAAGTGGAGTTTGCGTGGTTTCTAAAACACCGGATATTTGTAATGCGAGAATTGAGTTTGAAAACGGTTGCGTAGCGAATTTGACTACTTCTAGAATTTCGATGAAAGCGATGAGAAAATCTCGTTTTTTCCAACAAGATGCTTATATTTCTGTAGATTTCTTGGAGAAAAAAGCGGAAGTCATCAGAATGAAAGAAGCTCCAGAACATCCTACCGATTTTGACATGATTATCGAAAATGCAGATGGTGAAAAATCTCAAATTTTATTTGAATATCCTAACATTCAACCGAATAATGCAATTTTAGACGAGTTGAATTCTTTTGCTGATGCGATTAATGAAAACCGTGAAGTAGAAGTTTCATTAGAAGACGGAACAGAAGCGCTGAAAGTAGCTTTGGAGATTATGAAGTTGATTTCGTAATTTGTCTGGATGATGGAAGCTGGAAGCTGAAAGTCTTAAAAATAGAATAAACAAAGTTTGTCTTTCCGAAGGAATCTATACAAAACAATTTTACCACGATATTTAGATTCCTCCGGAAATCGAAGATTCTACGGAGTCAATGACAAACTAATCGCATAAAATTTTAAAATGAAAAAACTCACCATACTTTTTCTACTCATCTCCATTTTTAGTTGTGCACAAAAAGCCGAACTGAAAAAAGAAATTTCTAAAATTACCGAAGGAAAAAAAGCTACAGTTGCGGTTTCTGTTTTGGGAATAGATTTTCCATTTCAATACAACAACAATAATGCAGAGAAAAAACTTCCGATGCAAAGTGTTTTTAAATTTCATATTGCTTTGGCGGTTTTGGACTTGGTAGATCAAGGTAAACTTTCGCTTGACCAAAAAGTTTTCATCAAAAAATCTGAATTGTTACCTCAAACTTGGAGTCCAATTCGTGAGAAAAATCCCGAAGGAAATTTTGAAATAACTTTAGGTGAAGCTCTAAAATGGATGGTTTCAGAAAGTGATAATAATTGTACTGATATAATTTTAAGATTAATTGATGGAACAAAAACGGTTCAAAATTTTCTTGACGATAAAAAAATTAAAAACACACAAATAAAATTTAATGAAGAAGATTGCCATAAAATCCTTAATCTTCAATATCAGAATTATACCACTACAAAATCAGCAAACAATACTTTAAAAGTTTTTTTTGATAAAGAATTAATTTCAAAAAACTCTACCAATTTTCTTTATAAATTAATGGTAGAAACATCAACTGGTAAAAATCGTTTAGTTGCAGGAATTCCCAAAGGAACAGAAGTTGCACATAGAACGGGAACGTCTTTTACAGAAAATGGAATTACTCCTGCTATAAATAATATTGGAATTGTTACTTTACCAAATGGAAAAAAATACGCTATAAGTGTTTTTGTAAGCGACTCCAAAGAAAACTTTGGTGTAAATGAAAAAATAATTTCGGATATTTCTAAAGTGGTTTATGAAAGTTTGAATAAGCCGAAATCTGGGTTCTTTTTTAATTGGAAATAAATAATTTAGATTAACTTCGTCGAACTACTTCATTAGGTTTCCTACGGAATGACAAACTAAACGCACAAATAAAATCTTGAATTTTGAATTTTAAATATTGAATTAATTATATGAACAAAAACATCGTCGTAATAGGAGCTGGAACCATGGGAAACGGAATTGCCCATACTTTTGCTCAAACTGGTTTTAAAGTAAATTTGGTAGATGTAAAACAAGAGAATTTAGATAGAGCACTTTCTATTATTTCAAAAAATCTTGACAGAATTATTGCCAAAGGAAACCTTACCGAAGAACAAAAAGCCGAAACTCTGGGAAATATTTCAAAGTTTACCCAACTTTCAGATGCTTGTGGAAACGCAGATTTAATAGTAGAAGCTGCAACAGAAAACCAAGAATTAAAACTCAAAATCTTTCAACAAATGGATGAATTTGCGCCAGAAAATTGTATTCTCGCCACCAATACTTCATCTATTTCTATCACTAAAATTGCTTCGGCTACAAAGCGTCCAGAAAAAGTAATCGGAATGCACTTTATGAATCCAGTTCCGATTATGAAATTGGTAGAAATCATCAAAGGTTATTCTACTTCTAAAGAAACTTTTGATGCGATTTTTGAAATGTCTAAAACGCTAGGAAAAGTTCCTGTAGAAGTGAACGATTATCCTGGTTTTGTGGCCAACAGAATTCTAATGCCAATGATTAACGAAGCGATTGAAACCCTTTACAACGGAGTTGCTGGTGTAGAAGAAATTGATACCGTAATGAAACTAGGAATGGCTCATCCAATGGGACCACTTCAGTTGGCAGATTTCATAGGATTAGACGTTTGTTTGGCAATTCTCAATGTTATGTATGACGGATTCAAAAATCCTAAATATGCTCCAAATCCACTCTTAGTGAATATGGTAACTGCAGGAAAATTAGGTGTAAAATCAGGCGAAGGTTTCTATGACTATTCAGAATCTAAAAAAGCAGAAAAAGTAGCAAAAATGTTTGTGAAATAAACCTCAACTTAAACCTTTCTCCTAAAGGAGAAGGACTTTATTATGCGAAACCGAACTCAAGAAAAATATTTAAAAATCTCAGTATTCGTCATTACTTTGGTGATGATTATTTTGCGTTTTTTGCTCAACGAAAAAGGAAGAGTCACACCAGATTCTATCCGTTTTATGAGACAAGCTCACGTTTTTCCAGAAATCGACAATACTACTGCTCCTCTACTTTATCCTTTATTCATAAAGGTTTTCACTGTGTTTACAGATGAATTTTGGTCAAGTAAAATTTTGGGAATATTGTGTTATCTTTTCATGGTGTTTTTCGGTTGGAAAAAGAAATTTTATTGGCGAGAAAGCCTTTTAGTTGGGGCGTTATTCTCTATGATTTCCTTGTTTGCAGCTACACTTAGCGAAACATTATTCTTGCCCTTTTTATTCGTATTTTTCTATGTGGCAAGAAATGTTTTATTGGAGAAATATTCTAAAATTCTGAGCGTTTTGTTATTGAGTCTATCCGTTATTTTGCTTTTTAACATTCGTTATAGCGGTTTGTTTTTCATGGGTGGATTATTCGCTTTTGGAGTGCTGAATTACAAGAAAAATTTCGCAAAATTTTACATTATTTCGAGTATTATTGGACTTATTTATGTTGCAGGTTATAAACTCTTCTTCATTGATGTTTTTAACCAAAATTACGTCAATAAATTTCTAGAAATTGGCTTAAAACCAACTTCATTGCTCGTAAAAGAGTTCTTTTTAGCTATCGGAACTAGTTTCAATCCTTTCATACATATTCTCAATCCAAATGGTGGAATTCTGAATGTAGGAATTCTGGGTATTGGCTTTTTGAATATTGCATTTTTTACCTTTATTTTCATCAAAAATAAACTTTCGGCAACCGAAAAAATGATGGTTTTCTTATCGATATTCGGGATGATTTGTTCGTTTTTGATTCAGTATTTTTATCAAACAGATCCTTTAGATTATCGATTATTGGCGCCGTTTACTTTCGGAATTTGGCTGGTTTATTTCAAAAAACTTCATCAAATTTTTGGAAAATTGGTTTTTGCCATCGCTTTTTTAAGTTTAATGACAGGTTTTGTGTTCAGTTGGCTTTCCAGAGGTAATTATTTGGAAAACAGAAAACAAATGAAGGAATTTTTGGTTAAAGAAAAACTTATGGACAGTAAAATTTACTATTACCGACCAATAAAAGACGAAAATTTCAGCAGTTCTAAAATTTCTGAAATCATCAGCACGATAAACCCAAGAGTTTACATCACCGAAAAACCTGAAGATTCTTTGAAAAAAGAAGTTTTAACAAAATTTAAGATAGAATCTAAAGTGAAAATGAACAAAAACAAATTTCAATAA
This sequence comes from Cloacibacterium caeni, assembly GCF_907163125.1. Taxonomy (NCBI): domain Bacteria; kingdom Pseudomonadati; phylum Bacteroidota; class Flavobacteriia; order Flavobacteriales; family Weeksellaceae; genus Cloacibacterium; species Cloacibacterium caeni. Next base: position 1,567,972 of record NZ_OU015319.1, read on the forward strand.
ATAAATTTCATTAACTTTGTACTTAAGAAATTAAAATTCTAAAAATATGAAACTCCCTAAATTTTTAATGGCAGATAATTCTGAATTTCCAGAAGATTTATTTGTAGTACACACAGAATACCCAAGATTCATCCTAAACGTAGAAGAAGAAGAGGTAGAATGGTTAGATGATCTAGAAGGTGACGACGAAGAAACCATCGCTAACGAAGCTACTCAAGTAGTAGAACAAGCATTCAAATGGTGCGATGAAGAGTTAGCTAAGTATGATGACGAAGAAGATGAAGACTAAATCATAAAAGAATCCTCGAAGTAATTTTCGAGGATTCTTTTTTTATTGTTTCTTAAATTTCAATAGCAATAAATTATCTTTATAAAGTTCTAAATAACCTTCATTAACTACATATTTATTCACTTGTTCTAACACTGTGAAATAACTTTGCTCAGTCATCATATTATCACAAGCCATTTTAGTAGCTCCTACATTTCCTACATCAAAAGTCCCAGTTGAAGTGGTAATCACCACATCAGAAAAATAGTTATTGCAACCACCATTTCCTGTAATTCTCTTTCCTTCTATTACTAAAGTAGGTGCTTTCGCTCCTGAAAAATTATTATCTACCAAAGTCCATTTTGTATTGGCTACAGATTCTTGTTTAGAACCAATTTTAGAAATTGTAGCACACGAAATCATAGTTGTAGAAATCACAAGTGCCCAAAATATTTTTTTCATATGAAGATATTTATTATTCAAATGTAAGAAAAAAGTCGAGATTTCTATTCTCATCTCGACTTAAATTTTTACTAAATTATCTTAATTCTGCGCTGAATTCTTTTTGGAAATTCTTAATCAGCGAGTTCATTACTTCTGTAATTTCTTTGTCTTCTAAGGTTTTCTCCTCGTTCAACAACTCGAAACTCATCGCGTAAGATTTCTTGCCTTCTGGTAAGTTTTTTCCTTCGTAAACGTCGAATAGATTGATATTTTTCAAGAATTTAGATTTATTTTTTCTTGCCGAAGCATATAAATCTGCATAAGAAACATTTTTATCTACCAATAGCGCTAAATCTCTTCTGATTTTATTGAATTTCGGAATATCTACGAATTTGAAATTATCTGTTTTTCTAAGCGCTTGACAAGTTTCTAACTCTATTTCTGCATAGAAGCAATCTTGGTCTATATCAAATTCTTTCAACAGTTTAGGAGATACTTTTCCTAATCTGACAATGGTTTTTCCGTTTGCTGTAATTTCTAAAGCATCACCGAATCTTTCATCTTCTAAAGATTTTTCTTCTGTTACAAGATTTAATCGATCAAGAAGCACTTTTACATAACCTTTTAACATGTAAAAATCAGAGGCAGATTTTGGCATCAACCAGTTTTCTGCATACGTTCTACCCGTTGTAAGCAATGCTAATTGTTTTCTTTCCTCATACTTTTTTTTCCTTTGGTCAAGATACGCTTCGCTTGATTCGAACTTGTGATAAATTTTACCCAATTCGAAGAATTTGATGTCTGGATTTTTACGGTTAATATTGTATACTGCATTTCCTAAAAGCCCTTCTAATAAAGATTTTCTCATAAAAGCTAAATCTCCACTCAAAGGATTTAAGAGTTTTACAGCATTGGTTTCATCTTTAACAGAAGTAAGAGAATTGTTCATCACTTCATTGAAACCATTGCTTTGAAGCGTTCTTGCCCAAGAATTTTCTAGTTCGTCTTGGTCATTTACACTTAGTTTTACTGGAGTAAATGCTATTTTTTGAGGTGCATCTACTTTATTATAACCGTAAATTCTAAGAATTTCTTCTATCACGTCTATTTCTCTGGTAACATCTGCTCTGTAAGCCGGAACCGATAATTCTAAACCATCTGGAATATCATTAAGAACAGAAATTTCTAGAGACTTTAAAATTTCTTTTACTTTTTCTCTGTGAATTTTAATTCCTAAAATTTTATCAAGTTGAGAATATCTAAAAATAACTTTAGTGTCTTCTATTTTTTTAGGATAAAATTCTAAAAGATTTCCTACTTTTTTACCACCTGAGATTTCTTCAATCATTTTGATGGCATGAGTAATTGTAGTTCTGGTATTGTTAGGGTCTACTCCACGTTCGAAACGGAAAGAAGCATCTGTATTTAAACCATGAGCTTTAGCCGCTTTTCTAATCGCTACTGGATTGAAATATGCGGATTCTAAGAAAATTGTAGTTGTAGATTCAGAAACGCCACTGTCATTTCCTCCGAAAACCCCGCCAATACACATTGGCTTATTGTTTCCGTCTTTAATCATGATTTCTGAACCATTAAGCGTTCTTTCTACTCCATCAAGAGTTACAAACTTAGTTCCTGCATCATTTACGCCTACTTTTACTTTTTTACCAGCAATTTTATCTGCATCAAAAGCGTGAAGAGGTTGACCAAAACCATGTAAAATATAATTGGTAATGTCTACTACATTATTAATTGGCGAAAGACCGATGGCTTTTAATCTGTCTTTCAACCATTCTGGAGATTCTGAAATTTTTACATTTTCGATTACAGCACCAATATATCTTGGGCATAATGCTTCATCTTCTACTTCCAGTTCAAAACCATGTTCTCCTTCTGTATTCACTAAAGCTGTAGAAACTTTTTCGAATTCAGATTTTAAACCATTGGTTGAAAGAAAAGCATGTAAATCTCTTGCTACACCATAGTGAGACATTGCGTCTGTTCTGTTTGGTGTTAAGCCAATTTCGTAAACCTCATCATTGGTTAAATTAAAATATTTTGCAAAAGGTTCTCCTACTTGGTAGATTTCTTCGTCTAGAACCATAATTCCACCGTGATCGTCTGAAAGTCCTAATTCATCTTCTGCACAAATCATTCCTTGAGATTTTTCTCCACGAATTTTTGCTTCTTTCATTTCGAAAGCAGTGCCGTCTTTAGCATAGATTTTAGTACCAATTACAGCAACAGGAACGGTTTGACCAGCAGCAACATTAGGAGCGCCACAAACAATTTCTAAAATTTGGCCACCACCAATATCTACAGTAGTTTTTTTGAGTTTATCTGCATTAGGATGTTGTTCGCAAGTCAAAACTTTACCTACTACGATTCCTTCTAAACTGCCTTTTACAGATTCAAATTTTTCTATTCCTTCTACTTCAAGACCAATATCTGTAAGAAAAGCACCAATTTTATCTGTTGCTAAATCTGTTTTAATAAAGTCTTTTAACCAATTGTTTGAGATTTTCATTTTTTAAAAAGGTTTGAGATTTGAGATTTGAGATTTGAGATATCAAAAAACAAATAACTTTTATAAGTTTGCAAATATCGTGATTTTTTGAGAGATAAGGAAATTTTAGAATTGCAAATTAGGATTTGGATAAAGCCAAATTATAATTCAATAAAAAAGTCGTCTCGAAATTTCGGACGACTCTATTGATATTTTAATTTTTTACTTTTACCTTTTTACTTGGTATTACATTCCAATTACTGGCATAGAAAGCATTAAGATGTGTTCGTTTTCATCTAAACCATCTACTGGTTCTACAATTCCTGGTCTGTTTGGCTGAGACATTTTCATCGTGATGTCTTCAGAACCTAAAACAGATAACATTTCTGTTAAAAATTTAGAACTGAAACCGATGTTGATATCTTCACCTTTATAATCACAAGGAATATTCATATCTGCTTTGTTTGCATATTCTGTATCTTCTGCATGAAGATGCAATACATTACCAGAAAGCTTAAATCTAACTTGGTTGGTAGATTTGTTTGATAAAATACTCGCTCTTCTGATAGAACTTAGCAATAAGTTTCTGTTCACCGTCAAAACATTCGGATTTTCTTTAGGAATTACTGCAGAATAATTAGGATATTTCCCGTCAATTAGTCTACAAATCCAAATATTCTCTCCGAAAGTGAATTTCGCCATATTCTCATTAAACTCGATGGTTACTTCGTCATTAGAATTTGACAAAATATTTTTGAAAATAGACAAAGGTTTCTTCGGCATGATAAATTCTACCGCTTCTTTATTGGTAACATCCGTTCTTTTATACACCACTAATCTGTGAGAATCCGTAGACACGAAATTGGTTTCTTTTTCTGTAAATTGGAAAAGAACTCCCGTCATCACAGGTCTTAGAGAATCGTTGCTTGTTGCAAACAAGGTATTGCTTAGCGCATCTGCAAGAACTCCAGAAGCTAGCGTAACTTTTTGTGACGCATCAAATTCTGGTAATTCTGGATAATCTTCTGCATTATCTAGCGCTACTTCGTAATTGTCTTTCTCGTCTAAAATTTCTAAAAGACCACCTTCACCAGACTCAGAATCTTTTACTGAAAAAGTAAGCGGTTGGTCTCCAAAAGTTTTAATTAAATCTTGAAAAATTTTTGCAGGAACAGCAATTTTGCCTTGATCATCAGATTTTACAGCAAGAGAAGTAATAAGTGTGGTTTCGCCATCAGAAGCAGTTATTTTTAGAATTTCATTTTCTAATTCAAAAAGAAAATTTTCTAAAATGGGTCTTGACTGCGAACTAGAAATTACACCACTTACCACGTTAAGAGCTTTCTGTAATTCGCCACTTGCAACTATAAATTTCATAAATTAAAAAATTATTAAGTATACAAAGATACAATTTTGATAATAATAGACAAAGTCGAAAATCATTAAATTTTATTCAGTTTTCAACATTGAGAGAATATTGACTTTTCTGTAGTCATTTATTTTATGGTCAAAGATATCAGCAGAGTAATAAGTGATATTTACTTTTTTACCTACTAAATCTTGATATTTCTTTTCGAGTTCTATATTAGAATCTACATTAGAAATCCAATAAAATCTGGTTAAAATACCATTATCACCTTTCAAATAAAAAATAACGAAGGCATCCTTTTCTATTTTGGTGATTTCACCATTCATGAATTCCGCTGAATTTTCTTCTGCAGTAGACTCTTGAGCATATTCATCAGTAAGACCAGACTGGTCTACAAAATTGATAAAAGTATCTGCACATTCTGAAACCATGAGTATTCCCAATTTTTCGCCCAATTCTCCCATTTTTTCGTCATTGGTAATATCTTTGGACAAATCTATGCCGTATTCTTTTTTGATTTGTTCTTTGTAAGGTGTAGAAACTTTTATGAAACATAAGCCTAATTGCATCTGCATCATTTCTTTAGATTTTTTCTCCAATTTTATTTCTCCAATACATTTACAAGCATCTTGCGCTATTTTTTTCTTAAAATCTTCTTGAGAATAAGAGAACAATGAAAAGATGGAAAAGAAAAGAATAATAAGTTTTTTCATGGTTTTTCAAATGATTAATCCTTTGGTAAAAGTAACGAAATTTTTCTTTTTTAATGGGCATTTTCTATAAAAAAATCCCGAGAAAATATTTTTTCTCGGGATTTAAAAATTATAATTTAAATTGATAGGTAAAACCTAGATGAAACCACGTTCCGGGCATTTCTACCAGAGAAGTTTCGATGTATTTTACATTCGTAATGTTATTCACCAAAACGTAAAGGTTAAGTTGGTTTACAGTATAGTTTAATTTATTGTCTAATAGATTATAACTTCCAAGAGAAACTCTATCATTATGTCTGTAAATCAATTCATTCGAAAAATTCCCGAATTTATTTCTCAACTTCGCTACAAACTGATGCTTTAAATTGTCTAAAGAATATCTAGAAACAATATTGCTGGCTAATCTTTGATTATCTATGTACGTATAACCTACAGAAGTTCCAACCCATGAAGCGAACTGATAATCTGCTTCTAATTCTACACCTTTTGTTTCAATTTTCCCGATGTTTTGTGCAGTCCAAGGTGAAGTTGGCGTAGCTTTTTGCCAATCGATAGCGTTATCAGACTTTCTCCAAAACGCAGATGCTTTGAGCAAAGTTTTATTGGTTTTGAAAATATAACCGAACTCTCCTGTTAATGCTTCTTCGGCAACCAAATTTGCATTTCCTTGTTCAGAAGGACTCATGTAATACAAATCGGTGTAAGTAGGAATTCTATTCACTTTAGAAAAATTACCGAAAAATTTAGAATTTCCGTTGGTAAAACTTGCATCAATTCCTGGATAAAAATAGGTTTTATCATTACTGAAACTCGTGAAAGAAATTCCCGGAGTAATATTTAATTTTTCACCAAAAAACGACAGATGATGCTCTAGAAAAGCATTGGTAACGGTTCTTTCTCTGCTTCCTAATCGGTTACTTTCTAAAAATTCTTTTCTAACATCTACTCCCAATCCTGTAATTCCGAGTTCTGATTTGTAATTTACATTCGCATCAATTCCTACATTATTTCCGATGTGCATATTTCTGTATGCTGCAGGATTATTTCTGATGAATAAATACATATCTTGTGCTCTTCTCCAATACAAACGCGTTGCAAAACCTAGATTTTCGTTCACTTTTTTCTCTAGAGAAGCCGCCACTAAAGAAGTTTGCACTTCTTCATATTGATCTTTGAAAGCTGGTGAAGCATAAAAACCGTTGGCTCCGAACTTTTTTTCTTGAATTCCAGCTTGAAATTTCACATTCCCGTTTTCTATGTCAAATTGATTTTGATACCAGATATTTTTAATTTTATAATCGGTATTGTATCGATAACCATTTGATTCTGTATTATTAACCTGAATAAAATTTCTAAATTTTTCGCTGCCGAAATTTGCAGCAACACCGAAACCATGCGTAGAAAAATCCCCAACTTCACCATTAATCGTTAAATTGTTTTCTGCAGAAACTTTAGTTACAACATTTACCACACCTGCATAAGCTCCTTGTCCGTATCTTCTTGCAGCAGGACCTTTTAAGATTTCAATTTTTTCTACAGAAGCTAAATCAAACGGAAAATTCATGGTATTGTGACCAGTTTGCGCATCATTCATTCTCACGCCATTTATCAAAACCAAAACTTGTTCAAAAGAACTTCCTCTGAGAGAAATATCGGTCTGAACGCCATTTGCACCACGTTTTCTGATATCTGCACCTGTATAATAGGCAATTACTTCTTCAATGCTTTGAGCGGGACTATTCTGAATTTCAGATTTTGTAATAACTGTGATATTTACATTAGATTTTTTGAAAGGCATATTCACCAGTTTACCAGTTAATTCTACCTCATCAATTGTTCTTTCTTGCGCATGAACACTTACGAAAAGTGCCAACAGAGCTGCGCTTAAAATTGTTTTTTTCATATTTTAATTTTTCATAAAAAATCGGCCAAATTTATATGAAAAATTTAGAGTAAAAAAATTAAAATTCTTAAATTTTTTTACAAATAAAAAAGGACACAAAAAATATCTGTGTCCTTTATAGTTGCTAGATAAATACACTAGCTATCTCATTTTCATCAAATGTGTAATTAGGTGATTAATGAATTTTTTCATAATTACTTTTTTTAATTACAATTTGAACTCTAAAAATTGCATTTTTTTGAATTTTCAAATTATTTCATGTTAAATTTTACAAGTTTTATCCATAATTCTCCTTTCAAAATTTGGTAATTTTTCCGTAATTTTGCTCTTCTTCAATTCATTATGATTACAACTCAAGAAATCGATATCAAAAAACATCTTTTCGTAAAAAACGCACATCTTAATAATCTCAAAAACATAGATGTACTGATTCCGAAAAACAAACTCATCGTAATTACTGGTGTTTCAGGAAGCGGAAAATCTTCGCTTGCTTTTGACACGATTTACGCAGAAGGACAGAGACGTTATGTAGAATCTTTGAGTTCTTATGCTCGTCAGTTTCTTGGTAAATTAGAAAAACCAAAAATTGACGACATCAAAGGTTTAGCGCCTTCTATTGCCATTCAGCAGAAGGTAATTTCTAGCAATCCTCGTTCTACTGTAGGAACTTCTACCGAAATTTATGATTACCTGAAACTCCTTTTTGCTAGAGTTGGCAGAACCTACTCTCCTATTTCTGGAGACGAAGTGAAAAAAGATTCGGTGACAGATGTGATAGATTATATCGAAAAAAATGAAGGAAAAACATTTCTTCTGAGAGCGCCGCTTCTTTTTGAAGTCAAAAAATTCAAAGAACAACTCAAAACATTAAAAGTTGCAGGTTTTACAAGATTAGAAATCAATGGAAACCTTGCCAATATTGAAGATTTAGAAAGTTTTGGTTTCGTTCCAGAAGAAAACATGGAAATTCATCTCGTGATTGACCGATTTTCTTATGATAATGATGAACATTTTCTTCAAAGATTGGCAGATTCTGTTCAAATGGCGTTTTATGAAGGTCACGAAACTTGCTCTTTAAAAGAAATTGAAACCGAAAATGTAAAAGAATTTTCTAATAAATTTGAATTAGACGGAATCACGTTCAACGAACCTAATGTTCATTTTTTCAGTTTTAATAATCCTTATGGCGCTTGTCCAGAATGTGAAGGTTATGGAAAAGTCATCGGAATAGATGAAGATTTGGTGATTCCGAATAAAAATTTGTCGGTTTTTGAAGATGCAGTTGCTTGTTGGAAAGGAGAATCTATGAGCGAATGGAAAAGAGATTTCATCAAAAAAGCAAAAGATTTCCCTATTCATAAACCGTATCATCAACTCACAAAAGAACAGAAAAATTATCTTTGGAGAGGCGATAAAAACAAAAACTTCCCGAGTATTGATAATTTTTTCAAAATGCTGGAAGAAAATTTGTACAAAATTCAGTACAGAGTCATGCTTTCCAGATACCGTGGAAAAACTACTTGCCCAACTTGCGAAGGAAAACGCCTTCGTCCAGAAACAGAATATGTGAAAATTGATGGTCACGACATTCAATCTTTGGTAGAAATTCCTTTAGATGAATTGCTTCCGTTGATGAAAAATTTGAAACTCAACCAACACGATGCGGAAATCGCCAAAAGATTAACCTACGAAATCAACACTCGTTTAGAATTTTTGAATAAAGTTGGATTAGGTTATTTGACTTTAAACAGAACTTCTAACACGCTTTCTGGTGGAGAATCGCAGAGAATTAATCTCGCCACTTCGCTCGGTAGTTCTTTGGTGGGAAGTATTTATATTCTTGATGAACCAAGTATTGGTCTGCATTCACGAGATACCGAAAATTTAATTGAAGTTCTTAAAAATCTTCGTGATTTAGGAAATACAGTGATTGTGGTAGAACATGATGAAGATGTGATGAAAGCAGCGGATTATATTATAGACATTGGTCCTGAAGCTGGATTTTTGGGTGGTGAATTGGTTTTTGCAGGAAATTTCAAGGAATTGAAAGGTGCAGATACTTTGACCTCGAAATATTTAACGGGAAGATTAGAAATAGAAGTCCCAAAAACCAGAAGAAAACCGAAAGAATTCATCAAAATAAAAGGAGCAAGACAGAATAATCTTAAAAACATAGATGTAGATGTTCCTTTGGAAGTTCTTACCGTAATTTCGGGCGTTTCTGGAAGTGGAAAATCTACTTTAATGAAAGAAATCCTTACGAATGCCATTCAGATAGAATTAGGAATGGGCGGTAAAAAAGCAGATTACGATTCGGTGGAATTTCCTAAAAAAGTGATTCAAAATATTGAATTGATTGATCAAAACCCAATCGGAAAATCTTCTCGTTCTAATCCTGTCACTTATTTGAAGGCTTATGACGACATCAGAGACCTTTTTGCGAAGCAGAAATCTGCAAAAGTTCAAGGGCTGAAACCAAAACATTTTTCTTTCAACGTAGATGGTGGAAGATGTGATGAATGCAAAGGAGAAGGTGTAATTACTGTTTCAATGCAGTTTATGGCTGATATAGAATTAGAATGCGAACATTGCCACGGAACACGTTTCAAAGATGAAATTCTGGAAGTAAAATATGATGAAAAAAATATTTCTGACATTTTACACATGACTGTAGATGAAGCACTTGAATTTTTCTCAGAAAACCACGAAGAAAAAATTGTAACCAAACTAAAACCACTTCAAGACGTTGGCTTGGGGTATTTGCAATTAGGGCAAAGTTCTTCTACGCTTTCTGGTGGTGAAGCTCAAAGAGTAAAACTGGCGTCGTTTTTGGTAAAAGGTGCAACAACAGAAAAAACGCTTTTCGTTTTCGATGAACCGAGTACAGGATTGCATTTTCATGATATTAATAAACTTTTGAAATCGCTTCAGGCTTTAATTGGTTTAGGACATTCTGTGATTGTCATTGAACATCAGCCAGATATTATTAAGTCTGCAGATTACATCATTGACATCGGTCCAGATGCTGGAAAACACGGTGGAGAAGTAGTTTTTGCAGGAACTCCAGAAGATTTGGCACAAGATAAATTCTCTAGAACAGCGAAATTTGTTGCTGAAAAATTATAATTGAATGCCTATTCTTCCTTCCGAATATCAACCTAAAAAAAATCTTCAGAAATGGAGATTTTTCTACGATTTACAGTGCTTTATTTAGAAAAGTTACTGGTATAACTCAACAAAGAGAAAGACTAGAACTTTCTGATGGCGATTTTCTGGATTTAGATTGGAGTTTTGCCAAAGAAAAAACTGACCGTTGTGTTATCTTATTTCATGGTTTAGAAGGCAGCGCACAGAGACATTATATGTTGGGAGCAGCAAAAATCTTCAATGAAAACGGCTTTGATTGTTGTGCTGTAAATCACAGAGATTGTTCCGGAGAAAGCAATAGAGTACATTATTCTTATCATTCTGGAAGAACCGATGATGTGCAAGAAGTGATAGAAAAGGTGCTTTCTAAAAACTATGAAAAAATCATTCTAAAAGGGTTTAGTCTTGGTGGAAATTTGTGTTTGAAATACGCTGGTGAAAGCAGAGACATTTCTGATAAAATAAAAGCAGTTATTGCCATTTCTACACCAATAGATTTAAAAGGTTCTATGCACAAATTAACCTCTAAAAGAAATCGTTTGTATGCCGACAATTTCCTGAAAACCTTAAAAAAGAAAACGCTACTCAAGTGCAAAAGATTTCCAGAATTTTTATCTGAATCAGAAATCAAAAACATCAAAGATTTAAAGGAATTTGATGATGTTTATACTTCAAAAGTTAACGGATTCACAGACGCTTTTGATTATTATGAAAAATGCAGTTCTAAACAGTTTTTAAAGAATATTAAAATTCCGACACTTCTTATCAATGCTAAAAACGACAGTTTTCTTTCTGAAAGTTGCTTTCCTAAAGAAGAAGCATTAGCCAATTCTTTTTTGCATTTAGAGATTCCTGACTTTGGTGGACATGTAGGATTTATAGGAGAAAAGAATGCTTTTTACACTGAAAAAAGAGCATTAGAATTTGCACAGCAATATTTATAAACAAAAAAATTGTGCAGAACATGTGAATATTAACATTCCGTTAATATACTGATTTATAATAATTTGTAATTTTAATTCAGGAAAATAAAAGTTATGCATTTTTCTGTATCCAATTCACTAGAAATCATCATTAAATTTGAGATAAAAATTTAAGGGAAGCATCGTCGGCTTCCCTTTTCTTTTGGCTTTTAACTAAAAAAATGAGATGTCTTTATCTACTGAACCTGCTTCTAAAGAGTGGGTTCTTTTATTTTTGTCTTCTTTAAATTTCGGCTAAAGCCCTATAAATTTATAATTAAAAAAAGCGAACTAAAGTCCGCTCCTATTGATAAAAATCAATGTTTTTATTGAATATATTTTCTTACTTTTAAATTCATAAATTTTGGCCTCATAGTTCAATGGATAGAATAGAAGTTTCCTAAACTTTAGATACAGGTTCGATTCCTGTTGAGGCTACTTTTTGAATGGGAGAATGGGAGAATGGGAGAATGGTAGAATTGGGGAATTATAGAAAATAAAAATTTTTAAAAAAAAATTAGCTCTACAATTCTATCGCTCTACAATTCTATAACTACTTTTTATCTACCACAATTCTCTCCTTGCGATTGGCTAATTCCCAAGCGGTTGCAAAAACGAGTTGTGCTCTTTTTTGAAGTAATGGATAATCTATTTTCTCCGGATCATCTGTTGGTTGATGATAATCTTCGTGAATTCCGTCAAAGAAAAACGCTACAGGAATGCCGTGTTTTGCAAAATTATAATGGTCACTTCTGTAGTATAATCTCATTGGGTCATTAGGATCATCATATTTATAGTTGAATTCTAGATTTTGAGTCGCTTTATTGGCTGCTACATTTATTTTTTTTAATTCAGTAGAAAGCATATCAGAACCGATAACGTAGACATAATTCTTGCCTTCGTTTTCTTTATCACTTCTACCAATCATGTCGATATTTAGGTTTGCCACAGTGTTCTTTAAATCAAATACTGGATTCTCGGAATAATATTTAGAACCTAATAAGCCGTGTTCTTCCCCAGTTACATGTAAGAAAAGAATGGAACGTTTCGGACCTTTTCCTGCTTTCTTTGCTTGTTGGAAAGCTTCTGCAATTTCCATTACCGCAACTGTTCCACTTCCGTCGTCATCTGCTCCATTGTACACTACTCCATTATTGGTTCCAACGTGGTCATAATGTGCAGAAATCACGATGATTTCTTCTGGTTTTTCTGTTCCTTCTATAAATGCCAGTATATTTTCTGAGTCAGGAAGCTCTCCTCTTCTGCTTTTCAAAGCTTCTTTTGGGACTTTTTGATAATAACTTCCCAATGCTTTTGGATAAGAAACGCCTAAGTTTTTATAGTAATCTATCATGTAAACGCCTGCTTTTTTTTGACCTTCAGAGCCGGTTTGTCTGCCTTCCATCTCGTCTGAAGCAATGACCATTAGGTTTTTCTTCAGTTCTTCTGCATTGATGGATTCATAGGCGGTTTTAAAAGCTTTTCCTTCGTAGGATAAGTTATTAGAAGCACAACTATATAATAACACTGATGCTACTATTGGAACAAAAATTCTTGTCAATTTCATTTTTTTATCATTTTTAATGAAGTAAAAATAGTTTTTTTTAGGAAATAAATGCCTAAAACCCTTACAAAAGCAAAGTTTAATCTTTGTTTTTCTGTATTTCTTAGTGATTTGATAACAGAGTCTTCCCTTCTTTTGAGATGAAGAAGATATAAGATTTACATTCTTCATCAGTACTTTTACTATACTTTAACTATACTACAACTATGCTATAACATAGCAGTTATGTTGGGATTCTTTGGTTAAGTGTAGGAGGATGCGTGATTTTTTATTGTATGTTCTTTTGACTTCGTCGAACCACTCCGTTAGGTTTGGCTTGAACCAAAAGAACCAAAAGTTCAAGTCTGGAAATCCTCAGCTAAAAATGTTTAGCCTTTTCTAAAAACTCAGAAACTCACTCGGCAGAATGCCGAGCTTAAACAGCAGACTTTTTTAACGAAAAAGCTAAACATTTTTTTAACGCTTGCGGTTTCCTAGGACATCAATCGCAAGTCAATTTCTAATGAACTGAAGAATTTCTGCCCTTTCAATCTCTTTAATATTTAATGAGTTGTGAAGTCGTGAGTTGTGAAGTCGTGAGTTATGAATTATGAATTATGAATTAGAAGGTGATGAAGGTCACGGATTAAAAACAGCTCTATTAGATTAATCGCTGTCTCCATATCAAATTGGGTTTCTTTATGTATGAAATTACTTTCTTCAATAAAAACACCCCGTCATTCCGATGCTCGGAATGCCACCCCTCTGTAAGAGGGGAACTGACTCTATGTATTTTGGCTTCGTGAACTTCGTTCGCAGACTTTTGGTCTTTGATTAGTCAACGGGATTCGTGAGGTTGTGAAGTTGTGAAATCGTAAAGTTGATGATTTGTAAAGTTGTTAAGTCGTAAAGTTGTTAAGTCGTAAAGTTGAAATATTTTGCTTTATGAAGAGATTCTTCACTGCGCTGTGCTTCGTTCAGAATGACAGGGTTCTGTTTTTTGCTCACGATTAGGAATCTAATTATTGGGGGGATTTTTTTTGAAACGCAAAGATTTTTATTATTGAATTACTTTTTAAGTGAGCTAAGTTGGCGAAATTCATTCGCTATGAAGCGATGTGGTGAAGGATGAAGGATGAGGGATGCGGGGTAAAGTCGATGAGTCGTGAAGGCGTAAGTTGTGAGTTATTAGTTATGAATTATGAGTTATGAGTTATGAGTGCGGGGTAAAGTTGTGAAGTTGAAATATTTTGCTTTATGAAGAGATTCTTCACTATGCTACGCTTCGTTCAGAATGACAGGGTTCTGTTTTTTACTCACCATTAGGAATCTAATTAATGGGGGGATTTTTTTGAAACGCAAAGATTTTTTTTTCTTGAATTGCTTTTTTTTAAGTAAGCAAAGTGGGAATTCTCTAGTGAATTGTTGAAACTTAAGTTTTAAATAATTTTTATTTATTTGGATTTTGTGATAGAGTGTTACATGGGTTTTACCTTCTTTTTCCTACCCCACCAAACTAAAAATCCTGTGATGGGTAAACTTGCACAAATCAAACTGGATATAAATGCCAAGATTTTTCCAAAAGTTCCCAAAATTGCCCCTACGTGAATGTCATAATTGGCCGCCACATATTTTTCTCCAAAATTTCTTTTTTCATAAGGACGGTTCATAAGAAGTTTCCCAGAATTTTCATCAAAAATCATTTCGCTGTAAATGTAGTATTTATCTTCTAAACCTCTTACATAAACGGTAAAATTTTCATGTTCATGATCGTCTAAATGCGGATGCCCTAAATCTATTGTATATGCTGAATAATTGGGATAATGCTGTTCTACCTGCAGTGCAATTTTATCTAAAGTCTGTGTACTTTTCATTTCGATTGGGTCTTTCGTTTTTATATGTGAGAAATCAGGATATACCGTATTACCTCCAGAAAAAATAAAATAAAAAAATGCTTGTATAAAAAAGAACGAATAAAAAGGCCTGTCATTGCCACAATAAGAGCAATAAAAGATGCATAAAAGCCTAAAATACTGTGCAAATCGTAATTCTTTCGTTTCCAATTTTTAATATTTTTCCACTGAAACCAAAAGCGTTGTTTTCTGGCGGCTTTATTTCTTGGCCACCACAAAATAATGCCCGAAATTAGCATAAAAACAAAAATAAGAACCGGAATCCCAACCACATATTTCCCCCAATCTGATTTGAGTAAAAAACTCCAGTGAATGAATTTAACGATATTAAAAAATCCGTTTTTCTCGTCTTGAACGGAAAGAATCTTCCCTGTAAATGGATTAATATAAACAGTCTTATAAATTTGATATTCATCAAAATAATTCCAAGCATCAGGATTTCTTTCGTAATAGTAAAACTTGTAAGATTTGCTTTTATCAATGGGAATTTCTACCCAATGCAAGGGATATTTTTCAGGATTTTGTTCGTTTATTTTTTGTTCTAAAACCCGTAAAGGCAAAGTTGATTTTCCAGCAATATTTTGTTCTGAATGGTAGATAAAATCTTTTCTTAGAGCATATTGTATATCTTCTTTAAAAACATACAAAGCGCCAGTTATGCTTACGATAAATACAATAAGACCTGTGGAAAGTCCTAGCCATAGATGGAATTTACCCATCCATTTTTTGAAAAGAGATTTTTTATTTTTTAGGCGATGTTCGTGTCTATTATTCATTGCTTTTTATTAAAATCAAAAGTTAGCAGAAGAAATCTGCCAACTTTTGTGACCATTAAAACGTGATTTGAAAAAAACTTAAAAATTAAATCCTAAAGCTAAAGAAAGCGTTCTTAACCTTTGTGGGGTAACTGTACTCCAACCCGAATAATATTTAGTATTTCCAATATTATCGAGCTTTAAGGAAACACTATATTTTTCTGGATGATAGCCAATCATGGCATTGGCAATCGTATAACTAGGCAACTCGAAAGTTCCGATTCCTGTTCTGTTAAGTGTTTTATGTTCTGAAGCGTGATTAAAACCGAACCCTGCAACAAAGTTTCTAAAATTACCCTGTTGAATTTTATAGTTTGCCCAAAAATTAATTAAAGTTTCTGGTCCAGCTTCTTCGGGACGTAAACCGTTGTAAGTGGAATCTCCGCTTACCTGTTCACTCCTATTTTTACTGAATCCTGCAATGATATTAAGCCCTTTTATTGGATTCCCGACAGCACTTAATTCAAATCCTTTACTGAACACTTCACCCCCTTGTATGGAATTGTTCATATTATTAGGGTCTGCCATTATTTTGTTCGCTACTTTAATATCATAATAGCTTGCAGTTACAGAAAGTTTATTGTCAATAAGATTGGCTTTTGCCCCCACTTCCCATTGATTAGCTCTTTCAGGATCAAATATTTTTATAGTAGGGTTATTTCCGTTAGCATCGGTTACTTTTTGTGGCGTTAAATACTGGAATCCATTCATATAATTTGCAAAAAGAGATAGTTTGTTGAGAATCGGTTGATATACCAAACCAAATTTTGGAGAAAAGGTGGTTTGGCCATTCACTTCTTCAGTGGACCATTGTGTAGGTTTGCCGCTGAAATTATCCACCCGTAGACTTAACATTGCAGATAATTCTGGTAAGATATTTAATACATTTGAGAAATAGGCACTCTTAATATTCATTTCTGCAGTTGCAGGAACAACCTTTGCGTCTAAGAGTGCAGCATCTGCCCCTTGCGAAGTCAGCGTGGAAGAATCAGTTTGATTTTTTAAGGAAACCGTTCCAAATGCTCTCCATTCAGAATCATTGTTTACCACCTTCGTGTTGAGATAATCCAAACCTACTACCAGACGATTTCTCATATTTCCAACATTGAAATCGCCAATAAAATTCTGTTGAATTCCGGTTGCCAATGTTTCACTATTGGATTTGGAAATAAATCTTGTAAATTCATCTCCATTCGCACTATCCCACAAATATTGGTAATACCCCATAGCTTTGCTTGAACTGCTCGAAAATTGAGTCTGAGACGTCCATTTATTTGATAATTTGTATATCATTTGGGATTGCAAATTGAATGTTGGATTTTTGGTTGTAAGATTATTACTGGTGTAAGATTTTTTATAATTAGCTTCAAAAATATCTATGGAATTAAACGATAAAGGAGCATATCTGCTCAAAAAAATCATTGGTGCATTGGCTGTCTCATTGCTTTTAAATTCGGTATTCACCAAAAACGTCAATTTATCATTTGCTACATATTTTAAAGAGGGAGCTATAAAGAAAGATTTATAAAATCCAGTATCTTGAAAAGAATTTTCAGTATGATAGGCAGAATTTAAGCGAAGAAAAAGCCCATTTTTGACAGGAGTATTTACATCAATAGTTACTCTATTCAGGGCGTTAGTCCCTGTAACATAATTTATTTCGCCTCCCAATTTATCATAAGGTTTTTTGGTCTGTAAATTGACCAAACCACCATAGGAAACTAAATTTCCTCCGTACAAAGTACCCGAAGGACCTTTGATAACATCAATATTTTCGATATTAGCAGGGTCGAGACCACCATTGTTGAAGCTCGCCATACCATTTACCAATCTGGATTGAGTAGAAAAACCACGCATTGTGTAATATTCTGCGCCGTCTCCACCTCTGGAAGTACTTTCCCAAAGTCTTGTAATCCCTGTAGCATTGGTTAATACATTCTTAAAATTGGTGGAAACTTGGTCTTTCAGTATTGCCTTTGGAATACTATTATAGACTTGAGGATTTTCAATATCCTTTAAATTGAGTTTAGAAACTGAAAAAGCATTTTCATTTTTATATTTCTTCGTGTGATTGATGATTACTTCAGTAATATTTTCCACTTTGGTAGTATCTACTTGTGCGTAGAACTGAGAAAATGAACTGAAGAGGACAATAGGTAAAGCGATTTTTCTCATATTTATTTAGAACGATTTTAAATAACAATGCAAATTTATATATTATTTATAATTATTCTAAATAAATATAATGACATATATCATGAATTTTAAAATGATGAGGATGTGAAGTCGTGAATTATGAGTTATGAGTTATGAATTATGAGGTATGAGGTATGAGGTATGAGTTATGAGTTAGAAGGTGATAAAGGTTACGGATTAAAAAAAAGCTCTATTAGATTAATCTCTGTCTCCATATCAAATTGGGGTTCTTTATATTGAAATTACTTTCTTCAATAAAAACACCCCGTCATTCCGATGCTCTGAATGCCACCCCTCTGTAAGAGGGGAACTGACTCTATGTATTTTGGATTCGTGAACTTCGTTCGCAGACTTTTGGTCTTTGATTAGTCAACGGGATTCGTGAGGTTGTGAAGTTGTGAAATCGTAAAGTTGATGATTTGTAAAGTTGTTAAGTCGTAAAGTTGTTAAGTTGTGAAGTTGAAATATTTTGCTTTATGAAGAGATTCTTCACTATGCTACGCTTCGTTCAGAATGACAGGGTTATATATTTTAATCATGATTAGGAATCGAAATTATTTTTGAAACGCAAAGATTTTTTTTCTTGAATTGCTTTTTTAAGTGAGCTAAGTTGGCGAAATTCATTCGCTTTGAAGCGATGTGGTGAAGGATGAAGGATGAAGGATGAAGGATGAGGGATGCGGGGTGAGGAGTGCGGGGTGCAAGTATTCTATCACAAAGTTCTCGGAGATGTGGTGAAATGATAGCGTTTTTGAGGGCTCTGAGGAACATCGGAGATGTTCTGGGAAGGTCACGGATATTCGGTTGGCAGGTGTAGAAAAACTTTTTCCTTGATGAAAAGATTCTTCACTATGCTACGCTTCGTTCAGAATGACACGTTATGTTTTTTACTCACGATTAGGAATCTAATTATTGGGGGATTTTTTTTGAAACGCAAAGATTTTTTTTCTTGAATTGCTTTTTTAAGTAAGCTAAGTTGGCGAAATTCATTCGCTTTGAAGCGATGTGGTGAAGGATGAAGGATGCGAGGTGCGAGTATTTCAATCACGAAGTTCACGGAGATGTGGTGAAATGATTGCGTTTTTGAGAGCTCTGAGGAACATCGGAAATGTTCTGGGAAGGTCACGGATATTCGGTTGGCAGGTGTAGAAAAACTTTTTCCTTGATGAAAAGATTCTTCACTATGCTACGCTTCGTTCAGAATGACAGGGTTATATATTTTAATCATGATTAGGAATCGAAATTATTTTTGAAACGCAAAGATTTTTTTTCTTGAATTGCTTTTTTAAGTGAGCTAAGTTGGCGAAATTCATTCGCTTTGAAGCGATGTGGTGAAGGATGAAGGATGAAGGATGAAGGATGAGGGATGCGGGGTGAGGAGTGCGGGGTGCAAGTATTCTATCACAAAGTTCTCGGAGATGTGGTGAAATGATAGCGTTTTTGAGGGCTCTGAGGAACATCGGAGATGTTCTGGGAAGGTCACGGATATTCGGTTGGCAGGTGTAGAAAAACTTTTTCCTTGATGAAAAGATTCTTCACTATGCTACGCTTCGTTCAGAATGACACGTTATGTTTTTTACTCACGATTAGGAATCTAATTATTGGGGGATTTTTTTTGAAACGCAAAGATTTTTTTTCTTGAATTGCTTTTTTAAGTAAGCTAAGTTGGCGAAATTCATTCGCTTTGAAGCGATGTGGTGAAGGATGAAGGATGCGAGGTGCGAGTATTTCAATCACGAAGTTCACGGAGATGTGGTGAAATGATTGCGTTTTTGAGAGCTCTGAGGAACATCGGAAATGTTCTGGGAAGGTCACGGATATTCGGTTGGCAGGTGTAGAAAAACTTTTTCCTTGATGAAAAGATTCTTCACTATGCTACGCTTCGTTCAGAATGACACGTTATGTTTTTTACTCACGATTAGGAATCTAATTATTGGGGGATTTTTTTTGAAACGCAAAGATTTTTTTTCTTGAATTGCTTTTTTAAGTAAGCTAAGTTGGCGAAATTCATTCGCTTTGAAGCGATGTGGTGAAGGATGAAGGATGCGAGGTGCGAGTATTTCAATCACGAAGTTCACGGAGATGTGGTGAAATGATTGCGTTTTTGAGAGCTCTGAGGAACATCGGAAATGTTCTGGGAAGGTCACGGATATTCGGTTGGCAGGTGTAGAAAAACTTTTTCCTTGATGAAAAGATTCTTCACTACGCTGTGCTTAGTTCAGAATGACAGGGTTCTGTTTTTTGCTCACGATTAGGAATCTATATTATTGGGGGGATTTTTTTGAATCGCAAAGATTTTTTTTCTTGAATTGCTTTTTTAAGTGAGCTAAGTGAGAATTCGCTAGCGAATTGAGAAAGCTATGTTTTAAATATTTTATTATATTTAAGTAATAACAAAGTAATAGTCACGGATTACAAATCCGCGACATCGGTGCTAAGTTGGCGAAATTCATTCGCTATGAAACTTTATGGAAATTGTTATTTAAACAGTTTTTTTATCAAAAAGTTCACGGAGATGTGTTGAAAGGATGGTGTTTTTTTGGCTCTGAGGAACATTGGAGCTCAAAGTCTGGAGAGTTTGCGCAGCAATGTTTGTTTTTTAGTCAAGATTTAAAATGCTAAAATTGAGAGTGCTTACAATGATACCCTTCATTTTGTGCACTATTGTAATTTTAACAAAATTATTAAATATCAACCAAAAATCATACTCCTTTTTAAGAGATAATTATGGGAATAGGACTATCATTTATCAATCCCAAATAGTATGAAAATTAGAATTTTCATATTGCCATAAATATTTTCAAAAATCTTATGATGGTAAAGTAAAAGATAAACATCTGTTGAATCATTTATGAATCATTTATAAAGAAAGAGACTGATCAGTCTCTTTTCTATTATCAATTATTGAAGTTTTTTAAGTTCTTCTAAAACAGCTTCGCCAACTGCATGAGCAGATTGAGGATTTTGACCTGTTACTACTCTTTCGTCTACTGCAACGTGTGTTTGCCATAAACCTGATTTTTCGAACTTGGCTCCACGTTCTATTAATTTAGATTCTAATCTAAATGGAACCACATCATCTAATTTCACAGCAGCTTCTTCTTCGTTGGTGAAAGCATTGATTTTTTTGCCATCTACCAAATATTTTCCATTGCTGAGTTTAATGTTCACCAATCCAGCAGGACCGTGACAAACCGCACTTACTACTCCATTTTTTTCGTAGATTTTTTGAGCGATTAGTGCCAGTTCTTCATTATCTGCAAAATCCCACATCGTACCGTGACCTCCTGCATAAAGAATCGCCACATATTCATCTGGATTTACTTCTGAAGGTTTCATGGTGTTCTGAATTTTATTTTGGTAATATTCATCTGCCAAAAATCTTTCATTAACCTTATCATCTGGAGTATTTCCATAATACGGCGGATTTCCTCCTTTTGGACTCACGAAATCTATTTCGTAACCAGCATCTGCCAATACAGCCCAAGGATGCGTAACTTCACCTAAATAATAACCGGTAGCTTCACCAGTGTTTCCTAATTCGCCGTGGCTCGTTACCACGAATAATACTTTTTTGCTCATTTTGTTAGATTTAATTGTTTGTGCATTTACCATGTTCATTCCTAAAAAAAGAATACAACTCGTTAAGAAAATTATCTTTGATATAAACTTGTTCTGACTATATTTCCTATTCATTTTTTTAATGATTTAACACTGCAAAGGTAAATCCAACTTCCCACAAACAACAGGACGTACATCACAACTTTTTTGTGACCTACATCACATTACACCGAAAGCCGACTCAAGGTTTCTCTGGAAACTCCTAAATACGAAGCGATTAACGTTTTGGGCAATCGTTGCAAAAGTGTAGGATATTGAGAAATAAATTGTTCATAGCGTTCTTTGGCATTGCTATTCAGCAAAGACAAAATTCTTCGTTGGAGCGCTACATAACCATTATTCGACTTTTTTCTGAAAAAATGCTCCATTTTATGCATGTCTGCACAGAGTTTCTCTCGATTATAAAGAGACAACGTAAGCACTTCTGTAGGTTCTAAAGCATCAATGGTAAAAGTCGCTTCCGTTTGATTAAAATAGGCTTGATAATCGGTAATCCACCAATCTTCCATTGCAAATTGCATAATATGTTCTTTGCCTTCTTGATTCAGGTAAGAAGCTTTTAACAAACCATTCATCACAAAATAATCATTTTGTACCGCATCTCCATCTTGAATTAAAATCTGATGCTTTTTTAATTTTTTCAAGGTAAAATGAGACAGAATATACTCGAACTCTTGGTCTGTTAATGGTGTAATATTCTCAATTTGACGTCTTAAAATCTCACTCATATTTTTATCATTCTAAATTGCAAACAAAAGAATTGTTCTCTCCAAATGTAGAATATTGAAAGCAAAAAATCCATCAAAAGCGATGGATTTTTTAAATATTGTAGATGCAATTCTTATGGATTGGTAGAGAAAATAGAAGCATTAGCAATCATGGCTCTTCTGTTCATTTTCAAAATATCTCTCACCCATTCTGCGAAATCTTCTGGTTGAAGCACTTTTTCTGGGTTACCATCAGTAAGTTTACCTTCTATACTCATATCAGTAGCAATGGTACTTGGTGTTAAGGTTATTACACGAATATTGAATTTTCTAAGTTCTGCCATCAATGATTGAGAAAGTGAAATTACCGCAGCTTTAGAAGCACAGTATGCTGACATATTCGGACCGCCTTTTAATCCCGCAGTTGACGCTACATTTACGATGTCTCCTTCTTTATTTTGTTTGATATAAGGCAAAGTTGCTTTTGCTACGTAATAGACACCAAAAAGATTCACCTTCATTACTTTTTCCCAAGTTTCTACCGGCATATCTTCGAAGCTGCCAAAATCACCTACTCCAGCGTTATTGATTAAAATGTCTATTCCGCCCAATTGAGAAGCGATAGAAGCTACGCCTTGCTCCACTTGAGCCATCTCATCTACATTAAAAACAGAATAGACTGCTTTTACTCCTAATTTTTCCAATTCTGCAACGGTAGACTTTAGATGTTCTTCATTTCTACCCGTAATTCCTACATTTACGCCTTCATTTGCCAAAGCTACAGCTACCGCTTTCCCAAGACCTCTTCCACCACCTGTAATCAGTGCATTTTTACCTTTTAAATTCATAACTTTTTTTATTTATACTGTTTGCAAAATTAAGAAAATAAAACCGCCTAAATGATTTCTGATGATGAATAAAATCTAAAGAAAAAGGTGAATAAATCTATGGCAGAAAAGAATTATTGAGTTGATAGGTCATGGATTATAGATTAGTGCAATCTGACTTATTTTTATATCACAAAGTTCACGGAGATGTATTGAAAAAATGGCGTTTTTGAGGGCTCTGAGGAACATTGGAAATTGTGAAAGTGTAAAGTTGTAAAGTTGTGAGTTATGAGGTATGAATTATGAGTTATGAGTTATGAGTGCGGGGTAAAGTTGTGAAGTTGATGATTTGTAAAGTTGTGAAGTTGTTAAGTGGTAAAGTTGAAATATTTTGCTTTATGAAGAGATTCTTCACTATGCTACGCTTCGTTCAGAATGACAGGGTTTTGTTATTTACTCACGATTAGAAATCTGCTCTATTGCGTTAAAATCCGCCCGTAGGAGGTATGAGGTTTGAAGAAGTATGAAGTATGAAGTATGAAGTATGAAGTATGAGGTATGAGGTATGAGGTATGAGGTATGAATTATGAGTTATGAGTTATGAGTTATGAGTGCGGGGTAAAGTTGTGAAGTTGATGATTTGTAAAGTTGTGAAGTTGTTAAGTCGTAAAGTTGAAATATTTTGCTTTATGAAGAGATTCTTCACTATGCTACGCTTCGTTCAGAATGACAGGGTTCTGTTTTTTGCTCACGATTAGAAATCTGCTCTATTGCGTTAAAATCCGCCCGTAGGAGGTATGAGGTTTGAAGAAGTATGAAGTATGAAGTATGAGGTATGAGGTATGAATTAGGAGTTAGAAGATGATGAAGGTTACGGACTAAAAAAGCTCTATTAGATGTAATAGCTACGACTTAATCTGAAACAAGGCTGTTTTTATTTAAGATTGTGATGGGTTTTGTGAGACATAAATTTGAGTTGTCCTAAAAAAGGTTGACTCGTTAATAATTCAAATATAGTTAAATCGTAGCTATTACAGTTTAAAAAATTAGGTAGTATTTCATTAACTGTGTAAGTTGAAAAGTTATTCTGAAAAATTTTGAGCAATAAAAGCTCAAAAAATTTTTCGGAAATAACTTTTTACTATTTTATATATTTACATAGTTATGATTGACAAAGAAGACTTATTAAACAACAAGGATTTCTACAAATCCTTTAAGAATGGAGAAGATTTAACCTCATTCTTTAAACAAATGCACAAACGAGCTGTAGAACACATGCTCGAAGCCGAACTTGATGCTCATCTCGACAACGAGAAACACGAAAAAACCACCACTGGAAACTATCGTAACGGACACGGAACCAAAAAGATAAAATCCTCATTTGGTGAATCTGAAATAAAAATTCCCAGAGATAGAGAAAGTAGTTTTGAACCAGCTCTAGTTCCTAAAAGACACAATATTATAGAAGGTTTAGAAAATATCATTATCTCCTTTTATGCTAAAGGAATGAGCGTGAGCGATATTGAGGAGCAAATTCGTGAGATGTACGATTTTGAAGTCTCTACTTCTACCATTTCTAGGATTACTGATGCAGTTGCAAGCGAAGTAGTGAGTTGGCAGAATAGACCATTAGAAGACCTTTATCTCATTGTTTGGATGGATGGAATTGTCTTTAAAGTTCGTGAAAACTCAAAAGTCATCAATAAAACCATCTATTTAGCGGTAGGTTTAAACCGTGATGGCAAGAAAGAAGTTCTCGGAATGTGGCTCGGAAAAAACGAAAGTTCTAGTTTTTGGATGACTGTTTTAACCGATTTAAAAGCTCGTGGTGTAGAAGATATTTTAATTACAGCTACCGATAATTTGAATGGATTTACCCAGACTATTCGCTCAATTTTTCCTGAATCTCAAACCCAAATCTGTGTAGTTCATCAAATTAGAAACGCCTGTAAATACGTGGTTTGGAAAGACAGAAAAGACTTTACTGCCGATATGAAGCACATCTATAATGCTCCAAATAAACAAGCGGCAGAAGCCGCTCTGAATGATTTTGCAGAAAAATGGGAATCCAAATATGCTTATGCGATAAAATCGTGGAGAGATAATTGGGACGAACTGACTGTATTTTTTGACTTTCCTTTGGAAATCCGTAAAATTATTTACACTACTAATTTAATTGAAAATCTCAATGGAAAAATCAGAAAATATACCAAAAACAAAATGTCTTTCCCTACGGATGATGCAGTCTTGAAGTCGGTTTTTCTTGCTTTAAAGGAAGCTACCAAAAAATGGTCAATGCCAATCCAAAATTGGGGTATTGTTTTAAACCAATTTATGCTTATTTTTGACAAAAGGCTCAGATTATAAAATCCAAGCCTTAACTTTTTAACTTACACACTTTTTGGGATAGTGTCAAAAATTATTTTACCAAAAGCCAACCTTAAAAAAGTTGGCTTTCACATTATTTATCTACTACGAAGTAGGGAGACTTCGTAGAGCGGGAGTCACAGACTTTGCGCAGCTGGGGCCATCGCATTTTCTTCATTAATTGTAGGAAATGTATTTCTCATTCTCACTTCATTGTCTGACACCCGAAATTTTGTTTCTGTGATTTTAGAGAATAATAAAGCTTTGGTCATCATTTCTACCATTGCTTTTACTTTACTTTTTTTAACGATTGGAAACCCTGTATTACAAAAGATTTTCAGTTTCGAATATTCCGGTCATCAACATTTTTTTACGTCTATTATAGGAGTGGTAAGTGTTTTGTTTATCCTTGAAATCATCAAATTATTAAGATTAAAACACCCATTGTAAACGCAGAAAAACTTAGCGCCATAAACCCTGCTCTAGCTTCCCGAGATAAAAACTATTGCACGATTGATTGCGTGCAGTATTGCTCATAAAAATATAGAAATGGGCAGGATGTTCTACCGTCCAATCTGGCAAAGGAACTGTAACTTGTGTACTAGTTCTATGGGCGATATTTTCTAAAAAATCTACCTGCTCTAGGTTTTCACTCACTAAGAGGAGATGCACCTCATCATTGGGCTGTGCAAATCCTTGTGAACTATTGTCTTGCCAAGTAAGATGCAGCGCATCATCTTGTAGCGCAACGTCTAAGTGATGAAAACCGCTTAAATCTCCACTAGAAACTAAAAACTTGTTCCAAAGCAGCGTAAACTCATCATCTTGCACCTGAATCACATTTTGCAGCGTATAAGAAATCAAAAGATTCCTTCTCTCCCCCGAAAAAGCACTTTGGTTAAAGAATTGTTGGGTAATTTGTAGAAAAGGTTTGGTAAACTCTATCGCTAGAGAAAACTTCAGTCTCTGCAAGCGTTGTTTTTCTGTGGGTGGTTTTTGAGAAGCTTTGGGAGCAGCTCGCATAATAGGAACCCCATTTAACCCAAATCACGCAGTTGAAATTTTTTGAGATAAGTCTATGGGGTAATCCCAAATTCCGACGAACCATTTTCTGCGTTTTTTGGTGAGTGCAATCTTCAGTTTGAGTGTGTCACCTACTTTTTCAAAATAAGCTCCAATAGCAAAGGTTCTATATCGTAGTGTAGATAATGTTTTCTGCGTTTTTTCCTGAAGAACAAACAGTCTGAAAATTGACATCAGATTATAAGCAATCATCGAAAATATAAGTGCAGCTTCTGTAGGGAAAAAGCCTTTAAGGTTAAAACTTTCGGCTCCAAAATCTGCCTTTAATTCCTTGATTCGATTCTCTGCATCGCCTCTGTTTCGGTACGTTCTCCAAACATCTGTTGCCGATTGTTCTTGGTTGGTAATATAGGCTGAATAGCGATAATTTCTATGGATTTCATCTTCCGGAAACAGGCTTAATATTCGGCCTGCCGCATTCGGCCGTTGTGCTATTTTTTGCCTTACAATGACTATCCTTCTTGGCTTTTCCCAGTTTTTTGCTTGATAATATTTGTCGCAAATTTCGATGCCCTCATCAACTTTTATCCAAAAATCTTGCTGGTCTATCAAGTGTTGAATGGGGTGAGTAAATTTTGCAGCGATGATGTATTGGAGTGTTTTTAATTCAAGATAATCCATAATGTCTTTCTGGAAAAAACCACTATCCAAACGAACTAATCCTACTTTCTTATCCCCAAAATTTAAGAGTGTTTCTTCTAAAAATCCTACAAAATTATTTGCCGAAGAAGTATTGCCGCTCCTGAGCCAAAAATTAGCGACCATCTTTACATCGTTCACAAATGCAATGATAGGATGATGGCTGTTTCTTCCTTTTTTCTTAGGATTGTAGCCTTTTTTTGCTCCCTCTTGCTCTCCGTATCGAGTAATTACAGATGAATCAATGTCTAACGTAAAATAATTGAGGTTCAAATTCTGAAAAAACCAACTGAAAAAATAATGCCCAACTTGCTGGTTGATGTGTTGTGTAAACTTGCCAAAATAGCGTTTATATGCGTCCTGAGCAGGGGTCTTTCGCCAGTCAAATATTTCCCCAAGAGCCTTATCTGCACGGGTAATTTCTGTGTGCAAAAAACGATTGGCACCACACCAAATACTCGTAATAAAAGATTCAAGCAAAACTTCTTTTTTATAAGAATTATTGGAAAGTGACACAGGTAAAGATTCGCATTTTTCAATTTGCTCTCTAAAGCCGATTTTGTCCAACATTTGCTTTAAAAACACCATGCCTCCCCAAGGCGTAATCTCTTTATTGGTAAAGGATAGCTCGAATTTCATCGCTTATTTTTTTCTACTGCTACGCAGTTGGATATTAGAATACTAAAATACTCTTTTTTTTCTATTGCGGAATTTGGGTTTAAGGTAAGTCCTACAATATTGCCTACTTTCCCAGAAAAGCTTCCTAGAATTCCGTCTTTTGCAATGGCCATGGTTGGTTAGTTTTTTATTGGTTAAATATTGTCTTTAATAACCTATTAAAACAATTCCTTTCAAGGGAAGTTGTAATCTTCCACTTATATATAAAGTTTCAAGAAATTGAAAAATAGATTTAAAATCATCACTATTATGATAATGATTTCGTACCGCTATTACTAAAAATTCAACATTTGGCATCATACATGCCTGAAAGATATCTTTTAAAAATTGGTTATTCCTATAACCTCTACCAGCTTCTACTTCAATTACTATTTTTCCATCTGCACTAACTGCATCTGCATCAAAAAACTTATCTATTCGATTATTGATTCCAAATAAAACTGGCACTTTTATCTTATCGTTAGTCAGTTTACTTTTCTCTACTCTAAAATTCAGTGCTTCTAAATCTTTTGAAATAACTTTTAAAACTCCGTCACTACTAAGGTTATTATCAGGAGATTTTATACTTTCGTAATTCTTCTCAAAACACTCTATAACTGACTTAATTTCATTATTTATTCCAAACGAACGAGGAAATAGTTGATAAACTAGATGATATTCCATATTTAATTGACAAATAATTTATAATTGGATTTATTCTTAAATTTAGATTTTAAATACTTAAATTTTCTGAAATATAACATCTAAATGATACTGTATAAATTCTTTTTTAGGTAAATATTTTTGTGGTAAAGTCAAAGTTTGATTTTCTAAAGGGGCAAAATATTTATCATAATAAATCGCTTCTTTATTCTTCTTAATATTTTTAGAAAGTAATATTTTATATTGCTCATCAATACCTATTAATCCTTTATCAAAAGCCTTATCATATAAAGCAGAAAAACAAATTCCGTTTTCAGGGTTTAATCTTTCTTCTTCATTTATTGACCAAGGAACGATGTGGCTAGCTACAAGTAACTCGGGAATATCAATTCCTGAAATAGCACATTTACCTGTATAATTAGAAATTACCATCTGCCTAAATACATTTTGATTTACTCTTGTTTTAATTTCTCTTAATTTCACTTCACCTTTAAGTTCTTTGATATCAAAAAATAGTTCTTCAAATTTTTGTTCAACAGTATAATTTTCTTTTTCTGCTAAAATTTTTTCACTTAGAAAAATAAGTTCTTCTTGATTGTTAAAAAACTCATCCCAAATTGGCTGAACAATTTTTTTTCCTCCATCCATTCCTTTAATTCCTCTTGCTTTAAGAACAGGATCTACACTTGCGAAATTTACTAAACGTAAAGCTACAGAATTTGGAGTTCTACCAATTAAATGAGCTAAATAAATCACATCTTTATTTGTACTGTGCATTTTTCCAAAAGGAGTTTTTAAGTACAAATTAAATGCAAGTATCAACTCTTCTTTTGACCAAAGTTTTCGTTTCATTAGTTTTTAATTAATGTAAATTATTTACATAAAATCTACTTTCTTAAAGATATAAAATTTTATCAATATAAAAGCCTAAAACAAATATATCAAATCCTTTTCAAACATCATTACGGAAAAACGTATTGCAATAAAAATCATAAAACCCCATCATTTTTGTCCCAATCAAGTTAGGGTCAAGTTCTACTCAAGTTTTAGGTTTGTTCGTGGTTTGTTCGTAATTTATGGTACTTTTCCGAGGCTGATTCGAAGGAAACACGAACAAACCACGAACAAACCCCACAGAAAACCCGAATTTCACCCAACTTTGACTCGAAGATATGGAGTTAACAATAGTGCTTACACAGAAAAATTTTTCAGCATAATTTCTACCTCTGCTTTCAGTTCTTGGATAAAACTTTCGGGCGCTAAAACTTGCACGCGTTTTCCGTAGGATAAAATCTCTCTTTGGAAATCATAAGTAGGCACCAAACTCACCCTAAAAATGGTTTCCGTTTCGTTCTCCGCGATTATGGTTTGGGAATGATGCAGTGGCAAAGCTTTGATATAATTGGCTTGTTCACGGTCAAATTTCAACAGAATTTCCTGTGTTTCTTTGCCCAAAGTACTGATGATGCCAAAAGAATTTTTATACGCCTTTTCTATATCAATATTCTCTCTTTTGAAAGAAGTATTGCTGATATTGAGGTCAGAAATGCGGTCTAATCCGTAAGTTTTCAGTAAAAAAGAGGGGTTTTTGGACTGATAATCGGCGGCTAAAAGGTACCAACGGTTTTTAAATTCCCTCAACGCATAAGGCATAACGACTTTGCTGGATTTTTCGTTTTCCCAAAATTTCTGATAGGTAAAAGAAAGCACTTTCTTTTGGGTAATGGCATGAATCAAACCATTAAGGTGTTCTAAACCTCTGGCTCTTCTCGGCTCGAAAAACATCACATCTGCTTTTCCTTTGGTTTCGCGGTAGGCTTCCACCAATAGCAATTGGTCAAAAACGCTTTCCTGGGAAAGTTCCAGTTCTTCTTCCTCTATGAAGTGGGCATTTTTCTTTCGGGAATAAGAAATCTGAATCCCAAATACATCTGCAATCGCCAGTTTATCTCGCTGAAAAGTGCGTTCGGTAAATTTGAGTTCCAGTCCTTTTTCTGCAAACTGCGATTCTAGATAATCTGCAATTTCTGGATAAGTGGCGCCTCGGTCTTTTCTTCTGCGTAAAAACTCTTCTATAAAGAGCAGTCTGAGCATTTGTTCGTTTTTTGCCATGGAAAATAGATTAAGGTTAAGGTTGAGGCAAAGGTAAGGAAGTAAAACGTCAAAAGGTGACGTTTTTAGAACTTTTCAAATCTTTTGATGCTAAATTCTGTTCTTTTACCATCACCGTAATACGTAAATCTATTGGGAATTTTCCGTCTGAATTCGACTTAGCTCTTTTTATCCCAAATCACGCAGTTGAAATTTTTTGAGATAAGTCTATGGGGTAATCCCAAATTCCGACGAACCATTTTCTGCGTTTTTTGGTGAGTGCAATCTTCAGTTTGAGTGTGTCACCTACTTTTTCAAAATAAGCTCCAATAGCAAAGGTTCTATATCGTAGTGTAGATAATGTTTTCTGCGTTTTTTCCTGAAGAACAAACAGTCTGAAAATTGACATCAGATTATAAGCAATCATCGAAAATATAAGTGCAGCTTCTGTAGGGAAAAAGCCTTTAAGGTTAAAACTTTCGGCTCCAAAATCTGCCTTTAATTCCTTGATTCGATTCTCTGCATCGCCTCTGTTTCGGTACGTTCTCCAAACATCTGTTGCCGATTGTTCTTGGTTGGTAATATAGGCTGAATAGCGATAATTTCTATGGATTTCATCTTCCGGAAACAGGCTTAATATTCGGCCTGCCGCATTCGGCCGTTGTGCTATTTTTTGCCTTACAATGACTATCCTTCTTGGCTTTTCCCAGTTTTTTGCTTGATAATATTTGTCGCAAATTTCGATGCCCTCATCAACTTTTATCCAAAAATCTTGCTGGTCTATCAAGTGTTGAATGGGGTGAGTAAATTTTGCAGCGATGATGTATTGGAGTGTTTTTAATTCAAGATAATCCATAATGTCTTTCTGGAAAAAACCACTATCCAAACGAACTAATCCTACTTTCTTATCCCCAAAATTTAAGAGTGTTTCTTCTAAAAATCCTACAAAATTATTTGCCGAAGAAGTATTGCCGCTCCTGAGCCAAAAATTAGCGACCATCTTTACATCGTTCACAAATGCAATGATAGGATGATGGCTGTTTCTTCCTTTTTTCTTAGGATTGTAGCCTTTTTTTGCTCCCTCTTGCTCTCCGTATCGAGTAATTACAGATGAATCAATGTCTAACGTAAAATAATTGAGGTTCAAATTCTGAAAAAACCAACTGAAAAAATAATGCCCAACTTGCTGGTTGATGTGTTGTGTAAACTTGCCAAAATAGCGTTTATATGCGTCCTGAGCAGGGGTCTTTCGCCAGTCAAATATTTCCCCAAGAGCCTTATCTGCACGGGTAATTTCTGTGTGCAAAAAACGATTGGCACCACACCAAATACTCGTAATAAAAGATTCAAGCAAAACTTCTTTTTTATAAGAATTATTGGAAAGTGACACAGGTAAAGATTCGCATTTTTCAATTTGCTCTCTAAAGCCGATTTTGTCCAACATTTGCTTTAAAAACACCATGCCTCCCCAAGGCGTAATCTCTTTATTGGTAAAGGATAGCTCGAATTTCATCGCTTATTTTTTTCTACTGCTACGCAGTTGGATATTAGAATACTAAAATACTCTTTTTTTTCTATTGCGGAATTTGGGTTTATATAAAAGAGAATAGATCACTTAGTGTTTCCTAGTGGTGACTTATAGGTTAAAATTAAACCAGCTCTATGGTACCTACAAGATGTTCAAAATATGTACTTCTATCAATACTGGGATAAAACAAGATTAGGAGTCTGTAATTTTGATAAATTAGGGGTCTCTATATTAGAAAGACACCTATATTTTGCCACAGAAAACCTCTTTCTTTTAAAGTGAAATTCTGAGGAAATTTTTCACTAGAAAAAATAGAAATCGGGGTCTTATGAAAAGGTTCTTAAAAATAGGTGACTCCGAAAAAGACACCCACATATTGAGAATTATTCATAAACTTTGAAAGTCCAGCTCAACAAAAAACCCTTTATATCTAAAGATTTAAAGGGTTTTGTTGCAAATTGCATTTTTAAATGCGATCCGGACGGGACTCGAACCCGCGACCTCCGCCGTGACAGGGCGGCATTCTAACCAACTGAACTACCGGATCAATTTTTTGAAAAGTAATTGATAAACTTTTTGCGATCCGGACGGGACTCGAACCCGCGACCTCCGCCGTGACAGGGCGGCATTCTAACCAACTGAACTACCGGATCTTTTAATTAAAGAACATTGCTCTTTTTTCGTGATGGCAAAATTACAACTTTTCTTGAATACTGCAAATATTTTTATAAAAAAAATGCTCTCCAAAACGGAAAGCATTCATTTTCAATTATATTATTTTTACAAGTATGCATTTAATTTCTCTGCAATAGCCGCTTTAGGAGCTACTCCTACGAATTTATCTACTACTTCTCCGTTCTTAAAAATCAAAACAGTAGGAATATTTCTGATTCCGTAATCCATAGATATTTGTTGATTATTATCTACATCTACTTTTCCTACGATTGCTTTTCCTTGGAAATCATCATGAAGTTCTTCAATGATTGGTCCAAGCATTCTACATGGTCCACACCAAGCAGCCCAAAAATCTACTAATACTGGTTTATCTGAATTTAATACCAATTCTTGAAAGTTGCTGTCTGTTAATTCTACTGCCATAATTCTTTAATATTTGTTTCTAATTATTTATTGATTTCAAGTTACAAATTTACAATATTCTTGCCAAATTTTTAAAAGTATTGTCTATGCGAACCATTATCTTTTTCTATAATCGCAAGATTTCTACCAATGCATTAACTAAAGCATCTATTTCTTCTTTTGTGGTTTTATGAGAAAAAGATATTCTAAGCGGAGTGGTGTTTTGCTGGGTTTCTTCGCTTAAAATTTTAGAAAGTACCGATGATGGTTTTGCTGCTCCAGAACTACATGCACTTCCTTGTGAAACTGCAATTCCTTTCATATCTAGCTGTAAACCAATCAAAGGATTTTGTGAAGGCAAAGACACACTTAATACCGTATAAAGACTCTTATTACTTTCTGCACTTCTTCCATTAAAAAGAATTCCCGGAATTTTTTCTGAAAGTCTTTGGATGGTGTAATCCTTGATTTCTTGAATGTGAGAAGAGAATTTCTCTAAATTCTCAGTCGCAATTTCAAATGCTTTTCCTAATCCTGCAATCCCTACCACGTTTTCTGTTCCAGCTCTTAAATTTCGCTCTTGAGTTCCACCATGAATTTGAGCTTTTAAGTGCGTAGATTTTCTGATGAAAGCAAAACCTGCACCTTTTGGCCCGTGAAATTTGTGAGCACTACAACTGGCAAAATCAACCAAAGTTTTAGAAAAATCCAAAGGCAAATGTGCCATCGTTTGCACCGTATCTGAATGTAAATACGCTCCGTTCTCTTTGCAAATATTTGCAACTTTGTCAAGGTCTAAAAGATTGCCAATTTCATTATTGGCGTGCATTAAACTTACCAAAGTCTTTTTATCTGAAGACTTCAAAAGCTGCTGCAATTGGTCTATATCTACATCTCCTTTTTCATTGACATTAAGGTAAATCACTTCTACATTTTTGGAATTTTTGAGATTTTCCACCGATTCTGCTACACATTTATGCTCTAATTCTGTGGTAATGATTCTTTCGATTTTTAAATCTTCAACCGCAGATTTCAGAATTAAATTATTAGCTTCCGTTCCGCAAGAAGTGTAGATAATTTCTGCGGGGGAAACATGGAGTTCATGGGCAATTTTTCTACGGGTTTCTTCTAGAATGGTTTTGGCCTCTTGACCAAGCGTATGTGTAGAAGAAGGATTTCCGAAATTGTTTTTCATAACCACCACCATCGCATCTATCACTTCGTCTAAAAGCGGTGTAGTAGCAGCATTATCTAAATATATCTGTGTCATTTTTAGGAAATATTTGTGAGCATTAAGATAGAAAATCTTAATTTCTCCATTTTAGAATTTAACGCGACGAAATTAATGAAAAAATCTGTAATGAGATTCGTGTGCGAGAGAAAGCATAGGTAAATCTCCAGAAGTATCGCCAAAAGCGATGATTTTATCGTACTTTTTGCCTTCTATTTCTTTTTGGATTCGGTTTACTTTTTCTTTGCCGTTGTTATTTCTAGTTTTGAAATGTCCTGTGAAAATTCCGTTTTCGAAACGGGCTTCTGTAGCCAAAAATTTCATTCCCATTTTTTCGGCAAAAGGTTTTACCCAAATATCAAGAGAAGCGGTTATTAAGTAACTTTCTGTGTTTTCTTTGTCAATGTTTTCTATAAATTCCAAAGCGTTTTCTCTGATGATTTTCGGATAAAATTTATCGAGAAACTCTTGAGAAACTCTATTGATTTTTTCTTCTCTTTCCCCTTTTAGAATAGAACTGATGAAACTTTTCTTCACTTTTTCTGCATTCGCCAAATGCAATTTTACCAAAATAAATAGCGGAATATGTTTCAGAAAATTCCAGAAATATTTTTTTTCATTATAAAAATGCAAGTACAAAAACATGGTATCTTTGTAGGTAAGTGTTCCATCAAAATCAAATAGATATAGTTTTTTCATTTTGAAAGAGATTTATTTAAACTCGAATTTGAATAACACCATAATACAATGTCAATATAACTACAATAGCTTACAACTTCTTGTTTTTCCCAAATTGGATAATACATTGGTTTATTCAAAAACTGCCTTTTGAAATCATCTATTTCTAATCGCAATTTTGATATCTCAACACTATAATTTTTAGATAAATTAAATAACTTATCCATTTTTTTTTCAAAATCTTTATCGTTAAATCTTACTAATACATCACTATAAAGTATAGAATAACTATCTGGATAATTTTTTAATTCATCAATTAACAGTAAACTATTAATTCTAGATTTTGGTGTTAACTGTTTGTATGTAAATTTCTGATTGTAATTAAATTCCTTTTCCATTTTAGAAACCTTTTCATAATACAAATCATGAATTTGTTTTATAATTTCTAAATTTTCTTTTGTTTGTTTTTTAATAAATTCTTCAGGAAGATTTTGATAATTAATCAAAATATTTTTATCAAAATCATTAATATACTTTATTCTTATATCAATATCATTTTGATAAACATCATCTCTAGAAATTACATCTTTAAGATACATATCCATATCTTTATTTTCTTCAATAACTTGACAAAAAATTAAATTTGAAAAAAATATTAAAAATATTAAAGGAACATTTTTCATTTACAGTTTCAATTTCTTAAAAATAAACTCAGGAATATGAATGATGATGAGCATGATTAGTCTCCAAATTGGCAAAACATAAACGATATTTTTTTGCTTTTTATAGGCTTTATAAATGCATTCTGCCGCTTGTTTTGGTGTTGCAGTAAGTTTTGGATTGAGTGGTAAACCTTCGGTCATTTTGGTCTCCATAAAACCTGGTTTTACCGTCATCACATGAACTTTTTGAGGAAAAAGATAATTTCTCAATCCACTTAAATAAGCGGTAAAAGCTGCTTTTGCGCTTCCGTAGATGAAATTACTCTGTCTTCCTCTATCTCCTGCTACAGAGGAAAGCGCGATGATGTTTCCGCTTCTTTTGCTTTCCATTTTTTTAGCAAAATAATTGATTACAGGAACCAATTTTGCGTAATTAATGTCGATGATTTTCTCTGTGTTTTTATCATCATATAAACCATCTTCGGTTCCCAAACCTAAATAACCAGTAGCACAGAAAAGCAAATCTGAGTCTATATTTTCAAAAACAGAATAATTGATTTCTTGAGTCAAATCCAATTCTATGATTTCTGATGGCTGTAGAAATTTCACATCGATATGTTGCGCAAAACGTTCTGTGGTTTCTCGGCTAGAAGTAACCAGATAAATTTTAGGAAATTTTTCACCAGCAGTTAATGCTTTTTCTACAAATGCTTGTGCAACTTCTGACGTGGAACCAAGAATAATCATATGTAATGAATTAGTTATGAATGATTTAGTTTTTTTTTATTAAGAACCTCTTTTTATTCTTTTGCTTTGCAGCGAAACAAATTTAGAACTGTCTACATTTTTCAGATAATTGGTGAGTGAAGGTTTACTCATGCTGTCTTTGGTCAAATAAATTCTACCGCCAAATTCTTCTACAATTTTATCTAAATTATCTACCAATTGTCTTAATTCTCTATTGATTTTAAAGTCTAAAGCCAATGTATAACCCTCAAAAGGGAAAGAATTATACGCTTCTGGATTTCCTTTGCCAAAAAGTTTAAGAACTGCTAAAAACGAACCTTGTCCACTTCTACCAATGGTTTCAAGAATTTTTTTCATGCCTTCTTTTCCTTTTTCTTTTGGTATTACCATTTGATATTGAATAAAACCACCTTTTCCATAGATTTTATTCCAGTCGTTAATCGCATCAAGAGGATAGAAAAAAGTTTCATAGTCTATGAAATTTTTAACTACTTTTTGTCTTTGTTTATTGAAGTACAAGAAGTTAAAAGCTCTTACAGAAAAACTATTCAACACAAAACTTGGAAAATAAAACGGAATGGTAGGACTTAATTTTTTCTTTAATCTCAATGGATTTTCTTGCCATTTTTGTGGTAATTCTGCTCTAAGTGCAAACTCCCCTCTCATTAGAATACTTCTGCCGATGTTTTTACCTTTTTGCAAGCAATCTATCCAAGCTACGGTATAAGTCCAGTCTTCTGATTCTTCGAAAAGTTGAAAAATTTCGTCTAAATTTTCAGCTTTTATTGACTCTTGACGAATGTATGCCGATTCTATATTTTTGAGTTTAATTTTTGCAGAAAGAATAATTCCTGTAAGTCCCATTGCTCCGAAAGTAGCCCAAAATTTCTCTGCATTTTCTTCTCTAGAACAGGTAATGATTTTTCCATCTTCTACCATCATTTTAAATTCAATCACGCATTCCGAAAACGCTCCTTCTGCATGGTGATTTTTCCCATGAATGTTCGATGCAATCGCTCCACCCAATGTAATAAACTTAGTTCCCGGCGTGATGGCTAAAAAGTAACCTTGAGGAACCGTAATTTCTAAAATTTCAGAAAGCAAAACTCCAGACTCACATTCCAAAATGCCATTTAAACGGTCAAAACTGATGAATTTATTTAATTTCTTTGTAGAAAACATAGCTTCAGCCAAGGCTGCATCGCCATAGCATCTACCATTTCCATACGCAATAACTTCGTTATTTTGTCTTACAAATTCTCTGATTTTACTGTAGTCTTCTTCGGCTTTGAACAGTTTGTTTACTATGGGATGATTGCCCCAAGTAGAAACATTTTTTACGAAATCTGGTTTCATTTTTTTAAATATATTAATAACAAAAATGCTATTAACCAAATGAGAATGGTTATTTGTATATATCTGTCTTTGTAGACAATTTTAGTAGGAGATTCGGTTTTATTATACACCAAAGTTTGCTGTAAATACCTTAAAAAAGCAAAAACTACAAACAAAACGGTATAAAAAACCCTTACCCCGAATTTTTCTTGAACTTCAGGAGTTAAGGTAAACATAAGATAACAAACAATTGCCAATGTTACCGAAATAGAAAGGGCAATATCTGCAAATTGTACGTTATAGCCATCAAGTGCTTTTCTGGTTTTCCCAGAAATTTCGGCGTTTATTAACTCTCCTC
Source organism: Cloacibacterium caeni (assembly GCF_907163125.1). Lineage (NCBI taxonomy): Bacteria > Pseudomonadati > Bacteroidota > Flavobacteriia > Flavobacteriales > Weeksellaceae > Cloacibacterium > Cloacibacterium caeni. The sequence continues at coordinate 1,606,022 of NZ_OU015319.1, forward strand.
TTCTTTTACCAATCGCTAAAACCAATGCCAAAACAAAGGTTAATAAAATAGCCCATTGTGAAACGACAATTCCTGTAGCATAACCTCCCGCTAAAACTCTGAGCACAAATCCTAACGCAATAATGCAAACATCTATAATGGCGACATGTTTTAGCTTAAAAGTATAAGCAATATTCATGAAGAAATAAGAGGCAATGATGATGGAAAATTTGGTGAAATTTTTATGAAAATAGTCTGCACCAAAGAAAACCAATAAAACAACAGATAAAATAAGAAGTACAAAAATAATTTTAGCTGCGGTTTTAGAAATGGCGCCACTTGCTAATGGTCTTTTGCATTTTTCTGGATGTTTTTTGTCTGATTCTATGTCTGTATAATCATTCAATATATAAATGGAGCTAGCTGTAAAAGAAAAAACTAGAAAAGCAAATAAACTTTTCAAAGTTAAGTCTACATGCATCACATTCCCTGAAAAAAAAATCGGAGTAAAGACAAAAAGATTTTTTACCCATTGCTCTATCCTTAAAAGCTTAAGAAATTTACTCATTAAAAATATTATCTAGACAAATTTAAGAATAAAAAAATAAAAAATCGCCTTGTAAAAAAGGCGATTTTAGAGTATAAATAAATCTAGTTATTTCGTTTCTGATTGAGCATCTTTAATCATTTCTTCATTTGCGGTAATGGCAAATTCTACTCTACGGTTTTTAGCTCTACCCGCTTCCGTATTATTGTCTGCAACTGGCTCTCTTTCGCCAACTCCCATTGCATATAATCTAGATTTTGCCAACCCCAGAGAAACTAAGTAACTCACTACAGAATTTGCTCTTCTTTCAGACAAACTTTGGTTATATGAGTCAGTTCCTCTAGAATCCGTGTGTCCATAAATATTGATATTGGTATCAGGATTATTTTTAAGGACTTCTGCTAATTTATTAAGGTTGGTCTTAGCAACTGAAGTAAGATTAGATGAGTCAAAATCAAAGTTTACGGTATTTTCTGATAATGTTACTTTAATTCCTTCATTTACTCTCACCACTTCTGCTCCTGGTAAAGCTTCTTTTATTTCTTTGGCTTGTTTATCCATTTTATTACCGATCACTCCACCAACTACTCCACCAACTACACCGCCTAAAACGGCACCTTGAGGAGCGTTACCACCTTTTCCTACATTATTCCCGATTACAGCGCCTAAAACAGCACCTGCAGCAGTACCAATTACGGCACCTTTTTGAGTATTATTAGCATTCTGAATTGCTTCGCAACTGGTTAAAACCATTGCTGATGATAAAAATAATGCTGCTACGCTTGATTTATTGATAAGTTTCATAATTTTTTTAAATTTTAAAAAGTTATTTTTGTTCCATTCCTGTTCTTACAAAATTGTAATATACTTTAATTACATTTCCTTCAAAAGGAACGCTTTGAACTAAGGTAAAGTTGTCTGTGTCTTGTTTTTCGATTTGTAAAATATAACCAGCAGTTACATTTTTAGCTTTATTATCTGCTACTAATTTCTTGAATTTAAATTCATTATCTCTGGTTACTTCAAATTTAATAGGTTGAGTTACCGTAGGACAATTCCCACCACCTTTTATGGTATACGCTCCAGAATAATTATTCGGGATAAGTCTCCAATGACTTCCTACGAAACACTGAGCATCTGCTCCTTCATCAAATGGCTTTATTTGAAATCCTTTATCATAATTTACACTGGTAATTTCCCAATCACCTTTCATTTTTAAAAATTCTGCTCTAGAAGTTTGAGCACTTTCTGCTTTTTTCACAGAAGAGCAAGAAACGGCAAATAATGAGCCGAAAGCTAGAGTCAATAGTACTTTTTTCATCTTTTACTTAAATTTGGTTGTTATTTATGAATGTAAAGTTATGAAGATAATTGTAAAAACTGTGCCAATATGATAATCATGTAAACTTTTCTTAGAATTCGACAAATAAAAAAGGCTGTAAAAAACAGCCTTTCAATTCATTAGTATGATCAATTATTTTTTTCTAACTACTTTTTTCTTTTTAAGCACCGCCTTTTTCACTGGTTTTGCAGGAGCCGCATTGTAGAAATGTGTATAAGCGTATTGTGCCGCTTTGTATAAGTCTATCACACCACCAGATTCTGAAATCAAATCAAATCTATTGTTGGTATTGGTTGGCAACATTGCATTTACCTCAGACTTATTCACCGATTTTACTAGAGATTCTATTACTTGCTCTGGTTTTAAATTAGGCATATAAGCCAATAAAACTGCAGAAGCTCCCGCTACAACAGGCGAAGCCATAGAAGTTCCTTGTAAATATTCATATTTACCATCTGGAACGGTAGAATAAATTTTATCACCAGGCGCAAAAACATTCACCATTTTTTGATTAAAATTAGAAAATCCTGCTCTTAAAAATTCATTATTATTGGTACTTGCACCTACTACAATCATGTTGTTGATGAAAGGTTTTTCGTCTTTAGTAGATTTAAAATTAGTAGGAAAATAAGGATTTTCTTGAATATCTTCGTTTTCATTTCCGGCAGCTTTTACCAATAGAACGCCTTTGTCTTTAGCATATTGAAACGCTTCCCAAACCAATTCTTTTTCAGGAGAAACTGCTTTCCCGAAGCTCATATTAATGACTTTAGCGCCATTATCTACCGCATAACGAATAGAGTTTGCTACGTCTTTATCACGCTCATCACCGTTTGGAACCGCTCTTACCGTCATAATTTTTGCCACTTTATAGGCAACTCCGTATTGCACTTCATTTCCTTGAGGATAACCTGCGATAATTCCCGCAACGTGAGTTCCGTGTTGTGCATCTGGACCTTCGTAATGGTTATTTCCGTAGAATTTCTCTTTTTTGTCTTGATAATTATCTCCTACAATTGCTCTAGGATCAAAATCTAAGTTATATTGTTTTGTAGCTTGAGGTTCGAAATATTCTAAAGCTCCTTTGATTTCTTTATTTAAAAATTCTTCTACTTCTGCTTGAGATTTCCCAACCATAGCAGGATCATTTACTACTTGACTTAAAATCGAAAGATTTCTCGCTTCTTCTTGTGTAGTTGGTTTGATAGCATCTAAATTTTCTTTAGTCAGGGTTTTCCCTTTTAAAGTAGCTGCTACACTAGGAATCACTTTTGCAAATTCTGAATAAAACTGAAACTGCTGTTTAGCTTCTACACTTTTTTTATTGTACATATCCTTTGCACGAAGATACATCTCAAATTCTGTAGGCATTTTTGCTTGATTGGCTTTATTCACTTCTGAACTCGCCCCTTCAAAAACAGGTTTGTATTGTTTTACAACTCTCGTTATTTCTAAATTGTCAACATCTACATCTCCATTTTTACCTCCAATAAAATTCCAGCCGTAAACATCATCTACATAACCGTTCCCATCATCATCTTTACCATTATTAGGAACTTCGTTTACGTTTTTCCACATATTTTTTATTAAACCAGGGTGGTCTACTTCTATCCCACTGTCTATTACCCCTACCACTACCGTTTTAGGCTTTAGACCTTTTGATTCAAAAAATTTATATGCGTTTTTTGTATTGACTCCGTAAACATTTGTTGTAGAAAAATCTTTGTGATACCAAGTCATCAAATCTTTATCATCAGTTTTGGCTTCTTGCGAAAAACCAAAATGGAATCCTGCTAAAAATGCAGCTGCAATGATTATTCTTTTCATTATGATATATTTTGTATGGATTGAGTTACTTTTTTAATATACGTAGCAGATTCTGGGCCAATGTTACAAACCACATCTAGTATTGATAAATCTTTAATAAATCCTAATTTATCACTAAATGTTTGGTAATATTCTAGCAAATAATATTCTGAATCTTTTTTGGCTGAAAAACACTCTCTTAAATCTACTGCATTTGGTGTTTTCTCGAATTCCGTGGTGAGAGAATAGTCTTTTTCAACTTTTAAAATTTGAAGAATGATTTTCAAAGCATTGAGATTAAATTCAATAAGAGATGTTGGCTGTACCGAGAAAATCTGCTTCAACTTATCTTCATAATACTCGAAATATGGCGAACTTTGGTAAGCGATTTTAATAGATTTCCAGTGGAGTTTTTGCCAATCTTCAGCATAAGAAAGCTCTAAATCTTTCATCACACGTTTTCCGTTATGATGAATTGGCAAAATGAGCGCCAATTTACCATTTGCACCGTAAATATTGCATCTGCTTCTGTAGGTTTGTTTCGGGAAATTCTCATGCTGCTCCAGAAGAATTTCGTTTTCTTCTTTTAAAAATTCTGCAAACCAAGAAACTGGTGGCAAATAAAATATAGGTAATACCGTTTTCATTTTCATTCTAAAATTGAGTGTCCAAAGTTAAAAAAATAAATGTGATTATATCAAAAAACCCTTTCTGCGTTTTGAACGCAAAAAGGGTATGTCAATTTTTCAAATTTATCTAAAATTCTACTCTTCTTCTTTATTTTTCCCTTTGAAAAGTTTTACAAAAAATTCCCAACCGAAGAATAAGATTAAAATTGCAGCTGCAACCCACCAATAAGACGTTTTTTCTTTTTCGCCAGTGTTTGTTGCTTTAAACATTCTTTCCCATCTAACTTTTTTAGGACCTTCGTCAAAAGTTCCTTGTAAACTAAGCCAAGTAAACATTGGGCTTCCTACAATATGCGTCTCTGGAACAAAACCGAAAAAACGAGCATCTAGAGAAGCATCTCTGTTATCTCCCATCATAAAATAGTAGTCTTGTTTTACGGTATATTTATCGGTTTGAGCACCATTGATATAGAATTTACCCCCTTTGAATTCTAAAATATTTCCTTCAAATTCTGTAATCAGTTTTTTATATTCTGGTAAATTTTCTTGAGTAATGGTAATCACATCTCCTTTTTTAGGAATAGTGAGAGGTCCGTACCAATCTTGGTTCCAAGGTTTATTAATTGGAAAAATCGATTGAGAAATGTCTACTTTTTTAGACATCAAAGCGTGACCCGTTCCATCATTTACGTATTGACCGTTTTCGTCTAAAACTGGATAGTAAGAAATTGCTCCTTTTCCTTTTTCGCCTAAAACTTCTTCAACCTTTACAAATTCAGGAATAGCTTTAATCTGAGCCAAAAGATCTTTAGTCAACCCTTGAAATTGATAATAATGCAATCCGTCTTTGGTTTCACCTTCATCAGTAATCGGTAAATAGGCAAGATTTTTCCATAAATAATCGATGTCTATTTCTGAACGTGTATAAATGGTATATGAACGCTGAACTTCGGCATCTGCCATTTGAACTTCTGGTTTGCCATTGATGTATAAATTCCCGGCTCTCATTTCAACCACATCACCACCTACCGCTACACAACGTTTTACGTATGGATCTTTTCTATCTATCGCAGTATGCACGGAATCTCCCGGATAATTGAAAACTACAATATCATTTTTCTTTGGCTTTTTAAATTCACCAATTCTAAAATAAGGCAATTTAACAGCATCTACATAAGATTTCGGGTCGTTTTTAGGATTTCCATCTTTCTGGGTGTCCATAATTGTTCCTTGTAAAAATGGCAAAGCAACTGGTCTCATTGGCATTCTGTAACCATAGCTCCATTTATTTACGAATAAGAAATCTCCTACCAATAAAGTTCTTTCCATAGAACCTGTAGGAATAGCAAATGGTTGGGTAACAAAAGCGTGAATAATCGTAGCAAAAACTACCGCAAAAGTAATAGAACCTATGAAAGATTCTTTTTTAGCTTTCGGATCATCCACTGCAAATCTGTCTACTTTATTCAACTGAAAATAAGACGAATACGCCAAATAACCAAAAGGAAGCAACGCTGTAAGAATTTGTTCTAACGCTGAAGTCCTTCCAAATTTTTTCATCAAAAACAAATGGAAAACAGTCATCATAATAGGCCCAATAATTGGCAAATAAGCCAAGATAACCCACCATTTTGGTTCTCCTACTTCTTTCTGAATGATGTAGTAATTATAAAAAGGAACAAAAGCTTCCCAGCCTTTGTAACCCATTTTTTGATATAATTTAAAAGACGAAAGTCCCAATAAAACTGATAAAATCAGTATAAAAATAGAATATTGTAAGATGTAATCCATTTTCTATGATTAATATGTGATGTGTAATTAGTAATGTAATTCGTGATTTGTTACATTAAGGTTCTGAGTTCAAGGTTTTAACTCTGAAAATTAAACTTAGATTAAAGTCCTAAAACTTCTTTCATTCCAAAATTCCCTACTTTTCCTGGCAACCATTCTGCAGCAATTACTGCACCTAATGCAAATCCGTTTCTATTGAAAGCAGTATGTTTTATTTCGATTTCGTCAACTTCCGAACGATAGTAAACACTATGTGTTCCTGGAACTTCTCCTTCTCTAATTGCCTCAATTCCTAGAGATTTCCCTTCAGTTTCATCTAATTTCCAAGAATTATAGTCTGAATGTTTGAAGATTCCTTCTGCAATAGAAATTGCAGTTCCGCTTGGAGCATCTTTTTTATGAACGTGGTGAATTTCTTCGAGCTGACAAGTATAATCATCACTGAATTTCTGCATCAGTTTCGCTAAATTTTCATTTAAAGCAAAGAAAAGATTCACGCCTAAACTAAAATTAGAACCATATAAGAATCCTGTTCCATTTTCTAAAGCTATTTTTTCGATGGCAGGTTTTTGTTCTAGCCAACCTGTAGTTCCACAAACTACTGGAATTTTATTTTCTAAACAGGTCTTTATATTGCTAAAAGCTACTTCTGGCTGAGAAAATTCTATGACTACATCTGGATTGTTCAGATTTTCTTTGGTAGGCGTTTCGTTTAATCTTGCTACAACGTCATGTCCTCTTTTTGTGGCAATTTCATCAATGATTTTGCCCATTTTTCCGTAACCTACTAATGCTATTTTCATTTTTTTAATTTTTAAAATCTAAAACTCAAAGACAATCCAGCTTTACCATTTGCTACCCCTAAATCATCGTAAATAATGGTAGGTTTAATCGCTAAATCTGGGTCTTTCTTTTGGTCGTATAAGTGTGCATCTACTACCGCATCTACAATATTTAAAATATATAAAACTCCGGTAATGGCGATGGCGTAATCTCTTTGTCTTTTGGCTCTGTCTTGCGTATTTCCTAGAACCGTAGCGTCTACATAAGGTAAATCATCAAACTCGTGAGGCTGACCATTTAACTCTGCTAAAAACGCAGTTCTATAACGGCGATATTGCTTATCATTATACACAATAATCCCTACTCCAGTTCCTACAGCTCCCCAAACAATTGGGATTTTCCAATATTTCTTGTTGTAATATTGACCAAGGCCCGGAAAAACAGCAGAATACAACCCTGCTTTTGTAGGATTGTATTTTTGAATGGTGCTCACGTTGGCTTTTTCTATTTCCTCAACCACTTGTTTTTCGGTTTTGATGGTGTCGAAAGGTTTAATTTCTTGAGAAAAAAACAACCCAAAGAACAACAATAATATGATGGAGTAAACTGCTCTCATTAATTAAAATGTGAAAGGATTTTGTTCAGTTCATCTTCGTTATTGAAATCAAGGATGATTTTCCCTTTTTTTCCTTTGCCTGAAGATTTTATTTCTACCCCAACTTCTAAAACATCCGCCAACGATTTTTCTACTTTTCTTAAATGATTCGGAAGTTCTTTTTCAGTTTTTTGGATAGATTTTTTAGGATTTTTAAGTTCAGAAGCTGCTTTTTCAGCTTGTCTTACGTTTAATCCTTCTTTAATGATTCTTTTGAAAAGTTCTTGTTGAAGTTCAGCATCTTCTACACTGATGATTGCTCTACCATGACCTGCAGAAATCTCGCCGCTTCTAATCGCATTTTGAATTTCTGGACTTAACCTCAACAAACGAATAGAATTGGTAATCGTACTTCTTTCTTTCCCTACTCTAGAACTTAAATTTTCTTGAGTAAGACCTATTTCTTCTAATAATCTTTGGTAAGTAAGTGCAACTTCTATGGCATCTAAATCTTCGCGCTGGATATTTTCTACCAAAGCCATTTCTAGCAATTCTTGGTCATTTACCAATCTTATGTAAGCAGGAATAGAAGTAAGACCAGCAATTTTAGAAGCTCTGTAACGTCTTTCCCCAGAGATAATTTCAAATTTATCACCATCTTTTCTTAAAGTGATAGGCTGAATTACTCCAAGGTTTTTTATGGATTGAGCCAATTCATTAAGGGCAGTTTCATCAAAATAAGTTCTAGGCTGAGTTGCATTAGGATAAATATCTTCTAATGCTACTTCTACCATGTTTCCTACTAATTTTTCGGCTCCTGTATCTGTTGCAGAATTAATGTTACTTTTGCTTTCGGCACTTAAAATAGCACCCAAACCACGTCCCATTGCTCTTTTTTTGTCTTTCATATTGTATGATAAGTCATTAGTCATGAGAACAAACAAAATTTCTTCTCAATTCTAAAAATGTTATGCTTTTTGTAATTTTTCGTTTTTCAGAAGTACTTCTTCTGCCAATTGAATGTATTGAATTGCCCCTTTGCTTTCGGCATCGTACATCAAGATGCTTTCTCCGAAACTTGGCGCTTCAGAAAGTCTTACATTTCTAGAAATTATCGTTTCGAAAACCATTTCTGGGAAATGCGTATTCACTTCTTCTACCACCTGATTAGAAAGTCTTAATCTAGAATCGTACATGGTAAGTAATAAACCTTCGATGTCTAAATCATAATTGTGAATTTTCTGAACATTTTTCACAGTGTTCAATAATTTGCCCAAACCTTCTAATGCGAAATATTCGCACTGAATTGGTATGATTACAGAATCTGCAGCAGTAAGTGCATTTACCGTAATAAGACCTAAACTTGGTGCACAATCGATGATGATGTAGTCATACTCAGATTTCACCTCTTCTAATGCTTTTTTAAGCATATATTCTCTCTTGTCACGGTCTACTAACTCAATTTCTGCTGCTACCAAATCAATATGAGAAGGTACAAGGTCAAGATTTGGAGATGAAGTTTTCTGGATACAATCTTTCACATCTGCACTGTGTTCCAATAAATTATAGGTAGAATAATTTACTTCTTCTATTCCTAAACCTGAGGTAGCATTAGCCTGTGGATCTGCATCAATTAATAAAACTTTTTTCTCTAAAACGCCAAGCGCAGCTGCTAAATTCACTGCAGTAGTGGTTTTACCTACGCCCCCTTTCTGATTGGCAACTCCAATAATTTTTCCCATAAAAATGAATTAGTTTCCAAAAATACAATAAATAGTCATTCGGTTGAATGTTAATAACTGTCAAAAATATTAAACTATTGTGAATTAATGGGTTAAAGCACAAAAAAATTATCCACAATTTTTAGAAAATGTGGATAATTAAATGAATTGCTATCGATTAAGATAATATTGAAATTATATAATTTAAACAATTATTCGAACTGCATAGAAATAGGGAATCTAAAATAAGAACGAACGTTTTCGCCTTGAAATTTTGCAGGATTCCATTTTCCTTTAATTCCTTTTATTGTTTTTTCTGCTTCTTTATTAAAATCAGTATTTGCTCCTGAAACTTTAATATTAGAAATGGTTCCGTCTCTTTCTACCACGAAAGTTACCACTGCTTTTACCACTTCACCTGTTTCATTTTCGATGACACTAGAATCAAAATTTTGTAAAACTTTTGTTCTAAAAGCATTAACTCCACCGATGAAATCTGCTTCTACATCTACATCTTTTATGATGTCATTTGGATTAGGTTTAGTAGTTTCTTTTACAATTTCTTTTCCGTTTTCCGTTCCATTCGCAACATGTTGATTAGGATTGGTAACGGCAACTCCCGGAGTTGTAGTCGTAGAAATTACAGCATCATCTACTTTTTGGTTAATGGTTTCCTCTTTTACAGCGTCTCTGGTTGGAGTAGGCGGAGTTAAACTCTGCGTTTTTACCTGAACAGGAGCTTTCGGAGGAATAACTCTAGGTTCTGGCTTTTCTATTCTATCGTCTGGTCTATCTACATCTTTTAGATTGATAGGAACATAAATAGTTGTTTTAGCAGCTTTAGGCTTAAGTGTATTAATAAGTAATGGCGTCATTGCTAAAAGACCAAATAATCCAACTCCTATAAATAAAGCCTTTTTTAGAACGACATTAGCTTCGTTTCGTAGAGCATACGCTCCATATTCTTTGTTTCTCTTCTCGAAAACAACTTCGTTCAGCGCTTGATGCGGGTCATAAGTAAAGAAATTTTTGCTCATTGTGTGATTTTTTAGATTAAACAAATTTCAAACACGATTATTAATTTTTTATCTTTTTGCAAAAAGTAATTAGAGTAATTCAATTACCTTGCCAAAAAATTATTTAAAATTCATTGTTTTATTTGTTTTCAATGAAAATAACACAATTTTAAAATGAAAAATCACGCCAAAAGCGTGATTTTCAATATTTTATATAAATTATGATTAGAATAATTGTTTTCTAATAATGTTTTGACTTCTTTCTGGACCTACAGAAACCAAGTACACATTAATTCCTAGATATTCTTCTATAAAACCAATATATTTCTTAGCATTTTCTGGCAATTCATCAAAAGTTCTAGCCGTGGTAATATCTTCTGTCCAACCTGGTAAATCTGTGTAGATTGCTTCGTAATCGTATAATTTTGTAGTAGAAGATGTGAAATAATCAATAATTTTTCCGTCTTCAGTCTTATAATGCGTAGCGATTTTCAAAGTATCAATTCCTGTAAGAACATCTAGTTTAGTAATCACTAAATTATTGATACCATTAATCATACAAGCGTGCTTCAGCGCTACTAAGTCTAACCAACCCGTTCTTCTTGGTCTTCCTGTAGTTGCACCATATTCATGCCCCACTTTTCTAATGTGTTCTCCTAAATCATTGTCTAATTCTGTAGGAAAAGGACCGTGACCAACTCTAGTAGTATAAGCTTTGGAAACACCAATTAAATTCTGTAAAGAAGTTGGCGGAACTCCTGCTCCTGTACAAACTCCACCTGTAGAAGGCGAAGATGAAGTTACGTAAGGATATGTACCAAAATCTATGTCAAGCATTAATGCTTGTGCTCCTTCGAAAAGGATATTTTTATTATCACGAATCGCTTCGTTCAATTCTAATTCTGTATCTACAATTCTATCTTGAAGTTGTTTCCCAATTTCTAAAAATTCATTGTAAATTTCGTCAAAACTCATGGCTGGTTTTCCAAAATATTTCTCGAAAAGATTGTTTTTGATTTTAAGATTTTTTTCAATTTTTTCTTTTAAAACTTCTGGATTCAAGAGGTCAATCATTCTGATTCCCACTCTTGCAATTTTATCTTCATAACAAGGTCCGATTCCTTTCTTGGTAGTACCAATTTGCGTTCCGCCCAATTCCTCTTCTCTGTAAGTATCGAGCATGATATGATAAGGCATAATTACATGCGCTCTTCTGCTGATGAAGACATGGTCAGTTTTATAACCTTTGGCTTCTAATTGTCCTATTTCTCGTAAAAAAGCTTTAGGATTTACCACTACTCCATTCGCAATAATACATTTTCCTTTGCACTGTAAAACTCCAGAAGGAAGCAAGTGTAGCACAAACTTATCTTCGCCTACATAAACAGTGTGACCCGCATTGTCACCACCTTGAAAACGAACTACATAATCTGATTTAGCTGAAAGAACATCGGTAATTTTTCCTTTACCTTCATCTCCAAATTGAAGACCAACAACAACGTAAGTTGACATAAATTTTTAGAATTTTTTATTAGATTTTTACAAAGGTAATTGTAAAAAACCGTATCGCCAAATTAAGTTTTCACGAATTTACAACATGAAAAATTTCATTCCTTTTGATAGCTGTTTTCCGTGAATATTCCTTAAATTTATGCCGCCATTTTTTGAGTTAAAGAAATTTAGCCTTAAAATTGCTTTCATTTTAAATAATTAGATTCTTTATGAAAAAAATAGTTTTAGCTTCCGCATTCGCTTTTTTAGCAAGCTGCGCATCACAAAATACCACAACTCCATCATCGTTTGATTGGAAAGGAGCCAATGTATATTTCGCAGTGACCGATAGATTCAATAATGGAAATCCTGACAATGACGTCAATTTTAATAGAACCGAAAAAGCAGCCGTTTTAAGAGGTTTCGAAGGTGGCGATATAAGAGGTGTTATTCAAAAAATAGACGAAGGTTATTTCAATAAATTAGGAATTAACGCGATTTGGCTTACTCCAATTGTAGAACAAATTCACGGCGCTACCGATGAAGGAACAGGTGTTACCTATGCTTTTCATGGATATTGGACTAAAGACTGGACAGCTCTTGATCCCAACTTTGGTACAGAAGAAGATTTAAAAGAATTGGTAGAAAAAGCACACCAAAACGGAATAAGAATCGTATTAGACGCCGTGATTAATCACACTGGCCCCGTTACTTATGCAGACCCAGAATATCCTAACAAATGGGTAAGAACAGAACCACAATGTACTTACAATTCTTATGAAATGACTACCGCTTGTACTTTGGTTAAAAATTTACCAGATGTAATTACTGAAAGCGATGAAAATGTAGGACTTCCGCCAATGTTAGAACAAAAATGGAGAAAAGAAGGCCGTTACGAAAAAGAAATGTCTGAACTAAATGTATTTTTCGTGAAAACTGGATTTCCGAGAGCGCCAAAATATTACATCATGAAATGGCTTGCTGATTATATCGTAAAATATGGAATTGATGGTTACAGAATAGACACCCTGAAACATACCAATGAAGACGTTTGGAAAGATTTCAAAAAAGTTTGCGACCTTGCTTTTGCTGAATATAAATTGAACAATCCTAAAAAAATTCTAGACAACTCACCATTCTTCACCATTGGAGAACTTTATGGTTATGGAATTTCTCAGAAAAGATTGTATGATTTTGGAGACAAAAAAGTCAATTATTACCAAAACGGATTGAATTCTTTAATTAATTTCGATTTCAAAGGAGATGCCAATAAATCTTATGAAGAAATCTTCAGCAATTATGATCAAATTTTGCACGCAGACCTTTCTGGAAATACTGTAATGAACTATATTTCTTCTCACGATGACGGCGATCCTTTTGACAAAGAAAGAAAAAGAAATTACGAAGCAGGAACCAAACTTCTACTCGCTCCAGGAATTTCGCAAGTTTATTACGGCGACGAAACCGCTAGAAAATTAATCGTGGAAGGCGCAATTGGCGATGCCAACCTAAGAAGCAATATGAATTGGGACGAGATAAAAAACAATCCTGAAACCCAAAAAGCATTAACACACTGGCAAAAACTAGGTCAGTTCCGTAGAAATCACGCAGCAGTAGGTGCTGGAAAACATCAGATGGTTTCTAACTCACCATATTGGTTTACCAGAACTTACAAAGACGATAAAGTTTTAGTTGGTTTGGACTTAAATCCTGGCGTAAAGGAAATTTCTGTAGCAGGAATTTTCGAGAACGGAACAAGGTTAAGAGACGCTTATAGCGGAAAAACTGCAAAAGTTACTAACGGAAAAGTTTCTATAGATTCAGAATTTGGCATAGTTTTGTATGAAAAATTATAAATAAAATTCTGTTTTAAAAAATATGAAAAAGTTTATCCTATTGTTTGCGCTTCTTATCTTTGGTTGGGGAGTCTCGCAACAAGTTCCAAAAGTTTTGAAAACCAAGTTTTCTAAAGAAGCTTTGGCTCAAAAAGTAACAGACATCAATGGTAAAACCATCAGTATTTCTAAAATTTTAGAACAAAATAAAGGAAAAATTGTGGTGCTCGATTTATGGGCAAGTTGGTGCAGAGATTGTCTAAAAGCAATGCCAAAAGCCAAAGAATTAGAAGATAAAAATCCGAATGTGAAGTTTATTTTCCTTTCTCTAGACCGAAACGAAGAAGCTTGGAAAAAGGGATTAGAAAAACATGAAATGACTCAAAAAGAAAATTATTGGTTTCATGTAGGTTGGAAAAATGATTTTAATAATTACATAGACCTCAACTGGATTCCGAGATACTTAATTGTCAATCAAAAATCTGGAATTGCTAAATATTATGCGATTTCTCCAGAAGATCCAGAAATTCAGAAAACGATAGATGAGTTATCAAAATAAAAAAAGTCAGAGCTTATAAACTCTGACTTTTTCTTTATATAAAAGGCGTTTGTAAAAAATCATTGAGCGGTTTCATGGCTTTGAAAATTTTAGCAAATTCCTTAAACGCATTTTCACTGAGCAATTGCTCATCAGAGACGGGATGTGTTACGATAAAATGCTTGAGTTTTAAATATTCAGCCATTTTATCATCTTTTTCAAAACCTTGAGGTACTTTTTTCAGTTTATCTTCTACACTTAATCCTCGAAAATAATTTCTAAACTCATCTTGTTCTAAAATCGCTTTGAACTCGTCACCAAAAGCAGAAATTTCTTGTCTTATCGTCTTTAAAACTGTTGGTTCTGGCTTATAAACACCACTTGCCAAAAAAGATTTCCCGGGTTCTATATGCAAATAATATCCTGAAATTTTATTGCCTTTACCCATTCCTAAACCCGCTCCGAAGTTGGTTTTATAAGGTGTTTTATCTTTAGAAAACCTTGTATCTCTATAAATTCTAAAAACAGATTTTTTAGCCTCTAGTTTTCCCATTTCTTCATCAAAATCTGCCATATCTTCTATTAATTTTTCCACAAAAGAAATCACATCTTGTTGCGCTTCTTGATAAAGCGTTTTATTTTCATTAAACCATTCTCTGTTGTTATTCTTTTCTAAATTTCTAAGAAATTGAAGGGTGGATGATTGCATATTAAATGTTTTATTTTCAAAATTAGTGAATTTTAGAAAACTATATGCATGAGTAAAATGAAAAAACACATAGAAATTCCCTTAAATAGCCATCAATAATTTCTAACCGTTAATTAAAATAAAAAGCTTCACAACTAAAATTGTGAAGCTTTTTTATAATGTATTTAGTAAAATTTATCCTAATACTTTAGCAATAGTTTTACCGATATCAGCTGGAGAAGCTACTACGTTGATTCCGCATTCCTCCATAATTTGCATTTTTGCTTGAGCTGTATCTTCTGCACCACCTACGATTGCACCAGCGTGTCCCATCGTTCTACCTTTAGGAGCAGTTTGACCAGCGATGAAACCTACTACTGGTTTTTTAGAACCAGAATCTCTGTACCATCTTGCTGCTTCAGCTTCTAAAGAACCACCAATTTCACCAATCATCACTACTGCATCAGTTTCTGGGTCGTTGATGAATAATTCTAAAGCTTCTTTGGTAGTTGTTCCGATGATTGGGTCACCACCAATACCGATTGCTGTAGAAACACCGAAACCAGCTCTTACTACTTGGTCTGCAGCTTCGTATGTTAAAGTACCAGATTTTGAAACAATACCTACTCTACCTTTTTTGAAAACGAAACCTGGCATAATACCGATTTTAGCTTCGTCTGAAGTGATAATTCCTGGGCAGTTAGGACCGATTAATCTAGCACCTTTGTCTTTAATATATTCTTTTACTTTTACCATATCAGCTACCGGAATTCCTTCTGTAATACAAACGATTACTTTAATTCCAGCTTCTGCAGCTTCCATTACAGCATCTGCAGCAAATGCAGGTGGTACAAAAATAATAGAAACATTAGCTCCTGCTTTAGCAACTGCGTCTGCAACAGTGTTGAAAACTGGCTTACCAAGATGTTCAGTTCCTCCTTTTCCTGGAGTTACACCACCTACTACGTTGGTTCCGTATTCAATCATTTGAGTTGCGTGGAAAGTTCCTTCGTTTCCTGTAAATCCTTGTACGATTACCTTTGAATCTTTATTTACTAATACTGACATGATTTATTTTTTAATTTTTGTAAAAATACTATTTTTATGATTTCACACAAAGTAAAGACCTATAAATTTTTTAATTTGACTTCTTTTTTTAGATACTCTCTAAATTCTTCGGCTAAGCTACCGAAATAAGTTTTGCCACCTTCTAAGTCTCTGTTCACTCCAGTTTTACCTAAAAGTACCGCTCCTTTTCCTACTCTTTTACCAGAAGCCATACCCACTTGTCCCCAAATGGTAACTTCGTCTTCGATAATACAACAACCTGCAATACCGGTTTGAGAAGCGATAAGAACTTTTTTACCAATAACGGTATCGTGTCCTATTTGAATTTGATTATCCAAAATACTACCTGCACCAATAATGGTAGAATCTGTAACTCCTCTGTCTATTGTACAAAGATTACCTATTTCTACATTATTTTCTATAATAACATTTCCTACGGAAAGCATTTTTCTGAAACCTTCAGCATTTTTGTTGTAATAAAAAGCGTCACCTCCTAAAACGGTTCCTGACTGAATAACGCAGTTATTACCAATTTCGGTTCTGTCTCCAATTACTACATTTGGAAAAATCATACAATTATCTCCTATTTTCACATCGTTTCCGATTACTACAGAAGGGTGAATTTTACAATTTTTTCCAATTACAGCATTTTGACCAGTTGTTTCAAAAGTTTGAATACCTTGGTAATGTTCGTTAATTTTATTAAAATCTCTGAAAGGGTCGTCTGAAATAAGAAGAGCTTTACCTTCTGGGCAATCTACTTCTTTGTCTATCAAAATAATAGTAGCTTCAGAAAAAAGCGCTTTGTCGTAATATTTAGGATGGTTTACAAAAACAATTTCACCAGCTTTTACACGGTGAATTTCGTTAGTTCCAAAAACTTGAAAATTTTCGTCTCCTACAAATTTTGCATTAATTAATTCTGCAATGGTCTTAAGAGACTGAGGTGATTGAAATTTCATATTATTGTAGGATGTTGGATGATGGATGCTGGAAGAATTATATCTAACATCCAGCTTCCTACATCCAGCTAATTTATTTTACACGTTCTAAGTAAGAACCGTCTTCGGTGTTTACTTTAATTTTGTCTCCAGCTTCAATAAAAAGTGGCACTAAAACTCTTGCTCCTGTTTCTACAATTGCATTTTTAAGAGCGTTGGTAGCAGTATTTCCTTTTACACCTGGGTCTGCTTCAATTACTTCTAGGTAAACTGTCTGAGGAATTTCCGCAGAAAGTGGTGTTTCGTCTGATTCTTTAATAATGATGGTAACTTCTTCACCAGCTTTCATAAACTGAGCGTTCTCAATCATTTCTTTGTTAAGATACATTTGAGAGAAATCTTCGTTGTTCATAAAATGGTAACCGTTTTCGTCATCGTATAAATATTGAAATTTACGAGTAATCACTTTTACCTCATCTATTTTGTGACCTGCAGAGAAAGTATTATCAATAACTTTTCCGTTGGTTACAGATTTTAGTTTGGTTCTTACAAAAGCAGGGCCTTTCCCTGGTTTTACGTGAAGAAACTCTATTACTTTGTAAATGTCATTACTATATTCTATACAAAGTCCTTTTTTAATATCGTTGCTTGTTGCCATTAAAAATATGTTGTTTTGAAAATTTATTATTTTTTTTGAAATGGTTTGAAATGTTTGATTTTGTTTGAATTGCTTAATGAAATTTGAAATTATAATTACTTCATCTTTAAATTCTGCAATTCTCCCATTCTATTCTTTTCCAGAGCCATAACCTTTTACAATACCTCTTGGAGAATTTTTTATAAATTCTACAATTTCGTCTCTGTCTTCGGTTGGAGGAAGTTCTTTTTCGATAAATGTAATTGCTTGAGAAACATTTAATTTCATTTGAAAAACAGCTCTATATACTTTTTGAATTTCAAAAATTCTCTCATTGCTGAAACCTCTTCTTCTCAATCCTACAGAATTAATTCCTGCATAAGACATTGGTTCTCTTGCTACTTTTACATAAGGTGGAATGTCTTTTCTCACCAAAGTACCCCCAGAAATCATCACATGTTTACCAATTTTACCAAATTGATGCACCGCAGAAAGACCTCCCATTACTGTGAAATCTCCTATTTCTACGTGTCCTGCAATACCACAACCGTTTACGATAATTACATTATTACCCAAAACACAATCGTGAGCAATGTGGCTTGTCGCCATAATAAGACAATCGTTACCAATTTTAGTATATCCAAGAGCTTTGGTACCTCTGTTAATGGTTACACACTCTCTAATAGTAGTGCGGTCTCCAATAATGGTTTTTGTATCTTCTCCGTCAAATTTTAAATCTTGAGGGATAGCCGAAATTACAGTTCCAGGAAAAACTCTACAATTTTTACCAATTCTAGCACCATCCATAATGGTAACATTAGGTCCTATCCATGTTCCGTCTCCTATTTCTACATCTCCTGCAATGGTAGTGAATGGTTCTATGGTAACGTCTTTGCCAATTTTGGCACGTCTGTCTACTGCGGCTAATTGATGAATCATACTTCTGTTTTTGTTTTAGCAACTTGAGCCATCAATTCTGCTTCTACTACTACACTATCTCCTACATAGCCGTAACCTTGCATATGAACAATGCCTCTTCTTATTGGTTCTATTAATTCTATTTTAAAGATTAAAGTATCACCAGGAATTACTTTTTTCTTGAATTTTACTTTATCCATTTTCACAAAATAAGTAGAATAATTTTCAGGGTCTGGAACGTTAGCCAACACTAAAATCCCTCCAGCTTGTGCCATTGCTTCTATTTGTAAAACCCCTGGCATTACTGGTTCTTTCGGAAAATGACCTACAAAGAACGGTTCGTTCATTGTAATATTTTTAAGACCTACCACATGAGAATCTGATATTTCTAGAATCTTATCAATCAATAAAAATGGAGGTCTGTGCGGAAGCAATTTCATAATACCATTAATATCATAAACTGGCTCTGCTTTCAAATCAAAATCTGGAACGTTTTTCTTTTTATACAATTTCCACTGTCTGTTTAATTTTTTAGCAAATTGCGTGTTTACAAAATGTCCGGGTTTAGTCGCAATAACTTTCCCTTTAATTTTAACACCTGTTAATGCTAAATCTCCTATTACATCTAATAATTTATGACGAGCTGCTTCATTAGGATAATTTAGAGTAAGATTATCTAAAATTCCGTTTGGTCTCATCGTTACTTCGTCTTTGCCAAAAGCTTTTTTCAATTTTTCGGCAGTATCTGGAGTTAATTCTTTATCTACATAAACAATGGCGTTAGAAATATCACCCCCTTTTATTAAGCCGTTATCTAAAAGCATTTCTAGCTCGTGAAGGAAACTAAAAGTTCTAGCGGAAGAAATTTCTTCTTTAAAATCTGAAATATTTTTAAGAGAAGCATTCTGAGTTCCTAAAACCTTTGTCCCAAAATCTACCATAGTTGTAATTTCGTAATTTTCTGAAGGAATAATGGTTATTTCCGAACCTGTATGAGGGTCTTGATAATTTAAAACTTCTTTTATCACAAGGTATTCTCTTGGCTGCTCTTGTTCTTCTACACCTACTTTTTCTATGGCTTCTACAAAATATTTAGAAGAACCATCCATAATTGGCGCTTCTGCGCTATCTAATTCTAAGATTGCATTATCTACATCCATTCCTACCAAAGCAGCTAATAAATGCTCACAAGTATGAATTTTAACACCAAGTTTTTCTAAAGTGGTGCCACGTTCTGTAGTGGTTACATAATTTACATCTGCTTCTACCTGAGGTTTGCCTTCTAAATCTGTTCTTACAAATACAAAACCTGTATTTTCTTTTGCGGGTTTCATCGTTAGATGAACCTCTCTGCCTGTATGAAGACCTATCCCTGAAAGTGTAATTTCACCTCCAAGAGTTTTTTGCTTATCAGTCATTACTACTCTCTTTTGATTTTTTTTCTAATTCTGAAATTCTTTTTACTATCTCTGTCAAATTGCGGAAATGAACATAATTTCTACGATAATCTCCCGCCGATATTGCAGGCGAACCATACAAAGTTTCTTTGTCTTCAACATTAGAATTCACTCCACTTTGTGCTTGGATTCTTACCTGATTACCTATTTTTATGTGTCCTACAATTCCCGTTTGACCTCCTATTTGATTCCAATCTCCAATAATGGTAGAACCAGCAATACCAGCCTGAGCTGCTATTACGTTGTTTTTCCCAATTCTAACATTATGAGCAATTTGGATTAAATTATCTATTTTAGTACCTTCTCCTATTACAGTAGAGCCTATTGTACCTCTGTCTATACTACAATTAGAACCTATTTCTACATTATTTTCTAATACTACATTTCCTAATTGAGGAATTTTTTGATACCCATTTTCTGTTGGTTGAAAACCAAAACCATCACTCCCAATTACGGTATTAGAATGTACAATACAATTATCTCCTACTATACAATAATCATAAATTCTAGCACCACTATATATAATACAGTTTTCGCCTATTTTTACATTTTTACCAATATAAACTTGAGGATAAATTTGTGTAGAATTTCCAATTTTTACTTTATCAGAAATATATGTGTGCGCTCCAATATATACATCTTCGCCCAAAATGGCACTTTCCGAAACGGTAGAAAACTGCTCAATACCAGATTTTTTTTCTTCTCTCATTTGTTGATAAAGATTCATCAACACTTGAAAAGAGAGATAAGCATCTTCCACCAAAATGAGGGTAGATTTATAATCTCCTTCTTTCACAAATTTTTCAGAAACAATAATTACAGATGCTTCTGAAGAAAATATATAATCTGCAAATTTTTCCTGAGAGACAAAAGAAAGCTGTCCTTCTTGTGCGTTTTCTATTGGCGAAACGCCGCTTATAGAAGCACTTTCGTCTCCAATGATCTTACCATTGATAAAACTTGCAATTTGAGCTGCAGTAAATTCCATATCCTGCAAAGATAAGAATTTATTGAAATAGTTAACAAAATTTAATATTTTTTGACATCGAACGCTCCATTTGAAATTTCTCTTGGAAAATACAAAATATTTTTGGTTGTTGGCTGGTTGATATGCGCAGAAAGAATCTGCGTTTCCGCATCTTCTAACTTTATTTTTTCGCCATTTTTCTTTAAAAGAAAGATAGTTTGCTTTTCTGTATCATACGGAAGTAGCGTTCTGCTAATTTGCTCTACCAATAATTCTCCGTTGTTAATTCCAAAAAAATCGTTTGCTTTTGTCGTTTTTTCTTCAATAATTTTCTGGTCAAATGGATGAGACGAGAATACTGTTTTCGGAAATTTTCTTTGTACTACCGCTCTACAGAAATAGCTCAGCACAAAATCATCTGCATTTTGCCAAGTTTTTATCGCACTCAGTACATCTGTATCATCCAGTTGTGTAAAACGATTCACATCTTCTTCTGTCGCTTTTTCGAAATCAGTTTTGTACAAGAAATATTTTAAATTTCCGTAAGCCTCTACTTGTTTACCTTCTGAAATGAGCTGTTTTGCTCTACTCAAAATTTTCACCAAAAGATGTTCCGCCAAAGCCGAAGTTTTATGATAGTAAACTTGCCAATACATAAACATTCTTGCCGTAAGGAAATTTTCAATAGAATAAACCCCTTTTTCATCAATCAGAAGTTCATCATCTTTTACATTCATCATCGAAATAATTCTCTGCGTGTTCACACTTCCTTCCGAAACTCCCGTAAAGAAACTATCCCGCTTCAAATAATCTAATCTATCTACATCTAACTGTGAAGTAATCAATTGGTTAAAGAATTTACGATGGTATTTTCCTTGAAACATTTCTATCGCCAAATCTAATTCACCGTTAAACTCATCATTCAATTTTCTCATCAATAAAATCGAGAGTTTCTCGTGATGCCAATCTTCCATCAAAAGACTTTCTAAAGCGTGAGAATACGGACCATGACCTACATCGTGCAATAAAATAGCGAGAAGCGCCGCTTTTTCTTCTTCGTCTGAAATTTTTACATTTTTCAGTTTCAAAGTTTCTAGCGCTGTAAACATGAGATGCATCGCACCTAAAGCATGATGAAATCTGGTATGGGTAGCTCCTGGAAAAACTAAACTCAACAATCCTGTCTGAGAAATTCTGCGCAATCTCTGAAAATAACGATGCTCTAACACATCATACAAAATTTCGTGAGGAATTTTTATAAATCCATGAACTGGATCGTTGATAATTTTCAGCTTATTGGTCATTTTTTAATTGCAAGTTACGTAATACGAGTTTTGAGTTTTCAAAATTACGGAAATTTAGTTTAACAGATTTTTAAGTTTTATTAGGAAAAAATTATACATTAATTATTATAAATTTGGAGAAAAAAAAACATGAAACTATTATTAACAATTGCTTTTTCCTTAACATTAATATTTTGTAATGCTCAAAAATATTCTGAACAAGAATTTACAAATCTTAAAACCGAACTCAAACAGATTTTAGAATCAGATCAAGAATTGAGAGAGTTATTTGATACCGAAACTTTAGATGTTAGAAAAGAAGAAATATACAAAAAGTACAACATTACGAAAGAACAATTTGAAAGAGAAAATTGGATGATTGTTCAAAAATATGATAGTATTAACATTAAAAAAATAGACAAAATCATATCAAAATATGGCTATCCCGGAAAATCTTTAGTGGGAGAACCAGAAAACACTTCAGCTTTTTATGTAATCCAGCATTCAAATAAAATTAAAAATTATTTTCCATTGATTAAAAAAGCTGGAAAAAAGAATGAACTTCCCAAAACTCTAGTTGCAATGATGGAAGATAGATTACTAGTACAAGAAGGTAAAGAACAAATTTATGGAACTCAGGGAAGTGGTTTTAACACCAAAAATGGTTGGACTATGATTATTCATCCAATCAAAAACCCTGAAAAAGTAAATAAATTAAGAAAAAAAGTAGGCTTTACAGAAACAGTAGAAGAAAATGCAAAAAGATTAGGTATTGACTACAAAGTCCTTACACTTGAAGATGTGAAAAAATTAAAAGAAAATAAATAAGTAGAATGTTTTTAAATTCTTGAAAGAGTTTTAATTTAAAAGATTTTTAATTCATCTTATGCTTTACGACTTCTTCTATGACAAAAAATAAAATAAGTTTTTTGGGTTATAAAACTTAGGGTTCTCACCATGAAAGTTTACACTATTATTACGCATCAATTAGCGTAATTATTTCGCCTTTTTTTTGTCTTTTTTGAGACATATGTTCGAATCAGGTTCGAATCAAGTTCGAATCAGCTTCGGAAAAAGGGTACTTTTTGCGAACAAAACTCGAGTTTGACTGCCACTTGATTCAACTCAAACCCTTATTTGTTTTCTTCAAAATGCCATATAAAGTTCTGGGTATTATAAGAAGCAAGTATCTTGCCTTTATCCCGCAAGTAAATTGCAAGCAGACATTAACTACACTTTCCTTTGACTTTCCTTTGACATTACTTTGGGTAGGATTAAGGTTTTTTAATAAGCTTTTGAGTATCAAGAATACTTTTGTATATTTGGTGGTGTGCAAAATCCCAAGAACGGAAGTAAACTTCCTTCTCGGGACTTCACAAATCCGCCGAAACGTTAGGCGACATTTTATCCAAAATATCGTCAATAAAAAAATCTAAAATGAAAATTCTTAAAATAATTTTATTGTGTTGTTTCTTGAGCATATTTTATTCTTGTGGAATATGTTTTCCTGCAAACTTGGAATTTAAAAATATAAAATATTTTTCCTCTGAAACACTAAAAGATATTTCGGTGGATTCTGAATATAGACAAACTGCTGTGTATGAAGCAACAAGAGATTTGAAAAGAATTATTAATGAACCAAGAGAACCAAATAATATTAAAATAAAAATCAAACAAAATGGTTTTATTGAAGCACATTTGTGGTCATTAAACAACAAAAATGAACAAGGAATAATTTACAATAAAAATGGAAAATTATTTATTGACAAAATTGGATCTGACCAAGATAGGTGCAAATTTATTGAAACATATAAAGTTAAATTGGACAAAAACAAAATAATTCTAATAGAATATGGTGGTATAACAAATCAAAAAATTGTATTTGAATACACAAAAATTGAATAAAAAAACGTCGTACAACATAGGTAACTATTGCACAACTCCTTTTTTTTAGAAAATAGTTTTGAAAAACATAAAATTTTGACCTCTTTAGAAGCAATTTTAGAGAGGTTTGTTTTTAAAATATTAAAATTTAGAGCGCTTATAATGGTGTTTTTTCATGTTGTACAATATGGTTTTTATAAAAGTTTTAGTATATTTGAGTAGTGCAACTTGCACTATGAATTTGCAAAATCCTAAGAACGGAAGCAAACTTCCTTCTCGGGACTTCGCAAATCCGCCGAACCGTTAGCTGTAATGTTATCACAAAAGTGCATATTAAATTAACGTTAAATCAAAAAACACGTATGACGAAAAAAATACTATTATCATGTTTGAAAGTATCATTCCTTACTTTTTTATTTTTATTTTCATGTCGTTCTGAAGATGAAGTAACAACATTTCAAAAACAAGAATTGTTAACTAAAGAATATGTTAATAAAAGCTTTTGGAAAGAAGATGAAATATTTATTAAAAATGTACAGAAAATTTTTAATGAAAACCTAGACAACTCTTATTTCTCTAACAAATACGGAAACGTTTATTGGAATTATGCAATGACTTTTGACAAATTTGACGAAAGCTTTCTCGAAGTTCCCATCATTAAAAATAATAAAGTAGAACACGTCATGTTTGTCAAAAGAATTGACAATACAATATATTTCCGTAGAAAAACGGATGATGCATCTTCTATAAAATTCTTTCAAGCTCTAATTTTCAAAGACAGAGATCATCTAAAACCAAAATTTCAAAATACAAATTCTCAATTAGCCAGAGGAATGACCTGTATAACAAGAGAAGTAATTTGGACATGGACAGACACCGTTACAGGTGAGGTTTTATATACTCAATCATATTATACAACAACTTGTGTCCAAACTGGTTTTGAAATCCCTTCAACCTGTCTTGATCCTTCTGGAAACTGCACTGGAGGAAGCGGAACTCCACCTGTCGGCGGCGGATACACCTATCCCATTGATGAACAACCAACTGAACCACAACCTTGTGAAAAAATACAGGCTGTTGGTAAAGATTCTGTAACTAAAAATAGTATGAAAAATCTTAAAACTAAAACTAATGATAATAAAGAGCATGCTTATTTTCTTTGGCAAGATAATAGTGGGAACATCCAAAACGACATTTACGGAACAGGACCTGTTGGAGAAGCTGGAGTAAGAGTTCAATTTAATGCCGGTGATAAATTTGCTGCATTTATACACTCTCATTATCAAGCTTCCCAAATGCTTTCTACATTTTCATTTGATGATTTTATTACCTTATGTACAATGATTCAACATAACGCAATTAAAGATGTAAATACTTTTATAGCTGGAGTAGTGACACCTTACGGCAGCCCACAAGGAAACCAATACTATATGGTAATTGATGATCCAAGCAAATTTGCCAACTTCGCTTCGCAGTTTTTTATAAATGGGGTGTATGATAAAAGTACTGGTGAATTCTTTAATAATATTTATGACCAAAGGGTAAACTACAAAAATACAGCTACAGAAAACGAAAAAAACTTAGTTAATTTTTTACAACTTTTTGATACAGGTCTCCAATTAATGAAAGGCGATAACGAAATGAACAATTGGTCTTTGCTTACTAAAAACAACAATGGTACAATTGTTCCTATTAACTGTAATAATTAAACTTTAAAATCATGAAAAATATACTATTTAAAATTTTAGCTTTTTTAACAATCCAATTGTTTATATCAAATACTTGTATGGCACAAGAACTTAATTTCACTCCTGGAGCAGTTAACCCTAATCCTAACCTTGATAAATTCATAGGAACATGGAAATGGCAAAGTGGGAATAAAAGCTTTACCATTGTATTAAAAAAACAAAATATTACACTCCCGCCGATTAATAAAAATGTGACTGCAGATATTATTTATGGTTTTCATCAATACAATAATGGAAATGAAATTTTTGAAAGCTCTATGAGCTTTCAAAGTACAAATTTTAATGATAAAAAATCAACAATTCTTAGTTTGGGTACGATTTCAACAAACTATAATGAACTTAATGGGACAATATCTCACCTTTCAAAAAATAAAAGTGTGAATTTTGAAATAGAATATATTAATGCTACACAAATTAAATTGGTTTCTTTAAAGAATCCACCGGGTATAAAGCTAGTAATAGGCAACCAACCAGATTATGATTGGGAAATCACACTTCCACAGAATATTATATTGACAAAACAGTAAAATTAAAAACACTACAGCTAACATTGGTAACTGTTGCACAACTCCTTTTTTTAGAAAATAGTTTTCAAAAACATAATATTTAGACCTCTTTAGAAGCAATTTTAGAGAGGTTTGTTTTTAAAATATTAAAATTTAGAGCGCTTACAATGGTGTTTTTTATGTTGCAAAGCATGGTTTTTATAAAAGTTTTAGTATATTTGAGTAGTGCAACTTGCACTATGAATTTGCAAAATCCCAAGAACGGAAGTAAACTTCCTTCTCGGGACTTCGCAAATCCGCCGAAGCGTTAGCAGAAATTCTATCAAAAACTTTAAATTAAAAATAATTCACTTTTTTAGTGAATTTTATTTTATTATTTATATCTTTGCAATATGAAATCAGAGTGATATGAAAATAATTTTCACACAAGAGTATTTAAAACAATTATATGAAGATGGAAAATCTTCAAGTAAAAAACATAGGTTTCAAAAAGATATTATTAAAAGATATAAAACGACAATTGACAAATTAAGGGTTGCTAATAAAATTGAAGATTTGTATCCATTAAAAAGTTTGAATTATGAAAAATTAAGTGGAGATAAGAAAGGTTTGGAATCCGTTCGTGTTAATGATAAATATAGAATAGAATTTATTTCATCTATAGAAGGAGAAGAACCTGATACTATCACAATTTGTGAAATCGTAGAATTAAGTAATCATTATTCTTAAAAAACATCAAACATTATGGCAACAAACACAAACATACCATTTGAAGCAACGCATCCAGGAACACTAATTAAAGATGAATTAGAAGTTAGAGATGATATTACCCAAAAAGACTTAGCAATGTTATTGGGTGTAAAACCTTCATTTCTAAATGAAATAATTAAAGGGAAAAGACCTATTACTGCAGATATAGCAATTTTACTTGAAAAGACACTTGATATCCCAGCTGATTATTGGATGAAATTTCAATCTCAATATGAAATTGATTTAGCTAAAATTAAAGAGAAGAATATAAACAAAATTAAGTTAATTGAAATTTGGAATATTATCACTCAATACATTCCTGTAAAATTTTTTAATAAAAAAGGTTATTTAACAGAAGACATTGCATCAAATATTACAATTATACAAGAAATATACTCTGTGCAATCTATTGATGGTCTTGTAAACAAATTTTCAGAAAAAAAATTCGCTTTTTTTAAGAAAAGTGAAAAGCTTCAAATTGATGAAAAGAATATGATAGCTTGGACGTCACTTGTAGAATTTGAAGCAGATAAAAAAGAAACAAATACTTTTCATTTTGAAAATTTACCGCAATTAAATAGAGAATTACAAGAAATATTTTTCAAAAACAACAATGTTTTAGATCTGGTAGATAAAAAATTATCTCAATACGGTATTAAATTTCTTCTAGTTGATAAATTGGAGAAAACACCAATTGATGGATATTCTTTTTGGTCTAAGAATAACCCAGTAATTGCGCTAACATTAAGACATAATAGAATTGATAATTTAGCATTTACTATTTTACACGAATTAGGACACATAGCTTTACATCTTAAAGGAAATAAAGATATAAGATTTATAGACTTAAGTAAAATAGAAGAAAATGAGCTTGAAAATGAAGCTAATCTTTACGCACAAGAAAGTTTAATTCCATCAAATTATTGGAATGATTTACTTGAAAATTATTTACCATTAAACGATACGGTCATTTGCGATTTTGCAAATAAATACAGAATTCATCCAGCTATAATTCTTGGAAGAGCTTGTTTTGAGATGAATTACTATGGAGTAAAAACTACTATTGATAAAAAACTTTACTAGCAACTAGCCTATGACAGCAATAACTGTTGCACAACTCCTTTTTTTTAGAAAATAGTTTTCAAAAACATATATTTTGACCTCTTTAGAAGCAATTTTAGAGAGGTTTGTTTTTAAAATATTAAAATTTAGAGCGCTTACAATGGTGTTTTTTATGTTGCAAAGCATGGTTTTTATAAAAGTTTTTAGTATATTTGAGTAGTGCAACTTGCACTATGAATTTGCAAAATCCTAAGAACGGAAGCAAACTTCCTTCTCGGGACTTCGCAAATCCGCCGAACCGTTACCTGTAATGCTTCAAACCAATGGCGTCTAAAAATGAAAAAAATTGAAATTTTATTATTATTTCTATTTGCAGTTTCCTGTAATCAAAATAAAATCGAATATCCGTTTTTAGTCATAATCCTGTAATATTAGCAATAATAAGCCTTTCAAAGAGTCTATCCCCAAAATATCTTCGATTTAGTTTGTAGATAAATTCGTTGAGGTAGAGTTGAAGATACTTTCTTTTAATTTTATGGTAGTTTCCAAGCAAATTTCTTTTGGCGTTGCTAATAGCAATATGAACCCACTTTAAAGTTTCTTCCGTGGTTTCTTTTGAACTTTTCTCCATAACATGGAGTTGTACAAAATCTGCAATATCCACATAAGAAGTGCTTTTGTCTGTAAAAACAATGCTTTGATTATCAATGGATTCTTTAATGGTTTCATTGATTTCTTCTCCACTGTGTCCATCCAGAACCTTCGCTTTAAAGAAGCGAACTTGTTTTTCATTTTTACCTGTTTCAATATCTTCCAAAGGTGTTGATTCCGCCATCACTGCGACATTTTGTTTCCCAACCGCACCTTTTCCACGAATTCCCTTTTCCTGTTCTATTTCGCTAGATTCTACTGTAAAATAGGCTTCGTCAAACTCTATCATCCCTTCCAAGGTGTACTTCGCATCTCGGTTTCCCATGGCTTTTCTTAACTTATGAACCATTGCCCAAACTGGTTCATATCTCTTTAATCCCAATTGTTTTTGAATTTCTTTCGCAGAAAAACCTTTCTTGGTTACGCTCATCAAAAACATAGTTTTATACCAAATTAGGAAGGATAAATTTGAATTTTCCATGATTGTTCCGCTTTTCAAAGACGTTCTGCTTCTGCATTTTTTACATTCATAACTCAGTCTGCTCTTAATCCAAAAATGTTCCGTGCTTCCACATTTACAAGTCACACCAATTTTATCCCTCTCGGATTTGAAATGGTTTCTGCAATCTTCCTCTGTTCCAAAATGCGCTGAAAAACTAAATAAGTTCATCTGTAATTATTTGATTTTGAGCAAATATACAAAAATTATGAGACATTACGGATATTCAAAAAATAAAATTATTGAAAAGAATATCCTATTGAAAAGTCCAAATGGTGTTATTGACTTTAAAAATAATTTTTTTACACATTATAATCTATTTGAAAACGATACTAAAACCAAATTTTACTTAACTGACAAAGATTGGAATTATCTTCAAAAAAGTTTTAAAGAAAATAAGATTTATGAACTAAAAGGAAAAAAACTTGGTTTTTACACAAATTCAATTGATTTTAAATATGATGCTAAAATTGAAACAAATAATGGAACTTTAAATCTAAAAATTGATGGAATACTTGCTGATAAAAATCAAAAAGGATTTCTAAATGAGGAATCCAAAAATTATGACAAATTTGTAACAGAAGCCTATTCTATTGCATATTGGAGAAGTGAAAATTCAAAATTTACTAAAAAACAAGTTGATTCAATGGTAGAAAAATATTATTCTGAAAATTATTAAAAGCACTGCAGGTAACATAGGTAACTGTTGCACAACTCCTTTTTTTAGAAAATAGTTTTCAAAAACATGAAATTTTGCCCTCTTTAGAAGCAATTTTAGAGAGGTTTGTTTTTAAAATATTAAAATTTAGATCGCTTATAATGGTGTTTTTTCATGTTGTACAATATGGTTTTTATAAAAGTTTTAGTATATTTGAGTAGTGCAACTTGCACTATGAATTTGCTAAATCCCAAGAACGGAAGAAAACTTCCTTCTCGGGACTTCGCAAATCCGCCGAACCGTTGTGCGATATTTTGAAAACAAAAGAAAATTTTGGTATATTAATTGAAATTGATAACTTTGTATAATTAAAAACAAAAGAAAATGGCAAAACCAATTAAAATAACCCCAGTATTAAGAGGTCGAGATGCTGTCAATTTTCTTTCAAAGATGAGAGTAAATAAGCGTCAAGATTCAAATTCTACTTCAAAGTTAGTTGAAGTTAGGAAAGATGCTGCTATATTCAAATCGTTGCTAAAAAAAGCTTAATTCGTGTCAGAAGAAGAATTATCGCAACTTTCCTTAATTTTACTAAATGAAGCTCACACAATTAAACCTTTTGATTGTGAAGATATTGATTTGAATGAATTTTTATTTGAAAAAGCAAAATTCTATAAACAAGAATTTTTAGCTACTACATTTATCTTAGAAAACGAGGAACAAACTGTTGCCTACTATAGTATATTTAACGATAGTTTAAAAGTCGAAGAAGAAGGTTTCGCAAGCAAAAGTGCTTTTAAAAGATTTCTTAAAGATTTAGTAAGTCATCCAAAACGACACTTAAAATCATTTCCAGCTCTTAAAATAGGGAGATTAGGTATAGATAAAGATTTTAAAGGGAAAGGATTAGGAAAACTAATTGTTAATAATATAATAAACGATACCTTAGAATTAAATGAAAAGCAAGCATGTAAACTAATTACTGTAGACGCATACAACCAATCTTTACATTTCTATGAAAGATTAAATTTCGAATATTTAACAGAAAATGATAAAGATGAAGAAACAAGACAAATGTATTTTGATTTAACATCATTATAAAAAACATCGCACAACATCGATAACTGCTGCACAACTCTTTTTTTTTAGAAAATAGTTTTCAAAAACATAAAATTTTGACCTCTTTAGAAGCAATTTTAGAGAGGTTTGTTTTTAAAATATTAAAATTTAGAGCGCATACAATGGAGTTATTGAAGTTGTAAAGTATGGTTTTTATAAAAGTTTTAGTATATTTGAGTAGTGCAACTTGCACTATGAATTTGCAAAATCCCAAGAACGGAAGTAAAATTCCTTCTCGGGACTTCGCAAATCCGATGAACCGTTAGCAGAAATTCTATCAAAAAGGTGTTAAATGGAATATACATATAAAAAGAAAGAAATTTTCATCAACATAATTTATGGTTATTTTCTTTTAGCATTCACGATTTTTTTATTAGTAATGATTTCTCGTAAAATGATTATTGATTGGGAAAATTTTAAACTTCCAAAAATATTATTTGCCTATTCCTTTGTAATTCTTTTCGGAGCATTAACATATCAAAATCTTGGAGTAGCACTAATAAGAAAAAAATACTTTCTATTAAATCAAGAAAAGAAAGTTTCATTAGATTTATTGAGAAAACAAATTATAATAACCAACAAATTAACGCGAACGAATGAAGAAATAAGTTTTGAAAGAGTTAAAAAAGTAGAACTATATTATTCTTGGAATGCAAACCATTTTTCTTCTGACTTAGGTTATTCTAAAATTTTTATCGATAACACTTATGAGCCGATTATCATAACACAGAATAATATAAATCAATTTGAAATTTATGAACTTTTTAAAGATAAAATCACCAAAACAATATATAGATTCGCAAACAGGATTTAAAAAGAACTTCTGCTAACTTAGGTAGCTGTTGCACAACTCTTTTTTTTAGAAAATAGTTTTTAAAAATATTAAAATTTAGACCTCTTTAGAAGCAATTTTAGAGAGGTTTGTTTTTAAAATAATAAAATTTAGAGCGCTTACAATGGAGTTATTGAAGTTGTAAAGCATGGTTTTTATAAAAGTTTTTAGTATATTTGAATAGTGCAACTTACACTATGAATTTGCAAAATCTCACGAACGGAAGTAAACTTCCTTCTCGGGACTTCGCAAATCCGCCTAACCGTTATCGGTCAGTGTAAAAAAGCCGAACCGCAAATGGCACATTTAGTTTTGCCCGACACACGAGCCGACCCTTCTCAAAACCAAAAGAGCCATTTTTGCCAACCCTAAACAAAAAATTATAAACTATTCTAATATTGTTATGAGTAAAACATTTAAACAAATTAAACCATTTCCGCTACTAACATTTGTAATGCTGTTTTTCAACTTCTTTACAACAAATGCTCAGACAACTACATTTTATGGTACAAGTAAAGTTCAGTCTGACGGGCATACTGGTGCTTTATACGAAGTGAAAATTGATAGAAGTAGAGATTTGACATTTGTTACAATTCAACAGATACCAACGAAGAATTTAAGGAGATTGACATCAGCAGCTCCATCAAGTGACGCTAAAATTAAGTCCGGTAATTTTGAAGCAAGTTATTTAGGAGAATTGCAAAGTAATGGGAATATTGAAAGAACAGTTTGCAACGATAATTTGGGGTGGAACAATGCGAAAATTGGAGAGAAATATAATGAAACTTTTGTTTTCAACGGAGCAATTCCACCTGGACTCAAAGACTTCTCATTGATTGACGCTGGTTCTTATTCGGGATGTCGTGGCTTTGGTTTTAGCAATTATACTCTTAATAATCCTGACAACCACCCAAAAACAAATCTAACAGAAACCACTCTTAGACAAAAAGTAGATGAACAAAATGATGGTATAGTCGGCATTTATGAAGACTTTGATAAAGATGGGTACAAATTAGGATGTGTAAAAGACGGACAAACATACAAATTAGTCTATCTGGGTTCAGGAACTTATAGAAATTGGTGGAAAGTTGGCGATGTAAAAGCAATTCTACGACCAAGTGCAACCACAGGAGTTTTTAAAGCTGATTGGTATATGGCAAATAAATCCCTGAACAATGACACTTACGTTTTCTTCGATGGACAAACGCTT
This sequence comes from Cloacibacterium caeni, assembly GCF_907163125.1. NCBI lineage: Bacteria > Pseudomonadati > Bacteroidota > Flavobacteriia > Flavobacteriales > Weeksellaceae > Cloacibacterium > Cloacibacterium caeni. Next base: position 1,638,973 of record NZ_OU015319.1, read on the forward strand.
AAAACAGTCACAAATCTAAAAGATGGTGGTAACGAGGAAAGCAGTTACTTAAAAATGTATCCCGCTAATTCTAACTTTTCATCTTCAGGTATTAAAAAATCTTCAGGAACAGGGTTTGCAATTTCTTCTAACGGTTATATTGTAACCAATTATCACGTAATTGAAAATGCTAATTCTATTGAAGTAAAAGGGGTAAATGGCAACTTTTATAGAAAACTATCTGCCAAAGTTATCGTGTCTGATGAGAGAAACGACTTAGCAATTCTCAAAATTAATGACCCAAATTTCACTTCACTTGGCTCTATTCCATATACATTTAGACAGGGAATTGCAGATGTTGGAGAAAATGTTTTTGTTTTAGGTTATCCTATGACATATTCAATGGGTGAAGAAATTAAACTGACAAACGGAATTGTTAGCTCTAAAACAGGTTTTAAGGGAGATATATCACTATATCAAATTTCTGCACCTGTTCAGCCCGGAAATTCAGGTGGACCTCTTTTTGACAAAAATGGAAATCTCATAGGAATAGTTAGTGCTAAACATTCTTTAGCTGAAAATGCTGGCTACGCAGTTAAGATAAGTTATCTGAAAAATTTAATTGATTTACTACCACAGACAATAAACCAACCCACTTCAAATACTTTAAACGGTAAAGTGCTTACAGAACAAGTGAAGATTGCTTCAAATTTCGTTTATATAATTGTGGTTAATGATAAGTAAACAGCATCAAATGAGTAACTTTGTAACGTGAATTATATGAAATGTCACGACAATAGAAATGAATGAAATTTTTTTGACACCATACACAATTATAGAGAATACGGACTATCCTGATGATACAAAAATTGTCATTAGGGCTTCGGACTTCTCAAATGTACCATTTCAAGACGGTAGAATTACATTTAGTTTTATAGGTTGTCGGTTTAAAAAATTAGAAATTGAAAATACCGAAACAATAGATTTCAAAGACATAAGCATTCAATTTATAAGTTGTTTTATCAATGAAATCAATGTTGATAATATCATCACAACAAATTTTTCAATCTTCTTTGGTAGTTCAATTTTACAAGGAAGAATAAAGAATGAAAATTTGAAAAACGTTGAAACGAACAATTGTCTTTTAAACAATTCATTGTTTTTGCTTGATTTAAAAAGGGCTGTTGTTTCATACACGGAAGAAAATATTTTCCCAATTCGTTGGAAGAAATTATTAAAATCTGTCAATGCAACCCTTGAAAATTTACTTGCTGAAAAACACTCATTTTACATTTACGATTGCAAGAGTATAGTTTTCACGGTTAATGAAAATAAGACAGACAAAAGAGGAATTTACAAAATACCTTATGACAGCGTAAATAAAATTGGATATTATCCGAGCGATGAAGAAAAGCAGAATTTTAAAGTTAGTTTGAGTGTTAAGTATTCGGCTGACAAAGAACACAATTTGACGAAAATAATCAATGCTAAACTATTGGCATTATCTCTCAGCGGTTATTCAACAGGCGAATTGCTTATTGAAAATTGTAACATAGACAGTTGGTATATCAGAAATTTTTCAGCACAATTAGGAGCTAATTTTTATAACATCAAACCATTCAGAAAAGAAACAGAAGAAACAAAATTAGAAATACACAAATCAAACCTAGACAAAGTTTGGTTTGATAATGTTGCATTTGATGATTATTATACAATTTCGCTTTACAGAAATAAATTTGGGCAAACTACTTTAACAGCTTGCGACTTTCCAAGCAAATACAAGGATTTTGATAAAATACAAACCATTGAAAATATTCATTATCCTGATAGAAAAGACAAGAATTATTTCAAGACACGTTACGAAACATTTTTACAATTAAAAAAACAGCTTGAAGCATCAGGGAATTTTTATGAAGCACAAAAATTTCAAGCAATATCTCACGAAGCACTTAAAAAAATTGAGAATTTACCATATTGGGACAGAGTTATTCTTAAAATAAATGGATTATCAAACAATCACGGACTATCAATTAAAGAACCGTTTATTGGAACGATAGTCTTGTCAATTTTATTTTACGTTTTGTATTTATGGAGTTTGGGTAGAATTTTTAATGCCAACGAAATTGATTGGAATTTATTTGGCTATTACTTTTCATTTATTGACATAACACACAGAACAGATTTTTTGGTCAACAAATCTGAACTCAATGGTATTTCTTTGACGATTGATTTTTTAAATAAAATCATTGTTGGATTTTTAATCTATCAGTTTATTGCAGCATTCAGAAAATATGGAAAGAAATAAGAAAGCCAAACTAAAGCAAGCACATTTGCAATTCGCACAAGCCAACGCACAGACCAAAAATTGCAAAAGAGCTTGCTTTGCCAACGCAGAAATAAATTGTTTTTAAAAAATTCCCCAACGCTTCAAAAAAAATAAAAATACACAGACTCACAGCCCGACAAATGCAGCAGACAATGACACGGAAACTCAATATTGACAATGCTTACAACGACACAATGGACAGATGGCAGCTGGTAACAGCGGTAGCTGTTGCACAACTCCTTTTTTTTTAGAAAATAGTTTTCAAAAATATATATTTTGACCTCTTTAGAAGCAATTTTAGAGAGGTTTGTCTTTAAAATATTAAAATTTAGAGCGCTTACAATGGTGTTTTTTATGTTGTAAAACATTGTTTTTATAAAAGTTTTAGTATATTTGAATAGTGCAACTTGCACTATGAATTTGCAAAACCCTAAGAACGGAAGTAAACTTCCTTCTCGGGACTTCACAAATCCGCTGAACCGTTACCAGCAATGTTAGACCACTACACTAACACCTAAGACGACTTGTAAATGCTTGACATAACTATAACTTGCAATTTAAATGAAAAAGACAGTAAGTAAGATTATAAAACAATTGTCATCAGAGCCAAAAAAAATGTTCCTAATAGACAGTATAGGGGCTTTGACTACTGCATTTTTATTGTTTGTAGTTTTGAGAATTTTCAATGAATACTTTGGAATGCCTGAAAGAATATTGACTTATCTTTCAGTAATTGCAGTTTTTTTCTGTATTTATTCAACGACTTGTTTTTTTGTTATTAAAACGAACTGGACAACTTTTATTAAGGGTATTAGCATTGCTAACCTGCTTTATTGTGTCTTGACTATTGGTCTTGTGATTTTCTATAACCCACAACTTACAACTATTGGAACAGCATACTTTATAGGGGAAATCGCCATTATTATTGGACTTGTTTGCATTGAACTAAATGTTGCAACTGAAATCAAAAAAATCAGAAGAGTTAAATACAAAAATGACTAAGAAGGAAACACAGCTGGTAACAGCGGTAGCTGTTGCACAACTCCCATTTTTAGAAAATAGTTTTCAAAAAACATATATTTTGACCTCGTTTATTCTTCGATAAACTCAGAAACCAGATTTAAAGAATGTTTATTTTTTAGTTCATGTACAAAATTCTAAAATTCGGGGTGCTTAAAATTGAGTTATTGATGCTTTGAAAGACTGATTTTATAAAAAAATACTTAAATAAAAGGACAAAAGCTCATTTTGAAATGAATAAAACAGTTTTAATTTCTCAAGGAATAAAAGAACCTCAGCTTTATCAATAAACTCAAGACTCATTTTCAGTTTAACAGATTTTTAACCATATTCCAATTATTTTATACAATATTTAAGACAGTTTTGGCGTATTTTTGGGAGAGATAATTTGGAGCAGGAAGTCAGAAGATGCAAGATGAAACGTCTAACTTCTTAACCTTATCCTTTACCTCAACCTATATCTTAACCTAAAAAATAATTTATGTCAAAAATAATTTGGATTGATGATGAAGTAGATTTACTCAAACCACATATCGTTTTTTTAGAAAATAAAGGCTATAACGTAACGCCAGTGAATAACGTAAACGAAGCGCTAGAATTAATAGAAAACGAAAAATTTCAACTCGCGCTTTTAGACGAAAACATGCCCGGAATTTCTGGCCTGGAAGCCATTCCTATGCTTAAGGATTTAGATTCTTCTATAAAAATCGTGATGGTGACCAAAAACGAAGAAGAACACATCATGGAACAAGCCATCGGTTCACAAATTTCTGATTACATTCTAAAACCGGTAAACCCGAATCAGGTTTTGCTTTCGCTGAAGAAAAATCTTCAAGAAGACGATTTGGTAGAGCAAAAAACCAAATTAGAATATCAGCAAGGTTTCCGTAATCTTTCCATGGAACTCAGCTACGTAAACACTTATCAAGAATGGGCAGAATATTATAAGAAAATCTTGAATTGGGAAATCAAATTCGATAAAGTTTTTGACAATGAGTTTGCAGATTTATTACAATCTCAAAAAGAAGAAGCCAACATTCAGTTTTCTAAATTTATAGAAAAAAATTACGAAGAATGGCTTCACAGCACAGAAAAACCAATTATGTCTCACACTGCTTTTAAGGAAAAAGTAAAACCCATTTTAGAGAAAGACAAAGTTTTACTCTTGATGGTTGATAATTTGAGATATGACCAATGGAAAGTGATAGAACCGCTTTTCGCAAGGTTTTACAACAAGGTTTCAGAAGACGAATATTTCAGTATTTTACCTACTGCCACTCAATACGCCAGAAATTCATTTTTTGCAGGTTTAATGCCTTCAGAAATCGAAAAGCGTTTTCCAGACAAGTGGTTTAATGACAATGAAGAAGGCAATAAAAACGAGCATGAACGCGAATTTTTAGAAGACCAAATGAAAAGAATTGGACTACAAAACAAGTCCATGAAATATTTGAAAGTTCTGAATGCAGATTTTGAGCGCAAGATTTTAGATGATTTTAACCAACATAAAAATAATGATTTATTGGTGATTGTCTATAATTTCATCGATATTCTTTCGCATGCTAAAACGGATAATCACATTGTAGACCAATTGATTAGAGATGACAAAACTTTCAGAAGTCTTACCGTAAATTGGTTTGAAAATTCTTCAATTTTAAAAATCATCAAACTCGCAGCGGAACAAGGTTTCAAACTGGTGATTACAACTGACCATGGAATGGTTTATGTAAAAAAACCTTCGCAAGTTGTAGGCGATAGAGAAACCAGCACCAACATTCGTTATAAAACAGGAAAATCGCTTACTTATGACGAAAAAGATGTTTGGGCAATTACGAATCCAGAGAAATTGTTTTTACCCAAAGGAAATCTCAGCAGCAAATATATTTTTGCGAAGAACAACATCTTTTTGGCTTATCCCAAAAATTACAACCACTTTGTGAATTATTACAAAGACACCTATCAACATGGCGGAATTTCACTAGAAGAAATCATTATACCTATCAGTATTTTAGAACCTAAGTAGTTTTTTCATAGTTTATTATACTTAGGCATGGAGCGGAAAAAATCAATTGATTTTTTCCGCTTTTTTACACCATAACAATTCCGTATTTTTGAAAAAATTTTCAAAAAACATGTCTCAAACATTCCAAATAGAAAAAATTGAAGATTGGCAAAAAGTAGTAGATGAAATTTTGCCCAATTTAAAAAACAATATTCTTTTGCTTAAAGGAAACTTAGGCGCTGGTAAAACCACATTTTCTCAGTTCTTGATGAAGAGTTTAGGAAGCACAGACGAAGTTTCTTCGCCTACTTACGCTATTGTAAATGAATACCATTCACCAAAAGGAAAAGTTTTTCATTTTGACCTTTATCGACTCAAAAAAATAGAAGAAGCCTATGATTTTGGGATTGAAGAATATCTAGACAATGCTTTTCTCTGCATTATAGAATGGCCAGAAATCTACGAAGAAGAATTGGCAGATTTACCTCATCATGAAATGGTAATTAACAATCATGGAGATTATAGAGAAATTGTTTTCCACTAAAATTTTCCTTAGAAAGAATCCATAATTTCTAGGGTTTTACCTATCCCATTTTTCGCTATCTTTGTAGATTAAAATTTAAAACAATGAGTTCTACCATATTTACACCTTTTACTGAAGAACAACTCATTCCTAAAGAGGAAAAATTAGAAGTTCTCAAAAAAGGAAAAAAATTTAGCATTGGTATCCCAAAAGAAACCTGTTTACACGAAAAAAGACTGTGTATTACTCCAGATGCAGTACAAGTTTTGGTAGAACATGGTCATGATATTATTTTAGAAGCTGGCGCTGGTGAAGGTTCTTTCTTTACCGATTTACAGTTTTCTGAAGCAGGAGCTCAGATTACAACCAGTCAAGCAGAAGTGTACGGACAAGATTTGGTTCTTAAAATCAATCCACCAACCGAAGAAGAAATGGAATTTTTAAAACCAAATGCTTATTTGGTTTCTGCACTTCAAATTAACTTAAGAGACAAAGATTATTTTAAAAAATTAGCAGAAAAAAAGGTAAACGCCATCGCTTTTGAATTCATTATGGATGAATACCGCCAGTTGTCACTTATCAGACTGATAGGCGAAATCGCAGGTGGAATTTCCATTTTGTATGCTTCAGAATTATTGGCAAAATCAAATGGATTAATGCTTGGCGGAATTACCGGAGTTCGTCCTACAGAAGTAGTAGTATTAGGAGCTGGAATTGTAGGAGAATTTGCGACAAAAGCTGCCATCGGTTTAGGGGCAAGTGTAAGAGTTTTTGATAATTCTTTATCTAAATTAAGAAGGCTCCACACACTTATAGACAGTAGAGTTCCTACTTCAATTATAGACCCGAAAGAATTAAAAAAAGCATTAATGAGAGCTGATGTAGTGATTGGCGCATTGCCTAGACTCAATATGCCTTATGTAGTAACAGAAGACATGGTAAAAGCCATGAAAAAAGGCTCTGTAATTATAGATTTGACCATAGATTACGGCGGTTGTATAGAAACTACAGAAGTAACCACTCACGAAAATCCTGTCATTATTAAACACGAAATTCTTCACTGTGGATTGCCGAATTTATCTTCTAGAATGCCGAGAACTACTACGAAAGCTATTTCTAATTTCTTCCTAAGTTATCTCCTGAATTATGACGAAGAAGGTGGTTTCGAGAATATGCTTTTAAAAAGAAACGAAATGAAACAATCGCTTTACATGTACAAAGGCAGACATACCAAAAAAGTGATTTGCGACAAATTCGATCTTACTTATCACGACATCAACCTTTTAATTTTTTAAATTTTCAACTTACTTTTTACATCATATTCAATGAGAAAACTGAAATTCTTTTTCATCGGGTTAATTCCAGGATTACTAATTGTATTCTTTATTTTGAACAAAAAAGGGGTAAGTTGTAGCGGTTATCTTCCCAATTCTAGAGTAATTGCCGAAACTTTATCGAAAGATTTCATCTATTCTGAAGCTTTTCAAGCAGAAATGAAAACCTTGAAAATAGACGAAAAATTTCTGAAAGACAGCATTATTACCAAAGGAGAAATTAACTTTGATAAGAGCGATGCACAGAAAAAACCTTGCCCAAGTTATTTACTTACCGCTCCAGAAGGAAATCCTAAATATGAAATTACTTTTGAAAAATGTAAAGAAAATGCCCACTTCATCAGTCTTAAAAAACTAAAATAACAAAATATGCAAAAGAAAAAATACACAGACCTGAGTGTTCCCCAATTAAAAAAATTACAAAAAGTTTTCTTAGGAATCTTTTTAGGATTGGTTATTGTTTGGATTATTGTACTCAGCATGATGTATTACAACGGAAAATCTTTTGCAACCTTTTTAGCTGTAGCAGTGGCTACATTAATTCCCAATTTTATTAATATTCTGAATATTTCTAATCAAATCAAACAAAAGGAAAAAGAACTCTAAAAAATTAATTTCAAAATGAAGATTGCGATTATTGGTGTAGGTTTAATTGGTGGTTCTATCGCCCTAAAACTCCGCGAAAAAAATTTCGGAGCAGAATTTATAGGAATTGACAAATCAGAAATTCACCTTCAAGAAGCCCAAGAATTAGGAATTATAGACCGTTTCGAAAATTTTGAAAATGGTGTTAAAAACGCAGACCTTATCATTACCGCTATTCCAGTAGATGCTACGGTTAAAATTTTACCACAAGTTCTAGATTTAATCACCCATAAACAAACGGTAATGGATACCGGTTCTACCAAATCTGGAATTGTAGAAGCCATCAAAAATCATCCTAATCGAAAAAGATTTGTAGCATTTCACCCAATGTGGGGAACCGAAAATTCTGGACCTAAAGCCGCTCAGAAAGAAAGTTTCGCAGGAAGAGCGGCCGTAATTTGCGACCGTGAAGATTCTGAGCAAGATGCCTTAGCATTGGTAGAAAATATCGCCAAAAATCTAGAAATGCACCTGATTTACATGAATGCAGACGCTCATGACGTTCACACTGCGTACATTTCTCACATTTCACACATCACTTCTTACGCTTTGGCAAACACGGTTTTAGAAAAAGAACGAGAAGAAGATACCATTTTCCAACTGGCGAGTTCTGGTTTTTCGAGTACGGTTCGTTTGGCAAAATCGCATCCAGAAATGTGGGTTCCTATCTTCAAACAAAACAAAGAAAATGTGTTAGACGTTCTGAATGAACACATTACACAGCTCAGAAAATTCAAATCTGCTCTAGAAAAAGAGAATTTTGAACTTCTGGAAGAACTCATCAAAAACGCCAACAAAATCCGAGGCATCTTAAAATAATTTGTCATGAAAAATTTCTTTCGCTTTCTGTTTATCATTAGTTGCACTTTTTTATGGAGTCAAGAAAAGAAAAGTACGGCGACAGAAAATGTGAAGATTATTTCTGAAAATTTTGACGTTCCTCAACTTAAAACCACACGAAGAATTTGGATTTATTTGCCTAAAGATTACGAAACTTCTCGCAAAAAATTTCAAGTGATGTATCTTCAAGATGCACAAAATCTTTTTGACGATGCTACTTCTTACGCTGGAGAATGGCAAGTAGACGAAACGCTAAACAAAATTTTTGAAAAAACGGTAAAATCTGTAATTGTAGTAGGAATAGATAATGGTGGCGAAAAACGAATTGAAGAACTCTCTCCTTTCAAAAATGCAAAATACGGCGGTGGAAATGGAGAAAATTACGTAAAATTTATCGTGGAAACGCTGAAACCTTACATCGATAAAAATTACAGAACAAAATCTTGTAAAAAACACACTACGATTGGTGGAAGTTCACTCGGAGCGCTGATTTCTGTTTATGCAGCGGTGAAATATCCTGAAACTTTCGGGAAAGTATTGGCTTTTTCTTCTGCTTTTTGGTTTAATGCCGAAGATTTGAATGCATTTATTAGCCATTCTAAAGTCAATTTAAAGCATCAGAAATATTATTTTATCCAAGGAAAACACGAAGATGAAGACATGGAAGAACAAACCAATCGTGTCATCGAAAATCTGAAATCTAAAAACGTAAAATCTAAAAATATTTTCCTAAAAATAGACGAAGACGGAAAACACAACGAAATCTATTGGCGAAGAGAATTTGAAGGTACGGTTTTGTGGTTGGATTGATTTTCTCTCACTGAAAACACTGAATTTTACAGATTTTAGCAGATTTTTTTAACAGCATTTTTGTCATTCCGTAGGAATCTCAACATTTCTTTTACAAATTCGAAATTTAGATTTATAATAAAAATAAGAATAGAAAATGACTTATCATATTAACTATTTTATTTTTTCAGTAATAACAAAAAATTAAATCAATAAAATTCTAAGATATAATAATAAATTTTGTAATTTTCAGCGTAAATTAACAAAAAAAAATCTTTAAAAAATTAATACCAAATCAATATGAATATTTTCCATTTAATTAAATTTCTCAAAAATGATTATAAATTTAAAAAGGAATTTTTTGAAAATAATACTTCTAAAAAAGAAGACCAAATTGCACTAAATATAATACATATTCTTAATTCATTCTATGAACATTTAATAGATACTGAATTAAACAAAAAATTAAAAAACAATCCAAAATGGAGATTTGAGAAAGCAATAATTTTATCATATTTCTATAAAAAAATATCTACAGAAGTTTATTCAAATTCTTGGAATGATGAATTATCTTACATTGACAATAAAATAGATAAATGGACAGAATATATTTATGAAAAAAAACTAAATCTTAAAGATGATGAAAATATTCTATGGGAAATAAATCGCTATGATGAATATGATTCGAAACTATCAATTGACAATAATGAATTTGTCAACAAAACCCTAAATGAAAATTTTTTAGAATTAGCAACATATGTTCAACACTTTGGTTACGGTGACAATGAAATTGATGAATCAAAAATTTTTGCAAAAAAAATTGATTTTGATGCTTGGATGAACTGCTATAGTAACACCAAAATTGATTTTGAGAATTTATTAATTCCTGGTTTTGAGAAAATAAAAAAAATACTAGAAGAATTTTAACATAAACAAACTTTAACAAAATAAAAACTAACCCAAAATCCTAGCCCTGATTGCAGTGGAAATCCTTTTTTGGAGGCTGAGCGTAGCCGAAGCCACCAAAAAAGATTGCAACGAAAAGCAGGACTGAAAGTGAAAATAAACGAAAGCGTCTTGCTCCTGTCTTCGATTTCGCTCAGACTGACGAAAACAGATTGCTTCGTTGTTTTATTTCATAAAACTCCTCGCAATGACAAGTTAATCGTAAGAATTCGGGTGTTCTTTTTTGATTTCTTCGATGGTAGAAAGCACTTTTTCTTTCAGGCTTAATTGGTAAATTTCTAATTTTGTAGAAATTTCTTCGTCTGAACTTCCTAAAATTTTAGCAGCCAAAATCCCTGCATTGGTAGCGCCATTCAAAGCAACAGTCGCCACAGGAATTCCTGAAGGCATCTGCAGAATAGACAAAACAGAATCCCAACCATCAATAGAATTAGACGACAAAATAGGCACACCAATCACCGGCAAAGTAGTACAACTCGCCACCATTCCTGGTAAATGTGCTGCACCTCCTGCTCCTGCAATAATGACTTTTACGCCTCTATTTTTGGCAGATTTTGCAAAATCAAACATGCGTTCTGGTGTTCTGTGCGCCGAAACTACGGTGAGTTCGTAAGGAATTTCTAGAGATTTTAAAAAATCAGCAGCTTGTTGCATAATTGGCAAATCGCTCTGACTGCCCATGATAATTGAAACCATTTTTACATTTTTACTCCTTCAAAGATAGAAAAAAATATCGTTTTTACGCTAGAATTGAATATCTTCGTACCGCGAAAATCATTATGAACACAGAAAAAGATTTCAAACTTATTTTAGCCATTATCACGGTTGCAATAGTTTGGGGAACTACATATTTAGGAATTAGAGTTGCTGTAGAAACCATACCACCTTGGTTTGTTACCGGAATCAGACAAAGCATTGCTGCACTTTTATTGTTGGGTTTTTTGGTCTATAAAAAACAACTGAAATGGATTGGTTTGAAAAATCTGAAAACTCAAATTATTCTCTCTACATTAATGATTATCATCGCTAACGGAATGACAACCATTGCCGAGAAACACATCAATAGTAGCCTCGCTTCTGTTCTTACTGCTACTTCACCGATTATTGTATTTCTGGGAAGTGTTCTCATTGGTTTAGAACAATTTAAACTGAAATCTGTTTTAGGATTAATTCTAGGTTTTAGTGGCGTTTTGCTCATTTTTTCTGATGGTTTACAAGAGTTGCTGAATCCTGATTACAGATTGGGACTTATTGTTTTATTCATCGGGATTTTAGGTTGGGCTTCTGGAACACTTTTCACCAAAAAAATCACGATTCATTCTGATAATATTTTATTGAATTTATTCTATCAATTTGCTTTTGCTGGAATTCTGCAACTTATTTTTGCCTTTGCTTTTACCCAAAATTATGATTTCGAAAAATGGAGTGCAGAATCTTTTGCTTACGTGGTTTATTTGGGTGTTTTCGGCTCGGTGATTACTTATTATGCGTTTCTTTATGCCCTAAAAAGGGTAAATCCATCACAAATTTCAATGCTGAATTACGTGAATACGATTATCGCCATTTTCTTAGGTTGGTTGATTTTAGATGAAAAAATAACCACAAAATTTATTTTTGCGGCTATTCTTATTATTTCTGGAGTCTTTATTATGAACCTAAAAAAGGAAATGTTTAAAAAGTCTGAAGCTAGAAGTCTGAAGTCCGAAGATTAATGACGAAAGTTTTAAAACTCTCCCTCTCTACAACTCACCCACTCTACAATTCTAAAACTCTCCCACTTAAGCAATCACTCTTACCAAAGTTTTAATATGATTCAGTTTTTCTAGTAATTCTTCTCTGGAATTGGCTAAAACATTGATGTGTCCCATTTTTCTACCGGGTTTGGTTTCTGTTTTTCCGTAGAGATGAACATAGGTTTTGGGGAGTTTCAAAACCTCTTCTAAACCTTCATATTTTACTTTTCCGCTGTAGTTTTGTTCTCCAACTAAATTCAGCATTCCTGAAAATCCAAAAGCATCTGTATCTGCCAAAGGAAGATTTTTCAAAGTTCTGTAAAATTGTTCGAATTGAGAATTTGCGTTTCCTTCTTGCGTTTGATGACCAGAATTGTGTAATCTTGGCGCTGTTTCATTTACCCAAACTTTTCCGTTTTTATCAAGGAAAAGTTCGATGGCAAAAAGTCCAGCAGAATTTGCCGCTTTGATGAATTTTTCGGCAATGGCATCAATTTGAGATTGAACTTCTGATGATATATCGGCAGGACAAATATTGAAATCCAAAAGGTTCAGTTTTTCATCGGCAACCATTTCTGTTACGGGAAAGGTTTTGGTTTCTCCGTTTTCATTTTTGGCAATTATAATGGAAAGTTCTTTGTCTATATCCACCAAATTCTCTAGAACCGAATCTTCTGTCCAAAGGTTTTTTAAGTCTTCGGCATTTTTGATGATTTGAACTCCTTTTCCATCGTAACCACCAGTATTTAGTTTTTGAACGAAAGGAAATTTGATTTTGATTTCGTCTGAAGTTCCGTCAAAAATTTCGAAATCAGGACTTGGAATGTTGTGTTTTTTATAAAACTCTTTTTGAAGAATTTTCTGTTGAATGGTTTTGATGATTTCAACACTTGGAATCACTTTCTTACCTTGTTTTTCCAATTCGAAAAGTGCATCTACATTCACATGTTCTATTTCTATGGAAATCACATCTTTATCTTGACCGAAAGCCAAAACATCTTCATAATTATTAAAATTTCCTTGAGAAAAATGTGAAATATAAGCACAAGAACAATCAGAGTTGGGGTCTAAAACGTGAAATTCATCGTCGTAGTTTAATGCATTTTGAATGAACATTCTTCCTAATTGGCCTCCACCAAGAATTCCAATTTTCATAATTTACTTTTTATTTTATTAGATTTTCAGATTTACTGTGTAAAAATACGGAAAATGAATAATTTAGCATAAACTTTAAAGGCAAATGATAGAACTTCTCTGTTTTCTCTCAATCTTTCTTTTGATATTGAGCGTTTTACCGTTCAGTAAAAACCAGCATTGGATTTTTAGAGTTCCTGAATTTTTAATGCTTCAAATCACCATTTTACAAGTCATTATTTTTGGGATTTCTTGGTTTTGGGCAAAAGGAGAAACCTTACTTTTTGTTTTACAAATTTTTCAGTTAGGATTTATCATTTATCACGTTTTTACTCTTATTCGATTTTCTAAATTTTATAAAAACAAAGACCATCGCAGACCAAAACACGCTTCAGAATTGGTGAGAGGAATTGCTGTAAATGTTTATCAATTCAATACTCAATTTCAAAAATTAATTGATTTAATTGCGAAAGAACAACCCGATTTTTTTATTACGATGGAGAGTAACTCGGATTGGGAAAAAGCAATGCGAGTTGTAGAAAAAGATTATCCATTTTCTGAAAAAGTGACTTTAGAAAACACTTACGGAATGCATTTTTACTCAAAATTGGAAATTCTAGAAGTAAAAACGCATTATTTTGTTGCTGATGATTTACCGAGTATTGAAGCAAAATTAAAAACCAAAGATGGATATGAATTTGTATTTTTTGGTGTTCATCCTCCTCCTCCAAGTCCTACTGAAGAAAAAACGTCTAAAGAAAGAGATGGCGATTTATTAAGCATTGCCAAAAAAGTCAAAAATTATAAAATCCCCGTTTTGGTTTCGGGAGATTTCAATAATGTAGCTTGGGCATATTCTTCGCAATTATTTAGAAAAACCAGCGAACTCATAGATGCGAGAATTGGCAGAGGAATTTTCGCAACTTTTCATGCTAAACATTGGTTTTTCAGAGTTCCGCTTGATTTATTGTATCACAGCAAAGAGATTTTTGTGAAAGAAATTTTCACTTATCCTAGCATTGGTTCAGACCATTTTCCATTGGGATTCAGTTTTTTTATTGACCGAGAAAATAATGAACAAAAAGAGGAAATTAAAACTTTAGAAGATGGCGAGATTCACGAAGTAAACCAACTGATTGAAGAAGGCAAAAAAGAAAAAAGCGACAACCGAGAGGAAGTCGCTACAGAAGATGAAATCTAATCACATTTTTTTCTTCGAGTATCAATAATATATTGAATTTTCCATTCATTATTGATTTTCGCGAGTTGAAAACTATTGACCCCACAATGCGAAAAATCACCTTTATAATAAAACTGATACGGAACCCAAACCGAAGCCATATTTCCATCAACCAAAATTTTAGAAATAGTGAATCTTTCGTCTAAATCGCCAGCTTGAGATGCGCCAACTTGTTTGGCAAAATCTTCTACTTTATCGCTTCTTATTTCTTGATTTTTCCCAAAAGTCTGCATAATTGCAGAACCAGAAAAAGCGTTTTTCACTCCAAGAGAATCTGCAGATTTCATTGCATTGAAAAGGTTCTCAATAGGTTTTATGATTTCTTTTTCTGATGTATTTTGAGCAAAAGAAAAACTGGAAATCAGGAGAAAGAAGATTTTTTTCATGTCAAAAAATATTACATATTATTTTTATATAAACGCAAAGAAGAAAAAAAATTTTAATCTATTTTAAGGAAGCAAAGAAGCGAAATAATTCGCTTGAAGCTTACGCTTAAAAATTCGCAAAGTGAAAAAACTTTGCTTTCCTTGTTTGATTGATGTTAAAATAAAACTTTGCGTTTCAGAAATATTTGTTCATAAATCACAAAAATTTCTTAAAAATTAAATAAATAAGTCTTTTGAGATTTTAAAAAGTTACATTTCGTAAAATTCTAAAGGCAAATCATCTGGGTCGGCAATGAAAAAGAATTTTTTCTCAGTAAATTCATCTATTCTAATTTCTTCACAATCGATTCCTTTTTGCAATAGTTCTGTTCGTTTTTCTTCAACATTTTCTACTGCAAAAGCCAAATGTCTTAAGCCACAACTTTCTGGTCTAGAAGGTCTTTTCGGTGGATTCGGAAAAGAAAATAATTCAATGACATAATCATCACCAATCGCCAAATCTAGCTTGTAAGATTGTCTTTCTTCTCGGTAAATTTCTCTGATAATATTCAGCCCTAAAACTTCAGTATAAAAATTCTTAGAAACCTGATAATCAGAACAGATAATAGCAATATGATGTATTTTCATGACTTTAAATTTATCTTACTTTTTCAGCAACTTTCGTTCCGAATAATTCTATACTTTTCATCATCACCTCGTGATTTGGCGCACCAACATCCATGTGAGCAATATATCTGGTTAAGCCAAACATTTCTTTCACCATATTGATTTTTTCAGCTACTTCATCAGAATTTCCAATAAATAGCGCGCCTTCTTTGCTTCTGCCGCCTTCATATTGCATTTTAGTATAAGCAGACCAACCTCTAGAACTGCCAATTCTGTTCATTTGAGCCGCATAACTTTCAAAATATCCATCAATTACCTCAGGATTTTCGCTGACCAAAGTGTGAGAATGAATTCCGATTTGCATTTCGTCTGGATTATGTCCGTGTCTCAGATATTCTTTTTTGTAAAAATCAATCAAAGGTTTGAACTGTCTTGGCAAACCACCAATAATGGCCACGATTAATGGCAAACCTAATTTAGCAGCTCTTAACACAGATTCTGGAGTTCCACCAACTGCAATCCAAACTGGTAATTTCCCGTTGTTCGTTGCTCTAGGATAAACCGTTTGATTTTCCATAGGAGCACGAAGTTTGCCCTTCCAAGTTACGTTTTCTTGAGTATTTATTTTGAGTAATAAATCTAATTTTTCTTCAAAAAGTTCGTGATAATCATCTAAATCATAACCAAAAAGCGGAAAAGATTCAATGAAACTTCCTCTACCGACACCAATTTCGGCTCTTCCACCAGAAATTAAATCCAAAGTAGAAAAATCTTGATACACTTTTACAGGTTCTGCGGAACTCAGAACTGTAACCGCGCTCATTAACTTGATGTTTTTAGTAATAGAAGCAGCTGCAGAAAGCACCATTTCTGGGGAAGAAACCACATAATCAGGTCGGTGATGTTCGCCCAAAGCAAATACATCAATTCCTAACTCATCTGCCAATTTTATTTCCGCTAAAATCTCCTGTAATTTTTGTTGAGGATTGGCAAACTTTCCAGTTTCTTTATCGAAAGCCAAATCGCCAAACATTCCAACTCCTATTTCGAATTTTTTCATTTTCTAAATTTTCTTCAAAATTACCATTTCTGAGAAGCGAATGAATTGATGTAAGGTAAGAAATGTTCTGAATTTATTTCTAAATTAAAAAAATGGGCTAAAGCCCGTCCTATTGATTTAAAATTTCATCACATCTTTTACTACTCCACCTTTTTGCGTGTGTTGTAATAATTCTGTTTCTATGAAATTTTTGATGGCTCTTGTACTTTCGTTTTCTGGAAAAAGCAAATGAACATTTGCTCCTGCATCTAGCGTAAAAAATAATGGATGACCTGTTTCTTTGCGGAAATTCCAAAGTTTATTGATAACTTCTAAAGTTCCCGTTTTCATTAAAATAAAAGCAGGTTCGCTCATCATCATCATCGCATGAAGCGTTAATGCTTCGTGTTCTACTAATTTTATAAAACTCTGTAAATCACCAGTCTTCAAAATTTCTTTTAAAGGAACAAAATTCTCTCTCGTTTCTTGGAAACGTCTTTCTGCATAAGGATTGGTATTCATCAAACCGTGACCAACAGTAGAACTTACCGATTTTTCACCTTCGTGAATGAGTAAAACCCAATCATTGAAATTCTTAAAAATTGGGTGAATTTCCTCATCAGGATATTTTACGGCGTATAAATCAGAACTTCCTTCTACTTCATCCGTTTTCCCCCAAACTACAAGACCGTTATACAAACTTCTGCAAGCACTTCCAGAACCTAATCTAGCTAAAAAAGAAGCTTTTTGGTTGATGACTGATGGTTGATGGTTGTCAGTAGAGAAAATCTCATCTAAGCTCATCAAACAACTTGCAATAGCGCCAAAACCAGAAGCAGAGCTTGCAATTCCTGAACTGTGCGGAAATGTATTTTCGGTTTTAATAACGTATTTCCCTTTGAGAATCCAAGGCAAATATTGTTCAATATTTTTAAAATATTTTTCAATTTTTTCTGCAAATTTCACTTCTTCATTTCCTGCCAAAAAAGTCTGAACAGAAAACGGTTCGTTTGCCAAAAACTCCATTGAAGTTTGGGTATTGCAATGATTCAAAGTATATGAAATACTAGGATTTGCAGGAATTTGGTTGGCGTATTTCCCCCAATACTTGATTAAGGCAATGTTGGATGGACAAGTTGCAGACACCACTTGATTTGATATATTGAAATATTGATTTCCTAAAAATTGATTCTCCATATTTTTTAAACGCAAAGATTTTATAATAATTCTTTGAAAATATTTTAAGAATTCGCTAAAGCGAATTTGCAAAGTTAGACAAAGTTGAAAATCAAAGATTTTCAAATCTTCGGACTTCCAGCTTCTAACTTCCTACTTCCTTTCTTTTTTATAATTTTCTACATGAAAAGCTAAACTTTCTTCCAGTGGAATGAACTGATAATTGAGCTTCTCTTTTATTTTTTTACTTGATATTTTATTGAATTCGGTAACCGATTGTACGTTTACTTTATTCGCCATTTTCAGTGGAGAAATAAGCCAACCTAAAATTGAATTTAAGAAAACTCCCGTTTTCAACAAACCATTTGGAACGATTTTTACAGCTTGTTTTCCTAGTTTTTGTTTGATAAAATTGGCAACGTCTTGGTATTTTTTATTTTCAGAAATTAAGATAAATCTTTCGCCAAAAATATTTTTTCCCATCAATTCAATTGAAATCTGAGCCACATCTCGAACATCTACGTAAGAAGTTCCTCCAGAAAATGTATAGGCATTTTCGCCCAATTCCTTGAATAAAGTTCCGCTGCTTTCTTTCCAATTGCCAGAACCTATAATTAAACCAGGATTTACAATTACCGTGTTTAAACCTTCTGCTGATGCACGCCAAACTTCCATTTCAGAAAAATGTTTAGAAATTGCATACGAAGAATGGTCGATTTTCGGGTTAAAATCGGAATTTTCGTCTAATTCTCCGTTTTCATTCAATCCATCTAAAACCGCGATAGAACTTACAAAAAGGAATTTCTTCACCGAAGAATTTTGACAAGCAAACAGAAGTTGTTTTGTGCCTTCAATATTAGTTTGATACATTTTTTTTTCATCTTTAGGATGAAAACTCACTTTAGCGGCGCAATGATAAACCTCTTCTACTCCATTCAAGGCGTTTTGTAGCGAATGAATATCCTCGAAATCTACTTCTATCCATTCTATGGAATCAAAATATTCATTAGGAGTTTCCGTATAAAATTGAAATGATTTTCTAACCTCCTGCAGATTGCTGGATTTTCTTTTTGTAGCGCGTACTGTTTTGCCACGTTTTAGCAGTTCTAAAACGATTACTCTCCCGAGAATTCCTGTTGCACCTGTAACTAATATCATTTTTATGAAGGGTGATGGATGTTAGATGATGGATGATTTTGGAAAATATTCTTTGCAAAAATAACATTTATAATTGCAAAAACAATTAATCCAATTCTTGTAAATTTTAATTGTAAATTTTTGAATAAAAATTTACCCAAACATACAAATAATAAAGTTATAAAGAATTATGTTAACTTAAACAATTAATGTTTGAATTTTGATGATAAAGTTTGTTATTTTTGCAAAAAAAAAGGAATGTCTGAAACCCCTAAAACTTCATCTAAAAAAATTTATCTTTTCATACTCATTATTACTTTCATCAATCTTTTACAGGCATTTTTTACCGAAATTACTTTAGATGAAGCCTATTACTACCAATATGCGAGAGATTTAGACTGGGGATATTATGATCATCCACCGATGGTAGCATTGGTGATTAAGATTTCTCAACTTTTTTTTAATGGAAATCTGGGAGTAAGATTTTTAACCGTTTTATTATTTTCTGGAAATTTATTTCTCATTTGGAAATACCTTTTACCGAAAGACAAAGCTTCTTATGTAAATGAATTTATCATTCTATCACTAGGTTTAGTTATGATGAATGCTTATTCCTTCATCACCACACCAGATGTTCCTCTATTATTTTTTGGGACTGTATTTTTTATTTTATACCAAAGATTTACCGAAAAACAAAATTTTTGGAATGCAGTTTTACTAGGAATTTCTGTTGCATTGCTTTTTTACAGTAAATATCAAGCTGTTTTATTGGTGTTTTTCGTGGTGATTTCTAACTTAAAAATGCTGACAAAACCTTATATTTATCTTGCTGGAATTATAACTTCTTTATTGATGATTCCACATTTAATGTGGCATATTGAGCATAATTTCCCTACGTTTCAGTATCACTTGGTAGATCGTTCAGAAGATTTTGAATTTATTTATTTTCTAGAATATCTACCCAACCAATTTGCGGTTTTCAATCCGTTTATATTAATTCCTTTTGTTATTTTACTTTTTAAAAATAAATACCAAAATCTTCAAGAAAAAGCCTATTATTTTGTAAGTGTAGGTTTCTTGGTTTTCTTTGCTTTAACGAGTCTTAGAGGACATGTAGAGCCACATTGGACAGTAATTGCCTCTATTCCGATGTTGATTTTATTTTTACAATTTATCAAAGAAAAGCCATCTTGGAAAAAATATGTGCGCACGTATGTTTTGGGTTCTATATTTTTAGTTTTTCTCGCTAGAGTAGTTATTTTAACAAACCTTCTTCCTAAAACTTTAGAATTTACTGGCAAAAAACAAAAATATGAGGCTTTAGCTAAAAAAATAGGAAAAACTCCCGTTTTATTTACCGGTTCATTCCAATCGACTTCTTTGTACAACTATTTTACAGGAAACGAATCTTCTACTCTAGGTTCTTTAAATGTTAAAAAAACACAATTTGACATTTGGCAAAGAGAACAAAACTATTTTGGAAAAAGAGTTTTTGTAGAAAAACCAGAATCTCCAAAAGCGATAAAATTATTAGATAAAGAACAGATTAGCTTTAATGGTTTTTATGTAGAACATTTCCAAACGCCCAACCGATTAAAAATAGAATTTGAGCTTCCTTCAGAGAAATTGGAAAACAATCAAATTATTCCGATTACGATTTATAATCTTACCAAAAATGCTGTTGATTTCAATCACCCTGAAATTCCAGTGACCATTACTGCTGTATTTTTGGCGCACAGAGAAACAACGGATATTCCCACAGAAATTGAAAAAATGCCAACCGTTTTAAAACCTGGAGAAAGTTTCAAAACGCAGATTAAAATCAACACGCAAAACCTAAAAGCTGGCCACTACAATTTCGGCATTACCACCAATTGTATTTTGGGAAATGCTTATAATTCGAAATTTGTAAAAGCAACAGTAAATTAAGTTAAAAATTCTTTTACCGCTTGATTGAAATCTTTTGGGTTTTCGGCTTGAAGCCAGTGTCCAGCATTAGCAATAGAAACCAATTGATATTTCGGGAACTGTTGGCGCATCAATAATTCATCTTGCGGAAGGATATAATGAGATTTTGCACCAGCTAAAAACAAAGTTTCGCCTTCGAATTTTCCAAATTTTATGGCATTGGCAACGAAATCATTGTATTTTTCTGCCAAAGTATTGATGTTAAAACGCCAATTGAGTTTTTTATCTTCCGTCCAATACAAGTTTTTAGTCAAAAACTGAATCACAAATTTCTCTGGAATGTACTGAGATAAAACGTTTTCCACGTCTTGTCTTGATTTTACTTCATCGAAATTTACCGATTGAAGTGCTTTGATAATTCCCTGATGATGTGGAGGATACGCTTTTGGAGCGATGTCTGCTACAATCAGTTTTTCTACTTTTTCAGGATAAGAAATCGCAAAAGTCATCACTGCTTTTCCACCAAGAGAATGCCCGAGAAAATTGGCCTTTTCGATGCCGTGAAAATTCATATAATTGAGAATATCATCTGCCAAAACTTGATGATTCATCTCATCTGAATGAAAACTTTTTCCATGATTTCTTAAGTCAATCAAATGAGTTGGAAACAATTCTCCAAACTCTTTTCCGAAACTTCCCCAATTATCTAGCATTCCGAAAAGTCCATGAAAAACAAGTAATGGAGTTTCGGTTTTTTCTTGTCCGTATATTTTTGAGTGTAAAATTTGCATATTTTTTTCACGCAAAGTGCGCAGAATTTTTTATTTATTTCTAAAGCTCGCAAAGAAAAATCAATTTTTAGAATACAATTTTTCTCGCAGATTTTGCTGATTCAACAGATTTCTATTTTTTCAAAATTAGGAAATCTATTTTATTTGAGATTTCATTGTGATAAAATCTAATTCCGCTGATGTGAGGTTTGTCAATTTCAAAAAATTCTTTGGGATGATTGGCATTTTTAAAAATTTGCTTGCCCAACTTGAAATTTACCACTTCATCTTCTTTACTATGAACTATTAAAATTGGTTTTTTGAAAGATTTTAAATTTTTTCTGTTGTTGTAATTATTGCTAATTATTAAACCTCCAAAAACTGGAATTTTTCTATTGGCAATGTTTTTAACATTCATAAAAGTGCCTTCTACAACCAAACCTTCAATTTTTTGTTGATTTCTAGTCGCAAGTGGAATTGCTAAATTTCCGCCGAAAGATTGTCCGTAAATAATTTTAGGAGTGTTTTTTACCTCATCTAAATTTTCAAAAAATTGGAATGCAGAAAAGGCATCTTCTAAAGCGTTTTTCCTGGTAGCTTTTCCTTCGGAATAGCCAAAACCACTGTAATCAAAAATAAAAATTTGGAATCCATTTTTTGTTAAATCTGCAAAACTTTGAAATTGAGTATTCAAATTTCCTGCATTTCCGTGAAGTGCAAAAACCGAAGCTTTTGGTTTTTCTTTGGTAGATTGTAACAACCAAGCGTTTAGTTTTCTGCCTTCTTTGGTTTTGAAATAAAAACTTTTAATGGTATAATTTCTTTCTAAATTTTCATTGTTTTTATAGAAAGTTGGCTGAAGATTTTCTCCTGAAATTTTTAATTTTAAAGAATCTATTCCTTCTTTCCAAGCGAATTCTTTTTTGTCGAGGGAATTTCTCCACGGTTCTAAAACTTGGTTGATTTGGCAGCTAGTTACTGTCAAAAAAATAGGGACTATAAAAATTTTGAGAAGTTTTTTCATTGGTTTATCTCTCGCTGATTTTGCTGATTGAGCAGATTCTTTTTAAAATTTTAATACAAAAATTTTAAATTAATTACCATTTCGCCAATCTCTTTAAATACGCTTGAATGGTGTTTTCTAAACCCAAATACAATGCTTCAGAGATTAAAGCATGACCAATAGAAACCTCTAATAAATTCGGAATATTATCTGCGAAATATTTCAGATTATCTAAACTCAAATCATGACCTGCATTAATACCTAAACCGTATTTTGTAGCTTCTACAGCAGTTTCATAATAAGGTTTTATGGCAGCTTCTTTGTCGGTTTCGTAATTTCTGGCGTAAGCTTCTGTGTACAATTCAATTCTTTCTGTTCCTGTTTCTGCCGCAAATTTCACCATTGCAGGATTCGGGTCAAGGAAAATAGAGGTTCTAATGCCTGCATTTTTAAATTCTGCAATCACAGATTTCAAAAAATCTAGATTTTTTTCGCAATCCCAACCTGCATTAGATGTAATGGCATCATCTGCATCTGGAACCAATGTAACTTGCTCTGGTTTTACTTCTAAAACCATATCAATAAACGGACGATGAGGATTTCCCTCGATATTAAATTCTGTATAAACCAAAGGCTTTAAATCGTACACATCTTTTCTAGTGATGTGTCTTTCGTCTGGTCTTGGATGGATGGTAATGCCTTGCCCGCCAAACTCTTGAATTTTAATTGCTGCTTCTATTACACTAGGAGTTTCTGCACCTCTTGCATTTCTGATGGTCGCAATTTTATTGATATTTACTGATAATTTTGTCATTATTTTAGATTTTAGATTTTAGATTTTAGATTTTAGATTTTGACAAAATTCGTCCCACTTCTATAATCCTATTTCTAAAATTTTATATTATACTTTACTTATTTGCATGATTTCAAGGTCAAATTCTTGTGCTGCGGTAAGAATATGGTCAAAAATATCTGCTTGAATTCTTTCGTAATCTACCAATTCTGCTTTATTGGCAAAACAATAAATTTCTAAAGGCATTCCTTGAGGTGAAATTTCTAACTGACGAACCAAAACGATTTCGTCTTGATCTACTTTTGGATTATTTTTGAGGTAATTCAATACATAATTTCTAAAAAGTCCGATGTTAGTTAACTGTTGACCATTGATAATTCTTTCAGCATGTGGAATATTCTTCTTGCTTTCTGCTATTTCGCGAAGTTTTCTATCCATATATTCAGAAATCAAGTTGATGTCTTTTACTTTTTCATAAAATTCATCATCTACAAATTTAAAAGATTTGATATTGAAATAAATCGAACGCTTAATTCTTCGGCTGCTTCCTTCGTACATTACTTGGTGATTTCTGATTTCCGTAGAAAGCAAATCGTAGGTAGGAATTGTGGAAATGGTTTTGTCAAAATTGACAATTTTAGTCGTCAATAAATTAATATCTTGAATATTTCCTTCAATATTATACTTTGGAATTCCAATCCAATCGCCAATTTTAAGATTTTTAGAAGTAGAAACGTGAATTCCTGTCACAAATCCTAAAATGGTATCTCGGAAAACCAACAAAATTACCGCAGTAACAGCTCCTAAAACGCCTAAAACAGTCTGAAGTTCTATTCCAAAAATTACAAAAATTCCTATTAATGAAAAAACAACAGTTCCAAAAATTCTAATGGTTTCAGAAAGCGCTTTAATGGCAGTTATTCTATAATTATCTTTATTTTGAATGTAATAATTTTCTAAAGCTTTAGCGAAACGATAAGCCAAGAAAGCGATGACCATTACTTGCCCAAAAACAATTAATCTTCCTACATAAATATGCGTTTTTGGGTGAATAACCGCAAAAATTTCATCATATATAAGGTAAACAAAAAACAAAGAGAAAAAATGTCCAATAGAACGCCAAGCTTTTTGTTTATATGCTTCTTTTAGAATGGGTTTGCTTTTAAAAACATTGACCAAAAATCTAGAAAAAAATTTCCAAAACATTACTGAAATAAAATCAATAACGATAAAAACCAAGCATAAAAAAAGGATTTTAAATCCAATAGTAGCCGGCAAAGTCAATTCCTCTGTAAAATTTTCTTTCACAAACTGACCAATTTCTAAACTCCATTTTCTTAATAATCCCATAAAGCTAAATTTACGCAAAAATAAAAAATATCATTGGGAATTTGCTTTTATTTATTACTTTTAACCAAACTAATTAAAGATTTATGGAGCAAAATATTATTACCATTGTCTCACTTATCATCATAGCAATAGGAATTCTAGGAACTTTCTTGCCTGTTTTACCAGGATTAGCCGTGAGTTTTTTAGGATTAATTCTTTACAAATACGGCGCAAATCCAGATTTTTCTATTTGGTATATTGTCATTTTTGGGATTTTAACACTCATCTCATTGGTGCTTAATTACATTATTCCCATCAAAACCACCGAGAAATATGGTGGTAGCAATTACGGAAAATATGGAGGTTTCATCGGGACGATTGTAGGTTTATTTTTCCCACCACTTGGTTTTTTAATTGGTATGTTACTAGGCGTTTTCTTAGGCGAACTTTTGCATGATAGAAACGACAAACAAAAAGCACTCAAAGCTACAAAAGGTGCTTTCATTGGCTTCATCTACGGAACGGGTTTTAATCTTATGGTAGGATTGGCAATGTTTTTGGTAGTACTTATTAATATCTTCAATTCTTAAAAACATGAACACTAAATTCTTAATATTAGCAGCAGCTACCTTTTTGGTAACTCAATGCACTTGCCAACAAAAATCTACAGAAATGAAAATGCCTGTAACCAGCTCTCAAGAAGTAAATTCTACCTATCCTACAGAAAAACCAGAATCTGGCGTTACTCGTTTGATCGAAAAACAGAATATCTTTTTAGAAAACGAAAAAGTAAACATCACCTTCAATAAAGTGACCGAAGACAACAGATGTCCTATGAACGCTCGTTGTGTTTGGGCAGGTTATGCTTCCGCAGAGATAGAAGTGATGAGTGTGCATTCTAGACCTAGAAAATTCATCGTTTCTACGATAGATGATGCCGGAAAAAACCTTAAAAATTCTTTCGTTTTTAATGGTCACAAATACACGCTTGTTAATTTTTATCCTGCTAATTCTACAGAAGTAAACTTTGAAAAACTGAAAGGAAAATACGTGGTAGATATTAAGGTAGAATAATTTTTGGGCGTGTCTTTTTCGCCAAAACTTTTGCCAACAATCGAAAAAAGACCGCGCTTTCCGTTACAATCTTTTTTTCGGTGGCTTCGTCAAGCTCAGCCACAAAAAAAAGGATTTCCACTGCAATCGCTCACGCAAAAGAACGGTAAATCATAAAAATTCACTACCAGTTTATCGGTTTCTTATTTTTAGAAATCAGATATTCATTAATTTTAGAAAAAGGTCTGCTTCCGTAGAAACCTCTGTACACCGAAAACGGAGAAGGATGCGCCGACTGAATGATAAAATGCTTCGTTTCATCTATGAGCGAAGCTTTTTTTTGCGCAAATGCGCCCCACAAAACAAAAACCACATTTTCTTTTTTCTCAGAAATTTCTTTGATGATAAAATCTGTGAATTTTTCCCAGCCCAAATCTTTGTGAGAATTCGGTTCATGCGCACGAACTGTTAAAGTAGCATTGAGCAATAAAACACCTTGTTTCGCCCAAGAATCCAGTTCGTTACTTGTTTTTTCAATTCCCAAATCGTCTTTCAGTTCTGTAAAAATATTTTTGAGAGAAGGTGGCGCTTTTACCAAATCAGAAACCGAAAAACACAAACCATTTGCCTGAAAATCATTATGATACGGATCTTGCCCAATAATTACCACTTCTACTTCTTCAAAAGGTGTAAGTTCAATAGCACGGAAAATTTGATTTTTTGGTGGGAAACATTTGGTTGTAGCATATTCATTTTTCACTTTTTGCCAAAGCGTTTCAAAATATTCTGTGTTTTTTATTGGGGCAAGAATTTCTGTCCAAGTCATGTTTTGTTGTAAAGTTGTGAATTTGTTGAGTTGTAAAGTTGCATTTTTTTGCAAAAACTACAAACTTTCTTTCTTAATAATTTTAGAAAATTGTTTTTCTAATTGTTCATTATTTTTACTAATCGTGTCTAATTTTCCATTATTGAATTGTAAAAGAAAGTAATGATTTTCTATAAAACTTGGTGTTTCATTATCTACGTCCATGCTATCATCATGCGCATAATACCTCCAAAGAAAGCAATTCAGTTGATTATTTTTATCTTTATAAATCCAAGATTTTTTAGTGAGAACATCACCTGCATCTCCCCAACTTTCAGCAATTTCTATAAAATTTATAATTCTTTCTTGGCTTTTATTGTAAACAAAGAGTTTCAAAGATGTTGGCCAATATTCAGATGGAGTTCTAGCAATTAAACCTAAATTATTTTCATCTATATTGAACTTATAAACGGCATACGTTTGTACTTTACCATTATCAAAAGCATTATATTGTTTTGGAAATAATTTCAAATCTGAACTATCAATTTTATTCCCGAAAAATTCGAAATTTTCATTATAAATTTCTTCTCCAGAATATACTTTAAGCGTATCAAAATCTACAGTTTTAAATTGGTCTAAAAATTTTTGATTTTTACTTACCCAAATTTTTGTTTCTGTTACTTTTTCTTTTTTAATTTCAGTTTTTGAAACTTCTTTTTTACAAGAAACTAAACTTAAAAAGGTTAAAATTGCTATTAGTTTTTTCATAAAATCCATTTCCTCAAATTTACAAAAATCATCGTAACGATTTTACAACTTTACAATTCAACGACTTTACATTATCTTTGCATTGTGCAAGTAACCAAAGAAAATTTACAAGAATTAGAATTCCCGAAATTGCTCGCGGAAATTTCTCCTTATGCGTATTCGCCGAAAGTGGCAGAAAAAATCCTTCATCTCAAACTTTTAAAAATAGATGAAGCAGAAATTACTTTGAAAAAAACTGCCGAATATCTCACAAGTTATGAGAGTTCAAACGCAATTCCATTTAGTGAATACGAAGATATAGAAGCAGAACTCAAGGTAATGCACATCGAAAATTTCAGGTTAGAAAACGCTGCTTTTATCAAGATTAAAAACCTCACCGAACAAATCGGGAAATTGCAGAAATTCTTTCCCGTGCTTGCCGAAACTTTCCCTATTTTATTGGAAGAAGTGTTGCAATTGGATTTCAAGAAAGAAATTGTAGATAAAATCGACAAAGTTTTTAATCGTTTTGGCGAAGTAAAATCTGAAGCTTCACCCATTTTAAAATCTTTGAGAACCGAAATTCAGCACGCTAAAAAACATATTCAAGAGAATTTTAGCAAAACGCTTTCTCATCTTTCTTCCACAGATTTTTTAGATGAAATTAAAGAAACGGTGATTGATGACCAAAGAGTTTTGGCAGTAAAATCTGGTTTCAAAAAACGTGTTCCCGGTAGAGTTTTAGGCGTTTCTAAAACAGGTTCTATCACTTACATTCAGCCAGAAAGTGTTTCTAGACATTACTTTAAACTTCGTGAAGCGGAAGAAGAAGAAAAGAAAGAAGTGGATAAAATTCTGCGAAAACTTACGGCAGAAATTGCCATTTTCGCTCCAGAATTAGAAGAATATCAAAAATATATTTTCGATTTAGATATTACGAGAGCAAAAGCCAAATTTGCTGAAAAAATTGGCGGTGTTTTGCCCAAAATCAATCGTCATAAAACCATGAGATTGGTCAACGCATTTCACCCATTGCTTTTATTGAGAAACCGAGAAGAAAAAAAGGAAATCTATCCGCAAACATTGACTTTGACGGAGCATAACCGAATTCTCTGTATTTCTGGACCAAATGCTGGTGGAAAATCGATCACGCTGAAAACCGTTGGTTTGCTTCAATTGATGATTCAGAGCGGAATTTTGGTTCCTGTTCATCCGAAATCTGAAATGTTCTTTTTTGAAAAAATTAGAACGGATATTGGTGACAATCAATCTATTGAAAACCATCTTTCTACCTACAGTTCTCGACTCAAAAAAATGTCTGGAATTATCAGAGAAGCTGATGATAAAACGTTGCTTCTGATTGATGAATTCGGGACGGGTTCTGATCCAGAATTAGGTGGCGCTTTAGCAGAAAGTTTTCTGGAATTTTTCTACGAAAAAAAATCTTTCGCGATTATTACCACGCATTATACCAACATTAAATTGGTGGTAGAACAATTGCCCAATGCAACCAATGCGGCGATGCTTTTCGATGAATATTCATTGGAACCTTTGTATAAATTAGAAGTGGGACAAGCTGGAAGTTCTTTCACTTTTGAAGTGGCAGAAAAAAATAGAATTCCAAGATTTATCATTAAAAATGCTCGTTCTAAAGTAGAAAAAGACGTGGTAAATCTCGATAAAACCATCGTGAAATTGCAACAAGAAAAATTTGAGGTTGAAAAACTGAAATCTAACCTTGTTGAGCAAAAAGAATCAGTAGAAGATAAACGAGAAAATCTGCAAAAACTGAACGAACAGCTTCAACAAAAACTCTATAATTTTCAAAGATTATATGAAGAAGAACACCGTAAATTACAGTTCGGAAATAAGATAGAAGCCTTTATTGATGGTTATCTGAAAGGAAAATCAAGAAAAGATATCGTAAAGGATTTTGTGAAAATTTTGGAACAGGAAAAATTCCGAAAACTCGGTTCAGACAAAGCAGAATCAGAAAAACTGAAAGTTACCAAACGAAAAGTAGAACAACAACTCAAGAAGGAAAATATACAAGTTCAAATTGCAGAAACCAACCAAAAATTGGAAGAAAAAACGCAAAAAGAACGCGCCGTTTGGATGAAAGTTGGTCAACGTGTAAGAATTGCAGGTTCTACCTCTGTGGGAACCATAGAAACCATTCACAAAAACGGAAAAGTAACCGTGAATTACGGACTTTTTAAAACACAAATTTCTCAAGACGAATTGGAGAGAATTTAAAATTTAACTCCAAAAATTGATACTAAACTTGAAATCAACGATAAAAAATTTGACCAAAAACTCATTTTATCGGTTTTGGGTTGTTCATTATTATTTGTAATGTTTACTTCATTTTGATTTCCATGAATATTTATATTATACATCATATGATGATTTATTTTTTCAAATTCTCTAATATAAATTTCATAACCTAACCTTCTTGCTTCCAAACCTTTATTGGTTATTTGAAAACACTTCAGACCTTTGTAATCAAAACTATTCTCAAATAAATTTTTTTCAATTAAAAAATTTTTTGCTTCCCTCTCTTTATCAGAATCGCATTTTGTAAATCTAATATAGTTTTGTTTTAGTAAATCGTTGTATAAATCATTCATAACAAAAATTTCTTGTTATCTCTAATATAAGAAATTTTTGATAAAAAAACAAATTCTAGCTATATTTGAAGAACTATTTTTCTCTAATTATTTATTTCTGTTTTGAAATCAAACACCATCAAAAATCGTGATTTACAAATTGCTATTGCAGTATTTTTGGCGGGATTGTCATGTTTTGGATTGGTGTATTATTATCAAGCGTTGCTTCCTGATTTGGTAGAATATTTCAAAATCAATAAAGCCAAAAGCAGTTTTGCAGTTTCTTCGGCGACTTTGGGAATGGCTCTTGGTTTGATTACTTCCACTTTCGTAGCAGACCGATACAGCCGAAAAAAAGTCATCGGATATTGTTTATTTGCATCAGCAGTTTTAGCTTTTACTTCTTCATTTTCTGAAAATTTCAATGTGTTAATTGCGCTCAATTTCCTGAAAGGATTTTTGCTTTCTGGTGCTACTTCGGTTTGTTTGGCTTACATCGCAGAAGAAGTCTCAGAAAACAGAAAATTGAGAATTACAGGATTTTACATTGCAGGAAATGCAGTGGGCGGAATGGTAGGAAGAGTTATTTCATCTCAGGTTTCACATTATAAATCTTGGCAATTTGCTTCAGAATTTATTGGAATTTGGTGTCTTATTTTTGCGATTTTATTTTTTATACTCGCTCCTAAATCACAAAATTTCAAACCAAAGAAAGAATCTTTTAAAACTTTAATAGAACCGAATTTCAAGCTCATTACTCACCCAAAATTATTACCTTTTTACATGACAGGATTTCTTTTGCTAGGAACATTTGTCAGCTTGTACAATTACATGGCTTTTTTCTTGGTCAAAGCACCATTTAACATTTCCAGAAGTTGGATTTCTTATGTTTACGTGCTTTATATTTCAGGGGTTTTTGGTTCCATGAATGTCAGTTTTTGGGAAAGAAAACTCAAAAATTCTGAAAATGTTTTAAAAACCATGAGTTTAGTAGGAATTCTAGGAATTCTCCTCTTTTTCCTGCAAAATACAATAGCTGTGATTGTAGGATTGGCAGTTTTCACGTACAGCTTTTTTGTAGCGCATACGGTTTGTAGTAAATCGGTAGGGAATTTTTCAAAAGATAAAAGAACCGTGACGATTGCATTTTACTTGTTGCTCTATTACATTGGCGCAAGTACTTTAGGAAGTTTCAGCGGTGTGATTTTACAGAAATTAGATTGGCGAATTTTCTTGGTTTCTCTCACCTTTATCTTCGGAATTATTTATTTGATTTTTGCCTTTAAAAAAGAAAAAATCGAACCTTAAAAAAGATTCGATTTTTAAAATTTTATTATTTATTTTTTTGAAACGCAAAGGTTTAATAAAAAATTGTTCATCATTTCAGTGAGCAAAGTTTAACGAATTAATTCGTTTTTTAAGCGAACGCTTCATCTTTTTAAATCTAAGATTTTATTAAATTTTATTTAATCAATCCTAATTCTACTAATCTTTCGTGCAAGAATTCTCCAGCAGTCGTGTCTTCGTATAATTTAGGATGGTCTTCGTCAATACAATTTTCTAAACAGTTTAGCGGCATTTCGCTTACTGGATGCATGAAAAACGGAATAGAATATCTAGAAGTTCCCCATAATTCTCTCTCTGGATTTACCACTTGGTGAATCGTAGATTTCAGTTTATTATTGGTGTGTCTAGAAAGCATATCGCCCACATTAATCATCAATTCGTCTGGTTGCGCAATTGCATCTACCCAATTTCCTTCGTGGTCTCTTACTTGCAATCCTTTTCCGTGAGCTCCAATTAAAAGAGTTATTAAATTAATATCACCATGAGCTGCTGCTCTTACTGCATCTTTTGGCTCTTCCATAATCGGTGGATAGTGAATTGGTCTAAGAATGCTGTTTCCTTCTGCTACGAATTTATCGAAATAAAACTCATCTAAACCTACATATAATGCTAAAGCTCTCAATACATAAATTCCGGTTTTTTCTAGCATTTTATAGGCTTCTTTTCCTACTTTGTTAAATTCTGGCGCTTCTACAACTTCTACATTTTCTGGATATTCTGCTAAATATTTAGAACCTTCTGGTAAATACTGTCCGAAATGCCAAAACTCTTTTAAATCAGCTGCTTTGAAGCCTTTTGCAGTTTCTTTTCCGAAACCTACATAACCTCTTTGACCGCCAATTCCAGGAATTTCGTATTTTGATTTTACTTCTATAGGAAGGCTAAAGAAGTTTTTGATTTCGGCGTACAATTGGTCTACTAAATTTTGGTCTAAGAAATGACCTTTAAGCGCTACGAAGCCTATTTCTTCGTATGCTTTACCAATTTCGTTTACAAATTTTTGTTTTCTTGTTTCGTCTCCCGAAAGAAAATCGCGTAAATCTACGCTAGGAATTTTATTCATTTTTAAATAATTAATCGTTAATCACCGGGATGCAAAATAAAGAAATTTATTGAATAAGTGCTATAAAAGTTTTCCTTCGCCAAAAGCCTTTCTAATCAGCACATCAAAGGTATCAAGCATATCTTCTGAAGCCAATTCTATTCTCGGGCGAAGCATTTTTTGCACCTTCTCAAACTCTACTCCTGCTTCTATCCAACTCAAACCATTGTTAAAACAATTCATCACAAAAGGAATCATTCTGTCTACAGCACTTGCAAAAATGGCGGTTTCTGTTTCTCCAGCTTCGAATTCTAACCAAAGGTTCATAAATTCTGATTTCATAGGTTCTGCCAAAATCCCAAAAATTCTTTCAGCAGAAGCCAGTTCACGCTCAAATTTTCCTTCATTTGCTTTTTCATCATAGAAAAATGTATCTCCTGCATCAATTTCTACCACATCATGTATAGAAAGCATCTTAATCACTCTTCCTAAATCTATTTTTTCTTTGTTTCGAGCATAGGGAAAAAGTATCTGCGCAAAAACAATGACTTGCCATGAATGTTCTGCTGTATTTTCTCTTCTAGAATTGTCATGATTAAAATTTCTACGGATTACGTTTTTGAGTTGGTCTAAAGTAAGGATGAACTCTATCTCTTTTTCTAAGTACATTTTCTAATTTTTTACAAATTTAAGTCAAATAAAAATAACGGATTTTATTTCGATTATAATGACAAAAGTCATTGAGGTTGTGTAATATAAGTTACACAAGTCCATTTTGTGCTGATGTAAATTTGTACAAGAAAATTAAGAATTACTCATTCTTATAAAGTTAGAAAATATGAAAAACTTAGTAATCTTAGGAGCAGGAACCGCCGGAACCATGATGGCGAATCACCTAGTAAAAAAACTGAATAAAAAAGATTGGCAAATTACTTTGGTAGACCAATTTAAGTCTCATTACTATCAGCCAGGATTTTTATTTATTCCTTTTGGAACTTATCAACCAGAAGATGTAAAAAGAACGATTGATGAATTTTTACCAAAAGGAATTCAACTTATTCGTGAAAAAATCGACAGAATAGATAAAGATACAGATACCGTTATTTTAGAAAACGGAAGAAATGTAAAATATGACATTCTCATCATTGCTACAGGTTGTAAAATCGCTCCAGAAGAAGTTCCGGGCATGAAAGGTGACACTTGGCAAAAAAATATTTTCGATTTCTACACTTTCGAGGGAAGTTGTGCTTTGGCTAAAAAATTAGAAACTTGGCCAGGAGGAAAATTAGTGGTTCACATTACTGAAATGCCAATTAAATGTCCTGTTGCTCCGCTAGAATTTGCTTTTTTAGCAGATGATTACTTCACCAAAAAAGGAATGAGAGACAAAGTAGAAATTTCTTACGTTACTCCACTTTCTGGTGCATTTACTAAAGAAAAATGCACCAAAGCTTTAGAATATCTATTAAAAGATAAAAACATCAAGATTGTTCCAGATTTCGCAGTAGAACATATAGAAGGAGAAAACGGAAAAATGTTCGATTACGGTGGCGAAGTGGTAGATTTTGACTTATTAGTTACCATTCCAACCAATATGGGAGACGAATGTATTCTTCGTTCAGGTTTTGGAGATGATCTAAACTACGTTCCTACTGATAAAAACACCTTACAAAGTAAAGTAAAAGAAAACATCTTCGTAATCGGTGATGCAACGAATGTTCCTGCTTCTAAAGCTGGTTCTGTAGCGCATTTCGAAGCCGAAATTCTTACTGAAAATATTCTAAAATATATAGAAGGGAAACCACTCAATCCAGAATTTGACGGTCACGCCAATTGTTTCATAGAAACAGGAAAAGGAAAAGCATTACTGATAGATTTCAATTATGATGTAGAACCATTAAAAGGAAAATTCCCATTCGCTGGAATCGGTCCGCTAAATTTATTAGAAGAAAGTGCTTTTAACCACTTTGGAAAAATGGCTTTCAAATGGGTGTATTGGAATATGCTTCTTCCTGCTAGAAAAATACCTTTCGTAACGCCTACAATGAGCAGAGCAGGAAAGAAATTTGACAAAGAAACAGTATAAAAGTGAATAGTGAATTCGCTGGGCTGTGAACGGTGAATTTCTAAAATTTAAAAAAAATTAACAAAAAAATATTATCAAAATGGAAAAAACTTATGCAGGTTTTACAATCAATGTAAACGACGAGGGATACCTTACAGACATGAACCAATGGAATCACGAAGTAGCTAAAGAAATGGCTAAAGAAGACGGTTTAGAACTAGGAAACAGACATTTCGACGTGTTAGAATATTTAAGAGACCAACAGAAAAAAGATGTAGCATTAACCATAAGAGGCGTAGGAAAATCTGGCGTAGTAGATATTAAAGAATTCTATGAATTGTTCCCAAAAGGACCACTTAAAATCTCTAGTAGATTGGCAGGAATTTCTAAACCAAAATCTTGTATTTAAATAGATTATAAGATTTAAGATGTGAGATTCAAGATTAAAAAACACTTTAATTTTAAATTTTTTGAACCAAAATTTCTTTCATCTCATATCTAACTTCTAATATCTCAAATCTAATATTTAAAATAAAAAATATGGAAACTACATTATTAAAAAATCCATTAGCAGATTTAGATAAATCTCTAAAACCTATAGAAAAAGTAATGGTAATTATTTCTAAAGGAACTTTAGAAAGTGTTTACGCAGGTTTTATTTTGGCAAACGGCGCGAGAATGGAAGGCATGGAAGCAGAAATTTTCTTTACTTTCTTCGGACTAGATGCTGTAATTAAGGACAGACTAAAAGACATTCATGTGGCTACAGTAGGAAATCCTGCAATGCACATGCCTACCATGTTAGGCGGTTTACCAGGAATGGAAGCTCTGGCTACCAAAATGATGAAATCTAAAATGGAAAAATTAGACATTCCGCCAATTGATGAATTTCTAGAAATTTTATCAGCTTCTGGTTGCAGACTTTGGGTTTGTAAATTGGCTTTTGAAATGTTTGATTTAAAAGAAGAAGACTTAACTCCAGAAGTGGAAGGCATCTTAACTGTAGGTGATTTCTACGCAAGAGCAGCTGGAGAAGGCACTCAAATTATTTTTATCTAAATAAAAACTTTTGTGTTGAAAAAATCCCCACCGAGAAATTGGTGGGAATTTTTATTTTTTCTAAATCAAAAAACCTCCCAAATTCGGGAGGTTTTCATTTTCAATTTTCAACTTTCAATTTTCAATTAAAAAGTCGGTTGGAAGTTTTCAGCTCCAAGTGAAGCCATATCTTCGTACGTTTTCCATCTTAAATCGACTATTTCCTGAGCTAATTTCATTAAATGTTCAGCATCTTGTGGTTGCGTTTGTTTTAGAACTCGGTAACGCAACTCATTGTACGCATATTCTTCAAACGGAATTGTAGGACGAATAGAATCTAAGATAAACGGATTTTTATTATTTTTTCTCAACACAGGATTGAATCTAATCAATGGCCAATAACCACTTGCTACAGCCATTTTTTGTTGGTTCAAACCTTTTTCCATATCAATTCCGTGTGCAATACAATGACTGTACGCTAAAATTAATGAAGGTCCGTCATAAGCTTCTGCTTCACGCATTGCTAATAATGTTTGTTGAGGATTTGCTCCCATCGCAACCGTTGCTACATAAACATTTCCGTAAGAAATAGCTTGCATCGCCAAATCTTTTTTGCCAACACGTTTTCCTGCAGTTGCAAATTTTGCAGAAGCTGCAGTTGGCGTAGCTTTAGAACTTTGTCCACCCGTATTACTATAAACCTCAGTATCTAAAACCAAAACATTGATATTTCTTCCTGTAGAAAGTGCGTGGTCTAAACCTCCACTTCCGATATCATAAGCCCAACCATCACCACCAATGAGCCAAACAGCACGGTGAACCAAGTGGTCTGCAAGAGAATAGAGGTGTTTCGCATCTGGATTTTCAGAAAATTGCAATCTATTTTTTAGAATTTCAACTCTTTCTCTTTGTTTGATGATTTGACTTTCTAATTTTTGAGGTGCATTTAGAATTTCATTGATGAAATCTTCGCCCAACTCTGGTTTTAATTTTTCGGCGTAATAATGAGCCATTTGCAATTGCTTATCTGCAGAAAGTCTCATTCCTAAACCAAATTCGGCATTATCTTCGAAGAGAGAATTGCTCCAAGCTGGTCCTTTTCCTTTAGAATTAGAACTCCAAGGTGTAGTTGGTAAATTTCCTCCGTAGATTGATGAACAACCCGTTGCATTGGCTACCATTAATCTATCACCAAAAAGTTGAGTAAGAACTTTAATGTAAGGTGTTTCTCCACAACCTGCACAAGCTCCAGAAAACTCGAACATCGGTTCTAAGAATTGTACGCCGTGAACTGTAGAATAATTCACCATATTTTTATCGTGAATTGGCAATTTCTCAAAATAAGAAATCACTTTTCTATGTTTTTTAAGGTCTGGATTTTTTGGTAAAATATTAATCGCGCGCAATTCTTCGTTTTCCTGATCAATTACTGGACATGCTTCGTAGCATAATTTACAACCAGTACAATCTTCTTCATAAACCTGAAGCGTGAACTTGGTTTCAGGGAAACCTCTTGCATTAATTGGCGCAGATTGGAAACCTTCTGGAACTTCGGTCAATAAATCTTTGTGATAAAATTTAGAACGAATTACAGAATGAGGACAAACAAAACTACAATTACCACATTGAATACAGATATCTGCATTCCAATGGGCTACTTTTTCAGAAATATTTCGTTTTTCCCATTTAGTCGTTCCATTAGGGTAAGTTCCATCAGCAGGAATGGCACTTACAGGCAATTCATCGCCTTTGCCAATCATCATTTTGTAAGTGATATTTTTCACAAAATCTGGCGCATTTTCGTCAACAGTTTGCTCCTCTCCTTTTTCGGCGGTTACTGCATTTGGAATTTTAACTTCGAATAAATTGGCTAACGTTTGATCAACAGCTAAGAAATTTTTATCTACAACAGCTTGTCCTTTTTTGATGTACGTTTTTTCAATTGCTTTTTTGATTTGTTTTATGGCTTCTTCCTCTGGCAAAACTCCTGAAAGTTTGAAAAAACAAGTTTGCATAATGGTATTAATTCTGCCTCGCATCCCTGTTTTTTCGGCAACTTCATTGGCATCTATCACAAAAAATCTAATATTTTTTTCAATCAATTGTTGCTGAACTTGGTAAGGCAATTTATCCCAAACTTCATCTTTAGAATAGGGTGAATTCAATAAAAATTTAGCTCCATTTTTAGCAAAACTGAGCATATCTTCATTTTCTAAAAATTTAAAGAAATGACAAGCGATGAAATCTGCTTTTGAAATTAAATAAGGCGCTTCAATTGGTTCATGCCCAAAACGAAGGTGAGAAACAGTTTTCGCTCCAGATTTTTTAGAATCATAAACGAAATATCCTTGCGCTGAAAGTTCAGTGTTTTCGCCAATAATCTTAATCGAATTTTTATTTGCTCCTACTGTTCCATCTGCTCCCAAACCGAAAAACAGCGCTTGGTTCCATCCAGAATCATCTAATTTGAAGTTATAATCTACATTAATACTAGTAAAACTTACATCATCTGTAATCCCTACCGTAAAATGGTTTTTAGAATTTTCGGTTTTTAAATTATCATAAACCGCTTTTACCATAGCTGGTGTAAATTCTTTAGACGAAAGTCCGTATCTACCACCAATAATTTTTGGCATTTTTTCTAAAGTTCCATTGGTGAGTGCTTCTGTAAGGCAAACCAGAACATCTTGATACATTGGTTCACCATTGCTTCCAGGTTCTTTGGTTCTGTCTAAAACAGCAATTTTTTTCACTGATTTTGGTAAAACCGAAATAAAATCTTCATTTGGGAATGGTCTAAACAACGAGATTTTCAGAACACCTGTTCTTTCTCCATTTTTATTCAGAAATTCTGAAGTTGGAATCACGGTTTCTACGCCAGAACCCATAATTACGATAACATTTTCTGCTTCTGGATGTCCGAAATACGTTACAGGAGCATAATTTCTACCTGAAATTTTAGAGAATTTCTTCATTTCTTCCTTTAAAATGGTAGGAATTTTAGCATAATAAGGATTAGAAGTTTCTCTTCCTTGGAAATAAACATCAGGATTCTGAGCAGTTCCTCTTACAAAAGGTTTATCAGGATTTAAACTTCTATTTCTGTGTGCAATCACCAATTCATCATCTATCATTGCACGAATTTGGTCGTCATTTAAAAGATTAATTTTGTTCACTTCGTGAGAAGTTCTAAAACCGTCAAAGAAATGAATAAAGGGAATTCTCGCTCTCAAAGTGGTAGCTTGGGCAATAAGCGCCATATCGTGTGCTTCTTGAACACTTGCAGAAGAAAGCATCGCAAAACCAGTAGTTCTGGCTGCCATTACATCTTGATGGTCACCAAAAATCGACAAAGCTTGTGCTGCTAAAGAACGTGCTGCAACGTGAAAAACTGCACTTGTAAGTTCTCCCGCAATTTTGTACATATTCGGAAGCATCAGCATTAAACCTTGTGAAGCCGTAAAAGTGGTGGTTAATGCACCAGCTTGAAGTGAACCATGAACTGTACCAGCTGCACCACCTTCACTTTGCATTTCTATAATTTCGGGAACGTTTCCCCAGATATTTTTAATTCCTTTAGACGCCCATTCGTCTGCCAATTCTGCCATAGTAGAAGATGGCGTAATAGGATAAATGGCGCAAACTTCGTTTACTCTGTACGCGATGTACGCTGCAGCTTCGTTGCCGTCGATGGTTGCTATAATTTTATTTTGATTTTTCATTTTTTTCAATTGATTAATGTTCTAAAACCATATCTAAAGCGTGACAAGGACATTGTTCTGCGCAAACGCCACAACCTGTACACAAATCGTAATTGATGGTGTAACCTTCTCCTTTTCCGTTTTTGGAAATCGCACCTTCCGGACACGCTCCGTAACAACTATCGCACTCGAAACAATTACCGCAAGAAAGACAACGTTGTGCTTCGTAAACTGCTTCTTCAGTAGTATAACCTGCTACAATTTCGTCAAAAGTTTCTACTGCTTTCTCAATTTCTAAATGTTGTTGAGCTTTCTTTTCAGCATCTGTTTTGAACCAAATTTGTAGTTTTTCGATAGTAACTAAAGGATTGTTGGATGGTTTTTCGTAAGTAGTATTTCTAAGCCAAGCGTCAATATTTCTTGCTGCTTTTTTACCATGACCTGTAGCAATCGTTACTGTTCTTTCACTAGGAACCATATCTCCTCCTGCAAAAATTCCAGGATAACCTGTCATCATTGATGCATTTACCTCAACGGTTGTTCCATCCTCTTTGAAGGTAATTCCTTCAATATGTTTTAAGAAATCGGTATCTGCTTCTTGTCCGAGAGCTAGAATTAAAGAATCTGCTTCCAAAGTTTCGTATTCACCAGTTGGGACGGCTTTTCCATTAACCACTTGCATTTTTTCAACTGTGATAGAAGAAGTTTCCATATTTTTAATGGTGCTCAACCAATGGATTTTCACCCCCTCGCTTAAAGCTTCATCTGCTTCAAATTCGTGAGCAGGCATATGTTCGCGATCTCTTCTGTAAATAATCATGGCTTCATCTGCACCTAATCTTTTAGCAGTTCTCGCTGCATCCATTGCGGTATTTCCACCTCCGTAAATGGCGACTCTTCTTCCTAAAAGTGGTTTATTATCACTATTTTCATCAGCTTCTTTCAAGAAAGAAACCGCATCTAAAATTTTACTCGCTTCTTGAGCAGGAATATTTACTTTTTTGGCTAAATGCGCTCCAATAGCTACAAAAACTGCATCGAAACCACCATTTTCTTTTTCTTGGAGAATATCTTGAACTTTATAATTCAGAACAATTTTCACTCCGAAATTTTCAATTCTTTTAATTTCAGCTTGAAGAATATTTCTAGGCATTCTGTACGCAGGAATCCCAAAATTCATCATTCCACCAGCAACAGGTCCTGCTTCGAAAATCGTTACTTCGTGACCTAATTTTCTAAGATGATAAGCCGCCGAAAGTCCAGAAGGACCTGCACCTACAATCATAATTTTCTTACCGGTAAGTGTTTTCGGAGGATAAAATTGCCAATTATTTTTTAATGCTTCGTCTCCTAAGAATCTTTCTACGGCGTGAATACTCACCGAAGAATCTAAATCTTTTCTATTGCAAGAATTTTCGCAAGGATGATAACAAACTCTCCCATGAATCGCAGCCATAGGATTTTGCTCGGTCAATTTTCTCCAAGCGTCTTCTATTTTTCCTTCTTGAGCCAGAGAAAGCCAAGCCTGAATATTTTCGCCAGCTGGACAAGCGTTATTACAAGGTGGAAAAAAATCAACGTATTCTGGTTTGCTTTTCCTAATAGAACCAGTTCCCTTGCTTTTATTAAGGTTTGCAAGTTTGGTTAAATCCGTTTTAATAAAACTCATTTTATGTGTTTATTTGATGTTATCTACATTTATAAAAAGTGACTTTTAGAAAAGATTGGTCACAAAAGTTCAATTAACAAATTTATTAATTAACGCATAAGAACTTTGAGTTTTATAAGCATACATTTGTCATGTTTTGGAGATTTCTGATTAAAATCATATTATTATTGAACAATTATTGAAATAAAAAAGGCTCCAATAAAAATTGAAGCCTTCTTGTTAACAAAAAACTATTACTATGATTGAACTTTTGACCAAAGATTGTACCCTCCGTTTAAGTTCACGGCTCGAAAACCGTTATTTCTCATAATTCTATTGGCTAAATAACCACGCAAACCAACTTGGCAATAAATGGCATACATTTTATTCTTATCTAATTTTTCGAGATTTGCTCGTAAATCATCTACGTTAATATTTATTGCGCCTTCAATTGCGCCTCCTGAAAATTCTTTGGAAGTTCTTACATCTAAAATTACCGCATCATTTTCTTTCACAAAATCCCAAAATTCATCATAATTCACCATTTCTAAATCCCCTTTCAAAATATTTTCCGCAGCATAACCAGCTATGTTTACAGGATCTTTCGCAGAGTTAAAAGGCGGAGCATAAGTAATTTCAATTTCTGGTAAATCATAAACAGTGAGATTTCCTTTGATAGCCGTTGCAATTACATCAATTCTTTTATCAACTCCAGCTTCGCCAACAGCTTGAGCCCCGAAGATTTTTCCGTTTTCATCAAAAATAAGTTTTAAAACCATATTTTTTGCTCCAGGATAATAACCCGCGTGATGACCGCGAGTTACAATGGCAGTTTTATAAGGAATTCCGAAACGTTTTAATGTTTTTTCATTGAGTCCAGTTGAAGCCACAGAAAGTTCGAAAAATTTCAAAATAGAAGAACCCAAACTTCCTGTATATTTGTATTGATTTCCTAGAACGATATTGTCAGCTACTATTCTACCTTGTCTGTTTGCTGGCCAAGCTAAAGGAATCAACACTTTTTTATTGTTGATGTAATGCGCTACTTCTATTGCGTCTCCAACTGCATAAATATCAGGATTAGAGGTT
This sequence comes from Cloacibacterium caeni, assembly GCF_907163125.1. Lineage (NCBI taxonomy): Bacteria > Pseudomonadati > Bacteroidota > Flavobacteriia > Flavobacteriales > Weeksellaceae > Cloacibacterium > Cloacibacterium caeni. The sequence goes on from NZ_OU015319.1 coordinate 1,680,795, forward strand.
TGCATAAATTCGTTCACCAAAATTCCACGAGTTTCTCCGATTTCCAAACCCGCTTCTATTGCTAATTTGGTTTCGGGTTTTACACCGATTGCAAGAATTACCGCATCTGTTTCTAAAGAAGTTCCATTGTTTAAGAACACTTCTATGGTTTCGCCTTTGTCATTGAATTTTTCTACGCCAACGTTTAACAACAATTCAAGCCCTTTTTGTTTGGCTTTTTCGTGAACGAAACTTGCGATATCAAAATCTACTGGTGCCATTACTTGGTTACCGAGTTCTACCAACTTCACATTCTTACCTGCTTCAATGAGATTTTCTGCTACTTCAAGACCAATGAAACCACCACCTACAACTACAAAATTCTGTGCATTTTTGGTTTTTGCCACAATTTTATCCATATCAGGAATATTTCTGAGTGTAAAAATTTTATCAGAATCAATTCCTTCAAAAGGTGGTTTTATAGGTTCTGCACCTGGTGCAAGCAATAGTTTGTCGTAGTTTTCTAAGTAAATTTCGCCAGTTTGTAAATTTTTTACTGAAACTTTTTTATCGACTGTATAAATAGATAAAACTTCTGTAAGAACTCTTACATCTAAGTTGTATCTTTCTTTAAGAGATTCTGGTGTTTGTAATAAAAGAGCGTCTCTCTTGTCAATCGTTCCGCTGATATGATAAGGCAAACCGCAATTCGCAAAACTTACATATTGTCCTTTTTCAAAAATTATGACTTCGTTTTCTTCTGAGAGTCTTCTTAATCTGGTTGCTGCTGTTGCGCCTCCTGCAACTCCTCCTACAATTAGTATTTTCATCTATAAATCTTTAATGGATTAAAAAACTTCATTTCTAAAGTGAAACAAAATTGATACTGCAAAATTACGGTTGGTTTTTACCAATTTCGGTAACAGATGTTACAATGAAAACGTGATTTTTGTCAAAAACAAAAATTATTAAAATTTACACTTGAAATTTTTATACCTGATAATCAGCAACTTAATTAAATCACTAGAAAATTTTTACTACTTTGTATTGCATAATACTAAATTTTATATATATCTTTGCATAAGAAAATCACAAAAATCATTAAAATGAAAACTTATCAACAAAACGAAAACCAATATTACACTGGTTGTAGAGCAAAACTAACTCGCGATGGAGACAATAGAAGAATCGCTGGGGTTTGTTCAGGACTTGGAAGATATTTCGGGATAGATGTCTCTTTAGTAAGAGTTGCATGGTTCTTACTGGCATTCTTCGGAATATTTTCGGCGGGAATTTCTACGTTTATGGTCGTATTCGTCTATTTTTTACTTTGGTTACTTTTACCAAAAACGAGAACGATTCATTACTTCGAAGAAAGAAAATAGTAATATATTTTTTTGCATTACTACTTTGCATTGCATATTACTAAAAAATACCTATTTTTGTTCAACAGAAAAAAATTCGTAAAATGAATGTTATAACAAATTATAAAAACCACTAATAACTAAAAAACATGAACACAGAAAATACCAAAGCGCAAATGCGAAAAGGAATTCTAGAGTTCTGTATTTTGAGCCTTATCAATAATAAAGAAATGTATGTTTCTGATTTAATAGACGAACTCAAAAAAGGAAAGCTAGATGTAGTAGAAGGAACTCTTTATCCGCTACTTACAAGATTGAAAAATGGAGAATTTCTTGCTTACAGATGGGAAGAATCTACCAGTGGACCGCCAAGAAAATACTACCAAATTACTGAAAAAGGAAAAACCTTTTTAGCAGAATTACAAAATACTTGGAATGAATTAACAGAATCTGTAAACCAAATCACCAAAACATCATAAAAACTAAACTATGAACAAAACATTATCAATAGGACTTGCTGGTTTTTCTTTCGTAATAGAAGAACACGCATACATAAAACTGAGTGACTACCTCGCTGCACTGAGAAGTTCTCTAGAGGAATCAGAAGCAGACGAAATTATGCATGATATCGAAATTAGAATTGTAGAAATTCTAAAAGATAACATGGGAAAAAGAGAAGTGGTAAATGATGATGATATAGAAAAAGTAATTGCCCAAATTGGTAAACCAGAAGTTATAGAAGAGCAAGAAGAAGCTTATTTTTCTGATAAAACTGCCAATAAAAAATCAAGACCTTCATTTTCTTCGGCACAGCAAAAACAACTGTTCCGTGATCCAGAAAATATGAAATTAGCAGGTGTTTGCTCTGGTCTGGCTGCCTATTTCGGGATGGATGTAACTTGGATGAGAGTAATTTGGTTTGGTGTAGCATTTTTAGGATTGTTCACCGCTGGAATCTCTACTAGTCTTATCATTTTCTTATATGTAGTTTTTTGGATTATCCTTCCAAAAGCAGAAACGGCAGCAGATTTTCTTAAAATGAAAGGTAAACCCTTGAATTTTGACAACTTAAAAGAAGAATCTAGCAATATCGTAAAATTTGCCAATGAATCTACTGCAAAAGTGGGTGAAATGTACAATGAAGCTAAACCTGTAGTAACTTCTGCTGGTAGCGGATTGCTAAACGTTTTAAGAGTTCTTTTCGGTGCTATTTTCGCTTTCTTAGCACTTGGAGCAATCATCGGTTTATTCTTCTTTTTCAATTTATTTGGAAATCCAGATTTTCCTGGTGTAAGCAAAATGAACTTCTTATTTGACGATGGCGGAATGAAATATATCCTTTCTTCTCTGATTGTATTAGGAACATTATTTCCTGCGGTTCTTTTCAGCTTAATCAGCATCAAATTATTATCTCCTAAAACTAAATTAAGAAATTTAGGATATGTATTGGGTGGTTTATTCTTAGCAATTGTGCTTTTAGGAACTTATTTCGGAGTAAACATGGCAAAAATAGATATGTCTTATAAAGGCGACAAAGAAGAAACCGAAAATATTTCTATCAATGTTCAGCCAACTGATAGCCTTATCATTGACAAAAAACAAGTAAACATTCCAGCGAATTATACTGCTTATGATGATGATATTTTCTCTGACAAGAAAATGGTTTTCGAAGAAGATTATCCAAACGTAGAAGTCGTAAGAAATGCTAATATTACTCAGCCGTACCTCATCATCAAAAAATATGCGGAAGGTTACAACAAACCTCTAGAACTTAATGTTCCTGTAGAAGTGGTAGGCAACAAAATTTTATTGCCAAATTTCGTAAGTTATCCTTACCAATACAGATTCAGACATTACAGTGTAGATTATGAATTGGTAGTTCCGAAAGACATGAAAGTTGCAAAAGGAAACGAACATCTGAATGTAAACGGTGACCTTAATGCAAACGGAATAGATGATGACGATGAAAATAACAACAATAAAAATGGAGATATCGTTATCGAAAAAAATAAAATCAATATCAACGGAACTACGATAGAATACGATTCTGAAAATGCTGACAGTGTAATTATAAACGGAAAAAAATATCCTAAAAAAGTTGCAGACAGCATTTTAGAAAAAGACATCAAAAATATTAACAGTCTAAAAGATTTAGAAAATTTAAAAAACCTTAATATTTCAATTAAAGATGGTGATTCTAAAATAGAAATTAACACCAAGAAATAAATAGTTCTAGTTTAGTTGGGTTGCTGATGATAACAACAGAAACTTCCGCAACCCTACACTAGAAACTAAGTAGCCGAAGAGAACGATATTTTATAAAATTTTAACATTTAAAATATTTTAAAATTAAAAATAATTAATAACTTCGCTAAGTGAATGAAACTCACATAAAACAAACAAAAAACACTTGAAATTATGATACAATTTGTCTTAGAAATCGTGATGAAAATAATGGAGTTCATCAGCAGTCTATTTTAGAAAGATTATAATCTATAAAATAATTATATTTGCAAGTAACCTTTTTGCTAGGGTTACTTGTTTTGTTTTTTAAAGAGAAATATATGAAATTTATTAAGAAAATTATTGCAAAGTTTATCCTTTGGGTTTGGGGTTGGAAGATTGTGTTAGAAGGTCCCGCAAGCAATTTAGACCGTTGCATTTTAGTCGTAGCTCCACACACTGCCAATGATGAATACATTTTAGGAAATCTAGCTTATTGGGTTCTAGACAAGAAACTAAAAGTTATCATAAAAGATGCTCACACAAAGGCTTGGTACGGTTTTATCGTAAAAGCATTGGGAGGAGTTGGAATCGATAGAAGCCAAAGAAATGACTTGGTAAATTTTGTAAAAAATGAATTTGCAAAAGATGATTTCAGCTTAGTAATTACACCAGAAGGAACCAGAAGTTTTGTTAACAAATGGAGAAAAGGATTCTATCACATGGCAAAAGAATCAAACGTTCCTATCGTTATTGCTGCTGGAGATTTTAAAACCAAAAGTATTCATTTAGGAAAACAAATTTCAGTAGAAGACATTCAGACCAGAAGCTACGAAAGCATCATGGAAGAATTACAAGAATATTACAAAAAAATCACTCCAAAATATCCAGAAAAGTGGAATCCAAAAATCTACTAATCTAAAAGTTGAATTTTTATGATGACCAACGAAGAAAAATTAGCACAGCTCAACCTTTGGAATAAAAACACTTTAATGGAAACTTTAGAAATCGTTTTCACCGATTTGGGAGACGATTATTTGGTAGGAACTATGCCCGTAAATTCTAGAGTTCATCAACCATTAGGTTTATTGCATGGTGGTGCTAATATTGCATTTGCAGAAAGTTTAGGCTCATGTCTTTCTAATATTTTGGTAGCTCACGAAGGAAAAGCTGCTGTAGGAACCAATATCAATTCTAATCACCTGAAAAGCAAAACCGAAGGAACCATTACTGGAACGGCTAGAATGATTAGAAAAGGACAAACCCTCCATTTTCTGGAAATAGAAATAAAAGACGAAAACGGAAGTTTACTGTGTCATTCTACGATGACGAACATGGTAATTAACCGAAAAATAGAAAAGTAATGAAAGCTATTTTCAGATTACCTTTTGACGAAAAATTTATCCTGATAAATCATCATGAAGCTGCAAGAAATGTGGCTTCTTTTTTTCCTTTCACCAATGGGAAAACCATCCATTTAAAAGCAAAAAATCTAGAAGTTTGTACTTCAGAAGAACTCAAATCTTCTTTTTTTGAGGTAGAAAATTTTCCTGATATTAATGCTGAACTAAATATTCCTCAGCATGAAGAATATCTCCAAAAATTAGAAAAAGCGATTGAAATCATCAAGCAGAATAACTTACCAAAACTTGTTATTTCTAGACCTATTGCTAAAGAAATTTCTTCCATCAATTTAGAAGAAACATACCAACTGCTTTGCAAAAAATACCCAAATACGCTTTGTTATCTTCTCATTACTGATGAAGAAATTTGGATAGGTGCAACTCCTGAAATTTTGGGAAAATTCAATAAAAAAACACATGAATTTTTCACCATGAGTTTGGCAGGAACACTTCCAGTAGATGAAGAATGGAGCGAAAAAGAAATCGAAGAGCAGAAACCTGTTACCCATTATATTTCTGAAATTTTAAAAAAATATGTCACTCTGAGCGAGGTCGAAGAGTCTGAAACTTACAATCATATTTCGGGGAATATTAAGCATCTCAGAACTGATTTCACTGCTAAAATTGAAGATAATAGACTTGAAGAATTAATTGAAGAACTACACCCTACTCCTGCAGTCTGTGGAATTCCGAAGGAATTTTGCAAAGAAAAAATTATAGAAATCGAACAATATAACCGTGAATTTTACGCAGGTTACATTAAAATAGAAACCGAGGAAGAAATTTATTACTTTGTGAATCTTAGATGTGCAAAAATTTACAAAAATCAAGTAATCGCTTTTGCTGGTGGCGGAATTACGGCACTTTCTTCGCCAGAAAAAGAATGGCGAGAAACCGAACTAAAATCTCAAGCTATTCTTCATCATTTACAATAAAAAAATCCGCTTCTAGTGGACTGCCCCCAAAAAGTTAGACACTTTTTAGGGGCATTTTTTATGGGGAAAAGTAAATATTCAGTAGACTTTAAATTAAAAGCTATAAAGAGATATCACAAAGGGGATATTGGAACAGACGATTTAGGAAAACGTATTGGAGTTTGTGGTTCCTTGGTTCGTAAATGGATAAAATTTTATGAACTTTATGGCGTTTCAGGACTTGTTCGGCTTTCCAATACGCATTACACAAAAGATTTTAAATTAAAGATTTTATCAGTAATTGAGAAAGAGAATTTAAGTTTAAAAGAAGCGTCGAGAAGGTTTAATATTCCTGCGGAGTCCAGTATTCTTAGTTGGCAGCGTAATTACAAAAAAAATGGTATTTTAGGTTTAGAAAACAGACCCAAAGGAAGACCTAAAACCATGAGTAATTACAAGCGAAAAAAAAAGAAAACAGGCAAACCCTTAACAAGGGAGGAAGAACTGTTGGAGAGGATTTATTATTTAGAAGCCGAGAACGCCATTTTAAAAAAGTTAGACGCCTTAATTCAGGAAAGGAAAAATCCAAAGCCATCGAAGAGTTAAGGCAGGACTTTGATTTAGCAGTACTACTGCATTGTACATCGATGGCAAGAAGCAGTTTTTATTACTATCAAAAACGCTTTCAAATGAAAGATAAATATGCGGAAATAAAAGAAATGATTAAGCAGATTTATCATCGTCACAAAGGAAGGTTGGGCTATAGAAGAATTACTTTGCTTTTGAAAGAAAAAGGAATTTTGATTAATCACAAAACTGTTTTACGACTTATGAAAATATTAGGTTTAAAGAGTATTATCCGAGTGAAGAAATATAAATCTTACAAGGGAGAGCAAGGGAAAATTGCGCCCAATGTTCTACAGAGGAATTTCAAATCGGACACTCCTAATCAGAAATGGGCAACCGATGTTACAGAGTTTAATGTATCGGGTAATAAACTTTATCTATCTCCAATCATCGATTTATTTAATGGTGAAATTGTCAGTTTTGACTTATCTGAAAGACCTGTGTTTAGCCAAATCATCAGAATGCTAAAGAAATCATTCAGAAAAGTAAAATCTACACAAAACATCATTCTACATTCTGATCAAGGTTGGCAATATCAAATGAAACATTACCAAAACTTGTTAAAAGAAAAAGGTATTATTCAAAGTATGTCCCGAAAAGGAAACTGTTTGGACAATGCGGTGATAGAAAACTTTTTTGGAACGATAAAATCAGAAATGTTTTATGCCAGAAAGTTTGGTTCCATTCAGGAACTTAAGATGGAAATAGTGAAGTACATTCACTATTACAACAATGATAGAATAAGACTCAATCTCAAAGGAAAGAGTCCGGTACAGTACCGAACTCTTTCCTTTGAAAATATTGTTTAATTTTGTCTAAACTTTTGGGTGCAGTCTATAGAAGCGGATTTTTCATTAACTATTTTTCTGCGAAAGTTTTTTCCAAGTGTTCATAACCAGAGTAACTAAAATTCCTATAATAGATGCGACTATAGAGAATAAGAATTTATTGTTTTCTGAATGCATAAAACCTAAATTCCAGTCGATTGCATAAAGATTAACTCCTAAAAATATAATAAAAAGCACTAAAAAAACTTTGTAAAACGTTGTCATTGGTATGAGATTTATGATTTAATGTTGATAATTTTAAAATTGTACGTAAGTAGAAAATAACTGCGCAAAGTTAGCGGTAAATAATTTAATAGAAATCGCTAAAAGGATAATTCCAAAAACTTTTTTGAAAATCATCAGCGTAGCATCTCCTATTTTTTCTTCTAAGAAATTGGCAGATTTTAGAACGATGTAAACCAAAATGGTATTGAGCAAAATCCCTAAAATTATATTCACTACATGAAATTCTGCACGAAGTGATAAGGTAGTCGTCAATGTTCCAGCTCCGGCTACTAAAGGAAACGCAATCGGAACGATAGAAGCAGCCTTCACGTTTTCTACTTTGTGAATTTCTATTCCCAAAATCATTTCCAAAGCAATAATAAAAATAACCAAAGCTCCCGCAATCGCAAACGAATTCACGTCTATCCCGATGAATTTTAGCATTTCTTTTCCTACAAAAAGAAAAACAATCATCAATGCTCCAGAAACAATCGATGCTCTTTCTGCATCAATATGCCCGAATTGCTTTCTAAGAGAAACAATAATAGGAACAGAGCCTAAAATATCAATTACTGCAAACAAAACCATAAAACAAGTCAAGGTTTCTTTAAAAGAAAACGATTCTAACATAGTGTGATTTTTTTATTATTTTCACAAAAGTATGAAATACTTTTATTATTCCATAATTTCAGAATACATCGCAGTTATAGAGTTGTAAAGCTCTTCTAAATGAGAGTCGTCATGAATAGGCGAGTATTTTTCTATTGAAATTTGTTGTTCTAAATTTCTGAAATCTTCGGTGAACTGAGAACCTTTGTAATTTTCTAAAAATGCTTTCAATCCCATTCCAAATTTTTGCTGAATATGCTGTTCTGCATCTTGTTGCAATTCTTCATAAGTAGCAAAAAATGCTGAATAGTCTCTATTAGAAATGAGTATTTTCAGATATTCTAAATTCGCTTCAAAGCCTGGTTTTAGAAGATTTTTAATTTTTTCTTCTTCTTCTCTAATCGTAGTTATTGGTTTATTTTCTACAGTAACTAGAGCTTTTTTCTTAGGTCTAATCCACAAGAAGAAAAGGAAAGTTCCCATTACAAGCACTGCCAAACCAGAGAATAAATTTTTAAAATTAAAACGGTAAGACTGTGTGTGTTTTTCTTTTTCGATAACAGGTAAAGGAACACTGTTTAAAACATTAGCAGTATAATCATCTACAATGTCAATCGTTGATTTCTGTGCCGCAATTTGAGCTGAATTTAGGACATTCAACACAATACTTTTCACCCCCAAATCAATGTACTGATTCAGTTCTGGATTAAAAAACGAAAACGGTTCAGTAGAAATATTGATTTTACCTTCATGTTTAGGAATCACCACATATTTTGCAGTAATTGAACCTTTCACTCCTTCTTTATTGGTAGATAATTTGCTTATAATCTGAGGTTTGAAAAAAGTGTAATCTTTAGATTCTATTAATTTCGGCAATTTATCTTCGTCTAAATTTCCTAAACCTGAAATTTTCACCAAAACGTCAATCGGTTTGTTTACTTCCAGAGGTTCTGTTTTTGCAATTTCTTTAATGGAAACCTGAAATTTCCCTACCGCATTTTTAAAATTCTCTGGAGAATCTTTCGGCAAAGTTTTTACATTAATTTTAACCTTATTCGAAATAATTTTACTGATTTCTGGCGTTTTCACCATTGCCGAAACTGGCTCTATTTCTACATTACCAGCTTCTTCTGGGAAAATAATAAACATAGCAATCACTTGCGAAGCCATTTCGCCATTTATATTTTCTATGTCTTGTTTTTTGTAACTGATAGGCTTAATTCTCGCATTATTTTGCTGCGGAAATTTTATATTCTCTAACTTTCTGAAGTTATCATAATTCTTGCTATAAGCTCTCAAAACCGCTACAGTTGGCTGATTTTCATAAACTTCCTTGTCTTGAACTTCTACATTCAGATACACATCTTTAGAAAGATATTCGGTTTCTGCTCGTGACGTTTCTTTCACCAAAATGTCAAAAGGTTCTGATTTATAAATTTTACCATTTACGGTAAGTAAAGCCGAGCCAATTTTCACTTTTCCCGTAACTTTTGGCTGAAGATATAATTGATAAATGATTTGGTTTACTCTAATTCCTCTTTTTTGGTCAATGAAAGTATTTTGTTCGGAAGCACTTCCTACAATATCGAATTTTGATAAATCAGGAAGACGAAGCGGACTCTGCTGTTCCATGTTTTCGCCTACCACTTCTTGTACAATGGTGAGAACAACGGGTTCATTTTGCTTCGGTTCTTTGGTGTTGACATCAGTCAAAACGGTAACTTGTCCGTAAGAAATTGCAGACATTACAAAAAATAATATGTTGAGAATTTTTTGCATTAATTACCAGTCTTTTGTATTGCTTTCTGGTGAATAGTAACCATTTTTATTGAGTAACTTTTTAGCGGTTTCTCTTTCTTGATTTGCACTTCTTTGTAGAATCAATTTTTGCAAATCTTTAGGAATTTTATTCGGGTCATTAGGATTTTGCGGTTCGTTTTTTTGGTTTTGCTTTTCCGCTCCTTGATTTCCTTTCCCTTTATTTTGGTCACCTATATTACCGTTCGGTTGATTTTTAGTATTGTTATTTTTATTTTCTTGATTTTGGTCTCCTTGCTGATTTTGATTATTATCTTGGTTTTTATTTTGGTTATTTTGTTGATTTTGCTGTTGGTTTTGTTGATTTTGTTTATTGTCTTTTTGCTTTTGCTTCTTCTTGGCAATTTGTAAATTTTTTAAAATCGCTTCATTATCTGGATCATACTTCAGTGCATTTTTATAAGCATTAACTGCTTTTTCACCATCACCATTTTGAAGATGAGCATTTCCTTCGTTGTAATAAGAAGCAGCTTTTTCATCTTTATTGTTGGTGTTTTTTTGTGCTTTTTGATATTCGGCAATCGCTTCGTCGTACTTTTTTATTTTATACAAAGAATTGCCCAAATTATAATGCGCACCAAAATCTTTTTCATTTTTTTTCACCGCTTCCGAAAATGTGGAAATAGCTTCGCCATACTTTTGTTTGTCGAAGCTTCGGTTTCCTCTGAAGATTAGGGTGTTTAAACTTTCTTGAGCCTTAACAGTAACGAGACCAAGAAAAATTAAGCTAATATGTACAAAAAACTTTCTCAACATTTGTTGGTACAAAAATATCGCTTTAATTGTTAAAATTAAATCTTAGAAATGTTAAATAATTGATAAAAAAGTAGTTTTTTGAGACTAAAATTCAAGGTTTTGCGTTTTCTAAAGTTTTCATTTTTAAAAATTGAAATCTTTTTTAGGATTAAAAAGAAAAATAATCACAAATATAAAAAGCGAAACGCCCAAAAACCACTGATAATAATGAACCGCAGATTGTGTATTTACCAATGTTTCCGAAGCTCCTTTTTGGTTTCTGAGTTGCAAAACAATTTTATTGACTGCTGCTTCCATATCATTACCGTCTACATATTCTCCGTTGGTATCAAAAGCGAGAGACATCAATGCTTCTGTTTGTCTTTTGGTAATAATCGTCTCGCCGAGAATATCGGTTTTATAGCCCATTAATTGCCCAAATTCATAAATAGGAATTGGCGCTCCATCGTCTTTTCCTATTCCTACAGAATTGATGGTTATTCCTTGTCTCAATGCTTCATCTATCGCCGCTTTGTCATTTCCTTCATTGTCTTCGCCATCGCTAATTAATACGATTTTTCTAGCACCTTTCGGAACATTTTTAAATTTTTCTGTGGCTACTTCTACTGCTTTTAGAAAATCTGTCCCTTGTTTCCCAATCGTAGTGGTTTCTATCGCTCCAATATACGTTTCGGCGGCAGAATAATCTGTAGTCAAAGGCATTATAGATTGTGCATCTCCTGCAAAAACTACGATTCCGACTTTGTCATCACCCAAATTTTGTATGGTATTGATCAAAATGTTTTTGGCTTGTTCTAATCGAGAAGGTTGCACATCTTGCGCGTTCATAGAGTTAGAAACATCTAGCAAAAAAATCACAGAATTTACTTTTTGTTGGATTTTCATCTCTTCTTTTCCTCCCAGAAAATCTACCATTGCTAAAATCAAAAAAACAAAAGCCAACAAATATAAAACTGGGAAAAATTTAGAAAATTGATAATCTTTCGGAAATAAATCTTCTTGAAATTGAGCTTCAGCAAAAATATTTCTCCTTTCTGATTTCCATTTTTTGAAACCAAAAAGAAGCAACGCTATTACCGGTAAAAGCAATAACAAAAGTAAATACCAAATATTTCCTAGACTAAAATTCATTTCTATTTTTTAATTAAAAATCCTAAAAATTCTCCATCTTAAAACTGCATCTATCAATAAAAACACCAAGGCAATCCAAAGAAAAACTCTGAAATATTCTTCGTAATTGTAAATTTTATTGGTTTTAATTTTCGATTTTTCTAAAGAGTTAATCTCGTTATATACATTTTCTAAACTCGTATTAGAAGTGGCTCTGTAATATTTTCCACCTGTTAAAGTCGCAATTTCAGAAAGCGTAGCTTCATCAATCTGCACTTCTTGTTCGAAAAATTGTATTCCAAAAGATGTAATCTGCGGAAATAGTGCAAAACCATTCGTTCCGATTCCTATCGTGTACACTTTAATTCCGTAGGATTTTGCCAATTCACCTGCAAATTGTGGTGGCATCGCATTCGGAACCGTATTTACTCCATCAGTCATTAAAATAATGATTTTAGACTTTGATTTACTGTCTTTCAAATGATTTACCGCTACAGAAAGTCCTTCTCCAATCGCTGTTCCCGTAAGTTCTTCACTCGGACTCATGTCTCTAATTTCATCCAAAACCACTTGATGGTCAGAAGTGAGCGGAACTTTTGTAATTCCTTCTCCCCAATATTCCACAATTCCTATTCTATCACCTTCCCTTTTTTTGACAAAATCCGTCGCAATTTTTTTCAAAGCAGTAATTCTATCAGGCTCTAAATCTTGAGCCAACATACTGGGCGAAATGTCAATCGCTAGGAAAATATCAATGCCTTTGGTTTCGTCTCTATCGCTAAAAATGGTGTAAGTTCTAGGCCTTGCCAAAGCAATAATCAGCGCAGAAAGAATGATGTATTTAGAAAATTGTAAAAATTTTTGAACCCAAGAAAAACTTCCTGCTACAGACATATTTCGAGTAGTCGGAACATTAATCCCCGAATTTTTCTTCTTGCTAAAATCCCTTATCAAAAGCGGAATAAAAAGCATAAAAAGCAATAAAAAATATGGACTATCTATCTGAAAATTCATCTTAATGCACTTCTCTTAAATGTTCTGCTTCAATATCTGTAACCGAACGCTCTACAAATTCATAAATATCTAAAAAATCACGCTCCATTAATTCTTGATTTGGAATGATTTTGGCAAATTTCACCAAATCTCCTCTCAGAAAAACCTCCTCCACTATTTTTTCATTGTCTGGCGAAATTTTATTGGTATGTTTCATCACATCGATTAAGTCATCGGTCAACAAAACATCTGCAGGAATATGATATTGTTTTACCAAAAACGCTCTGGTTATGTCTATCAATTCTACATAAAACATTCTGTAATTCCCTTTTTCTGCGTATTTTTTCTTTTCTAGATTTTTCAGATCCTGTAATGTTTTATGAATTGGACTTTTCTCTTTTCCAGAATTTCTGAAAACCCCATTTTTGAAGAAACTTAAAAATAAAAATAGGGAAGTAAAAATGACCAAACCTCCTAAAATATACCATTTATACATTTCCCAATAATCACTAAAACCCAAATCAACTTGCTTATTGTTCATAATATCGTTGATTTGATCATCTGCATTCACAGGATTATAAACCGTGATTTCATAGGGAATCGTTTTGATGGTTTCTGCTCCATTTATCGAAAACTCAAGTTCTGGAATGGTAAATTTCCCTTCCTCAAAAACCTGAAATTCTACAGTTCTGGTGTATTGATCGTATGTTTTATTGATTTCGTCTTTAGTTTCTTCTAAATGAAAAGGCAAGAGTTCATTTTTAGGTTTAGAAATCACATCTTTTCCTTCTAAACCATTGATGGTTACTCGAAAGGTTGCTTTTTCGCCTAGCGCAATTTTTTCTTTAGATAAATTAGAAGAAAGCGTCTGTGCAGAAAAACATTGAGCAACAAAAACAAACAACAAAGCCAATTTTTTAATCACTCCAAAAGCAACAAAAGGCCATTTAAACCTTTTAAGATTTGGCGAAACTTTATCGAGTTGTCTGTCTATATATTGATTGAAAATTTTTAAAAAATTTTTCTTCATTAATTGCTATTTTCTATTTTTTTTGAAAATAATTATACAAAATTTTGGTATAATCTTCCTCTGCTTTTACTTCTACAAAACTGGCAGAACTTTTCTCAAAAGCTTCTCTCAGGTGTCTTATTTTTTGTTTTTGAGCTTCTGCATAATTGTAACGCCATCTTTGGTTAGACGTATTCACCCAAATTTGTTTTCCTGTTTCTATATCTCTGAAAAAAGCATAACCTACATCTGGAATTTCATTGTCTTTTTCGTCAAAAACTCTCAAACCTAATAATTGATGTTTTTTGGATGCAATTTTCAATAATTTTTCGTCAAATTCATCTGCAAAATCAGAAAAAAGAAACGCTAGAGATTTCTTTTTAAAAACATGCATCATGTATTCTAAAGCAGCATCTATATTGGTTTCTGCCTGCACATAATCTGCGGTCAAAATCGTGGAAATTATCGCTAAAATATGTTTTCTGCCTTTCTGTGGCGGAATGACTTTATAGACTTTATCCGCAAACAAAATAAGTCCCACTTTATCATTATTTCCTGCCGCCGAAAACCCTAAACTTGCCGAAATTTCTGCCACCAATTCACGTTTCAGTTGAATTTTTGTTCCATAATTCATAGAGGCAGAAATGTCTACCAAAATCATCATCGTGAGTTCACGTTCTTCTTCCATTACCTTCACATAAGGTTCTTTGAAACGTGCGGTTTTGTTCCAATCAATTCTGCGAATATCATCTCCAAATTGATAAGGACGAACTTCCGCAAAAGCCATTCCTTGACCTTTAAAAGCACTGTGATATTGCCCCATCAAAGTATTTTCCGTTCTCTTTCGAGTACGGATTTCTATTTGTTTTACTTTTTTTACAATATCTTTTATTTGCATAATATGGTTGTTGGTTATCGGTTGATAGTTGTCAGAAATTACAATCAACCGACAACTATTAACTGACAACTAAATTACGGCGCTTGAACTTTTCCCAAAATTTTATCAACAATTGCGTCTGCATCTACATCTTCTGCTTCCGCTTCGAAGCTGAGACCAATTCTGTGACGCAAAACATCTTTCGCAATCGCTTTTACATCTTCAGGAATTACAAAAGCTCTTCCTTTCAAAAATGCAAATGCTCGTGAAGCAATCGCTAAATTGATAGAAGCTCTAGGAGACGCCCCAAAACTGATGTAATTTTTCAGTTCAGAAAGTCCATATTTCTCTGGAAATCTGGTTGCAAAAACCATATCGAGAATATATTTCTCAATTTTTTCGTCTAGATAAATTTGATTAATGATTTTCTTGGCTTCCACTATTTGTTCCAAAGAAATCACTGGTTTTATTTGAGGAATATCCGAAGTAGAAACCATTCTCATGACTTGTCTTTCTTCCTCAAATTCTGGATAATCAATTTTGCATTTCAGCATAAAACGGTCGGTTTGTGCTTCTGGCAAAAGATAAGTTCCTTCTTGGTCAATTGGGTTTTGCGTCGCTAAAACCAAAAAAGGTGTTGGTAATTTCATGGTTTCATCACCAATGGTAACTTGTTTTTCTTGCATTACTTCCAAAAGTGCAGATTGCACTTTTGCAGGAGCACGGTTGATTTCATCTGCCAAAACAAAATTTGCAAAAACAGGACCTTTTTTGATGGAAAAATCGTTTTCTTTCACATTATAAATCTGCGTACCGATAACGTCTGCTGGCAATAAATCTGGCGTAAACTGAATTCTAGAAAACGCTCCATGAACCGCTTCTGAAAGGGTTTTGATGGCTAAAGTTTTTGCCAAACCAGGAACACCTTCCAGCAAAACGTGACCATTTCCTAATAGACCTATTAAAAGTCTGTCTACCATGTATTCTTGTCCGATAATTGCTCTGTTAATTTCCTTTTTCAAAAGTGAAAAGTAAACGTTCTGTTCTTTTACTTTTTCGGTGAGTTGTTTAATATCTTCGGCTTGATTAAGTTCTTGCATAATTTTTTGAAAAATTAGACTGTAAATTTCACGATTTTCAAGGAATTGGCAACACAATTAATGCCAAATTTTGGTTAAAGTTTGTTAAAAAAAGATGGAAGTCGGAAGTCAGAAGTCAGAAGTTAAAAAATTGACAATCTTTTTCCGCACAAAAATAATCATTAAAATATTGATTTTCAATAAATTAAAACAACAAAAAAACTTTAAGAATATTTTATAAAAAACTTCCATCTTCCAACTTCCATCTTCCGTTCAATTTCAGTATTTTTGGAGATTAAAATCAATTTTAAATGAATACTCATTTTCAAAATCATAGAGCAGTAAGAAAAAACCTTCTGAATATTCTACAAAATACGTCTCACAAAGACTTGTTGACCATTCCAGATGGCTTTAACAATAATATTTATTGGAATATTGCACATTGCGTAGCTACTCAGCAACTTTTGTGTTATTATTTAAGCGGAAATCCTTTTAGAATAGACAAATATTGGGTAGATACTTACAAAAAAGGCACTCTTCCTAATCTGGATGTTTCTGAATCTGAAGTGGAAGATTTAGGTTTCCTACTTATCGAAACTTCTAAAATTCTGATGAAAGATTATGACGATGATTTTTTCCCAGATTACACCGCTTATTCTACAAGTTTTGGAATTGATTTAAAAAATATTCAGGATGCAATCATTTTCAACAATATGCACGAAAGTTTACATTTTGGATATGCAATGGCTCAAAAACGTGCTTTAGCTGGAGAACAGTTTTAGGTAAAGGTAAAGGCAAAATTTAAATCTTGCTCTGTGAGAGCAAAAAGTTTGTAGAATACAGTAGAAAAATATCATTTTGAGTTCCGTAGGAACGACACAAATAGAATTCAAATTTAAAAATCAAAAAATTGGGAGAATTTAATAAAAAATATAACTCAGGCGAGAGGAGAAGTTTTGGGCCAAAAAATTTCGATAGAAAACCTCGTTTTGACAATAGAAACTCGGAACACGAATCTAAAAATGAAAAAGAAGATTTCATTTTCGGTTTGAGACCTGTAATGGAAGCGATAGAAGCTGGAAAAACCATTGACAAAATTTTTGTACAAGGTGGTTTGCAAGGTGAGATTTATTCAGAATTAAAAAAATTACTAAAAAAATACAACATCAGACCCAACACGGTTCCAATTGAAAAACTGAATCGTTTTACGAGAAAAAATCACCAAGGAGTAGTCGCATTTATCTCAGAAATTCCGTTTTATAAAATCGAGGATTTGTTGCCACAAATTTTTGAAGAAGGAAAAATTCCTTTTTTATTGATTTTAGACCGTTTAACTGATGTTAGAAATTTCGGAGCGATCGCCAGAACTGCAGAATGTGTAGGAATAGACGCAATTGTAATTCCAGACAAAGGAGCTGCTCCTATCAATTCTGATGCCATCAAAACTTCGGCTGGAGCGCTTTACAACGTAAAAATTTGTAAAGAAAATAATCTGGCTCACGTAGTAGATTTTCTTCAGCAATCAGGAGTTACCGTTTTTGCAGCCACTGAAAAGGCAGAAAAAATGATTTATGACGCTCATTTTTCAGAACCTTGCGCCATCGTAATGGGAAATGAAGAAACAGGAATCTCGAAAGAAGTAATGCATCATGCTGATGAAAAAATAAAATTGCCAATCACTGGAAAAACACAATCTCTGAACGTTTCTGTAGCTTGTGGAGCGATTCTTTATGAAGCGGTGAGACAGAAAATGGTGGGAGAATTGTAGAGTTGGAGAGTATTTTTAGGCGTTCCGTAGGAACGCAATATGTGTAGAAATATAATTGACAATAAAAAAGGCGGTTCCGTAGGAACCGAATGTTTTTTACTTAAAATTGGTAAATAATCAAACGAAAAACTGAAACATGAATAATAGCCCTGATTGACTCCTTAAAATCGTCGAACCACTTCGTTGGGTTTGAGCGATGTGTTTGAGCTCTTTTTGTTTTTTTCAGATGTTTCCACTCTGATCAATAAGATAAAAAAACAAAAAAGCGAGTCGCGAAAGCAGGACTTAAAGTGAATAAAAAGGCAAGATTCTTGCTTCAAATGATACAAAATAATTAAAATCAATGAAAAAAATTACAGCAATTGCGCTGCTTTCAATAGCAATCGTTTCTTGTCAAAAAGAAACAAAAACCGTAACCAAAGTTGACCCAAAAACTGGAAAAACCATCACTATAGAAGTTCCTGTGGAAGATAAAGAAACGGCAAAAGTAGAAAATCCTGCCATCAAAGATTCTCTAGGTGTTTACCATGCAAATTTTAAATTAGAAAAAGGAAAAACGTATCCTTTCAGCACTTACCAAAGAGATGTGCAAACGCTTTCTGACGGGAAACAAAACATTTCTGGAACGAATGAATCTACAGACGAAATGACGTTTACCGTAGATAATATCGATGCAAAAGGAAACTACGAAATTTCTATGACGCTTGTTGGGAAAAGAATGTCTGCAACTTCTCAAGGAAAAACCCAAGCGATAGACACGAAAGGAAACGCTCCTGAAGATGCTCAACAAAAATTTATGTGGGCGGTACAAAAAGCACAAACAGGTAATAAATTAAAAATTACCATGGACAAAACTGGGAAAATTCTTTCTATTAAAGGTTTTGAACCCGTTTATAAAAAAACCAATGATGCGGCTGCTTCGGTGATTAAAGATGCTGCTCAACTTAAAAATTTCATGGAAGGATTTAAATTAAGTTTCAACGAGAAGTTTTTAAAAGAACAATTTGGAAAAAACCTAAATATTCTTCCAGCAAAAGGCGTAAAATTAGGCGGAACATGGACACAGTCTGACAATGTAACTCCAGATGGAAGCGTGAAAATAAATACCACTTATACCCTAGCAAAAGTAGAAGACGGAATTGCAGAAATTACTGTAAAAGGTGGAATTCCTAGAAAAGCAAAAACACAGTCTAAAAACGGAATGACGCATTCTGTAAGCATAGAAGGTGTACAAACGGGAACCATAAAAATAGACGCCAACTCTGGTTGGATTCTAGGCTCTAAAATCCAAATGAACACTACGGAAAAAGAAAGTTTGAGCGACGGAAAACAATCTCAAAGCATGTCTAAAAAGACCAACTCTTTAGTTACAATCAATCCTAGTTATAAATTTTAAAAAATGGCACTGGTTAAATATTTATTCGAATTAGTTTTAGCAACCATCATTATATTCTTTGTTTGGAATATTTTGAAAAGGATATTCTTTAATCAATTTTATAAAAATTTCCCTAGTCTTAATCCCAGAAACAGAGAAAACGTTTCACCCAAACCTGCAAAACCTACTAAAGAACAAGTAAAATGGGATGCAGAAACTGTGGAATATGAAGAAGTAGAGGAAAAAGAAAAAAGGTAGAGTAACGACCTAAATCATACAACCGGAGTTTTTCCGAAACAAACAACAAAAGATAAATTTTTGCAAAATATGCTGAAAAATAAAAACATTCTTTACATCGTCATTTCATTGGCGATTTTTGTAGTTTTAGCTTTAGTTTACAACAGTCCTATCATTTCTGGGAAACAACTTTTGCAACATGACATTGTACAATACAAAGGTGGCGCAAAAGAACTACTAGACTACAGAGCCGAAAATGGCAAAGAAACCTATTGGAGTGATGCGATGTTTGGCGGAATGCCTACTTATCAATCAGGTTCACAGTTTAGAGGTGATATCATCAAAAAAATAGATGACACGCTGAACTTTTTGCCAAAACCTGCGAATTTTATTTTTCTGCTTTTTGCTGGATTTTTCTTACTCGGTTATGTTGCGACTAAAAATTGGAAATACGCTTTGTTAGGCGCCACTTTTTTTGGACTTTCCACGTATTTCTACATCATCATCGCAGCTGGTCATAATGGTAAAGTTGCCACTTTAACTTATTTCGCACCACTTTTAGCGGGAATTTTACTCGTCTATATTCGTAAAAAATATATTCTTGGCTTTATTGTCACAGCACTTTTCATGGGATTGCAAATTGCTGCAAACCATCCACAAATGACGTATTACCTTTTCTTGGCATTAGGATTTTTATTCTTGTCTGAATTGGTAAGAGCAGCTACAGGAAAAACACCATGGAAACATTTCTTCATTTCTTCAGGAATTTTGGCTTTGGCGATGATTCTGGGAATTGGAATGAACAGTCAGAGACTTCTTGCCAATTCTGAATATGTAAAAGAAACCGTTCGTGGAAAACAAATTCTGAAATCTGAACACAATGCAGCAGATAATGACGGAATGAAAAAACAAGAAATTCTGAACTGGAGCTATGGAAAACTAGAAACCTTGAACTTATTCATTCCAAGAGTAATGGGAGGAGCAAGCGATGAAGAAGGCTCAGAAGAAATGATGAAAAAAGTTCAGGAATTGGTACAAGAAAATGTAACCTCTCAAGAAGAATATGACCAAATTTCTAAAGGATTTGGAGGAAGTTTAACGTATTGGGGAAACCAACCAGGAACTTCTGGACCGGCTTATCAAGGAGCTATTGTGGTATTTTTAGCCATTTTAGGATTTTTCTTCGGGTGGAAAAAATACCGTTATTGGATTTTAGGCGCGTCTGTACTTTCTGTGCTTTTAGCTTGGGGAAGTAATTTCATGCCGCTTTCTGAATTATTCATAAAATTCGTTCCGTTTTACGACAAATTTAGAGCACCAAGTTCTATATTAGTTGTAGTAGAATTATTATTTCCACTGATTGCAATCCTTGGATTATACAGATTTTTCAATGACGAAAAACTTACTTATGAATACAAACAAAAAGTTTTAGTTTACGGAAGTTCTGCAGTTCTTGGAATTACTCTATTATTGGTTATTTTTGGGAAAAGCTTACTCGGATTTGCTACTTCAAACGAAACTGCTTATTTGCCTTCATATTTATTAGATTATTTGGTTGGCGAACGCTTCACGATGTTTAGAATCGATGCTATTAAAGCCATGATTTATGTTTCTATCACTGCTTTAGCACTATATTTTGCATTGAAGAAAAAATTATCTCAAAACATTGCTTTAATCATTATAGGATTGGTAAGTTTATTTGATTTATGGTCTGTGAACAAACGCTATTTAAACAGCGATAATTTTGTAGATAAAGCTTTTGCACAAACTCCATTTGTGACCGAAAATTCAGATTATTTAGCTGGAAAAGCAGGTGATAATCCACTTTTAAATGATTTGCTTTCTCGAGCGAATATGAATAAAACTTTAGAAGAAATTACCGAAAAAGATAAAACCCATTATAGAATTTTCAACCAACTTCTAGGGCCTTTTAATGAAACCAATACTTCTTATTACAAAGCTTCTGTAGGTGGTTATCACGCTGTGAAATTAAGAAGATATGACGATTTAATCAATCATTATTTCTATGCTGAAGACAGTGTGAAGTCTGCTCAAATCCCGCAAATTCTCAATTTATTGAACACCAAATATGTAGTTGGCGGAACATTGGAGAAACCTCAAGTTCAGATCAATCCGAATGCGAATGGAAATGCTTGGCTGGTTTCTGATGTGAAATTTGTGAATACTCCGAATGAAGAAGTAGATGAAATAGGAAATATAGATTCTAAAAAAACAGCGGTTATTTCGAATGATGATAAAAAATATTTTGAAGGAAAAACTTTAGCGACTGATTCTACTGCTTTTGTAAATTTAACAAAATATCAAGCAGACGAACTAGAATATAAAACACAGTCTAAAACGCCACAATTGGCTGTTTTTTCTGAAATTTATTATCCAAAAGGCTGGAAAATGTTTGTAGACGGAAAAGAAGTTCCATACATCAAAGCTGATTATTTATTGAGAGCCGTTTACGTTCCAGCAGGAACTCATACGGTAAAAATGATATTCGAACCAGAAGTAATAGCCAAAGGAAAAACCATTTCCTTAGTTGCTTTTGGTTTGTTTGTATTGCTTTCTTTGGTGGGGATATTTTTATTAAACCGCAAAAGCGACAAAAGAAATAATTGAAAAAATAGCCATTAAAAAGTAAAAAAAGAGTTAATGATTACGCAACAATATCTTACCGATTTAACATATAAAATTAATGGAGCTTGTATTGAGGTTCATAAAATTTTAGGTGCAGGTTTAGCAGAAGTTGTTTATCACAAAGCTTTAGAAGAAGAATTCAAATTAAGAAATTTAAATTTCAAGTCAGAATTTCAAATTCCTGTTTTTTATAAAGAAAAGAAATTAGATTGTGATTTTAAATGTGATTTTCTGATTGAAGATTTAATCGTTTTAGAGTTAAAATCTGTCTCTCACATTTTAGATGTTCATAAATTTCAAGTTTTGAATTACATGAATTTACTTAAAGTACCGAAAGGAATTTTAGTAAATTTTAATGTTAAAAATCTTTATCATCATGGACAAGAAACATATATTAATAAATATTACGATGAATTAATGTAAAATCTTTTTTTACTTTTGAAAAACTTATAATACATAGAAAATCTTTTGTCGCTTTTGCGGTTTAAAAATTATAAACTTGAAACAAAAAAAAATACTCATCATCTCTTATTACTGGCCTCCAGCTGGCGGACCGGGAGTTCAGCGTTGGTTAAAATTTGTAAAATATTTGCCTGATTTCGGTTGGGAACCTACCGTTTTTATTCCAGAAAACCCTAGTTATCCGATTGTTGATGAAACATTAAAAAAAGATGTTCCGAAGAATCTCAAAATGATTAAAACCAAAATTTGGGAACCGTACCAATTTGCAGAAAAATTTGGGAAAGACAATAAAAAATTCAAAGCGGGACAATTTGATGTCGGCGAAAATCAATCATGGAAAGCCAAACTTTCGATTTTTGTTCGCGGCAATTTCTTTATTCCAGATGCGCGTGTTTTTTGGGTAAAACCTTCCGTAGAATTTTTAGAAAAATACTTGAAAGTCAATCACTATGATGTTTTGGTAACAACTGGTCCACCACATTCTTTGCACTTGATTGGATTAAGTTTAAAGAAGAAATTCCCAGACTTAAAATGGATTGCAGATTTCCGTGATCCATGGACTGAAATTTCGTATTACAAATACTTGAAACTGACTAAAATTGCCGATAAAAAGCATAGAAAATTAGAATCTGAAGTGTTTAAAAATGCAGATGTTACTTTGGCAACAAGTTATACCGATGCTGAAAATTTCAGAAAAAAAAGCGCAAATGCTTTCTGCATTACGAATGGGTTTGACTCTGAAGTAAAGTCACAGATTCGTGAAGTTGTAGAATCGGTTGATAATAAAAACGACTTAACGACCTCACAACTTAACGATTTTACAGAAAAATTCACATTAAGTTACATCGGTATTTTAGAACAACTCAGAAATCCTGAAATTTTATGGGAAACTTTAAATGATTTGGTTGAAGAAAATGCAGACTTCAAAAACGATTTTGAGTTGAAGTTTGTAGGAAGATTAGATGATAAAATTTTACAAAAAATAGTAAGTTCAGCTCTTAAAAATAACTTAACCAATTTGGGTTATCAAACGCACGATGTTGCGCTAAAACACATGCAGGATTCAACAATTTTATTGATGACGAATTTCCCACAAGAATCTTCAAAAGGGATTATTCCAGGAAAAATTTTCGAGTATTTGGCAACGGGAAAAACGATTCTTTCTTTCGGTCCAAAAGATGCTGATGTAGAAAAAATCTTGAACGAAACCAAAGCTGGAAAACATTTTGGCTATGATGAAAAAGAAAATCTAAAGAAATTCTTTTTAGAATCTTACCAAAATTGGAAATTGGGAACGCTGAACCAAAACGCTGAAAACATTGAGCAATTTTCTAGAAAAAATTTGACTCAGAAATTGGTTGATTTAATGAATAAGATTTAAATCAATAGAAGTTTTAAAATTTCTCATTAACACTATAACGTTCAGTTGTAATTTTTCATCCAATAATGGTAATTTTTATTGATTAACAGTACTTTACATTCATTTTAATCAAAATTCTACTTAACTTTCTGTTGTAATTTTTGTCTAATATAAAAATCTCACAGAAATGAAAACCAAATCTTTCACCTTAGTTATTCTTGCGATTTTCGGAATGGTAATTTTTACCAATTACACTTCTAAAAATACAAAAGAAACAGATGCTTCTTCTCTCCTCTTCATGCTAGAAGAAGAAAAATTAGCGCGTGATGTGTACACTTTTTTTTATTCAAAATGGGAAACTAGACCTTTTGCCAATATCAAAGAAAGTGAAAAAGTGCATATGCAAAAAGTACAAGAACTTTTAGACCAAAATAAAATTTCTTACGAAATTCTTCCCGAAGGAAAATTTAAAAATCAAAATCTTCAAAAATTATACAATGACCTTACTGCAAAAGGAAAAGTTTCAGAAATTGAAGCTTTAAAAGCTGGAGCAACGATAGAAGATGTAGATATTTACGACTTGCAAAGATTAACCAAAGAAACTCAAAATCAAGACATCGCCAATGTTTACAAATTTCTAGAATGTGCTTCTAGAAATCATTTGAGAGCTTTTTCACGTAATTTAGAAATGAGAAACGCTAAGTACGTTCCTCAGTATATTTCTAAAAATGATTACGAAAAAATCATCAATGCAGAACATGAACAATGTGGTATGCAAAATGGTATGCAATGCCAAAATCAAGGAAAAGGTAGAGGAAATAGAGGAAGAGGAAATGGTTTTGGAAATGGAAATTGCATGAATTAAGGTAGTATTTCATTAACTGTGTAAGTTGAAAAGTTATTCTGAAAAATTTTGAGCAATAAAAGCTCAAAAAATTTTTCGGAAATAACTTTTTACTATTTTATATATTTACATAGTTATGATTGACAAAGAAGACTTATTAAACAACAAGGATTTCTACAAATCCTTTAAGAATGGAGAAGATTTAACCTCATTCTTTAAACAAATGCACAAACGAGCTGTAGAACACATGCTCGAAGCCGAACTTGATGCTCATCTCGACAACGAGAAACACGAAAAAACCACCACTGGAAACTATCGTAACGGACACGGAACCAAAAAGATAAAATCCTCATTTGGTGAATCTGAAATAAAAATTCCCAGAGATAGAGAAAGTAGTTTTGAACCAGCTCTAGTTCCTAAAAGACACAATATTATAGAAGGTTTAGAAAATATCATTATCTCCTTTTATGCTAAAGGAATGAGCGTGAGCGATATTGAGGAGCAAATTCGTGAGATGTATGATTTTGAAGTCTCTACTTCTACCATTTCTAGGATTACTGATGCAGTTGCAAGCGAAGTAGTGAGTTGGCAGAATAGACCATTAGAAGACCTTTATCTCATTGTTTGGATGGATGGAATTGTCTTTAAAGTTCGTGAAAACTCAAAAGTCATCAATAAAACCATCTATTTAGCGGTAGGTTTAAACCGTGATGGCAAGAAAGAAGTTCTCGGAATGTGGCTCGGAAAAAACGAAAGTTCTAGTTTTTGGATGAATGTTTTAACCGATTTAAAAGCTCGTGGTGTAGAAGATATTTTAATTACAGCTACCGATAATTTGAATGGATTTACCCAGACTATTCGCTCAATTTTTCCTGAATCTCAAACCCAAATCTGTGTAGTTCATCAAATTAGAAACGCCTGTAAATACGTGGTTTGGAAAGACAGAAAAGACTTTACTGCCGATATGAAGCACATCTATAATGCTCCAAATAAACAAGCGGCAGAAGCCGCTCTGAATGATTTTGCAGAAAAATGGGAATCCAAATATGCTTATGCGATAAAATCGTGGAGAGATAATTGGGACGAACTGACTGTATTTTTTGACTTTCCTTTGGAAATCCGTAAAATTATTTACACTACTAATTTAATTGAAAATCTCAATGGAAAAATCAGAAAATATACCAAAAACAAAATGTCTTTCCCTACGGATGATGCAGTCTTGAAGTCGGTTTTTCTTGCTTTAAAGGAAGCTACCAAAAAATGGTCAATGCCAATCCAAAATTGGGGTATTGTTTTAAACCAATTTATGCTTATTTTTGACAAAAGGCTCAGATTATAAAATCCAAGCCTTAACTTTTTAACTTACACACTTTTTGGGATAGTGTCTGAATTAATAAAAAATAGCTTTTTCCTCAGTTTATTTCACAGGCAGATTATGACGCTATCATTCTTTCGCCAAATGAAATTGTGGAAATTAATTTTGATTTGATATAAAAAATCGGGAAGATTGCTCTTCCCGATTTTATTTATTTTGAATAGATTTTTTTGTATTAATCTAGCCAACCCATTTCTCTCATCCAATCATCATTGTAGATTTTCCCTACATATCTAGAACCGTGGTCATGAAGTAAAACTACTATGATATCATCTTTGGTAAATTGATCTTGCATTTGCTTAATCGCAGCAATCGCACTTCCTGCAGAATAACCACAGAAAATCCCTTCTTCTTTAGCTAATTTTCTTGCATAGATCGCGCCATCTTTATCGGTAACTTTCTCAAAATGGTCTATCACAGACATGTCATAGTTTTCAGGTAAAATATCTTCGCCAATTCCTTCTGTAATATAAGTGTAAGCATTTTCTAAGTGAATTTCGCCCGTTTCATGAATTTCTTTCAAAATAGAACCATAAGTATCTACACCAATTACTTTGATGTCTTTACTTTTTTCTTTGAAAAAAGTTCCACAACCTGTAATCGTACCTCCTGTTCCTGCTCCTACTACAAAATGAGTCAACTTCCCTTCGGTTTGTTCCCAAATTTCTGGTGCAGTAGATTCATAATGCGCTGCTCTGTTAGAAAGATTATCGTATTGGTTTACGTACCAAGCGTTTTCAGTTTCTTCAGTTAATCTTTTTGCAGTTTGGTAGTAAGAACGCGGATCGGTAGGTTTTACATCAGTAGGACAAATCACCACTTCTGCACCTAAAGCACGTAAAATATCTGCTTTTTCTTTTGATTGTTTAGAATTGGTTACGAAAATACACTTGTAACCTTTGATAATAGCTGCTAAAGCCAATCCCATTCCTGTATTTCCAGAAGTTCCTTCGATGATGGTTCCTCCCGGTTTCAGACGACCGTCTTTTTCAGCATCTTCAATCATTTTCAGTGCCATTCTGTCTTTTACAGAATTCCCAGGATTGAAGGTTTCTACTTTTGCTAAAACCAATGCAGGAAAATCTTCTCCTAAAACTTTGTTTAGCTTTACCAGTGGCGTATTTCCTATCGTTTCTAAAATATTTTTTGCGTAGTTCATTGTAAAAATCTGAGCCGCAAAAATACGATTTTTATTTTTAGAAAATGACCAAAAAATTAAAACCTGACCTTTAACTGTTGATTAAATTTTAGAAAATAATTAATTATACTTAATCGCTTTTACAGGAGAAATTTTAGAAATCAGATAACTTGGCAAAATAAGAGCGAATGCAGAAATCGCCAAAATCCCAACAGAAATTCCCAAAATGTAGACAGGGTTTAAATCTACAGGAACCGTGCTTACATAGTAATTCTCAGGATTAAGTTTGATAAATCCAAAGATTTTTTGAAGCACCAAAAATCCTAAACCTATTACATTCCCCATAATCAATCCAGGAATCATAATCAGCAAAGTATAGTTGATGAAAATCGCTCGAATTTGTCCGTTGGTTGCGCCTAATGTTTTGAGCATCCCAATAGAATTGGTGCGCTCAATAATGAGAATAAGCAAAACCATAATGATATTAATGACTACAACAATCAGCATAATCGTGATAATCAGTCCGATGTTGGTATCAAAAATATTAATCCAATCTACGATTTGTGGATATTTATCTGTCGCTTTTTCTGCGTAATTTTTGTAACCTATTAGCTTTTCAATTTTTGGATAAATGGCATCTATATTATCACTGTCTTTCAAGAAAATATCTATTCCTCCCACATCAGTTTTTGCCATATCCTGAATTTTTCTCACGTGATTAATATCGCCGATGATAAACAAATCATCTATCATTTTGATGTCTGTCTTGTAAATTCCAGAAATTTCAAATTTTCTATAAATGGGTTGTTGGTCTTCTTTAGAAAAAATAGCAACGATACTGTCTTTGGGTTTCAAATGCAAATCATTGGCAATTTTATCAGAGAGAATAACTTGGTTGTTATAGCCTTCTTCGGTAAATTTTGGAACTTCTCCAGCTACCATAAAATTCTGAAAACGTTCTGCATCAAAATCTTTGGCAACTCCTTTTAGAATAACCCCCGCAAAGTTTTCTTCAGTTCTCAGAATCCCAGAAACCGTAGCATAAGATTGCGTATTAGAAACATCAGGAAGATTTTGAATTCCATTTACATTTAATCCTTCTTGGTGAAGCACCGAAGAATTATAAGAGGAATTGCTTTTGGTAGATTTCACAGAAATATGTCCCACAAAATCTGCCATACGATTTTTAATGGCTTTTTTGGAGCCTAAACCCGTAGAAACCGTCACCAATGAAACAATAATTCCCAGCGCTACAGAAAGCCTTCCGATAAAGACAATCACGCGTGAAAGATTATTTTTGTTATCTTTGGAGAACGCTATTTTTTTAGAAAAATATATTGGAAATTTCAAAATCAAATGAATTTAAGTGTCAAAATTAAAGATTTAGTTCTTATTATGCTAATGATTTTTGGGTTACAAAGTTGTAGCACTCAAAAAAACAATGCAAATCCCACTCCAGAACCTGTAAAAACGGTAGAAATTGCCTTAGAAAAACCAAAAAATAAAGAAGAAAATTGTTTCAAAAACGCTGCAGACAGACCAGAACTCTATTTGCCTCTTCTGAAAAATAAAACTGTTGCAATAGTTGCCAATCAAACCAGTTTATTGGCAGACAAAACGCATTTGGTAGATTTTTTGGTTCAAAATAATATCAAAATCAAACATATTTTCGCACCAGAACACGGTTTCCGTGGAACTGCAGATGCTGGTGAACATGTAAAAAACGGAATTGATACCAAAACAGGTTTACCGATTATTTCACTATATGGCGACAATAAAAAACCAAAATCTGAACAATTACAAGGCGTAGATATTGTGCTTTTTGACATTCAAGATGTGGGCGTAAGATTTTACACGTACATTTCTACACTCACTTACGTAATGGAAGCTGCCGCAGAAAATGGCAAAGAAATCATTGTTCTAGACCGCCCGAATCCTCATGATGGTTATACAGACGGACCAGTTTTGAAGGAAAAATGGACGAGTTTCGTAGGATTACACAAAGTTCCTGTAGTCTATGGATTAACGATTGGCGAATACGGAAAAATGGTGAATGGTGAAAAATGGATGAAAAATGCAGTGCAGGTAAAATATACACTCATCCCAATGCTGAATTATCATAAAAACAAAAGATATCCAATTTCAGAAAAACCTTCGCCTAATTTACCGAATGATCAATCTATCAATCTCTATCCTAGCCTTTGTTTCTTCGAAGGAACGCAGGTTTCAGTAGGAAGAGGAACAGATTCTCCTTTTCAAGTGTATGGAAGTCCTTGGTTAAAAAATCAGGAATTTTCTTTCACTCCTAAACCCACTTCAGGTGCAAAAGATCCATTCTTATATGGTAAATTGTGCTACGGGAAAGATTTACGTCAATTCCCAGAAATTAAAGGAAAATTAGATTTAAGTTTCGTGATCGATGCATATCAAAATTTTGACAAAAAAACTCAAGATTTCTTCTTAAAAAACCTTTGGTTTGATACTTTGGCAGGAACAGATGAATTTCGCAAACAAATTATTTCGGGAACTCCAGAAGCAGAAATTAAAAAATCTTGGCAAAAAGATTTAGAAAACTTCGAGAAAATCCGTCGCAAATATATTCTCTACGAAAACTAGTTAATTGTAAATGGATTTTTTCTCTGATTACAGTCTTTATACACTATTCTTTTTAGCTGCATTTGCCTTTATTGCGGGGTTTTTAGATGCAATAGTTGGCGGTGGTGGTTTGATACAATTGCCCGCTTTGTTGATTCAGTTTCCTCAATTAGCATTGCCTTCACTTTTTGGAACCAATAAAATCGCAGCGCTTTCTGGAACCAGCATTGCAGCGGTACAATATGCCAAAAGAATTCGCTTCAACTGGAAAGTTTTGCTTTCTATCTCGCTTTTTTCCTTCCTGTTTTCATTTTTGGGAGCGAGAACAGTGAGTTACTTGGATTCTGAAGCATTAAAACCTTTAATTTTAATTATTCTGATTGCGATTGCGATTTATACTTTCATCAAAAAAGATTTAGGAAATGTCGCGACCAAAGATTTAAGCACCGCTAAAAAAATGATCTTCGGAGCAGTGATTGGAGCGGTAATTGGTTTCTACGATGGATTTTTCGGACCGGGAACAGGAAGTTTTTTTGTTTTGGCTTTCGTGGTGATTTTAGGATTTGATTTTCTTTCGGCTTCTGCTTATGCTAAAGTGGTGAACTGCATCACCAATATTTCAGCGCTTTTGGTTTTCGTGAGACACGGAAATTATTTGTTAGAAATAGCCATCTTAATGGCCATTTTCAATGTTTTAGGAAACTTTCTAGGAACAAAAATTGCCTTTAAAAAAGGCAATGGATTTATCAGAATTGTATTTTTAATTATCGTAATGCTGATGATTTTACGATACAGCAAAGAAGTTTTTTGGACTTAATTTAATCGAAATGTTGCGGGCCAGATTGGTCATTTTTACTTCGGTTATAAATCATCATCCCGATGGTAAGTCCCACCATTCCGCCAAGTCCATTTAGTAAAGCGCTTTGTAATTTGTCTGGTTGTGTATTCCCGATGTAATTCATCAAAAACACGATGACGAACGTAATCACCAAAACCACTAAAAATTTAACACTTTTTATTTCCATATTATTTAATTTGATAAGAAATCATTACGCCACCCTTATAAGGAATCCATTCTCCACTTCCGTTAATAGAAGCTCCTTCTTCTTTGTCTGCTCTTATGTCTGGGAAAGCATTATAATAAGATCTATATTTAGATTGTGCATTGCCACCACCTAAAAATATATCTAAGTTTATTTTATCATTCACTTTTACTACATAACCTACAGTTCCGCCTAAAAGTATAGAATATCCTTCTTGATGAATTCCCAAATTAAGATGGTTATACTTTTGCATTTTATAAATCGACACTCCTGTATTAGCAGCCACATACCAATTTTTAAAACTTTCGGTAAAATAATAACGATATTCTAAGGTACCTATAGCAAAAAGCATTCTATTTCCGAAAAGTGATTTCCAAGGGGAAACAAAAACATCTGCTTGAAAAGTAGTTTTATCCGTAAGTTTCGTTTCTATTCCTGCGTTTAACATCAGTGCAGGAAGGGTAAAACCATTGACTTTAACATACGTTTGCGCACTAACATTTATTCCAATACTAAAGAGTATGAGAAAATAGTAATTTTTTAAAAGCATTTGTGTTTAATTTATCTTTTTTAATAATTCTTCAGTTGATGCATATTCATCTCCTTTTGCTTTAGCAATTTCGATAGATTTTTTTGCCCAAAGTTTAGCATTTTTATTATCTCCCAATTTATAATAAATATTGGCTAAAGTATCTGTATTCTGGCTATTTTCTTCTTTTTTTAGTCCTTCTAAACACAATTGCGTCACTTGAGTCAACAAAGTTTTATCTGCAACATAGAGATAAAAATTCCAAGCGACATTATTGAGTTCGTCAGTGGCAAAATCTTTTGGATTTTGATAATAATTCAAAGCTGATTTAGCATAATCATCGTATTTTTTTTGAGTAAAAAACAAATCCATATTGATTTTATTCAAAAGTTGATTTGCTTCTTTTTCACCATAAATTTTTGTTCCTTCTGCTAAAAAAACTTGTTCATTAATACTTTGTGTATTGGCATCGAAAGATTTTTGTAAAACCGTGTTCAATTTGAGTTGCTTATCATATTCCGCCAAATAACTTTCTGGAATTTGCTGTGAAAGTTCTGCCTTTTTTGCCGTGAAGATTTTATACAAATCATCATCTATGGTTTTGGTAAAAAACAACAACATTCCTGCTTCTTCTTTAGAATAAGTAGCGTCCGTTCTCGTTTGGAAATAACGGGTAGCTACTTTTTGTGCCAAAGAAAAATCTGATGAATACGTGTTTTTAATCAGTCCCATCAAAAATTCTGGGTCTTTTTCTCCCGCTTCAAACTTCGCTATTTTATTTTCTAAAGTATTTTCTGGATTCAAGGCTTCTTTGGCAATACTGATGAGTTCTTGTGGACTCATGTAACCTGCAGCTTTATACACCACTTTTCCGTCTCCGTCTATGAATAGCAATGTAGGATAAGAATAAATGCTGTATTTTTTTGCAATTTCTATTCCTTCCCCTTTTTCCATGTCAATGTGAAGATTCAGGAAATTGGCATTGAAATAATCGCCCACTTCTTTTTTAGGAAATACATTTTTGTCTAACAATTTACACGGACCACACCATGAAGCAAAAGCATCTAAAAAAATGAGTTTATTTTCTTTTTTGGCTTGTTCTAATGTTTTAGCAAAAGACTGTTTTCCGAATTTTATTCCATCTTGAGAAAAAAGTGTTGTAGAAATCAACAAGAAAAGGAACGGTATAATTTTTTTCATTATCATTTAAAAATTGAGCTACGAAGATAAAATTTTTTAAGGGAACAAAAAATTAAAACCCAAAATTATACCAATTTAAAATCTCTATAATAAGGCATTTTTCCGAAATACAAATTCTGAATGAACAGATAAAGTATCATCTCTTATATATCAGTCCTTTCACTTTACTTTTTTTAACGATTGGAAACCCTGTATTACAAAAGATTTTCAGTTTCGAATATCCTGGTCATCAACATTTTCTTACGTCTATTATTAGAACGGTAAATTTGTCATTGACTTTTAAATTGATTAAAATTTTTAAATTAAAATAACTCAATAAAAAGTAAATTTATGCTATCTATCATTATAAAATTAATAAATAAATTTATATATCAATAATTTAAAACAAAAGCTAAATAAAATAAATTTAAATAAAAAAATATTCATTATAAAATAAATCAATAATTTAAATAGGGAAAAAATTAAAAAATCCGCAAATCTACTATAGAATTATGTTTTTTGATTTATGTCATCAAAAGCCTTTATAATATTTAATTATTAATTCATAATTTTGTACCCAATTAAAGGGTTTAATAAAATAAAAAGAGTAATTGATTTTTTTCATAATTAAAAAAAATAATTAAGTTTATCCTTTTTAGCTACAAATAGCAAAACAACAAACACAACGAAATGAAAATATTGGTTACGGAAAAGAATGAGATAATAAGAAACCTAATTTTACACATTCTCACAAAAGAAGGTTATGATCTAAAGTTAGCTTCTAACGGAAAAGAAGCATTTACTTTTTTGTCTGAAGAAAAATTTGACATAATAATTTCAAATATTCACTTACAATACTATTCTGGATTCGAACTTATTACTTTTATTAAATCTAATGCACATTTAAAAGACACCAAAATTGTAATTTTATCTGACAATTTTACTCCAGAAAACATTTTAAGACTCTACAAAATGGGAATAGATGACATGATTGAAAAACCATTTACTCCTATGGAAATGATTTGTAGACTAGGAAAATTATCAGAATTAATAACTAAAGAAAAAAATCTTGGGAAATTTACTTCATAATATACCTACCTATCTATTAGATTTTTTCTTATTCAATATTATTGTAATTAATATTGGAATGTTTCTCGTATTTATCTATAACATTCCTGTATTAATCAATAGCAATAACAATAAAAAACTAAGAAATATTTTCAGCGAAATTCTTAGCGAAATTATTCTTTTAGAAAATTACGAAAACACAGAAAAAATAAAAATTTTAAAAAAATTAAAAGTTCAAAAAAACCGAAGAATCAGAACTATATTTATAAAAGTTTTAAAAGAATACACGATATTTTTAAAGGGCACCGAATTTGCTACTCTTACTGATGTTTATAAATCTTTAGGACTGCATGTAAAAGATATAAAAGATTTAGACAGTATTTTCGCTACAAGGGTTTTAGAAGCATTAGATCGTCTTAATAGATTTAAAATTGTTGTCAACCGAACAAAAATCAAAAAGTTACAAAAGCATAAAAATTCTGACATACGAGAACTTGCCAACGCTTATACCCTCAATATTTATGACAGTGATGACATTTATGATTTTTTTGATTTTACAACAGAACCTTTCACACCATGGCAGCAATTAGAATATTTTCAATTAATCACTAATAGGCCTCTTGCGCCTAAAGCCGATTTCGGCAAATGGATTAATCCCAAATATGAAAATTCAATAATAAACTTATCATTAGATTTGGTTGCTTACTATCATCAAGAGACTGCTATTGAGCCTATCCATAGCATGATTAAGATAGACCACACCAAAATGAGACGTAAAATGATTAGAACGCTTGGTATTCTAAATCAAAAACAGTCTATTGATGTTTTGATGGATCTTTATATTGAAGAGGATGATATGAAATGTAAAACAGAAATTATTAAAAGTCTTGGATACATGGGATATAAAAATGAAAAAGTAATTCACTTTTTAGAAGAATTACTTAAAACAGAATTCCACACCAACTTTAGAAAGGCTATTTTAATTGCTTTATCAAGAGCTACAGCTTCAGAATCTATTTTAGAAAATAAAATATATCGTTATGAGCTTGAAAAAACAGTTCCTAACGAACAAAAAATTTTATAATGGAAGACATTTTATATACAGCATTAGATTATTATAAAGGAATAGAATTTTCTGATTTTTACAACTCTTCTATGAGAGCTGCTGCTATAGGAATGTTCTTGAGCCTATTTTTGACCAATTTACTATCATTTCTAGCAATAAAAAAATACCTTTTCAAAAGAAAATTTTCTCAGAGCAAAAAACTGGCTTTAATGAATCATGCTCCTGGAATAAGTATGATAACTGGAGCTTATAACGAATCTGTAACCATTATAGATAATGTACACTCATTACTTTCTATCAATTATCATAAATTCGAACTTGTAGTAGTAAATGACGGAAGTAGCGATGATACATTAGACAAATTGATTAAAGAATTTAAACTAGAAGAGACCAAATATATTTTTGAAACAATAGTACAATCTTCGCCCATTAGAGGTATCTATCGCTCTACAGATATGGCCTACAAAAATCTCGTAGTGATTGATAAATTTAATGGTGGTGGTAAAGCCGACGCCATCAATGCAGGACTTAATATCGCTAAATACGACTATTTTTTAAATATAGATGTAGATTGCGTTTTGGATTTTGATACTTTACTCATTATGATGGATGTAGTACTTAATGAGAAAAAAAGATGTATAGGAGTAGGAGCTACTCTAAGAATGTCTAATTCTAGCTTTGTAAACAGAGGTACTATGGAAAATGTAGGCGTTCCTAAAAATATATTGGTAAGGTTTCAGGAATTAGAATACATCCGTTCTTTTGTACTGGGAAAAATGGCATGGTCTTATTTGAATGCAGTTCCTAATATTTCTGGAGGTTTAGGTTTGTTTGACAAAGAAATTGTATTAAAAATTGGGGGTTATGATAAAAATTCTTTGGGCGAAGACATGGACTTAGTTTTTAGGATGGTAGGTTACATGCAAGAGACCAATCAGCCTTATTGTGTAAGAAGTGTCCCCAGAACTCTTTGCTGGACAGAAGGTCCAGAAACATTAAAAATACTTGTAAGACAACGTATAAGATGGTCTAGAGGCTTGTTTCAAATATTGAAAAAGAATAAAAAAGTATTCCTTAACCCTAAATATGGAAGAATGGGATTTATTATTTTTCCTTATAATTTATTCTTTGAATTTTTGTCTCCATTTGTAGAATTCATAGGCATTTTTGTTTTAATTTACAATTATTTCTATGACCCTGTAGCATTTATGAATATTCTTTACCTTATAATAGCAGTCATAAGTTTTTATATAGGATTAAGCTTCTCCGCTGTTTTTTTAGATCGAAAGGTATTTAACTATTATAAGAATGGTTTTGTAACGCTTGGCATCTCTGCAATGGCAATATTAGAACCATTTATATATCATCCTATTATAGTATATTGCAGTTTAAAAGGATATTATGATGAACTTACAGGCAAGAAAAAGAAATGGGGAGTGATGACAAGAAAAGGCTTTAACAAAACAAATTAAAATTATGGAACAACTTTGGAAGAAAAAAAGCGTAACTTTTTTAGCAATTATTTTTAGCGGTTTTATCTTTGCTCAAAATCACAGTGATTCTATAAAAATTAAACAATCTGTAATCAAAGAAAATCCAACAGATTCTTTAAAAGCACCACTTAATCAAGTAGGTCTCTCCCAAGTACAAAGCATTTATAGTGGTGGAATTTCTACCATGAGCACTACTTCTCTGCACTACATGAGAAAAACTAAAAACCAAAAAT
The DNA here is from genome assembly GCF_907163125.1 of Cloacibacterium caeni. NCBI lineage: Bacteria > Pseudomonadati > Bacteroidota > Flavobacteriia > Flavobacteriales > Weeksellaceae > Cloacibacterium > Cloacibacterium caeni. Next base: position 1,717,019 of record NZ_OU015319.1, read on the forward strand.
TAACCTTTATAGGTAGAGTAAACCTAAAATCTAGAGTAGAAATCACCAGCTTAAAATATGACGTAGAAGTCTACGCAAAACATGGTAAAAACCATTATTCATTTATCGGAGCAAGTGTATCTGACCAAAAACTATTTCCTAATTATGAACTGTTCTACTCATTTTACACTAATCTAGGAAAAGGCTGGGAATTAGAAACAGGAACTAAGTTTTTAGCTGCAGAAAACTTTGATTTGGTAACACCCATTTTAGGAATCACAAAAGAAACCGACCACAACAGAATCAGTCTCAGAAATTTCATCAGCTTCAGCCAAGGAAATACTTACTATTCTAACATGCTACAGTGGCGTAACTTTTTCAATGAAAAAAGAGATAATTTTTCTGTAGTGACTGGTTTTGGTAACGCTCCAGACAGTAGAAACATAGACCTTGCACAAGATTTTATTACCAACAAAACATTTTTTGCGGGATTAGGATACGAAAAGAACTTCAAGCCCTTTAAAATTTCTGCTACCTCCGTTTATAACAAAAATCAATACAGCACTGGTAGAACATTTAATCAGTATGATATCTATCTTACATTAATGTATGATTTCTAAAAAAAACAAAATACCCTGCTCAAGTTTCCCTAGATAAAACTATTGCAAAAGTAATTTAATGTTTTATGAGTGTTATATAATAATTAATTCAAAAAATATGATTTAGATATCCACTTATATTAATACTTGTAAATTTACAGTTTAAAAGTTTTATTTTTATTTGGTTTTTTGTACAGAATACGACATCGTAGGATTTATATATTCAATGTTTTGAGATTTGAATTTTTATGATGTGAATTTAAGAGAATTTGTTTAAAACTAAAAAAGAAAGACCTTCAATAATGAAAGTCTTTTTTATTATGTTTTGGCTAAAGCCAAATTGTTTTTATGATTTCTAAAACGGACTAAAGTCCGTTCCTATTGATAAAAATATTCATAAATCCTGTGAATTACTTCATTATTTCATTCCTCGCAAATATTTTTCAAAAATCATAACTCGAATTACTCTTTAATCTTTGATTTAAACTTCTTTTGATAATTTTCCCATTGTTCACGGGTTTTGATGTTTTTATATTCGCCTTTAGAAAACATAGTGATATAAGGCTCTAATTCTTTGGCAGAGAAATATCCCATCAAATTGGTAATGGGTTGAGCATTTTCGTCTAAAAATACCAGAGCTGGATATCCATTGACATTCATAAACTTCGCGAACTGGTGCATTGCATTTTTGCTTTCTGCCTTGTTAGCAAAATCTGGATTGGTAAAAACTCTGTCGTAAAAATTAACCGTCTGATTGCCTTCTGCGTTGAATTTTACAGCATAAAAATTTTCATTGATGTATTTCGAAATAATAGGATGTGAATAGGTCTGTTTATCCATCAATTTACACGGTCCACACCAATCTGCATAAAAATCGATGAGAATCTTTTTTGGATTGGTTTTTTGAGCAGTTAACGCTTGTTCCATCGTCATCCAATTCACTTGTGAAAAGGAAAAACTGAACACCCAAAGAAATAACATCGATAAAGTAGTTTTCATAAAGTAGTTTTTATGTAGTTAATGAACCTCTTGCATTAATTTTTTCACAAAAGGAGATATCAAAATCAGTACCAAACCAGCTACTAAAGCATAGATTCCTAAATCTTTATATCCTTCTGTGTAAGTAATTAGTTTTTCATAGTTGGTTGCACCTTCCTTTGCTGAAGCCATGTTTGCACCAATAATTCCTGCAACATATTGTCCGTAAGCTGAAGCCAAAAACCACATTCCCATCATCATTCCTTGTAACTTTTCAGTAGAAAGTTTCGTCATAATAGACAAACCAATTGGCGATAAGCATAATTCGCCAAAAGTAATGATCAATAAAGCAATTGTGAAAATATTGAGAGAAGTTATCCCTTGAAGATTCGCGAAAAATTTAGTCGCAAAAAGTACGTAATATCCTAATCCTAAAAAGATAAATCCTAATCCGAATTTGATTAAAGTATTGGGTTCCAGTTTTCTTTCACTTAACCAAATCCATAATAAACCAATAATTGGTGCTAAGAAAATAATGAAAAATGCACCTCCAGAATTGTTCACTCCATTCGGATCTAATCCTAGTAAGTCTTTGTTCAGATTATTCGCAGCAAAAATGCTCAAAGAACCTCCACTCTGCTCATAAATTCCCCAGAAAAGAATAGAGAAAATAATAAAAACCAAAGCTGCCCAAAGTTTTTTTCTTTCGGCAGGTGTAACCTTTGTCATTTCATAGAATAGATAAATGAGCGTCAATGGACCTACAATATACATAAACAAATCTGTGTATTCGGTTATAGAAACCATCGTCATAATTATAGGTACAAAAACCAAAGAAAGGACATAAACTCCATATTCTTTCCATTTTGCCATAGGTGAAAAAGTTCCATCTGCATTTAATGTTTGAGGCTGTAAACCAATTGGTCCTAATCTTCTTTGAGTAAAGATAAAATTCACCAAACTTACCACCATAACAATAGCTGCCAAACTGAAAGCTACGTTCCATCTTTTATCTTCTGGAATAAAACTAGAAAACATTTCGCCTTTACCAATAGCGATACAGAAATAACCACCCAATAAAGCGCCTAAGTTGATTCCTGCATAAAAAAGTGAGAAACCTGCATCTGTTCTAGAATCTCCCGCTTTATAAAGTTTTCCTACCATAGTAGAAATATTGGGTTTAAAAAAACCTGTTCCAATTACCGTAAAAGCAATTCCTAAAAAGAAAAACTGATGTGGATCTATAGATAAAATAATACTCCCAACAATCATCAGTAAACCTCCCCAAAATAAAGATTTTCTAAAACCAAGGATTTTATCTGCAAAAAGTCCGCCCACAAAAGTAAAAGCATATACAAAAGCTTGAGTAGCTCCATATTGAAGATTGGCTTGTTCGTCTCCGAAATTGAGTTGAGAAATCATGAAGAACACAAGCATTCCGCGCATTCCGTAGAAGCAGAAACGTTCCCACATTTCAGAGAAAAAGAGTGACCAAATCTGGCGAGGATATTTGCCTTTAAAATCTTGAATTTGTTCGAGAGTTAAATTCATTTTAATTGTATTTCTTGTTAAAAACTTTGTCAAAGATTTTTAAACTTTGACAAAGTAGTACGAAAATAAAAAAAACCTCTGACATTGCAGAGGTTTTAGTGAGTTTTATGATAATTTTAATTTACGCCGTGCATTTTCTTTTCTAACCATCTACTCATCACGAATAGAACTGCTGCTGCAACTCCACACATTACAATGAATACTAAGAAGAAATCAAATAAATTAGCAATTTGGAAACCTAAGAAAGAAGTAGTAGCAGCGTCTTCTCCAGCTTCTCCACCTCCAGGAATTAATGCTGAAAGTGTTCCTGCAAATTTATTCGCTGCTGCATTCGCTAGGAACCAAGTTCCCATCAATAATGATGAAAATCTAGCAGGTGAAAGTTTAGAAACCATTGATAATCCAATTGGTGACAAACAAAGTTCTCCCATCGTGTGAATCACATAAAGACCGATTAACCAGAACATAGATACTTTGTCCATTGCTCCTAAACCGTAAACTGCAAATGCGATTACTACATAACCAAGAGCTACTAAAGATAAACCAATCGCCATTTTTTTAGGAGAAGTAGGTTCTAATCCTCTGTTTCCTAATCTTAACCAAAGTGAAGAAAATAATGGTGCTAAAAGGATAATTGCTAATGGATTTACAGATTGGAAATAAGAAGCTGGCATTTCCCAACCGAATAAAGTTCTATCTGTTTGTCTGTCTGCAAAAATAGTAAGCGAAGCTCCTGCCTGTTCAAATGCTCCCCAGAAGAAAATCACGAAAAACGCCAGAATGAAGATCACCATAATTCTGTCTCTTTCGTCTTTTGTAAGGGATTTATCTGTTAAAATAATAAGCGGCATTGCAATCATCGCTCCGTAAATTAAATATCCAATAATATCTAACTCGCTATTGAACATCGTTTTGAAGTTCATTAAGAAGAAAATCAAAGCGGTAGCTGCGATTACAATTCCTATTTGTTTTACGCCAAATTTCTGTGTAGGCATTCCAATAGGGTTATTGTCTGCATCTACTAAAAGTTTATTTTTTTGAGCTACGAAAGTGATCAAACCAATAATCATCCCGATTCCAGCTGCTAAAAAGCCCCATTTGAAGTCTATTTTTTCAGCTAAAGTTCCACAAATTAATGGTGAAAAGAACGCTCCTAAGTTAATTCCCATGTAGAAAATGGTAAATGCAGCATCTACTCTTCTGTCTCCTTTTGGATACAACTGACCTACCATTGTAGAAATATTTGGTTTAAAGAAACCGTTTCCAATGATGAGTAAAGTAAGACCTACCCACATTAATGAAATAGCAGCACCACCTGAAGCTGAAGCACTAAAAAACATCGCAAACTGACCAAGAGCCATTAATATACCTCCAATTTCTATACTTCTTCTGTTTCCTAAAAATCTATCAGAAAGATAACCTCCCAAAAGTGGTGTTAAGTATACCAAACCTGTATAACTACCGTAGATATTAGAAGCGTCAGAATCTGGCATAAGAAGCATTTTCGTCATGTATAAGATAAAAATTGCTCTCATACCGTAGTAAGAGAAACGTTCCCACATTTCAGTCATGAATAAAAGGTATAGTCCTTTAGGATGTCCTTTTTGTTGTGCTGTATCCATATTTTTATTGTTAATTTTTTGTTAAGACTAGCAAATATAGTTTTTTTTTGGTTTAGTCAATAAAAAAGTCAGCACTAAAAGTACTGACTTATATCTTCTTAATTAGTGACCTTGGTCTTTCATAATTTTATTCAAACGCTTTAGCATAGATGCTCCTAGTAGAGTCGCAAAGATGAGTAAAGCAAAATTCACCAAGAAATAATTCATCTTATTGTCATAGCTGTACCAAGTACTTGCCAAAATTCCTGAAAGTTTGTTTCCTACTGAATTGGCCAAGAAGAAACCACCCATCATTAAAGCGGTGATTCTCGCTGGCGAAAGTTTTGACACGAAAGAAAGTCCCATCGGTGATAAACATAATTCCCCAACCGTAATCACTCCATAACTTGCTACTAACCACCACGGTGAAACTTTTACGGCTCCATTGTCACCAGCATAAACTGCAAGAACCATCACCAAACAAGAAAGTGCTGAGATAAATAATCCCAAAACAATTTTAGTTGGAGTTAAAGGTTCTTTTCCTTTTCTTCTGAGCATTGCCCAGAATGCTACAATTACTGGCGTTAACGCAATTACCCAAAATGGATTAATGGATTGGAATAATTCTGTATTGTATAAGAATACTTTCTGGGAAGGATTTTGCTCTAATTGCGCTTTTTGTTCAGGCTTAATATTTCTGAAATAGATATCTTTCCCTTGAGTTTTTAACGTCTTACCGTCTTCTCCTTTTTGGGTTTGATATTGGTCATCATACACAGAAACTTCCTTGTCTTTGAAGTCTTTTCCATCAACCATATAAATATCTTCCAAAGGTTTTTCTACACCTGCAGGAACACTTCTATCGGTATAATAGTTTGCCCAACGTGTTAAAGCGGTTCCGTTTTGCTTGAAAACCGCCCAGAAAAACATCGAAATTAAAAAGATAGACAATAATGCTCCAATTGCAGGTTTTTCTTTCTGATTCGCTTTGAAATAAAGAGAAACATAAAAATAAATAACAGGAATACATGCAAAAATAAACGCATCTGTACTATCACTTCCGAAAATTTCTCCTGGTAAGAACCAACCGATTGCTCCTGCAATAATTGCAGGTAAGAATACTTTAACCAAAATTTCAGAAAGTTTGGTATCTCCTTCCTGTACTGGCTTCATTTCTGCAGCCTGTCTGTAATGTTTCATTCCTACGGTAAAGACAACTAAACCAACCAACATCCCGATTCCTGCTGTTATAAACGCTTCTCCCCAACCGAATTTATTACGCATAAATGCTGCAATAATATTACAGATGAAAGCTCCGATATTAATTCCCATGTAGAAAATGTTATAACCAGAATCTTTATTGGCTTTATATTTTTCGTCTGAATAAAGATTTCCTAAAAGTGTAGAAATAGTAGGCTTAAAGAAACCATTCCCCACAATAATTAATCCTAAAGAAGTATAAAAAAGTGGTAAATCTTTGAAAACGCCCATCCCAATGTAACCTGCAGCCATCAAAATACCACCCAAATAAATAGATTTCACGTATCCTAGAACTCTATCTGCCAAGAAACCACCGATAAATGGAGTAAGATAAGTAAGAGCAATATAAGTCCCGAAGATATCATCTGCCATTTTATCAGGAAGACCTAATCCTCCTCTCATTCCTTCTGGCTCAATAAGATATAATACAAAAATTCCTAAAATTAAATAGTAGCCGAATCTTTCCCACATTTCTGTGAAGAACAAATACGGTAAACCTTTTGGATGTTTATTGTTCATAAAATTTATTTTTCCCAAAAATAAGTTTTTTAAATGGAATGAAAAATTTTTCTAACTTTGATAAAAATAAATTCTAAAAAAATGGAAATCACAATAAAAGATTTAGAAAGAAATCTAAAGACACTTCCCAAAGAACTTTTAGGAAATGTGAATGATTATATTGATTTCTTGAAGGAGAAATACTTAGATAAAGATTGGGCAAATCAATTATCTGAAACTCAAAAAAAATCTATTGAAAAAGGAATTTCAGATATAGAAAATGGGAACATCATTTCGCATGAAGAAGCCAAACAAAAAATTAGAAATTACCTTCAATCAAAAGCCATTTAAATGAAAATTGTTTGGTCTAAAGAAACTCTAGAAAACTATTTAAAAGTTTTAGATTATTTACTAGAAAACTGGACAATAAAAGAAATTGAAAGATTTGAAAATAATTTTAACGAACTGATTGAAAGGTTAAAATCACACAAAGAAATTTGTCCAAAATCTAAACTTCTAAATTTCAGAAAATGCAAAATAGACGAAAATAATTCTTTAATTTATCAAGAAGTAAATCATACAATTTTCCTTATCACAATTATAGATAATAGAAGCTTTCATAGCTACTAAAATTCGAAAATTTAATAAGTTTTGGCTAAATCTAATGGAATTTTCATAAAAAAAGCGGACTAAAGTCCGCTTAATATTGAGTTTCTGACTATTTTACAAATTCTCTAAAATAAAATCAGTCATTTTTTTATACAATTGAGGTCTTGTGTTTCCGCCATAAATTCCGTGATTTTTATCTGGATACGCCATAAATTCAAACTGCTTATTGTTTTGAATTAACGCTTCAGAAAATTCCATAGAATTTTGGAAATGTACGTTGTCATCAGCTGTTCCGTGAATGAGAAGGAATTTGCCTTTTAGTAATTTCGCAAAAGTTGTAGGCGAATTCTGGTCGTAACCTTCAGGATTTTCTTGTGGTGTTTGCAAGAATCTTTCGGTGTAAATGCTGTCATAATATCTCCAATTGGTAACTGGTGCTACCGCAATTCCTGCTTTGAAAACATCTGCACCTTTTGTCATGGCTAAGCTTGCCATATAACCACCATAACTCCACCCAAAAATACCAATTCTAGACTTGTCAATATAAGATTGATTTCCTAACCATTTTGCAGCAGCAATTTGGTCTTCTATTTCGTATTTTCCTAGATTTTTATAGGTTACTTTTTTGTATTTTGTTCCTCTATAACCTGTTCCGCGACCGTCTACACAAACTACGATATATCCTTTTTGAACCAAATGATTGAACCAAAGTCCGTTTCCACCGTCCCAAGAATTAGAAACTTGCTGAGAACCCGGTCCTGAATATTGGAACATGAAAAGTGGATATTTTTTATTTGGGTCAAAATCCTTTGGTTTCATGATGTAAGCATTCATTTGGTCTCCTGCTTCATTCGGAATCATCATAAATTCTTTGGTAACCAAATTATCCGCATTTAATTTGCTTAAAAGTGCATCATTATTCTGCAATTCTTTCACAAATTTCCCGTTTCCATCTTTTAAAGTATAGGTAAATGGTTTTTTAGCAGTAGAATTGGTCTCAATAAAATATTGGAAATTTTTAGAAAAATCTGCTCTGTTATTTCCTTCCGCTTGAGAAAGTAATACAGATTTCCCTGATGAAATATTAAATTTAGAAACTACTTTATTGATGCTTCCTTTCTCGGTTGTTTGTAAGAAAACTTCTTTCGTTTTTGGGTTAAAACCATAATAATCAGTGATTTCCCAGTTTCCTTTGGTTACTTGCTTGTTCAGTTTTCCTTTTGCATCATACCAATACAGATGTCTGAAACCACTTCTCTCTGAAGCCCATAAAAATGAATTGTCCTCTAAAAATTCTAACGTAAGATTATCGGTATCAATCCAAGCTGGGTCTGTTTCGGTTAATAATTTAGAAACGGTTCCAGAAGCAGTATTAATTTTTAAAATTTCTACTTTATTCTGATGTCTGTTGGAAGTGGCAATCGCTACCTCATCATTTTTAGCAGTACTGAAAACTTGAGGAATGTAATAGTTCTCGAAACCTGCCAAATCTAAATGGACGGTTTTACCAGAATTTACCTGATATAAATGCGCAGAAACTTCTGAATTTTTTTCTCCCGCTTTTGGATATTTAAAACGGTAATCTGTAGGATAAAGCGATTTATTATACATCTGCATGTTCATCTCTGGAACTTGCGATTCATCAAATCTTACAAAAATGATGGCATCACTTCCTTTGTTCCACTGATAGAAATCTGCATGCCCGAATTCTTCTTCATACACCCAATCTCCCAATCCATTAATCACTGAATTTTTCTTACCATCATTGGTAATTTGGGTGATTTTTCCTGATTCTAAATCTTGATAAAATAAATTATTGTCTGAAATAAAAGCCACCAATTTTCCATTAGGTGAAAATTTAGGCTCTTGAACGAAATTTCCGTTGTTCAGACTGATTATTTTTCCTGAAGTAAGGTCTTTAACATCAAATTTCCCTAAAAATGAATGTCTATAAATAGGCTCAGATTCTTTTTGCAAAAGAATTTTTGATTCATCATCAGAAAAAATATAACTCTCAAAACTTCCGTCTACAATATTGCCCACTTTTTCAGTGGTTTTGTAAGAATATTTTGCAATACCGCCTCTTTCGATTACGGCATAGTTCTCTCCATTTTTAAGAGAAGCGATTCCTGCAATGTTTTTGCCGCGGTAGTAACCCGAATAGATTTTTTCTAGAGTAATTTCTTGAGCAAAGCCAAAATGCATCATTCCCAAGAAACCTAATGTTAAAAACAATTTCTTCATTCCTTAATTTTTAAATTTTTCTAAATGTTATTATTCAGAAAAAGCTCCATAATATGCTGCTCCATATAATGCTGTTTTGCTATTTAGGTTTAAATAAATAGGAATTCCAGCTAAAAGCGGTTCCATTTCGTCACATTTTAAGAAGCTTTCTTCTATTTTATCTTTGTTGATAAAGTTATAAATTCTTGGCGGAATTCCACCTGCTAAAATTAATCCACCTGTTGCTTTATAATTCAGCACCATATTATTGGCTCTTCTCGCCATAAAATCTACCAGCATTTCCATTGCCAAAACGCAAGTGGTACATAATCCAGACATTGCAGTTTCACTGATTACGGCAGATTTATCTTTAGCTTCTGCTAATTTTTGGGTAAGCCAAGCTTGTTCTTCGTAGCCTTTTACATCTCTCAAAAATTCGTAGATTTTGTAAATAGCTGGTCCAGAAACCAATCTTTCCCAAACGATGATTTCGCCATAGGTTTTTTGTAAAAATTTCACCAATTCAAATTCTACATCTGTTCTCGGCGCAAATTCACTGTGACCACCTTCAGAAGGCATTGGTCTTAAATGTTTTCCGTCCCAGAAAAGACAAGCTTCGCCTAAACCTGTTCCTGGAGCCAAAATAGCAATATGACCACCAATAGAAGGATTTCCGTTTCTCATGGTAATGATAAACTCGTCATCTACTTCTGTCATTCCAAAAGCCGTAGCTTCTAAATCATTAATGAGATAGACTTTATCTATTTGTAGGTCTCTACTGAGTTCTGTTACATCTATTTTAAATTTTATATTGGTAGTGTGGCAAATTCCGTTTACTACAGGACCTGCAGCTCCAATAGAAATTCTGTCTGGCTTCTCGAAATTATTTTTTTTGATAAAATCTAGAATAATTTCTGTCAAAGAATTATGATGATTGGTGGTATACGTTTCTTCTAACTGAAGAACCATTTTGCCATTTTGCGAAACAAATTGTGCAATATTGGTTTTGGTTCCACCTACATCTGCTGCTAGAATTGAAAGGTTATTGTTTGCTGGATTTTCGATTTGTGGTAAATAAAGCGGAAATTTCATAGTGTGAAAATTTTAAATATTGTGTTGTTTAATTTTAATAAAATTGCTTTGAAAAAAATTCCCCTAAAAGTACGGATTTTCAGCAATTTAAACCTCATAGAAAACGCCCTAAAAACATGATTTTAGTCTTGTTATTTCGTGGAAATCCGCAACCTCTCCTTCTAGAATTGCAGACGAATGAAAGCTCTTGGCATGAGTGAAATTTTTAATCTCAACAAGGTTAGAAGAACGTAAACCACCTCCGCATAAAATGTCTATTCTTCCCGCTGAAATTCCCACTAATTTTTGGAGCATTTCTTTGCCTTCTTCTACATTAGATTTTCCACCAGACGTCAAAACGGTAGAAAAACCACAATTGATAAGCTTTTCCAGTGATTTTTCTAGATTTTTAGTTCTATCAAAAGCACGATGAAAAGTACATGGTTTTCCTTTTGCAAATTGGACAAGTTCCTTGCATTGCTCTTCGTTTACCTCATCATTTTGGTCTAAAATTCCAAAAACAAAACCATCTGCTCCAGCGTTATAAAAATTTTGCAATTGGTGTTTCATCAAACTGAAGCCTTCGTCTGAATAGAAAAAATCTCCACCTCTCGGACGAATCATCACGTAAATAGGTACATCTATTTCCTTTTTTAAATTTTTGAAATCTTCTAAATCAGGAGTGGTTCCGCCCAAATGAAAATCTGCACAAAACTCTATTCTATCTGCTCCAGCTTTTGCTGCGATAACAGCAGATTCTTTATTAAAACAAGCTATTTCTAACATTTTACAATTTGTTTACGATTCTGTGAATTCCATCTTTTAATAACTGAGTTTTAAAATTGATTAATAATCCCAATTTTAAACCTGTAAATTTCAAATAAGTATTGGTTTGCGCAAAATGAATAGGATTTAATTCTAATACTGATTTCACTTCTACAATCACTTTTTCTTCAACTAAAATATCAATTCTATAAGCATTGTCTATTTCAATTTCTTTATAATTAAGAGCAAGTGCGTATTGTTGCTTTACCTTTAAACCTAATTTTTGAAGTTCATACACAAGTGCAGTTTCATAAGCACTTTCTAATAGTCCAACTCCGAGGTTTTTGTGCACTTCTAATGCTGCGCCAATTATTTTATAGGAAATTTCATTTTCTGTCATAGGTGTTATTAGTTTTTATTTTTTAAACGCAAAGTCTTACGAAATTTATTTAAATATTAAGTGAGCAAAATTCTTATCAACGAGTTGATTTTATTAAGTTCCTGCATAAATTCTCATCTTAAATATAAAAAATATTTTCAAGCTCTTTCAATTCGCTTGCGAATAAAACTTTGCTTGCTTAAAAAGTTTTAGACATTAAAAAAACCTTTGCGTTTAAAAATTAAATAAACTTAAATGTAAGGTTTTACGAAATTATTTAAATATTAAGTGAGCAAAATTCTTATCAACGAGTTGATTTTATTAAGTTCCTGAATAGATTCTCATCTTAAATATAAAAAATATTTTCAAGCTCTTTCAATTCGCTTGCGAATAAAACTTTGCTTGCTTAAAAAGTTTTAGACATTAAAAAAACCTTTGCGTTTAAAAATTAAATAAACTTTAAACGCAAAGTCTTACGAAAATTATTTAAATATTAAGTGAGCAAAGTTCTTATCAACGAGTTGATTTTATTAAGCTCTTGTTTAATTTCTCATCTTAAATATAAAAAAAAATATTTTCAAGCTCTTTCAATTCGCTTGCGAATAAAACTTTGCTTGCTTAAAAAGTTTTAGATCTTAAAAAAACCTTTGCGTTTAAAAATTAAATAAACTTTAAATGTAAGGTTTTACGAAATTTATTTAAATGTTAAGTGAGCAAAGTTCTTATCAACGAGTTGATTTTATTAAGCTTCTGCAATAGATTCTCATCTTAAATATAAAAAATATTTTCAAGCTCTTTCAATTCGCTTGCGAATAAAACTTTGCTTGCTTAAAGAGTTTTAGATGTTAAAAAATCTTTGCGTTTAAAAAATTAAATAAACTTTAAATGTAATGTTTTACGAAATTTATTTAAATGTTAAGTGAACAAAGTTCTTATCAACGAGTTGATTTTATTAAGCTCTTGTTTAATTTCTCATCTTAAATATAAAAAATATTTTCAAGCTCTTTCAATTCGCTTGCGAATAAAACTTTGCTTACTTAAAAAGTTTTAGATATTAAAAAACCTTTGCGTTTAATCAATTTTAAATTAAGCTTTTGGCATCCATTAAGACATTGCTTTCTTGAGTGTGAACCGCGTAATTGAACCCTTTTTGCAAACAAAACGCACCTGTTTCACCAAATTTGTTGATGGCAATAAAACCAATCTGAGTATCTTTCACATTTCGGTTTTGATTCACGAAATTCTTATAAATTCTCTTCACTGCTTCTTCACACGCTTGTTGAGGAGATTTTCCTTGTCGCATTAACTCTACCACCAAATGTGAACCGCAAGTTCTAATCACTTCTTCACCATGACCAGTTGCAGTTGCAGCGCCCACTTCATTATCTACAAAAAGCCCCGCTCCAATTATGGGCGAATCCCCAACTCTACCATGCATTTTAAACGCCATTCCAGAAGTTGTGCACGCTCCAGAAAGATTTCCGTGTTCATCAAGTGCTATCATACCAATTGTGTCATGGTTTTCTATATTTACCACAGGTTTATATTCTGATGTTTTGAGCCAATCTTTCCATTCTTTTTCAGATTCTGGTGTGAGTAAATTCATTTTTTCAAAACCTTGAGAAACCGCAAATTGCAAGGCTCCATCGCCAACTAACATGACGTGAGGCGTTTTTTCCATCACGGCTCTGGCTACAGAAATTGGATTTTTGATATGTTCTAAAGATGCCACCGAACCAATATTCGCTTTTTCATCCATAATACACGCGTCTAGCGTAACTCTTCCGTCTCTGTCTGGTCTTCCTCCGTAACCTACGCTTCTTTCATTCGGGTCGTCTTCTACCAACCTTACTCCTTTTTCTACAGCATCCAGAGCTTTTCCTCCTTGAGAAAGAACTTTCCACGCTTCTTCATTGGCTTGAATACCAAATCTCCAAGTCGAAAGCACGACTGGTTTTCTGATTTTTTTTTCGGAAGAATTTCTTCAGCTTTTAAAGGATTCAAAGCCAAGATTGCAGATAAAATTCCTGCATTTTTCAAAAATTTTCTTCTGGTAGTCATTTATTTTAGGTTTTTATAAAGTGATCACACTAACTACAAATGAAAATACATACGCTGATAAGTCAGTTTATGAAAACTGAATTTATAGTTACAAGATAAATTATTTTTTCTAATACTAAATGATTATAGTATTAATAAAATCTGGGGCGCTTCCTTTGGAAGCGCCCCAGACGTAAAAAATATTAATATATGGATTAATTATTATACATAATTTTGTAATATTCATCAGCCATTCTATCAGAATTGAACTGCTCTTTTACATCATCCATTGCATTTTTCACTACTTGTCTCCATTCATCTGGTCTTTCGTAGTACATTGGTAAAATTTGGTTTTCTAAGATGTCATACAATTGGTTCATATCATAATTGTCTACATCGAAAACGCTCATATTTGCATAATCTGCTTTTGGAACCACAAAAGAGTTCACACCATTTTTTGCAAATTCTGGAATCCAACCATCATCTGTAGAAAGGTTTACAGAAGCGTTCATAGAAGCCGTCATACCAGAAGTACCAGAAGCTTCTCTAAGAACTCTTGGGTTGATTAACCAAACATCAGAACCTTGTTTTAGAGATTTACTTAATGACAATTCATACCCTGTAAGAACCGCCATGTTTTTATGATTTTTACTTTCTTCAACCAAGTTGTTAAAAGTAGAAATCGCTGCAAAATCTACTGGATAAGGTTTTCCTGCAAAGATAATTTGCACTGGATATTTTTTGTTTTCCAATAATTTTCTGAATCTTTCTTTATCTTGAAGCAATAAATCTGCTCTTTTGTATCCTGCAAATCTTCTTGCCCAAACCATTGTAAATACGTGCGGATTAAACAATTTACCACATTGGTCTGCTACAATTCTGAAAGTTCTCTTTTTAAGATATTTTTTTCTGAAATCGAATTCTTCGTCTTCTCTTTCTTCTCTAGCGTTATAGAGTGGTTTATCTGCCCAATATTTGAAATCTTGTGCATTGGTAATGGCTTTAATTTCGCAGATACCTGGATATTTACCCCACATTTCGTTAGAAACTACACCGTGTAACTGAGAAACTCCATTCGCAATTCTTGCCATTCTCAAAGCACACAATGAGTGGTTAAATTGGTCGTTATCTTGTCCTTCAATTTTCTTTACTTCTTCTAAGCTTAAGCCAGAGAAATAAGACATTTGGTGACAAGTGTGTACATTGTGTTTTTCGTTTCCTGCTTCTTCTGGAGTGTGCGTAGTGAAAACCAATCTTTCTTTTACTTTTTCTAAATCTCCACCGAATTTTTTCAACAAATAGAATGCTGCTGGTAAACCGTGCGGTTCGTTTAAGTGATATACTTCTCTTTCTAGGTTTAATTCGTCTAAAAGTTTAGCTCCTCCTTTTCCTAGAAGGATGTATTGAGCCAATTTTGTAGATTCATTCGCATCGTATAATCTGTGGCAGATGGTTTTAGAAACGTGGTCATTTTCTGGCACATCTGTAGAAAGTAAAAAGATAGGTGCAGTTTTAAACGTTTCTGGGTTCAGGTACATTACTTTTACCCAAACTGGTGCATCGTGAATGTCAATTTGGAATTTAATTCCTGTATCTTCCAAGAAGCTGTACATTTTCTTAGTCCAAACTGGATTAAGCGTTTGATCGTGATTTCTAGCTTGGTCATAATAACCAAATTTCCACAAAATACCGATTCCGACAGTGTCTTGCTTCAGATTATAAACACTTCTCATGTGAGAACCAGCCAAAAATCCTAAACCTCCACTGTATATTTTCAATGCTTGATCAATGGCAAATTCCATCGAAAAATACGCAACTTTCTTGCTGTAATTCGGGTTGATGCTATAAGGCATCTGATAATTTTTAAAATCCATTTTTATCGTTTCTTTAAAATCAGGTGCAAAGATATTATTTTTTTAGAAAACTGAAGCGGAATGTATGTTAAGAATAGAAAATTTGATAAAAATCATAAATTCTTTTATAAAATCAGCAATCTTGCATGATGTAAATCATCTCAAAATCGGTGTCATAAAACACAGTTTTTAATAATTTTACCAACTGAAAATCATGCAAGTAAAAATTATGGAAAGAACAATGAATAAACCCCTAGCCCAAACTTTAGAAGACTTACAAAATGTCTCGGCAGACTTTAATACCGTTGTAGAAAACCTATTCGAATTCAGTTTCGAAGAATACAACCAAGTTTTCAAAATCAACGAACTAGATGTTCCTGCCAAAACGTATAAAAGATTCCCTGTTTTTAACAATGAAAATGCTGTAGCAATTCTCATGTTATGGGGCGCTGAAAATAAAACAGCGATTCATGACCACAAAAACTACGAGGGAAAAATAAAAGTCCTAAAAGGTGAATTAACCGAAGTGTATTACAAAGAAACCAAAGATTTTATAGAATATGAAGGCGCTGGTGTAGCAATAGAAGGTATTTCTTTCGCCGAAGAAATGGGCGGAATTCACAGTATCGTGAACAATAAACCTACGCTATCTGTAAGTTTACATATTTACAAAACCAACCAACTGAACCTAAGTGGAGTTAGAATTTTCGACTTAGAACATAAGAAATGGGCGGTTCTTAATGACAAAGCACCATCTTGCACTTGGAATTTACCAGAAGAAGCTTTTGAAAAAATTTATCAACTATAAACACAAAACCATATAAACTCAAACTTATCTTTCCAAAAATCCACAAGTTCTAGAATTTGTGGATTTTTTATGTTTTAAAGCCTCGTTACATCGAAAAATTTGCCCCAAAAACCACTTTTGTTCGAATCATGTTCGAATCAAGCTCGAATCAGCTTCGGAAAACGGGTACTTTTTCCGAACAAAACCCGAACTTGACTCGACTTTAATTGCCACTAAACTCGGAAATTTATAGTTTTTAGATTTTGTATGAAAAAACATTTCCAAGAAATTTTTCTTTTCCCCACCCTAAAGGTTGGAAAAATATCTTGAAAATTTTATCAAAATTACACCTTTTAGGGACGGGGAAATTAATTTTGATAAAATTTCTTCTCAAGCTCTGTTCAGTTCATTCTAAATATTTTTTCCGTAAATTTGCACCCAATTTATTATGGAAAATTTCACTACAAAAACCGCTGCTTTTCACACGCTAGGCTGTAAACTGAACTTTGCGGAAACCTCTACTATCGCCAGACAATTGACTGGTGCGGGTTACCAAAAAGTAAGTTTTGACGATGCTGCGAATGTTTATATCATCAATACTTGTTCTGTAACCGATAATGCAGACAAGGAATGTAAACTTCACGTAAAACGCGCGATGAAAGCCAATCCAGATGGTTTGGTGGTGATTGTAGGTTGCTATGCCCAACTAAAACCCGAAGAAATTTCTGCCATTGAAGGCGTAGATTTGGTTTTGGGCGCCAAAGAAAAATTCAATATTCTAAGTTACCTCGAAGATTTAGAAAAGACAGAACATCACGCCGAAGTTCACTCTTGCGAAATAGAAGAAGCAGATTTTTTCATCGGAAGTTATTCTATTGGCGACAGAACCAGAGCTTTTTTGAAGGTTCAAGACGGTTGCGATTATAAATGTACCTATTGCACGATTCCTTTAGCTAGAGGAATTTCTAGAAGTGACACCGTAGAAAACGTAGTGAAAAATGCCAAAGAAATTGCCGAAAAAGACATCAAAGAAATTGTTTTGACAGGTGTAAATATTGGCGATTACGGAAAAGGCGAATTTGGCAATAAAAAACACGAACATACTTTCTTAGATTTGGTGAAAGAACTCAATAAAGTAGAGGGAATTGAAAGAATTAGAATTTCTTCTATCGAACCGAATTTATTGAAAGACGAAACCATAGATTTGGTAGCTGAAAGCAAGAGTTTTGTACCGCATTTTCATATTCCGTTGCAAAGTGGAAGCGATGATTTGCTCAAAAAAATGAAGCGAAGATACCTCTCCAAATTGTACAGCGACAGAGTTTCTAAAATTAGAGAAGTAATGCCCGATGCTGCGATTGGTGTAGATGTAATTGTAGGATTTCCGGGAGAAACCGAAGAGAAATTTTTAGAAACTTATAATTTCATTAACGAATTACCAATCAGTTATTTACACGTTTTTACGTATTCTGAAAGAGAAAATACCGAAGCCGTAGAAATGGAAGGTGTTGTACCGATTGCTGAACGTAAAAAACGCAACAAAATGCTCCGAATTCTTTCTGAGAAAAAGAAAATGGCATTTTACCAAACACAACTAGGGAAAACCTTGCCTGTACTTTGGGAACACGAAGAAAAAGACGGAAAAATGTTTGGCTTCACCGAAAATTATGTACGCGTTCAGAAACCTTTTGACGCAAGTTCTATCAACCAAATAGAAATGGTAAAACTGGATAAAATTCAACCAGACGGAACCGTTTCTATCTCTCCTATTTTCGAGGAGTTTTTAGCGAAGGTTTAGGAGCAAGACGCTTTTGTATCTTTAGACTTTCAGTCTTGCTTAAATAGGTGACTTCGACTCCGCTCAGTCACCTATTTAAAAGATTTCCACTGCAAACCTTACACAGTGATTCAACAAAATAAATCTAGGTTAGATTTTAATTTTATGTTTTCTTAATTACTTTTCAAAACTTTCTAACATAGACTTTGTCATTGACTGCGTCTAATCTTCGATTTCCGTAAGAAACCTAACGAAGTGGTTCGACAAAGTCAGTCTAAATTTAACGCAACTATATGTAGAGATTCTTTCAGAATGACAAACGCTGTGGTAAATGATAAAATAATGTTCTTAGTTTGGTTCCCCTCTTTTAGAGGGGTGTCAAAATCTATGATTTTGACGGGGTGTTTAGAAAAATTTAGATGATTTTTAGCATTTTATGTTTTTCCGTAATGTAGTATGGATTTTATTTTTTAATTTAGTACAAATTTAATTTTTTTGAAAACATATATAAATTTTTAATAATAAAACTAATACTATGACAAAAACTTATTTAATTGGCTATGATTTAAACAAGTCAGGCCAAGATTATTCTACATTAATTGAAAAAATAAAAGAATTAGGAGATTGGTGGCATTGTTTAGACAGTGCTTTCATAATTAAATCCACCTCTACATCAATATCAATTAGAGACTATCTAACAAATTTTATTGATGTAAATGATGAATTATTAGTTGTTGGATTGAACGGAGAAGCTGCATGGCATGGATTTAATTCTGAATGCTCAAATTGGTTGAAAAATAATCTTTAATTTTTTGAAACCTATATTTTTCATTAAATAATAAATGTAAAATTTATGGAAATACTTTTTTTTTTAGTTTATGCTATTTTTTGTATCACTATAGCATACAATATAGGAATAGAAAAAAAGATTGGTTTTAGTTACTCTTTTTTATTATCATTCTTCTTAACTCCTATTCTGGGTTTTTTTATTTCATTTTACTCAAATAAAATTCCAAATAATGACAAAATAAATAGAATATATAAAATTGTAGGTAGTCTATTATTTTATCCATCTTTAATATTATCAATATTTACTTTATTTTTCTTTTATAGAGAATTTAAACAAATTGATGAAAATCCTAACAAGATTATTAATGATTCAATTTCAATAAGTAGTAAATATCATCCGAATGAGATAAATAAAATAATTTATTCCAAAGGAATATTAATGGCTGAGCTAAAATCTGGAAATTTTGAACTTATTGATGATACTCTTATATATAAGTCTTACATCTCAATTCCCCAAAAAACCGTATATGAAAATAGTATTAGAGAATTGTTTTTAACTATCACTAAATTAGAACTTGAAATCAATTCAAAAATTAAAAATGGAGAAAAACCAACAAAAAAAATCAATAAACATAATGAGTTATTAAAAAAATACAATCAAAATGTTAAAGAGCTTAATTTAATTAATGAAAAAATTAAGAACGATTACATAACTTATAAAATAGAAAATCCTTCTTGGTGGTATTTTAAAAGTAATCAAAGAATGGTATATATATTTTTAGTTTTAATCATTTTGACTTTAATTGGAAAGTTTTTACTATTTGTAAGTAAAATAAAGTAATAATGAAAACAAAATGCTTTTTTAATGTTTTTTTCGCTATTAAAACTTATCTATGAAAAATCCATTTGAATTAATAAGAGAAATTGAATATAATAATTTAGAAACTTCAAGAAAGAATTTCCAAACAAACATTTCAAATATTGAGAGTTTCATCATATGGATTGTTAGTTTTGCAATAACTGGAATTGGATTAATGATCTCAAATTTAGAAAAACTAAAATTAGCAATTTCATATGAAAATGTTAAATGTGTATTAGTTTTTTTTGTTTGCACGTTAATTTTTGGCATTTTTAATCGTTATTCTATTTTCCGTTTTTTAATACTTTCCCAAAGAATTGAAAACTACGTAAAACTATCATTATCTAATTCAGATTTCCCAGAAATTAATCCTAACAAACTTCCTAATGATATAAATTTTTCAGAACTTATTGATAAATTTAAATTAGACTATGATTTAGATTATTCTAATCATTTTGAAGTATACGAAAAGCTTAACTCGACTGAAAAAATAAAAGCTATTAATGACTTAAAAGCTAGATATTATGAAGTTGGTGAGTTTTTACACAAAACCTATAACGAAGGTTTAGAAAATGTAAGAAATATTTACAAAGAAGCATATGGTATAAGCGAGAGTAAAAGCAGAAAAATATTTTATATGAAACAATCTAAAATTTCTAAAAATTTTAACTTGTGGAAATGTTTTGTTGATTTATCATTTATTTTTTCTTGTCTTTCCTTCATAATAGCAATTTTAATTTTAGTTATAGGAACATTTTATAATTAGAAAACAACTTTTCCGAATTCTCTGACTTCGGAGTATTAATTTTTTTCTATGTAAAGATTCCTACGGAAATCGAAGATTCGACGGAGTCAATGACAAACTATGTGTAAAAAATTATATTTCTAAAAATTTAACCTTCCCGCCAAATCTCCATCA
The DNA here is from genome assembly GCF_907163125.1 of Cloacibacterium caeni. Taxonomy (NCBI): domain Bacteria; kingdom Pseudomonadati; phylum Bacteroidota; class Flavobacteriia; order Flavobacteriales; family Weeksellaceae; genus Cloacibacterium; species Cloacibacterium caeni. The sequence continues at coordinate 1,737,556 of NZ_OU015319.1, forward strand.
AAGAGCTAAAACCAGTTGATGAAAACTTTGAGAATTTTACCGTTTTTAGTGTTACTCCCGTTTTTTGGTTGCAGCAGTAGTGAAGATGAACCTACGCCAACTCCCACAGAAACGATGTATTTCCCTAATAATACAGACAGCAATTGGGAAACCAAATCTATTGCCAGTCTCGGTTGGAACCAAAGTGCAGTGCAACCGCTTAAAGATTTCTTGGCAGAAAAACATTCTAAATCTTTTATGATTCTCGTAAACGGTAGAATTGTGATGGAAGAATATTTCAACGGACACAATGCTACTGCAACTTGGCAATGGAACAGCGCAGGAAAAACGCTGGTTTCTACCACCACAGGAATTGCTCAACAAGAAGGTTTACTGAACATCAACAATAAAGTTTCTCAATATTTAGGAAACGGCTGGACAAGCGAACCTCTGGAAAAAGAAAACCTCATCACGCCGAGACATTTACTCACCATGACTTCTGGTCTTAATGACGAGAGCAACCTCGTGATAAAACCCAATCTTACATATTTAGCAGATGCAGGAAGCAGATGGTCTTACAGCAATGTTTTTCAGCTTTTGATAAATGTGATTGGTAAAGCGAGCAATCAAGATTTTGAAACGTATTTTAACGCCAAACTGAAAAATAAAATCGGGATGGATGGTTTCTGGAATTTCGGGGCTATTTTCACCATTTATCATAGCAATACCAGAAGTATGGCGAGATTTGGACTGCTTTTCCTGAACAAAGGAAAATGGAAAAACGAACAAATCATCAATGAAACTTATCTGAACGAAGCCATTTCTACTTCTCAAAATATCAATCCTTCTTACGGTTATCTTTGGTGGCTCAATGGAAAATCTAAATACATGGTTCCGGGCTCGCAAACGGTTTATCCCACTGCTTTAGTTCCTAATGCTCCTGCAGATATGTATGCAGCGATGGGCGCCGAAGATCAAAGAATTTATGTAATTCCGAGTAAAAATATGGTGGTCATCAGAATGGGCGATGCTTCGGATCCGCAGAATCCTAATTTTGCATTGTCTGGTTTTGATGCTGCACTTTGGGATAAAATTAATGCGGTGGTTAGATAGATTTTTTCACGCAATGTCGCAAAGGTTTTTCGCAATGAGCGCAAAGATTTTTAACAAATTTTTCATGCTTTAAGCGAGCAAAGTTGACGAATAAATTCGTTTTTAAGCTTTCGCTTTTTCAATTCGCTTGCGAATTTTAGCTTTGCTTTCTTAAATATTAGTTTTTATTATTCAGAATCTTTGCGTTTTAAAAACATTAAGCATTAACGATTTTTGCAAAATTACTTTACTCAAAATATTTGATAAAAAAATTCAAAATTTGCTTTCTTTGAATAGAGGAAAATAAATTTTGAATTTTTAGTTTATGCAATTTTTTGAGATGCTCACATCTCATGTCTTGTATCTAGTATCTCACATCTAGAATCTAATGCTCAAACCAAATATTTTGGTATTTCACGCCTGCTTCGATAGGTAATTGCAACCAGTTATGCTGAGGAACAATTGGGCAACTGTAATCCGTAGCGTTATAAGCACATAACGGATGATACGCTTTATTGAAATCAATAATCAATTCATCATTTTGAGGAATTCTTAAATCCAAATATCTTCCACCACCATACGTATCTTTTCCGTTGGTTTCATCTTTGAAAGGCAAAAATAAATAATCCTGATATTCTGGGTCATCTAACAAGGCTAAACTTTGATAAACCGTCAAAACCTGTTCTGCTCCATTCAGCGTGAAATATGCTTTCCCGAATTCTCTGTATTTTTTGGTTCTTCCAGACGAAGTAGGAATTTCAAAAGGAACCGCGTTTTCGGTTTTTACCAATTTCGCTTTTACACGATAAGTTAAATCAATAGGAAAAAACGGATGAGACTTGAATTTCTTGAAATTAGAACCACGCAAAGGTGTTTCTTCTTCTGTTTTGTATTCTTTATTAAGTTCTTTTTGAAAGGTTTCGATTTCTAGAATTTCGACAGGAAATTGTTTTTTATCGGTTTTATTTTTAAGACCTTGACCAAAGGCAAAACTTGAAACTAAGAGTAAAAGTAGGTAAATCTTCTTCATTTAAATTAATTTTATAGTATAAACATCGCTTTCATTTCTATCAATATCAGTCACCAAAAAACCTCCTTCTTGCGGAATTTCTTCTACGAAATCAAAGAGTTTGCAATCTTTAGGCAATCCAGAAAAAATAAGGGTAAACCAATATTCTTTCACAGGCGGAACTTCCGTCCAGTAAGGAAACATCGAGATATTTTCCCAGAATAAAAGTTGGCTTCGGTGCCCCGTAAATTTATCCACCAAGAACGTGGTGCGCCAAATTCTTACGAGATTTCCAATCAAATAATTATTCTGAAAACCACAATGCACGATAACTTGCTTCTCTTCCTCGAATTTCGTGTCGAGTTGTGAGAGCAATTCGGGAGCAATATTGGGTTTGATAATGGTAGCCATTGATAAAAATTCAACGGCACAAGTTAAGAATTTTTAGAAAATAAATGGAGGTTATCTTCCTCAAAATTTCATTAACATTCTGCCACGTTCACGGCAACTGCTAAACCACCTTCAGAAGTTTCCTTGTACTTAGAATTCATGTCTAGTGCAGTTTCCCACATGGATTTAATGACATCATCCAGAGAAACTCTGGCTTTAGAAGGATCGCTTTCTAGCGCGATATGACAAGCGGTAATCGCTTTCATAGCACCCATAGAATTTCTCTCAATACACGGAATCTGCACCAATCCACCAATTGGGTCGCAAGTGAGACCAAGGTGATGTTCCATCGCAATTTCTGCTGCCATCATTACTTGAGCTGGAGTTCCGCCCGAAATTTCTGTCAAACCAGCTGCCGCCATCGCCGAAGAAACACCGATTTCTGCTTGGCAACCTCCCATCGCTGCAGAAATGGTTGCATTTTTCTTGAAAAGCGTACCGATTTCTCCCGCTACTAAAATAAATCTGATGATATCTTCTTCTGAGTTAAATTCTGTAAAGGTTTGAGAATACATGAGCACCGCAGGAATTACACCACTCGCTCCATTCGTAGGTGCCGTGATAATTCTACCAAAACTGGCATTTTCTTCGTTTACAGCCAATGCAAAACATGAAATCCAACGGGTAATTTGATTGAAATCTTTAGGAGAATTTTTTACCGCAGCAAACCATTCGTTTATATTTTTGTAAATAACGTCTTCGCCTAATAATTTTCGATTGAAATCAGCAGCTCTTCTCGTTACATTAAGTCCACCCGGTAAAACACCTTCTTTATTAACGCCTTTGTAAATGCATTCTTTAATTTGTTGCCAAATGTAAAGTGCTTCACTTCTCGTTTCTTCTTTGGTTCTCCAAGCTTCTTCATTGATGTATACCAAATCAGAAAGTCTCTGTACTCCTAATTTTTCACAATATTTAGAAATATCTTCGCCTTTATGACAAGGATAAGGTGTTCTGATACAATGACTTTCTATAGAATTATCTTCTTGAGTCGCCACAAAACCGCCACCAACAGAATAGTAGTCATTTTCTAAAATTTCGCCGTTGTTAAAAACCGCTTTGAAAATCATTCCATTTGGGTGAAAATCTAAAGATTTTTGCATATTCAGCACCAAATGTTTTCCATAAATAAAAGGAATTTCTTTTTCAGCACCTAAAATCAATTTCCCAGAATTTTTGATTTCGGCTATTTTAGCATCTATTTTATCGGTATCTATTTTTTTAAAATTTTCTCCGCTTAAACCCAGCATTCCGGCAATATCTGTTCCGTGACCAATTCCTGTTTTGGCAAGCGAGCCAAAAAACTCTACATACACTTCTGCCACCTCTGAAATCTGATGATTTCTTCTGATTTCACACAGAAACATTTCCGCTGCATTCCAAGGTCCCATCGTATGAGACGAAGATGGCCCAATTCCTACTTTTATGATTTCAAAAACCGAAATACTCTCCATATTGATTATTGATAAATGATTTTTACAAAGATAAAATTATTAGGCAAACCATAAAAAATTATTCATCCTTAAAATTTTGAAAATACCCCTTCAAATTTTGTAACAGATAAGCCACTTATTCTCAATTAATTTGCTCTTGAAAAAACAACTCATTTCCTATGAAAATTATTCCCGAAAATCTAAAAAAATACCAGAAATTTATTTCTTTGGTACTCAAATATAGAAACAGCGATATTTTATCGGCTGCTTCAGACAAAGCACTTGATGAATTGGCAGAAGATCAGGAACTTTCTGAAGAGTCTAATCGCTACACTTCGCCAGAAGAATTGGTAGAAGACCTCAAAAATATGGGGCCGACTTATGTAAAAATCGGGCAAACTCTTTCTACAAGACCAGATTTATTGCCAGAACCTTATTTATTGGCATTGGCTTCTCTACAAGATGATGTAGAGGAAATTCCGTATTCAGAAATCCAAAAAATAGTGGAAGAGGAATTAGATACAAAAATTTCCAAAGCTTTTTTGAGTTTTGAAACCCAACCTTTGGCTTCAGCAAGTATTGGACAGGTTCACAAAGCGGTTTTGCGCTCTGGAAAAGAAGTAGCGGTGAAAATTCAAAGACCGGGAATTCGTAAAAATTTCATCGAAGATTTAGACACCTTGAAAGAATTATCAGACCTTGCTGTAAAACATTCTAAAACCGCCAAAAAATACGGAATAGACGATGTTCTAGACGAGATGAGACATATTCTCATTCACGAACTAGATTACAACAGAGAAGCTCAAAATCTGATTGCTCTGGGCAAAAATCTAGAAAAATTTGAGCATATTGTGATTCCTCAACCTGTTTTAGACTACTCTACTTCTAAAATTTTGACGATGGATTTCGTGGAAGGTCAAAAAATCACTTCTGTTCATGGAATTCAAAAAACGGAAATCGATTTTTCGGTGCTCATTGATGAATTGGTAAAAGCTTATCTTCAACAAATTATTTTTGATGGTTTTGCGCATGCAGATCCGCATCCTGGAAATGTACACCTGACCAAAGACCGAAAAATTGCCTTAATGGATTTAGGAATGGTGGCGAAATTCAGCCCGAATTTGCAGGAACAAATCTTGAAATTGCTCATCGCTATTAGCAAATACAATGGTGAAGAAGTTTCTAAAGTGCTTCTAGAAATCAGTCAAGATGATAAAAACGCAGATATTATTGGTTTCAAAAAAGAAATTAACCGAATTGTACTGGATTCTCAGAACAGAAATGCCGCAGAAATGCAAACGGGAAAAATGCTCATCAGAATGAATAAAATTGCCGCAGAAAAAGGAATCAGAATTGCGGTAGAACTGAATATTCTTGGAAAAATTTTATTGAATTTAGACCAAATTGTAGCGGTTCTCGCTCCTCAATATGATTTGGCTGAAAACATGAAGCAGATTTTGGAGAAAATGATGGTTAAAAAAATGGCTCACGAAGCCAAACCAGAAAATTTCTTTGCTCAATTGATAGAAACCAAAAAATTAGCCGAAAATCTTCCGGAAAGACTTAATAAAATCACCGAAAATTTGGCTCAGAACCAGTTTCAGCTCAAAATAGATGCGATAGATGAAGAACGATTTACCGATGCCTTCCAAAAAGTAGCCAATAGAATTTCCATCGCACTTATTATTGCTGCATTAATTATTGGCTCATCTCTATTGATGAGAGTTCCTAATTTTCAAATTTTTGGAATTTCTATAGCGATGTTTTTTTTCATCATTGCATCGGTTTTCGGATTATGGCTCGCTTATAAAATGGTTATGAAAGACGAAGATTTTAAAAGAAAAAAATAATCACCAAAAAAACAAGTCGCAAAATAAAAAGTTTTCCGCTGTCATAAAAAATGACTGCGGTTTTTTTTTTGTTATCAAATAATTAACAGGAATTTTAAGGATAAATCAAAAAATTTCAGTAAATTTGATAGAAGTTTAAATGTTTATTATGAAAGTTTTTTATCAAATAGTACAATCTTTAAAAAACTTCATCGTAGAGATAGGCGAAATGAGCTATTTCAGCATAAGATTTTTAAAAGAATTTTATAAAAAACCTTATGATTTTCAAGAATTCCTGAAACAATGTTACAGCATTGGTAACCGCTCACTTTTTCTAGTTTCTGTTACGGGATTTATCATCGGTTTGGTTTTTACTTTACAAACCCGCCCTACTTTAATGGAATTTGGTGCTGTTTCTTGGATGCCTTCCATGGTGAGTATTTCCATTATTAGAGAAATCGGGCCGATTATTACTGGGCTGATTTGTGCAGGAAAAATAGGCTCTGGAATAGGTGCAGAAATAGGTTCTATGCGCGTAACCGAACAAATAGACGCTATGGAAGTTTCTGGAACCAATCCTTTTAAATATTTGGTGGTGACTAGAATTCTTGCGACGACTGCTATGCTACCGATTTTGGTTTTTTACAGTGATTTCATCGCAATTTTCGGGTCTTATTTGGTAGAAAATCTGAAAGGCGATGTTTCTTTTTTACAATATTTTAATCAAGTTTTTGACAATATAGAATTTAGTGATTTGCTTCCTGCAACCATCAAGACTTTTTTCTTTGGTTTTGCCATAGGAATGGTAGGTTGTTTCAAAGGATACCAATGTAAATCAGGAACACGAGGTGTAGGAATTGCCGCCAATTCTGCGGTGGTTTACTCCTCCATGTTATTGTTTGTTATCGATTTTATCGCTGTATTAATTACCAATATTTTTATAGAATAAGATGAATCCTAATGCTGCACATGAACCGATAATCAAAATTGAAAATCTCTATAAAAAATATGGAGACAATGTAGTTTTGGACGGATTTAACCTTAATCTTTATAAAGGAGAAAATCTGGTGATTATGGGAAAATCTGGTTCTGGAAAATCGGTGATGATAAAATGTTTGATTGGTTTAGAAATTCCAGACAGTGGAACGATAGAAATTATGAGCCAAAAATTAGAGCATCTTTCTCTGAAAGCTTTAGACGAAATAAGAGCAGACATTGGATTTTTATTTCAAGGAAGTGCGCTTTATGATTCTATGACGGTGAGAGAAAATCTAGAGTTTCCGCTCAGAAGACATATTTCAAAGTTTGGAAATGTAAAAGACACTTTGCCTTTGGTAGAAGAAGCGCTGCAAAATGTGGGACTCAAAAATGTAATTGATTTAATGCCGAATGAACTTTCAGGCGGTATGAAAAGAAGAGTTGCTCTTGCCAGAACACTTATTCTGAAACCAAAAATCATCATTTATGATGAACCAACCACCGGTTTAGACCCTATTACTTCTAAAGAAATTATCTTGCTCATGAAATCGGTGCAAGAAAAATATAAAACCTCGTCTATCATCATTACGCATGATGTAGACTGTGCTAGAGTTATTGCTAATAGAATGATTTTACTGATTGACGGAAAAAATTATGCAGAAGGAACATTTGCCGAACTTTCCACTTCACAAGACCCAAAAGTAAAAGCATTTTTTAAATAAGTTTTTTAAAAACATGGAAAAATCAGTTGCTCAAAAATTAAGACTCGGAATATTTGTTATCCTCGGAACCATTATTTTTATTATGGCTGTTTATTTTATCGGAAACAGACAGCAATTTTTTGGTGAAACCGAAACCTTAAAAGCACATTTCGAAAATGTAAATGGCTTACAAGAAGGGAATAATGTCCGTTTTTCTGGAATTAATGTGGGCTATGTTAAAAAGATAGAAATCATCAACGATACGCTCATCAATGTAGAAATGAATATCGACAAAAGTGCGATGAAATTCATCAAAAAAAATGCAGTGGCAAGTATTGCTTCTGATGGTTTGGTAGGAAATATGATTGTCAATATCACTCCAAATTCTGAAAAAGCGGCACTTGCTAAATCTGGTGACATTCTAAAAGCCGAAGAAAGGCTCACAACAGAAGATTTACTCAAAACCCTTAACAAAACCAATAACAATGCTGAACAAATTACGGCTAATATTCTAGAAGTTTCTGAAAAAATCAATAACGGAACAGGAACGCTAAGTATGTTACTGAATGACAAAACCTTAAGTCAAGATGTGAAATATGGAATCTCTGACCTTAAAAATAGCATTGCCAACATTAAGAAAACCAGCTACGAAACCACGAGAACCATTAATGAAGTGAATAAAATTCTTGCAGGAATTAATGATAAAGAAAACATCGTTGCGGTGCTTAAAGATTCTGCTGTAGCCAATAAAATGCGAAGAGCACTTACTCATCTCGATGAATCTTCTCAAAACATCAATAAAACTGTAGAAAATCTAAACGAAACCATCAGCAATGCTAAAAACGGAAAAGGCGCCATCAATTACCTTTCTAACGATGCCAATTTGGTGAAAAATATAGATTCTACAATGAATAATCTTAACCAGGCAAGTGTTTCACTGAACCAAAATCTGGAAGCGCTGAAGCATAATATTTTCTTCAGAGGTTATTTTAAAAAATTGGAAAAGGAAAAACAAAAAGCTCAGAAAAACCAAAAATAATCATTCGCTGAAAACTTCTTCTAAAATTTTAGAAACTTCCTTGGCTTTAGTCACTGGAAAAAGGTGTGTTCCGCCTTTTATGACATAATTGGGTTTAGAATTTTTTACTGGAAAAACAATGTCTTTATCTGCTAAAATTTGGATTACGTTTGAATCTTCTTCATGTTTCCATTCTAAGATTTTATTGATACTCCATTTCAAATATGTAGGATTTTGCACCTTGAAATATTGCCAAAGTTTAGGATTATTTGGGTCAAATAATTTTCTGAAAAAGGCATAAGATTTTATGGTTTTTTCGGAGAAATAACTTTCGGGAAGTTTCGCAAAAATTCTAGAACTTTTTGCCAAATGAAAGGTGATAGACATTTCTTTATCAGACTTTATACTTCCCAGAATTACTACTTTTTCTGCGGGTTTCAGTTTGTGAATTTCTTGCACCATAATTCCTCCAAAAGAATAACCCAATAAACAGAATTTTTCGCTGACATCTACTTTTTCGGCCATTCTATTGACATAGTTTTCAAAACTTTCGTTGTAATTAGGAATTAACCAATCGATGTAGATAATTTCGGTAAACTTTTTAGGAAACTGAATGTATTCAAAAATACTTCCATCTGCTCCCAATCCACTGATGACATATAATTTCATGCGATTATTAGCTTAGTAATTCTGTATAAATTTACAGATTAAAAACAAAAAATCCTAAAGAAATTTTCTTTAGGATTCTCTAAAAACACAATTGAAAAAAACTATTTCGCTGTTAGTTTAACAACCAAATCTATATCGTCTTTTACTACTACATCTTGCATAGTAGATTTATAAGCTATGTCCCATTTTTGTCTATCGATAGTAAATTTATCAGATTCTAAAGTTACTACACCGTTTTTAACTGAAATTTTAGCTGGGAAAGAAACTGCATTAGTTTTTCCTTTAGCAGTAAGATTTCCTGAAACTACGCTTTTACCATTAGCTCCTTTTTTCACAGAAGTGATTTTGAAAGTAGCAGTAGGATATTTATCAACTTCGAAGAAATCGCCATTTTTAAGGTGACCGTTTAATTTTTGTTGATATTCACCTTGTAAATCAGTAGCGTTAATAGAAGTCATATCTAATACAAAAGTACCACCAACTAGAGCGTTTTTCTTTAAAACTACAGTTCCGTTTTTCACGGTTACAGTTCCATCGTGAGAAGACGCTTCAGTTTTAGCTAACTTATAACCCCACCAATGAACGTCAGAAGAAACTACTTTTTTAGCTTGTCCAAAAGCTAGTCCTGATACTAGTACTAATGATAATGCAATTTTTTTAATCATAATCTTTTTATTTTTTTAATGAGACAAAAGTAGTCTTATTTCTGATACGAAGTCATTGATGTATGTTAAGAAATTTCAATTTCTATATTTAATTTCTTCTATCAATAAAAAACTTCGCTTGAATGGCTCAAGCGAAGTCTAACATAAAAACTTAAAAATTATGAAAATAGTTATAAAATTGAGGCTTTAAAGAAAGCCACCTACATTTTATAAGTTATTATCTTTCATTTCATAAAGTTACAGTTTTTATCTGAAATATTCAAATAATAAACATCTGAGTTTTATCACTAAAAAGCTCCCGAAAGTTAACTTAACATCTCGAGAGCTAAAAAATTAAATAATTGAGAAAACTGATTTATGTTGAAACTATAGTGTTATAGCGTAGATTTTACTTGCGGTTTAGATTTCTTGTTCAGAAATCTATTCATCAAATAATTAATCGCAATCGGAGCTACATAAGCTAAAATCGCAGTGAATATTTTTGATCTTACATTTTTCATAATTTTGTTTTTATATTTTGTGATTGGTGCTTTTTGTTGATACAAAGATTCTACAAATCCATGAAAAATATTTTATAGAATTTCCATAAATATTTACAGAATTTCAAAAAAAAGCCGACTTTATAAAAAGTCGGTTTGTTATTTTATATGGTCTAAAGATTAACTTAATCCAGTAATGACACCATCTTTATCTATATTCATTCCTTCTGCTGCCGGAATACTTGGCAAACCAGGCATTCTCATCATATCTCCTAAAATTGGAATAATGAATCCTGCTCCTGCTGCAAATTCAAATTCACGAACAGTCACTTTGAAACCAATTGGCCTTCCAATTTTTTTCTCATCATCCGATAAAGATTTTTGAGTTTTTGCCATACAAATCGGTAGCTTATCCAGTCCAAGTTCATAAATGGACTTTAACTGATTTTTAGCTTTCTGAGAAAATACAGCGCTGTCAGCACCATAAACTTCTTTGGCAATTTTTTCGATTTTGTGCTCCACAGAATCTTCTACACTGTATAAAGGTTTAAAATTATTACCGCAGTTAAATGCACAGCTCGCTACTTCTTCTGCGAGTGCTTTCATGCCTTCTCCTCCCATCGTAAATTCATCTGCGAGAATGGCTTTCACCCCTAACTTTTCGCATTCTGCTTTTACAAAATTGATTTCTTCTTCTGAATCTGTGGCAAAATGATTAATCGCTACAATTGGTTTTAATTGCCATTTAAAGCCGTTTTCGATATGTTTTTTAAGGTTTTCAATGCCTTTTTCTACTGCTGCAAGATTCGGTTTTTCGTATTCGCCCTTTTTAGCACCACCGTGATATCTTAAAGCTCTGATGGTAGCCACCAAAACATAAGCATCTGGTTTTAAATTTCCATAATATCCTTTGATGTGCATGAATTTTTCTGCGCCTAAATCTGCTCCGAATCCGGCTTCTGTTACCACAAAATCTGCTAAAGAAAGTCCCATTTTAGTAGCGATAATCGTATTGGTTCCTTGCGCAATATTCGCGAAAGGGCCACCATGAAGAATCGCAGGATTTCCTTCTAAAGTTTGTACTAAATTCGGACGAATGGCGTCTTTTAATAAAATCGCCATTGCTCCTTGAGCATTTAAATCTCTGGCGTAAATTGGTTTTTTATCAAAAGTATAGCCTACGAAAATATTTCCTAATCTGTTTTTTAAATCTTCGAAATCTTTAGAAAGACAAAGAATTGCCATCACTTCTGATGCGGGTGTAATATTGAAACCTTCTTCACGCGTAATTCCGTTATTAGAACCGCCCAAACCCACTACAATATGACGAAGACTTCTATCATTCATATCCATTACACGCTTCCAAACGATGGTTCTAGGGTCTATATTGAGGCTTCTTTTTTTATCTTGAAGATTATTATCAATCAGCGCAGAAAGTAAATTATTGGCTTTTTCTACCGCCGAAAAATCTCCTGTAAAATGCAGATTAATATCTACCATCGGAATAACTTGTGCGTAACCACCACCTGCTGCTCCACCTTTTATCCCAAAAACTGGACCTAAACTTGGCTCACGCAAAACTGCGATGGCTTTTTTACCGATTTTGTTCAATCCGTCACACAAACCTACAGAAACAGTGGTTTTTCCTTCACCAGCTGGAGTAGGATTAATCGCTGAAACCAAAATCAATTTTGATTTCTTGATATTTTCTTCGTTGATGTATTTTAAAGGGATTTTCGCTTTGTATTTCCCGTAATACTCTAAATCTTCTCGGTCGATACCGATTTTTTCTGCAATTTCTCTAATATGTTTAATATCTGCCGATTGCGCTATTTCTATGTCTGTAGGAAAGCTCATATTTTTTAATTTGTTTATTCTCAAAAATACAAGAAATTGACTAAACCATGAAAATTTTACGCTTGAGATTTATCAGCCACCAAAAAATGAGAATATTTTTTATGTTTTGAGAGATTTAACTAAATAATATCAATACAATCTAAATAAAAATGACAATCTATGAATACACTCAGAAAAACATTTTTAGATTTTTCTAAAAAATTCCCCAAAAAATCACACAAAAGTGTAATTGAATCACAAAAAGGATAGCCCTATTTTTGAACATCTAAAAAGTAAAAATATGAGAACTATAAAACTACGATTTAAAAAATTTCTCCATAGACTTTTAGAATATTATAGTGTGAAGGAGACGTGAGAAAAAAACTCCCGCAAAATTGCGAGAGTTTCTATTTTTATGCTTGTTCTGTTGGTTGTTCTCCTTCTGGTTTTGGAGCGTCTCCTTCAGTTCTAGGCTTTTGTTCTGGTCTTGGTGGTCTTGGTAAAAGAACTTTTCTCGAAAGTCTCATTTTCTTACGATCATCATAACCCATAAATTTCACTTCTACTTCATCACCTTCAGCATAAGGAACTTTATCTAATCTCTTCCATTCGATTTCTGAGATGTGTAGTAAACCTTCGGTTCCTTTAGCAATCGCCACAAATGCACCGAAATCCATTACTTTTACTACTTTACCTTTGTAAACAGTACCTACAACTGGCACGAAAGTAATTTCGTTTATTCTAGCAATTGCAGCATTGATTTTCTCACGGTCAGTTCCAGAGATTTCAATTCTACCAATTTCGCCCATTTCTTCAATAGAGATTACAGTATCTGTATCTTTTTGAAGCTGTTGGATAATTTTACCACCAGGTCCAATTACCGCACCGATGAAATCTTTAGAAATTTCTAAAATTTCCATTTTCGGAGCGTGAGGTTTCACATCTGCTCTTGGTTTATCGATGGTTTTAAGGATTTCTCCTAAAATATGTAATCTACCTTCTCTTGCTTGGTTTAATGCGGTTTCCATGATATCCATGGTTAAACCTTGGATTTTGATATCCATTTGACAAGCGGTAATTCCGTCTGCAGAACCTGTTACTTTGAAGTCCATATCACCCAAGTGATCTTCGTCTCCTAAAATATCAGAAAGTACAGTGAATTTACCAGATTTAGGATCAGTAATTAATCCCATTGCAATACCAGAAACTGGTTTTGTAATTTGTACACCAGCATCCATTAATGCAAGAGTTCCTGCACAAACAGTAGCCATAGAAGAAGAACCGTTAGATTCTAAAATATCTGAAACTACTCTGATGGTATAAGGATTTTCGTGAGGAATCATTCCTGCTAAAGCTCTTTGAGCTAAGTTTCCGTGACCAACTTCTCTTCTTGAAGTTCCTCTTAGAGGTCTTGCTTCACCAGTTGAGAATGGTGGGAAATTATAATGTAAGAAGAATTTTTCGTCATAATTAATCGCAACAGAATCTACCATGTTGGCATCTTTTACAGAACCTAAAGTTACGGCTGTAAGAGATTGCGTTTCACCTCTGGTAAAGATTGCAGAACCGTGAGCTCCTGGTAAATAATCGATTTCTGACCAAATCGGACGAATCGTTTTAGGATCTCTACCATCTAATCTGATTCCTTCGTTTAGAATCATTTGACGCATTGCTTCTTTTTCTACATCGTGGTAGTAAATTTTAGCAAATGGTTCTACGTCTGCTCTTTCTTCTTCTGAATATTGAGAAAGGAATTCTTCTAAAACTGCAGCAAATTTTTCGTGTCTTTCTTCTTTTGCAGAAGGAGTTTTTGCTACGTTGTAAACTTTATCATAACATTCTGCCCAAACTTTCTCACGAATTTCTTCGTTGTGCGTTTCGTGGCTGTATTCTCTTTTGGTTTGAGATGCAGGAATTCTCGCTGCTAATCTTTCTTGGGCTTCGATTTGAACTTTAATTTCTTCGTGAGCATATTTAATCGCTTCTAGCATTTCTGCTTCAGAAATTTCTTTCATTTCACCTTCTACCATTACGATAGAATCTTTGGTAGCACCCACCATAATATCTAAATCTGCTTTTTTAAGATTTTCGATACTTGGGTTGATAGAAAGTTCACCGTCTATTCTTATTACTCTTACTTCAGACATTGGCCCGTTGAAAGGAATATCTGTAATAGCAATTGCTGCTGAAGCGGCTAAACCAGCTAAAGCTTCTGGCATTGTTTGCTCATCGTAAGAAATTAGGGAAATCATTACTTGAACTTCTGCGTGGAAATCTTCTGGGAAAAGCGGACGAAGTACTCTGTCTACTAATCTCATGGTAAGAACCTCATCATCAGAAGGTTTAGTTTCTCTTCTAAAGAAATTTCCTGGGATTTTACCACCCGCGTAGAATTTTTCTCTGTAATCTACTGTAAGAGGCAAGAAATCTACCCCTGGATTTGCGTCTTTGTTAGCTACAACTGTTGCTAAAAGCATTGTTCCGCCACATTTTACTACTACAGAACCATTAGCTTGTTTTGCTAATCTTCCTGTTTCAATGGAGACTTCTCTCCCGTCTTTCAATTGAAATTTTTCAATAATTGCTTCTGGAGCATTCATAAAATTTACTGTCTTGTGCAATCCGTATTGATTGCGTTACTATTTAAACTTTTTAAATTTTCGATGGCAAAGATACGGAATTTAAAAAAGTTATAACAAAAAAGCAACTCAAAATTGAATTGCATGTTACATTTTCTCTTCTGGATTTCTACTGGTATGAAAAATGGAATAAATAATTATTTCCTCATGATGAATTTCAAATAAGATTACAAAAGGAAATTTTACGATGTATGCTTCTCTTATTTCATTAAATCTACATGAAAAATGTTTTGGATTTTGCTCTATTTTATCAAAATATTTTTGCAGAACAAGGAGAAATTTCTTTCCTAAATCTTTGGATTTAGATTCATAATATTCATAAGCATCTTCCATTTCAAAAACTGCTTTATCTCTGAATATTAATTTATATTTCATGAGATTATTTGGTTTTCTCTTGGATTCTTTTTTTTACCTCATCAAAACTAAAGTATTTTCCTTCTCCGCTTAAATATTCTGCTCTTCTTTCTGCTACAATATCATATTGCTCCTGAGAAATATAACCCTGTTCCTCGTTTTTGAAAGCTTCTCTCACCTTTTTTAAAACAGATTCACTTTCTGTCTGTAAAAGCAATTTCATGAGCTCTAGTTTTTCTAAACGAATGTCCATTTTTTTTAATTTAGTATTCAAATATAAATAAAAAAGCAACTCAAAATTGAGTTGCTTCTAAAATTTTCTTGTATCTGATTATTTTCTGATTCCTAGTTCAGCAATAATTGCTCTATAACGAGAAATTTCAGTTTTCTTAAGATAATCTAACAATCTTTTTCTTTTACCTACTAATTTAACTAGAGATTTCTCAGTAGCATAATCTTTGTGGTTTTTCTTTAAGTGACCAGACAAATGGTTAATTCTGAATGTGAATAAAGCGATTTGCCCTTCTGCAGAACCTGTGTTTGCAGCGTTTCCTCCGTGTTTAGCGAAGATTTCTGATTTTTTTTCTGATGTTAAGTACATGCCAATATTATTTAATGATTATTATGTAACGAGGTGCAAAAGTACAACTTTATTTTTAAACCGAAAAATTTATTCTTAGATTCTAAAGACATTCCCGTAATAATGTTAACAAATTCTTAAATTTTATAAATAACTTACTGAAATTCTGCGTAAATTTGCATCATCTTTTTGATATGAAAAAAATTCTATTCTGTGGTTTAGCGGCAAGCCTTATCATCATAAGTTGCAAAAATTTAGGAAGCACCTTGGTGAAGCTTAACCATTCTATTAAGCTAAAACACGTAGATAGAATTGTCTATTTCGACCCAGAAGTTTATCCTAATTTCGAAGAAATAAAAGAACCCACCAATAATGTTATTTACAGTGCTGTTTCTGACGAATTGAAAAATTACGGCAATTACAAAATCATGCACATCAATAATGCTAATATTAAATATGACAGCGTAGATGTGAATATGATTAAAGAATCTTGCCTAAATAACGGTGCTGAAATCGCCATCGTTCCGAAGGTAAAATATTTTAAAGTGGGTCTTGGGAAATATGTTTTTTCTAATCAAGTCATTGTGAGTATGAAAATGTACAATAATGACGGCGAACTGGTGATAGAAAATTCTTATGATACTTACAAAGGAAGTGGCAGATTATTGGGCAGTGCAGAAAATTCTATAAAAATAGGCACCGCAAATGTCATCAAAAACATGATTACTGAACTAAGAAGCAGGAATATGACTACTCCTGCTTCTGAATAATTTTCTATTGATAGAATTTTATAAAATCTTTGCCAATTCCGCACACAACCATTCTAGCAATGCTCTATCCTCATCTGTAAAAGGGTCTTTTTTGTGAGAATCTATATCTATTTGACCAATATTCACACCATCTTTAATGATAGGAACTACAATTTCTGCTTTGGTTTCTAGCGAACAAGCCAAATAATTATCTTGTTCCCAAACATCTGGCACTACAAAAGTTTCGTTTGATACGGCAACTTGTCCACAAATTCCCTTTCCAAAAGGAATCACAGTATGATCTGTAGCTGCACCAACATAAGGCCCTAAAACCAATTCTTCTTTATCGCCATTTTTAAAATAAAAACCAGTCCAATTAAAATAATCAAACTCCTGGTCTAGAAGATGACAGATTTTTTCTAATTTTTCGGTAGTATTGTGACTTGGGCTTTCAATAATAGATGAAAGTCTTTTTTTAATTTCCATAATTTTTAAATTTTTAATATTCTTCGAATGTAATATCTTCTTTGTAACCGAACATTCCTCTTTCTTTAATCATTGCCGCCACTCCATCTGGTAATTGCTCTTCCCAGCCTAATTCACTATTCGAAATTTTCTGCAAAATTTCTCTAGAATAAATTTCAGAATGCTCTGGATTATAATCCTTAATATCTACAATTCTTCTGTTATGTTTAAAATATTTATACAATTCTTTAAGATTGTCATTCACTTTTAAGTTTTCTGATGTGAGCAATTCATGCGTTTTAGGATCTTTATAAGGATACAGATATACTCTCATATCTTTTTTGAAGAACTTACCGAACGCTTCTAAAATTCCACCAGAAAGATGTTTGTAATAATCTTCATCAAAAACCATCAATAAATTATTTACACCCATCGCAATTCCGGTATATCTTACATTATAAGAAGTGAAATAGTCTACTAATCTATAATATTCTGAGAAATTAGAAATCATCACGGTATAACCCAATTTCGCCAAAACATCTACTCTATCTAAGAAATCTCTTTCGTCTAGATTTCCGGAAGCTTTAAGATTAGAAACGGTAATTTCGAAAAGAATAACGGTGTCTTCTGGTTTTCCTTCTGTTTCATTGAGGAACATTTTAAGACCGTTTTCGAACATATCTACATTCACCAAAGTTACCGGTCTGAAACTTCCTCTTACCGCAAAAACATCTTTTCTATACAATAAATCCGCTGGAAGCATGTTTTTCCCTTCAGAATTGAAGATTACCGCTTCAGTCATTGAATTTTTAATCAACTGAAGACTCATCAATCGATTATCCACATAAGGAAAAGCAGGTCCCTGAAAATCAATCATGTCTATTTCAATTTTATCCACCGAAATATCATCATACAAACTTTTGATTAATCTTCTAGGATTGTCATATAGATGAAATGCTCCATAAACCAAGTTTACCCCAAGATTTCCCAGCGTTTCTTGCTGAAGCGTAGCATCATTTTCTTTAAATTTTACATGCAATACAATTTCGCTGTACTCTTGACCAGGTTGCGCCTGAAACATGATTCCTACCCAACCGTGACCCAAAAAGGTTTTTTGATAATTAATGGTAGTTACTGTATTTGCAAAAGAGAAAAATTTACGATGTGCATTTTCTTCTTTATCTAAACGCTCTTGGATAAGACCTACTTCATGACGAAGCATTTTTTTTAGTCTATTTTGGGTTACATATCTATTTTTTTCTTCTTTACCATAAATAGCATCACTGTAATCCTTATCATAAGCAGACATTGCTTTTGCAATCGTTTGAGAAGCAGCTCCTGCTCTAAAGAAATGACGAACCGTCTCTTGTCCCGCACCAATTTCCGCAAAAGTTCCATATATATTAGGATCTAAATTGATGGCTAAAGCCTTTTGCTTGGGAGTAAGATATTGCTTAATTACAGACATGAATAAAATTTTGCGTAAATTTACCAAAATCTCACAAAAACCCAAAAATGAAGTTGAAATTTCTAGGAACTGGTACTTCACAAGGCATTCCCGTGATTGGATCTACTCATCCTGTTTGTTTATCTACTAATCCTAAAGACAAAAGACTAAGGTCATCTGTTATGATTACGGATGATGAAGGGAAAAAGATTCTCATTGATTGTGGTCCAGATTTTCGTCAACAAATGCTCACCAACCAAGAAAGCAATGTAGACGCCTTATTAATTACACATGAACATAATGACCATATTATAGGATTGGATGATTTACGCCCAATTATTTTCCAAAAAAGAAAAGATATTTCTATTTATTGCTTACCAAGAGTAGGAAAAGAGATTCAAAATAGATTTAAGTATGCTTTTACAGAAGATAAATATCCAGGCGCTCCGAGTTTTGAAATCAAAGAAATAGGAAACGAACCATTTATTATAGAAAACACAGAGATTACTCCAATTCAAGTAATACATTATAAGTTACCAATTCTAGGTTATAAGTTCAAAAACCTTGCTTATATTACAGATGCCAGTTTCATTTCGGAAGAAGAACAAGAAAAATTGAAAAATTTAGATGTTCTTATTATTAACTGCTTAAGAAAAGATGAACCACATGTTGCTCATTATATATTACCAGAAATTCTAGAATTGGTAGAAAAACTACAACCCAAAACTACATATCTCACTCATATCAGTAATAGATTTGGCTTCCATGACGAGATAGAAGCGATGACACCTATAAACATTCATCCTGCACATGATGGGCTAGAAATAGAATTTTAAGAAAATATTTTCTTAAAATTTTCTTTTTTTACATTAAAATTATTTTATATTTGCACCACCAATTTTTAATGCCCAGTTGGCGGAATTGGTAGACGCGCTAGACTCAAACTCTAGTATCGAAAGATGTGCCGGTTCGATTCCGGCACTGGGTACAAAAAGAGAACTCTTCAACAGAGTTCTCTTTTTTTTGGCAATAATTCAGTATTTATTGGTAATTTTCAAATAATCCTTAAAGGTCTTTTAGTTTCTTTATTAATTTAATATATATCAATATCATATTTTATGATAATAATCAGATATAAAGCTAATTTTATTATGAAATTCATAAAAATTATAAGAATTGATTTTTTGACTGAGAAACGCTCTCTTCAAAAAATCAATTTTCTTTTGGCAGAAAGGAAATATTACGCATCAATCCAGAAAACTTAGTTCTTTTGACCGCAGATTTTTTAAAAATTTCAGAAAAGAGTTCTTGAGTAAGTTCCTTCCATTCGTTTTTTCTAAAATTTAGTTTTTGGAAATTAGGCGCAAATTTCTCTTGTAAAGTAGGTGCAGAAAATCGGTTCCACGGACAAACGTCTTGGCAAACATCACAGCCAAACATCCAATCATCCATTTTTCCGTTAAAATAATCTGGAATTTGGTTTTTCAACTCAATTGTAGCATAAGAAATACACTTGCTGCCATCTACAATTCTATCCGAAACAATAGCTTGAGTAGGACAAGCATCTATACACGCTCTACAACTCCCACAATGATCTGTAACCGCCAAATCATACTCTAGCTCTAAATCACAAATAATTTCGGCTAAAAAATAGAAAGAACCATGCTTTTTGGTAATCAGATTCGCATTTTTTCCTACCCAACCTAAACCAGATTTTCTAGCCCAAGCTTTTTCTAAAACAGGAGCAGAATCTACAAAAACCCTGAAACCAAACTCACCAATCTCTTCCTGAAGTTCCGCCACCATATTTTTTAAAATATCTTTAATCACTTCATGGTAATCTTCTCCGTAAGCATATTTAGAAATTTTAAAATTATTGATTTCATCTATTTTTACTTTAGGAAAATAATTATATGAGAGCGAAATGACTGATTTTGCACCATCTACCAAAAGTGCAGGATTCAACCTTTTGTCAAAATGATTTTCCATGTATTTCATTTCGCCGTGATAGCCTTTATTAAGCCAAGTTTCAAGACGTGGTGCTTCCTCTTCCAGAAATTCTGCTTTAGAAATTCCACAAGATTGAAACCCGAATTTTTCGGCTTTTTGCTTAATCAGTTGAGAATAATTCATTAATTTTTAACGCAAAGGCGCAAATATATTTTTTTTATTTTTACGTTTTAAGACGCAAAGTTTTAACAAACTTCGTTTGTTTTATTTGGGAAAATCAATGATTTTCTAGTGACTTAAAAAGATTTTATTTTTATAAATTCTTCTATCGACTTTGCGATTTTATTCAACTATTTTGGTATGATTTTTAGTCTGTAACATAAATTACAGTGCGAAGTTAAGTTTTTTTCTATTTTTGCCCTGTAAAAATGAATGAATAATAATTAAAAAAATAAAAAATGACTTTTGAAGAAATTTTAAATTCAGGTGAATATCACTTAATAGACGTAAGACAACCAGAAGAATTACAGATGGACGGCGCAATAGAAGGCGCTGTAAATATACCTTTAGCAACTGTTCCTTTAAGATTAGACGAAATCAAGGAAATGAAAGGCCCAAAAATCATTTTCTGCAGAAGTGGAGGAAGAAGCGGACAAGCTTGCCAATTTCTAGCTCAGAATGGCTTAGAGAACATCTATAACGGTGGTGGTTTTATGCAATTACATGCTGCATTAGAGCATTATAAAAAATAATAAATCAGAGTTTTCATATTTTTTTGTACAACCAGCGCTCCCAAATTGGGAGCGCTGGCTTTGTTTTGACGAACGCTTTTAGGGTTTAAAACCCTGAAAGCGTTTTTTGTTTCTATCAAAATTTTTAAAATTTAGAAAAATCCGCCCGCTTAAACTCTTTCAATAATTTCTGAAAAACTTGTTCTACCGTTAGAATTTCATCGATTAAAGCAGAAGACTGCCCAATTTCTAACTCACCTTCTTCTAAATCTCCTTCGAACATTCCTCGTTTCGCTCTTCGCTTCCCAAGTTTTTCCTGCAAAGCTTTAATATCCTTTCCTTCTTTATAAATTTCTTCTAATTCATAGAAAAATTTATTTTTCACCAAACGAACTGGCGCCAATTCTTTTAAAGTCAATTGCGTATCTCCTTCCTGAGTTTCTACAATTTTTTGTTTCCATTTTTCATGAGCACTTGCTTCTACGGTTGCGGCAAATCTAGAACCGATTTGAACACCATCAGCTCCGAGAATCATCGCTGCTTTCATTTGGCTTCCTACTGCAATTCCTCCTGCTGCAATGAGCGGAATTTCTATATTTCTACGAACATTAGGAATCAGAGAAAGTGTAGTAGTTTCTTCTCTTCCGTTATGTCCACCCGCTTCAAAACCTTCTGCTACAACTGCATCTACTCCTGCGTCTTGACATTTTTTTGCAAATTTCACAGAAGATACTACATGCGCAACTTTTCTTCCTTCTTTTTTTAGAATTTCAGTATACGTTTTCGGATTTCCCGCCGATGTAAAAACGATAGGTACTTTTTCTTCTAAAATTATCTGGATAATCTCTTCAATATTAGGGTACAACATCGGAACATTAACGCCAAAAGGTTTATCCGTAGCGAGTTTACATTTCTGAATATGCTCTCTCAAAACATCTGGATACATGCTTCCTGCGCCGATTAAACCCAATCCACCAGCATTAGAAACCGCAGCAGCCAATTTATAGCCAGAATGCCAAATCATTCCTCCTTGAATGATGGGATATTTAATATTAAAAAGTTGAGTAACTCTGTTCATGAATTTTTTTGTTTAAAGATAAGATTTTTAAAAATTAATTATGTTCTTTTCCTTGATGAAAAGAACCCAAAATCAAGACTTCTATTTTTATTCTTAAAATCTAAATCCATTTAAAATAAAAAATCCCGAAAAGTTTCGGGATTGATATAGTGGGAAATTTTTAAAATTATTTTACGATTGCTGCTTTGTTCCAATCGGTTTTAAACTGGCAATCTTTGTAACGATTGTCTAATGAGATAAAAGTATCTGCTAGATTTTCTTTTACCCATTTTTCTAAAACTTCATTTTTCTTTTTGTTTAGGGCAAAACTTTTAATTCTTTCGAAATCTGTAGCAATATCTAGAGAATGTTCAGGAATTATGTCATTCACTTTCATTAATACTACGGCTTTTTTTTGATTGAGTTCATCCATGAAAACTTCTGTTAAATCTCCTTTATTTACCCCTGCAATTTGATAAGCAACAGTTGCTGGAAGATTAATTTTTTCTTGTCTGTCTGAACCGTCTTCTGCTGGAATTACCCCTGCATTAAACTTGGTGTTTTTATCATCAGAATGTTTGTAAGCAGCATCTTTGAAAGTAGTTTTTCCTTCAAGGATATCTTTTCTAATTTGTTCCATTTCTGCTTTTGCAGTGGCAATTTCTTCAGCATTTGGCTCTGCTTTTAAAAGAATATGTCTTGCATCGTACAATTTACCAGACTTTTTCACCAATTGAATGATATGGAAACCAAATTCAGATTCTACAGGATCAGAAATTTCTCCTTCTTGAAGATTAAGCGCAGTAGCTTCGAAAATTTTCACCATTTTCCCTCTTCCGATGTTGGTATACAAACCACCATTTGCAGCTGAACCTGGGTCATCAGAATAGATTCTCGCTTTATTTTCGAAAGTTTCTCCGTTTAAGATATCTTGTTTTATTTTTTTAAGTTTATCAATGATTTCTTGTTTGTGCGCATCTGTAAGTTTAGGAAACATTACAATTTTAGAAAGAACTACCTCATCTTTTACTTGTGGCAATTGGTATTTGAAAGCGTTATAAAAATCGGTTACTTCATTAGGCGTGATGTTTACTTTATCTGTGATTAGCGCATATTTAGCTTGACCATAATAGTTATCAACATCCATTTTCTCAATCACGTTTTTCATTTCGTAAGAAGAACGGAATTTATAAGCATCTAACATGGCTCTTTCTGAAGGGAACTGAGATAAAATCTGATTGTATTTATCCCCAGCTTGTGCTCTAATCGCAGCAGTTCTGTCTTGAATAAGAGTATCTTTTTTCGCTTTATAAATCAAAAGTTTATTGCTCAAAATCTGCTCCATAAATTCGCATTTATTGGTTTGTGCAGCCCCTTGTTGAATAGCGTAATTTTGTTGTTCTAAAATATCAGATTCTAATACGATTTCGTCTCCTACCACTGCAGAAATTCCATCTACCAAATCTCCTTTTTTCACTTGTGCATTTGCATTAAAAGAAATGAGGGTTACCAAAAAACTCAATGCAAATAAATATTTCATGTTTTTAATCATTGTTAAATTTTTAACTGATTTGCAAAATTATGATTCTCTGCGAGATTTCCTATAATTTTTATTATAATTATTTCTTAAAATTCTTCTCAAGTTCAGCATTAAAACTTGGTTCTATTACAATTTTTGTTTTCTGGCGTTGTTCTGCAATCGTTTTTGCTAAAATATCCTCTCTTACATCTGCTCTTAATTCCTCGATGGCTTCTTCTTTGGTCATCGGTGAACTCGGTAAAATTCCATCAATAGCGATGATGAGTAATCTCTCTCCCAGTTTCACTTTTTGAATCCCTTTTTCGAATGGAACTTTATTCACTTGGAAAACTTCTGCATTTTCAGACATTTCACCTTTTTCGAAATGCACCATGAGTTGCTGTTTATCATTCAGCTTTCCGTAATATTTTTTATTAAGAGCGTCCCAATTTTTAGCATCTTTAATTTCTTTGGTGATGTCTTTTTCTATGCTTAAATCGGTTAAAATCGCCACTCTTGCATCAGCTCTTTTTTCCCAAATATACTTTTGTTGATTTTTTTTGAAATAATCATCCAATAATTCTGGCTTGTTGGTAAGTTCCTTTTCAATCCACTCACTGAAAAGAAAATCTGCCAATAAGTTTTGTTGAGTTTTTAACAATTGCTCTTTAATTTCTGGCTTTTTGACAAAATCTCTAGAATAAACGGCAAAAACATCATTTCCTCTTTTAGAATCAAGGAAAGCAGACCATTGTTCTTTCGTTAATTTATCTGCATTTTTAAAATTTTCAGACAACAGCGTTTTCAAATCACCAAAAGTGAAAACATCTTTATTGAATTGATACAAAACCGCTTTATCATTTTTAAAAGCCAAATAATCTTGATATGATTTCTTAATTTTTTTGAAATCTGGAAACTCCTTGTAATCTGTAGATTTAACCAAAGATTCTATCAATTTATTATAAGCTACATCAGCAAAAGGCGAATCCATCATGTCTCTAATGAACATAGGATTGTATTTTTCTGAACTTTGATAAGGAACCACCGAATAAAGATTGAAAACAAAATATTTTTCTCCAATTAAAATAGGTTCGGTGTATTCTCCTTGCTTTTTATTTTTGAAAGCTTCATAAACTACATCTGGCAAAACAGGAGAACCCATTACTACGCCTGCATTTTTCTTTTCGGTTTCGGTAGAACCGTACAATTGTGCTACTTCCTCGAATTTTTTTCCAGATTTCAGCGCTTCAAAAATTTGAGATTTCATTTTTTCTGATTCCTCATTTTTAGGATAAGAAATCATTCCAAAAATAATATAACCTAATGAAGGTCTTCTGTCTACCAACTTCGCAAAAGCCGCAACTGTAGCGCTATTCACCAATTGCGTAAACTGACCAGGCTGCAAAAGTTCTAGTTGCCTATTTAGTTCTACATCTACATTGCCAGATTTTACAAAAAATGGCTCTGGTTTCTTCTTGGTGTAATCTATAATCGCTTTTTCTAAGGTAATTTTACCCGATTTTACGTCATTGTAAATTTGATTATAATCATTTTTATCGTCAGCTATTTTTTCTACATAGAAAACCTGAATTTTCTTTTCAATTAAGTTGGATGAAAAATATTGCTGAAGCGAAGATTGCATGATTTCTTTAGGATAAAAGCGCTCTTCTCTAAGTTCTTGCTCTTTTTCGGCCATTGTTTTCTTGAAATAACCCAAAGTATCTGCTCTTTTTTCTAAAGCAAAATTCTGGAGCAACTTAAAATCTACATACGTTTTCACGGTATTTTCTATGCCAGAATTTTCTAAACCATATTTATTTTCTGTTTTAAATTTTTCTGCAGAAATACTGTCTTTTCCTATAATAAGATACTGTGATTGATAGCTTAAAAAAGCTAAAAAGAGGACTAAACTTAACGTTTTTTTCATGTTTTCTTCAATTTTCATTTGCTTTTGGAAATCCTAACATTCATCTTTCCAAAAATTTACAGCCTCAAAGCTAAAAAAAATCCCTTTCAAATAAAATTTAAAAGGGAGTTAATTATTTCTTAAAATTATTTTGCAATCTAAATTTTATGCAACGCAAAGATTCTATTAATCCTATGAACAATATTAGTGAGCAAAGAATACGAATAAATTCGTTTTAAGTGTTCGCTTTATCAATTCGCTAGCGAATCTAACTTTGCTCTCTTCGTACTTTATTTCAATTTTATAAACTTTGAGTTTAATAAAAGTTGAAAATTCATGGTAATCTGCGTTCTCAAAACGTTTTTAAAGTTTCACTTCGAAAGTTGTGAGTTCTTTAAATTGTTTTATTCTGCCAATCATTTCGGCTTCGGTAACTTCTTCTAAACGCTGAGTTCCGAATTTTTCTACCGTGAAACTTGCCATTGCAGAACCTACAATTAATGCAGATTTCATTTCTTCGAAAGTAAATTCTTGGTTTTTTGTTAAATACGCTGCAAAACCTCCTGCGAAAGTATCTCCCGCTCCAGTTGGATCAAAAACTTCTTCTAATGGTAATGCTGGAATTGCAAAGATTTTACCATCATTAAATAACAATGCTCCGTGTTCTCCTTTTTTGATAATCACGAATTCTGGTCCCATATCGTGGATTTTTTGCGCTGCTTTTACCAGAGAATATTCTCCAGAAAGTTGACGCGCTTCTTCATCATTAATCGTAATAACGTCTGTTTTAGCAATTACTTCCAATAATAAATCCCAAGTAAGATCCATCCAGAAATTCATGGTATCTAAAATCACCAATTGTGGACGTTTTTCCATTCTATCTAACACAGCTAATTGTACAGCAGGATGCAGATTTCCTAAAAGTAAAACTTCAGCATCTTTTGCAGATTCTGGAATTTTCGGGTCGAAATTTTCTAGAACATTCAGTTCTGTAGCCAAAGTATCTCTAGAATTAAGGTCGTTATGGTATTTCCCACTCCAGAAAAACGTCTTCCCATCCTTAATCATTTCCACTCCATCGATATTGATTCCTTTAGAAGTCATCATATCCAAGTAATGCTGTGGAAAATCTCCACCAATTACAGAAACCAAACTCACGTCTGTTTTCATTACAGAAGCGGCTAAACCTATGTAAGTCGCTGCTCCTCCTAAAATTTTATCAGTTTTACCAAAAGGCGTTTCTATGGCATCAAATGCTACAGTTCCTACTGCTAATAATTTCATATGTAGATATTATTTATTGTTTTTTATATATTATTTTTTCTCTCCAACTCTCCAACTCAAACTACTTCCACTGGAAAGTATCAATCATGTGTAGCAAATCTTTTTTAATATAATCTACTGCTGGTGCGAGTGAATCTGGTTTTGGTCTTGTATTGAAATATAAATTCGCGGTTACAAAATGTCTGGTGCTATCTGTAATAAAAATCTGAATATTAGAAGCACTTTCTCCTTTTAATTCATACACATTTCCATACACTTTTTTCTCTGGATAAGAAAAAGACTTGGTTTCGATAGCTGAAGCTTTAATGGTATGTCCATAAACCATTTTTTCTACTTCTTTTACATGCGCATCAAAATCATTTTTCACCGGAAAATACGTAATGAAAACATTGGCTTTCATTTTGGGATAACGCAAATTATACCAACATGCTTGTTTAGCATCTGCTATTGCAGCAAAATCTGAATATTCAAAAGTATAAGCACATGGATTAGTAAATGCTTGATAATGAGGCTGTGGATATTCTAGACGCAATTCTCCTTTGGGTTTAGGTTTTGCTTCTTCACTACAAGCCAATGCAGAAAACGCTAACAAAATGACTGCTAATTTTTTAAACATTCTGCAAAAGTAAGAATTTTAAGAGAATTTACTTATTCTTTAATAAACTTATGCGTTTGAGAAATATTATTTTTAAAATATACTTTTAAAATATAGACACCTTTAGATAAATTTGAAACATCTAATTTATTATAATCTATTATTTTAATTTTTTTCATTGCTCCTGCTATATCATAAATTTCCAACTTCTCAATTGATTTTCCACTATCATATATTAAAATATCCTTAACGGGATTAGGATATAATTTAAAACTTTTATTATCATTTTCTGAAACAGAAAGATTTTCATTTACTTTTAAATCAAAACTGTTAAAACTTTTTTGAATACATGGACTAATATTATATAATTCATCTAAATTTAGATTTATAAAATTATCAGGATTATATGTTGTTAAAAATGATAAACAACAAACAGTGTACTCTCCTATTGGTAAATTTTTAAAATTAGCGGTATTACTGTAACTTACGATTTTATTACTTAGTTTATCAATAGCAATATAAGTATATGTATAATTGTAGTTACCATAATTATGTGGATATCCAAAATTTATTTGCAGCAAATTTTTATTAGGAGAATATTGAGGTTGATAATACGTAAAATCTTTGTTGGCTATTCTAAAATAGTATGTAACATCTTTATCTAAATACACACTTAATGTGCCTACATTAGCAAGAGAATTCCCACTTAGATAAGAATTTGAACCCACAAAATTCCCTGCACTCATTGGATAACCAGAGTGTATAGTTAATCCTGTACTAAATAGATTATTTATAGTATAGATGCCAGAATTTAATGGTCTTATTTTATAATATCCTTTCATTTCACTTGCTTTATAAAGATAAGGAGTTTTATCGGTAAGAGATTTATTAATATAATAAGAAGAATTTTCAAACGAAGTATAATTTTCTTTTAAAAATGTGGTATTATCTAGTAGTTTACTAATATAATCTGGGTTACTTGGTAATTTAAAATCTAATTTTTCATCATTCTTATCTAATGAAACACTATAATTATTTTTAACATCTAAAAAAACTGAAGGATTATTACAACTATCTTTTATTTGGAACCCAAAATATGTTACTGTAAAAAAACTAGCATTATCATTAATCTTTGCTAATATTTTAACATTTGCAAAAGCAAATGAAGGAAAATTAGGAATAAAAACCACCTCATTACCATCATTAGGAGTATCTTTTGCTAGTAAAATAGGAAATGATAATCCATCATCAAAACTCAACAAAATATCTACTTTGTCTACCAAAAGATTTGTATTGTTTACTGCCCAAGTTATATTTACTTTAGAATAATCATTTAGCTGTGTAATCATATAACTAATACTCAATGGCCCATAATCAGACACCTTTACTTTAATATCATCATAATTAAATCCTTTTAAATCTTTTACTAAAAATCTAAAATTCAAATCTCTAGGTACTAAAGGCAGTGCTTCTCCACTCAAACGATCATCACTTTTAACCAAAAGAGATGTTGAAGGAAAATTTCTTTCAGATTCTGTAGAGCTTCTTTTAGGCACAAATAGAGGAGCTGTAAAACTATTTACGGCTTTTACCCCATAATTACTTGCATATAAATCGGCAAACGCACCTTTATCTCTTATTGTAGCTACATCTATTTGTTCCCATGTATAAGATTGAATATCATTGTCTACATCTACAGCAGTTCCATTTAATGTGAACGGCGTATTTTTAGGAATAACTATATCTTCACCCGCAAAAACAGTTGGTAGATTATTCACAATAGGAGATTTCACATCACATTTGCTTATATTTTCTAAAAAATTAAAGATTAGTTCTAAATTTTTAGAATGAAAATACAATTTCATACCTGTTTTTATATCTTGATTAGGACTAGAACATGTTCCATTATAAGACATTATTGTAATGCCACTACCTGGTTCTACAGCCGTTTCTAAACGCCATGCATTAGAACAAGAATTTGAGTCATATGAATTCCCTCCAGAAGCATTGAAACTGTGTGTAGCAGAGAACATATGTCCTATCTCATGAGCTAAAACAACAAGCCCAAAGTAAGTACTTGTCCCTAGAGACCAATTACTCCATGAAGATCCTTTAACACTATCATTACAGACAGAGGATAAAGCTGCAGTTCCACTTTCTATTCCGACTGTATTTATAGTATTTAAAACATGACCTAAATCATATTGATTATATTTAAAATAACCGTTATCATTCATTATTCTAAAACCATTCTGAGCACAATTAGCATCTAGGCTACAGTTAGAATTAAAAGGATTATTTGCTACGTCTGTAAAAAGTAATTTTTTATTTAGCGTTTCATCACTCAAAACAAAACTTATGTTAAGTTCACTTTCATATATAGCATTTAGACCATTTACTAATAATATTATTCTATTAAGTGCAGTATCAACACTATCAAAATTATTGGTAAAAGAAGGAGTAGAAGCAATAGCTAATCTGTATGTTCTTCTAAATTGTGTACTTGGAAAACTACTATTTTTTGATAATTTATCTATTTTTACTGTTGATAATTTATCTGACACAGCCCCATCAACAGAACAATTAAAAAAATTTTCTTCTAATTCTTTAGAATTGATATAACTATAGTAGTTACTATTTTCATTAGTAGGTTCAAAAACTTGTAACTCACCATTTTTTAAAATTAAACCATAAAGTTTATCATTTATAGAAGTCAATTTCAATATCGCACCACTTTTAGAAACTCCATCAAAAGTAAAAACATTATCAACTCTATTTCTAATTAAGTCATTCTCTGTAATGCTAAAAATTTCAACAGAATTATCTTTAACAGGAATTATCAATTGTGGTTTTGATTTTAAATTGTTAGATTTTAAATGATCTCTAAAACTATTCACATCAATGTAAAAATTTTGAGATTTCACAAAAGGAAAACTTAAAATAAAAACTAAAAAATATAAATTTTTCATGATTTTTTTAAACAAAGATATGTAATTTTAATGCAGAAATTTAATCTTCAAACGTTTTCTTCAAATAATTTTCTAAAGGTTTAGGAAAAGACTTCTGATGAGAACTTTCGTAATCTGTAATTTGCAATTGATGCTTCTGAGCGTAGTTTTCAAAAACTTTTTTATCCTGCAAAATCACTTTAGAAATACTGATTTCCAGATTCTTATGCGTAAGTTTATGATGCACTGTTTTTTCCTCTACTACAAAATCTTCCAATTCCTGAGAAATGCTTTCGGGAAAATCATATAATTTCTTCCAAATAAAGGAATCATCTCGCTGTTTGATGAGGAATTTATCCTCATACATTATATAATAATAGTGTAGTTTTAAATCTACCGCTTTTACTTTTTTAGATTTCACAGGAAATTCCAGCACTTTTCCTGTTTCGTAGGCCAAACAATTTTCCTGAATCGGACAAACTTGACATTGTGGATTTTTAGGCTTACAAATTTCTGAACCCAAATCCATAATGGCTTGATTAAAGTTCCCTGGATTTTCTTCAGGCATGATGAGTAAAGCCAATTCATAGAAATAAGCATACGCTTTCGGTGAGGAAACATCAAAATCATCCGCAAAAACTCTGCTCAACACTCGGTAGAAATTCCCATCAATGGCAGGAACTTTTTCATCAAAACAAATGCTGGAAACCGCAGCTGCAGTATATTTCCCCACACCTTTTAGTTTTAAAATTTCAGAAAATGATTCTGGAAACGCTCCTCCGAAATCTTCCATTACTTGTTGTGCTGCTTTATGCAGATTAATCGCTCGTGAATAATAGCCTAAACCTTTCCAATAGAGTAAAACTTCGTCTATTTCTGCACTGGATAATGATTCTACCGTAGGAAATCTTTCTACAAAATTCAGGTAATGATTCTTGCCTTGCTCTACTCTAGTCTGCTGTAAAACGATTTCGCAGACCCAAATGTGATAAGGATTCTTCGTTTTTCGCCAAGGTAAATCTCTCGCATTCAAATCATACCATTTCAAGAGTTTTAAACCAATGTTTAGAAAATCAGCATATTTGTTCTTCTTTTTCAAAAAATATTTTTTATATTTGCACACCAAAAATAAAAACAAAAAAGGAAATGACAAAGGCAGAATTGGTAAACACCATCTCAAGCAAATTAGGAATAGAAAAAAATGATACACAAAAAGTTATCGAAGCTTTTATGCAAGAAATCAGAACTTCTATGTATAATGGAGATAACGTATATTTAAGAGGTTTCGGTTCTTTTGTAATCAAAACCAGAGCAGCAAAAACAGGTAGAAATATTTCTAAAAATACAGCTATCAACATTCCTGCTCACAACATCCCAGCTTTTAAACCTTCTAAAACTTTCGTAGAAAAAGTTAAAACTAAGGTTGCTGTAAAATAATTTATAAATTAGGTTCAAAAAAAAATTCAAATATTAACTTTTAAAAATTTCTAACTATGCCAAGCGGAAAGAAAAGAAAAAGACACAAGGTGGCTACCCACAAAAGAAAGAAAAGAAGAAGAGCAAACAGACATAAGAAAAAATAATCTTTTCTGTTTAGATACAATATAATATAGTTGGTGTTTTTATCTTTATAATGAGCACTAACTATATTTTTGTTTTAATTAAAAACTTTAAAAAGAAATTTTAGAAAATGAAGAAAGAATTAATAATCTCTTATGAAGATGATGCTTCTAAAATTGCCCTTATTGAAGACGGTAGATTATTCGAGCTCCACGAGATACAGCAGAATACAGATTTTGTAGTAGGCGATATCTTTGTGGGAAAAATTAAAAAATTAGCTCCTAATCTCAATGCTGCTTTCGTAAATATAGGTTACGAGAAAGATGCTTTTTTGCATTATCAGGATCTCGGTCCGCAGTATCTTACCTATCGCAAGTTTTTACAGGATACGGTATCCAAAAGACAACAAACTTCTTCGCTCAAAAACTTCCAAATTCAGCCAGAAATAGACAAGCACGGCACTGTAGACAAAGTGATGGCTCCTCAAGACGAAGTTTTATTGCAAATTACCAAGGAACCTATTTCTACAAAAGGCCCCAGAATTTCTACCCAGATTTCATTAACGGGTAGATTTCTAGTACTCATCCCTTTTGATAATAAGGTTTCTATCTCTAAAAAAGTTAAAAGCGCCGAAGAAAAAGCAAGGCTCAAAACGCTTATCGAAAGCATAAAGCCTGAAGGTTTCGGTGTAATCATCAGAACTGTAGCAGAAGGAAAAAAAGTTGCAGAACTCCATAATGACATGAACCAATTGGTTGATAAATGGAACGTTTGCTTCAAAAATATCCAAAAAAATAAAACTCCTGCCAAAGTTCTTAGTGAAGAAGACAAAGCTTCGGCTATTTTGAGAGACAATTTCAATCAAGATTTCGTTTCTATCATTTGTGACGATGAACAAATGGTAAACGATATGAAAAATTATCTTGAAGTCATTGCTCCAGAACGAAAAAACATTGTACAATTTTATGATTCTCACATTCCACTTCTGGAATATTACAATGTAGAAAAACAGCTGAAACAATCTTTTGGAAAACACGTAAACATCCCAAGTTCTAAAGGTGCTTACCTCGTGATAGAACACACAGAAGCACTGCACGTAGTAGACGTGAACTCGGGGAACAACATTTCTTCTGGCACTGCCAATAAAGAACACGCCCTAAACGTGAACAAAATGGCGGCTACAGAAATTGCAAGACAACTCAGACTGCGAGACATGGGTGGAATTATTGTGGTAGATTTTATAGACATGCCAAATCCTGACCACAGAAAAGAACTGTACGAACACTTGCGCGAAGAAATGAAACGCGACAAAGCAAAGCACAAAATCCTACCGCCGAGTAAATTTGGTTTAATACAAATCACCAGACAACGTGTAAGACCAGAAAAACAAATAGACACCAAAGAAGAAAACCCGAACAAAGACGGCGAAATCTTGGCTCCTATTTTTGTGGTAGAACGCATGGAAGAAACCATCAAAGATTTCTTTACCAAAAACAAGGGCAAATTATATCTACACACGCATCCGTTTGTAGAAGCATATCTTACAAAAGGATTGATGAGCCAACAAATGAAATGGTTTATCAAGTACAAAAAATGGGTTACCATTATCCCAAGAGATTCTTTTAAATATCTGGAGTACAGACTCTATGATGCAGACAAAAAAGAACTCGTAAGCTACTCGAATTAATGAGTAATAACAAATGAAATTTTCGGTGCTCTCCTTTAGGAGAGTTAGAGAGTAAGAAAATTTCTAAAAAATTATAAAATCGTTGCAGTAATGCAGCGATTTTTTTGTTAATAAACTGCTCACCATTAAAACATACGCAGGTTGCCCTCTTTTAGAGGGGTGTCTTTAACTTGTTAAAGACGGGGTGTTTTAAATGATTTACATGATTTTTAGCAAATTACGGTTTTCCGTAATTGCTGTGTTGAAATATTTTTTAAATTATTGGAAATACCTATCTTTGATAATTGTGTAATGTTTACTGCACAAAATTCTAAAACCAATGGATTTTTAAGTAACAGATAACCGAAAAAAACAATAACTAACAGAAAATAGAATGGCATTAAGTTGGAATGAAATAAAAGACAGAGCATTAAGATTCTCTAAAGAATGGAAAAACACAACCAATGAAGAAGCAGATGCTAAACCATTTTTAGACGCTTTTTTCGATGTTTTCGGGATTACTAGAAAAAAAATAGGAACTTTTGAGCACAAAGTAAAAAAACTTTCTGATACAGACGGTTATATTGACTTGCTCTGGAAAGGAACTATTCTAATAGAAATGAAAAGTCGTGGAAAAAACCTAGACAAAGCTTTTCAACAAGCCATTGATTACACCCATGGTCTAAAACAAAATGAACTCCCAAAATACGTTTTAGTTTGTGATTTTTACATTTTTAGGTTATACGATACCGAAGAACAAACTACTCTAGAATTTACACTAGACGAATTGGTAAACCATGTACAAAGTTTTGGTTATTTATTAGGCTACCAAAAGAAAACCTATAAAGAACAAGACCCTGCCAACATAAAAGCGGCAGAATTAATGGGAAAACTTCATGACAGATTAGAAGAAATAGGTTATGAAGGACATCCTCTTGAAGTATATCTGGTAAGGATTTTATTTTGTCTTTTTGCAGAAGACACTACTATTTTCAATAAACAACAGTTTCAAGATTATATCGAACAAAGAACCGCCGAAGATGGCAGTGATTTAGCTTCTAAATTACAAGAACTATTTCAGGTTCTCAATACACCTCTAGACAAAAGATTTAAAAATCTAGACGAACAACTTAATGAATTCCCTTACGTAAACGGAAAATTATTTGAAGAAATTCTACCTATGGCTAGTTTTGATACCAAAATGAGGCTGGCCTTACTAGATTGTTGTTACATAGATTGGAGTAAAATTTCACCTGCAATTTTTGGTTCTATGTTCCAAAGTGTAATGAACCCTAAAGAACGAAGAAACTTAGGAGCGCATTATACCAGCGAAACCAATATTCTAAAACTCATAAAACCGCTCTTTTTAGATGAACTTTGGGCAGAATTTGAAAATATTAAAAACAATAAAAATAAACTCCCAGAATTTCACAAAAAAATTAGCCAATTAAAATTTCTAGATCCAGCTTGTGGTTGTGGTAATTTCTTGGTAATTACTTACAGAGAACTGCGTTTGCTGGAATTAGAAATTCTACGTGCTACTTATAAAAACGGACAAGGCGTTTTAGATGTAAGTGATATTATTTGGCTAGATGTAGATATGATGTGCGGAATAGAATACGAAGAATTCCCTGCTAGAATAGCTGAAGTAGCAATGTGGCTCATAGACCATCAAATGAACATGCTCATTAGCAATGAATTCGGACAATACTTTGCGCGTTTACCACTTAAAAAATCTGCAAAAATTGTTCACGCAGACGCATTAGAAACCGATTGGGAAAATGTAGTTTCTAAAAATGAACTTTCTTACATCATTGGAAATCCTCCGTTTATTGGTTCGAGAATAATGAATAAAATCCAAAAAGAAAGTTTAATCAGGGTTTTTGAAAATTCAAAAAATATAGGCGAGTTAGATTATGTGACTGGTTGGTATCTGAAAGCTGCAAAATATATTCAAAACACCCAAATTAAAGCCGCTTTTGTTTCTACTAATTCCATAGTACAGGGTTTACAAACAGCTATTCTTTGGAATATAATGTTAAATAAGTATGATATTAAAATTCATTTTGCACATCGTACTTTTAGATGGAGCAATGAAGCCAAAGGAAATGCAGCAGTATACTGTGTAATTATTGGTTTTGCCAATTTTGATACTCCTGTGAAAAGAATATTTGAATACGAAGATATAAAAGGTGAACCGCACGAAATAAAAGCCAAAAATATCAATCCTTATTTAGTAGATGCAAAAGATATATTTATAGATAAAAAATCTAATCCTATATGTAATGTTCCTGAAATGAATTTTGGAAATATGCCAGCAGATGGTGGACAATTACTTTTTTCTAATGAAGAAAAAAATGAATTTATTTTTAAAGAACCAAACTCAATAAAATATTTTAAAGAGTTGATTTCTGCTCATGAATTTTTAAATAGCAAGAAAAGATGGTGCCTTTGGCTGGAAAATATTGAACCTAGTGAACTTAAAAACTTAAAATTTGTTTTAGAAAGAGTAAATAATGTAAGAAAAATTAGAGAAATTTCTTCAAGACCTCAATTAGCTCAAATTCCACATCTTTTTGCTCAAATTACTCAACCTAAAAATTTAGATTTTATTCTAATTCCTGCACATTCTTCAGAAAATAGAAAATATATACCTATTGGTTTTTTTTCGAAAGAAAATATTGCACATAATAGTTGTCTAATTATTCCAAACAGTAATCTTTTCCATTTCGGAGTTTTAATGTCTACAATGCACATGTCTTGGGTTAAAACGACTTGTGGTAGATTAGAAAGTCGTTACAGATATTCCAAAGATATTGTGTACAACAATTATCCATGGCCAGAAAATCCAACTGAAAAACAAGTTCAGCTCATAGAAGAAAAAGCACAAAATGTTTTAGACGTAAGAGCGTCTTTTCCCAATAGTTCATTAGCAGATTTATATCATCCTCTTACTATGCCACCTGCTTTAGTAAAAGCGCACAATGAACTAGATAAAGCAGTAGATGCAGCTTACAGCAAACAAAACTTCTCTACAGAAGCTAAACGCATGGAGTTTCTATTCGAACTCTACGAAAAATATACCGCAGATTTATTCGCCAAAGAAAAACCAAAAAAAAATAAAAAAACAGATATATAAAATTTTACATATATTTGCAAAAGAAACAACACCTCCTGCAAGAACAGGAGATGTTTATGATAATAAATTCTAAGAGAATCCGTTATCACTGTAAACAAGCCAAATGAATTTAACTACTTTTAATAGAAGTTCAATAACTTGAATTTTGTTAATTTTTTTTCTTTTATTTACCATGACTTGGTTTTAAGAAATTACAGTTAAACTTTATACTAAAATCCTGAGCTCGAACCTCGGGATTTTTTATTGCCAATCCTGAATGCTTTTTAGCATCCCTACGAATATTTCTATTCGTTTAAATTTCCTTACATATAATAAACGAGTTTTTCCTAAAATTTTCCCTTTTTTTTAAAAAAAAATTATAATCACAAAAATTTTGTCTTCAAATTTAATATCATATTTATCTATAAATCCATTTGCTAAATCTCTCATAAATAATAAACGATTTTCCCATAAAATTTTCCCTTTTTCTTAAAAAAAAATTTTATAATCATAAAAATTTAGCCCTCAAATTTAATATCATGGTTATCTATAAATCCATTTGCTAAATCTCTCATAACTAATAAACGATTTTCCCATAAAATTTTCCTTTTTTCTAAAAAAAAATTTATAATCATAAAAATTTTACCTTCAAATTTAATATCATGCTTATCTTTAAATCCATTTGCTAAATCTTTCATAACTAATAAACGATTTTCCCCTAAAATTTTCCTTTTTTTTTAAAAGAAACTTATAATATAAAATATCACCAATCTCCCAGATTTATAATCCGTGACTTTCAATAAAAAACCCAAAAACCTCTGCTTTCGCAGAGGTTTTTCTATAAAAGAACTTCTACTCTAATTCGGGTAAAAGAGCAGTCAAGTTTGGGGTTTGTTCGTGGTTTCTTCGTGTTTCCTTCGAATCAGCCTCGGAAAAGTACCCAAAATCACGAACAAACCACGAACAAATGTAAAAGGAAACTCAACTCAGACCCTAACTTGATTCGAGGAAAATCTTATCAATATTTAACAATCCTTTAAAACAAGCTCTGCTAAAAATTCCCTATTTTTGAGCAATGCAAAATTCTTTAGAAATACTATTACAGCAGTTGCAAGACGCAGAGTTGGGCGGTTTTGATGCGCAAAAAGATTATGCGCCACCTTATCGTTCTCTGCTCACGCAAGAAGAAATTTTGGCCAAAAATCCTAAATACGCCGCCGTTAATATTTTACTCTATCCCAAAAACGGAGAATGGCACTTTCCGCTCATCCACAGAACCCACAATGAGAATGACAGACATTCTGGGCAAATTTCGCTTCCTGGTGGTAAAAAAGATGACACCGATGCAGATTTTGCAGAAACCGCCATCCGTGAAACTTGGGAAGAAATAGGCGTTACCACTTCACAAATCAAAATCGTGAGAGAACTCTCTCCTATTTATATTCCGCCAAGTAATTTTTTCGTGTATGCTTTTCTGTCTTACTCCGAATCTTGGCCAGATTTTAATCACCAACAAACCGAAGTTCAAGAAATTCTAGAAGTTCCACTTTCTGTGATTCGAGATTTGCCAAAACCACCTTTAACCATGGAATTGCCACGAACCAATGGATATAAAGTTCCTTATTTTGATTTCCAAAACCATAAAATTTGGGGTGCCACTTCTATGATTTTGAGTGAATTGAACGAGTTGCTAAAAAATGTTTAAATTTGCAATCTGCATTTTGATGTTTAATTCATTATCAAAAAATTTTTAAACCACAAAAGCCACAAAAGAAAAGCTTGAAAATAAGTCTTTCAAAAGAAGAAAAAGTATTGTTTAATCTTTTTCATTTTAGGAAACTTTAAAACAAATATAGCTTTTGTCACTTTTTCGGTTAAAAATTAATAGCGCAGAAAAATCATTTGTGTTTAATAAAATTTGGCTTCAAGCTGCTTGAAAAATGGCGAAGAAAAGCATTTTTACAGATTCTTTCGGGAATATTTACTTTTTAAAGAGATTTATCATCTTCATCTTGGGAATGATTTCCTACAGAAGATTTAATGGGTTCAACAAACTGAAAATTACAGGAACCGAGCATTTGGTAAACCTCCCGAAAAACAATGTATTGTTCGTATCTAATCACCAAACGTATTTTGCTGATGTAGCAGCAATGTACCACGTTTTCTGTGCCGTGAATAATGGATACATGAACACCATCAAAAATCCTGTCTACCTGCTGAATCCAAAAGTAGATTTTTACTACGTAGCCGCAGAAGAAACCATGAATAAAGGGATTTTGGCAAGAATTTTTAAATTGGCTGGAGCAATTACCGTAAAAAGAACTTGGCGCGCCGAAGGAAAAAATGTGAACAGAATGGTAGATTTAAGAGAAGTAGAAAATATTCTGAAAGCGCTAGATAATGGTTGGGTAATTTCTTTTCCGCAAGGTACTACTTCTGCTTTTGCACAAGGTAGAAAAGGAACAGCTAAACTCGTTCAGCAGCAGCGTTGTATCGTTATTCCTATCAAAATCAATGGATTCCGAAGAGCATTTGACAAAAAAGGATTGAGAGTAAAAGTGACAGGTGTAGAACCTACTATGCAGTTCAAAGCGCCACTAGATATAGATTACGACAACGAAAAAGCGGAAGATATTCTTAACAAAATTATGCACGCCATCGAGCAAACTCCTGAGCATAACGTGTTACACGATTACGACAAAGAATATCAGGAGCGCAAAAAACAAGAGAAAAAAGACGAGTAAACTTATTTTATTAAATTTTACTTGGCTCTTTTTACTTGGCTCTTTTTAATTTTAATTGAAATATGAACATTCATTTCATTGCGATTGGCGGTGCTGCGATGCACAATCTTGCCATAGCTCTCAAAAATAAAGGTTACCAAATCACAGGTTCAGATGATGCTATTTTTGAACCTTCTCTTTCTCAATTGCAAAAAAACGGACTTCTTCCTGAAGGTTTAGGTTGGTTTCCTGAGAAAATTTCTGAAAATCTAGACGCAGTTATTCTAGGAATGCACGCCAAAAAAGAGAATCCTGAACTCTTGAAAGCTCAAGAATTGGGCATTAAAATTTACTCTTATCCAGAATTTCTATACGAACAGAGCAAAGAAAAAACCAGAGTGGTGATTGCAGGTTCTCACGGTAAAACCACCATTACTTCGATGGTTCTTCATACGTTGCAATACCATCATTTCGACACAGATTTTATGGTTGGAGCACCGTTAGATGGTTTTGACTGCATGGTTAAAATTTCTTCAGAAAATGATTTTATCATCTTGGAAGGAGACGAATATCTTTCTTCGCCGATAGATTCTCGTCCGAAATTCTTGCATTATCATCCGAATATCGCTTTGATTTCAGGAATTTCTTGGGATCATATCAATGTTTTTAAAACGGAAGAAGAATATGTAGACGCTTTTAGAAATTTCATTAAAAATATTACTTCTGGTGGAATTTTAGTGTACAATGAAGAAGATGAAAACTTAGTAAAACTGGTAGACGAAGCGGAGAATTATTTCAGAAAAATGCCTTACAAAACGCCCAACTACGAAACCAAAAACGGTAAAACTTCAGTAGAGACAGAAATGGGGCAAATTCCGCTTAAAATTTTCGGAAAGCACAATTTACTGAATTTAGAAGGAGCAAGGCTTATTTGCAATCAATTGGGCATTTTAGACGAAGATTTCTACGAAGCTATGATGAGTTTCTCTGGCGCATCAAAACGTTTAGAAAAGGTAAAAAGAAATGATGATGTGATTTTGTACAGAGATTTTGCACACGCACCAAGCAAAGTGAAAGCATCGGTAGACGCTTTTGCAGAACAATTTCCCAATATGAACAAAGTAGGTTTTCTAGAACTTCACACCTACTCTTCTCTGAATCCCGCGTTTTTGCCTCAATACAAAAATACTTTAGCCCAACTTGATAAAGCGGTGGTTTTTTATGATTTGGAAGCTTTGAAAATTAAAAATATGACTCCTATTTCGCCTGAATTGATTAAAGAATCTTTCGGGAAGGAAAATTTACAGGTTTTTACCAATGCGGATGATTTGAAAAATTTTTGGCAAAATCTAGAAAAATCAAATGCTGCTTTCCTGATGATGAGCAGCGGAAATCTTGGCGGAATTTCTTTGACTTAAATAAAAATCAATCCTTCATCCTTTTAAAACGCAAAGTTTTTAAAACTTTAAAGTAAAAAAATTAAGCAAGCAAAGATAAAATTCGCTAGCGAATTGGATTAAGTCTACACTTAAAAAACGAATTGATTTGTATACTTTCCTCACTTAAAATTGCAAATAAATCATTAAAACATCTTTGCGTTTTACAAAAAGTTAAAATAAGCTATGTACATCGCAATAGCAGATAATTTTCCATCATTTTAAGTACATTGTAGCGAAATATTTTCTCAAAAATTTTAGATTTTTTTTCTCTAACTATTTCATATTCAAAATATTTTATTAATTTTAGAAACACACTAAAACCACATGAATATGAGAACTATAAAACACATTCTTGATAGAAAATCAAGAGAACTCGCCATCATCGAACCTGAAAAAACCGTTTTCGAAGCTTTAAAATTAATGGCAGACAAAAACATAGGCTCTGTTATTGTAATGGATGGAACACGATATCTCGGCATTCTTTCGGAGAGAAATTACGCACGCCAAGTTGTTCTCCTCAACAAAAGTTCTAAGCAACTTCCGGTAAAAGAAATTATGAGAACAGACCTCCCAAAACTTTCTAAAAATGACCCCATCGAAAAATGTATGGAAATCATGACTCAACTCAATGTGAGATATTTGCCTGTGGTAGAAAATGAAACACTCATCGGTCTAATTTCTGTAAAAGACCTTCTAGACGAAGTTTTATTGCACCAAAAAGACGTCATCGAAAATCTTACCCACTATATCAACACTTAAATTTTTCGACTGAACTAATACCATTTCTCCTCCCGAAATCTATCGGGAGTTTTTTATGGAGTGAGATTTCTAAATTTTATTATATTTGGAAAAATCAGAACACCAGTAGAAATGAGATACACCACATTAGGAAAAATTCCGCAAAAAAGACATACCATTTTTAAATCCGAGGAAGGGAATTTCTATTACGAACAGCTTTTTGGGACTGAAGGTTTTCACGGAATCTCTTCGTTACTGTATCATATTTACAGACCTACACAGATTAAATCTATTGGAACACCAAAAGATGTTACTCCAAAAATTGCAGTAGACCGAAACATCACGCCGCGAATGTTTAAAGGTG
Organism: Cloacibacterium caeni; assembly: GCF_907163125.1. Taxonomy (NCBI): domain Bacteria; kingdom Pseudomonadati; phylum Bacteroidota; class Flavobacteriia; order Flavobacteriales; family Weeksellaceae; genus Cloacibacterium; species Cloacibacterium caeni. The sequence continues at coordinate 1,779,526 of NZ_OU015319.1, forward strand.
TACAAATCACTCCAGAAAATGATTATTTAGAAAGTAGAAAAGTTTTGTTGTTAAACAACGATTTAAAAATGGGCTTGGCAAAGCCTAAAAAATCTACTGATTATTTTTATAAAAATGCAGAATGTGACGAACTGCTTTTCGTACATGAAGGAAAAGGCACACTGAAAACCTTTGTAGGGAATTTAGACTTCGAAAAAGGAGATTATCTTATCATTCCAAGAGGAACGATTTATCAAGTAGAGTTAGAAACTAAAGAAAATGTCTTTTTCTTTTTAGAAGCACACTCCCCGATTTATACGCCAAAAAGATACAGAAATGAGTTCGGGCAATTGCTGGAACATTCCCCTTTTTGCGAAAGAGATATTATCGCACCCACTTTTGTAGAACCCAAAGACGAAAAAGGAGAATTTCTCATTAAAGTAAAAAAAGAAAACCTGATTTGGGATTTTATTTACGCTACGCATCCTTTTGATGTGGTAGGTTGGGACGGTTATTTCTACCCTTATAAATTCAATATCAAAAATTTTGAACCGATTACGGGAAGAGTACATTTACCACCACCCATTCATCAGAATTTTGAAGCGCATAATTTTGTAATTTGTTCTTTTGTGGCGAGAATGTACGATTATCATCCTCAAGCGATTCCTGCACCATATAACCACTCCAATATAGATTCAGACGAGGTTCTTTTCTACACTGAAGGAGATTTTATGAGCCGAAATCACATTGACTTAATGGATTTTACGCTTCATCCTGGCGGAATTGTTCACGGACCTCATCCTGGTGCGATGGAAAGAAGCATTGGCAAAAAATTTACCGAAGAATATGCGGTAATGATAGATCCTTTCAGACCACTGAAAATTACAGAAGAAGCGATGAAAGTGGAAGATAAATCTTACGCTACCAGTTGGTTAGATACTGAAGAAAATTATTTACACGACAGAAGTCAAGAGTAAAAACCCGAATAAACATTTAAAAATTTTATGGGTTAAAAATTCCTATTTTTATGCACTTTAGCACAAAAACAGGTCAATATTATCAAAAAATCAGAACTTTATTTGATAAATCTCATCTTGTACATTCTTCATAAAAATGTAACTTTGGGAAACAGAGAAAATTGAAAAGTTTAGAAACATAAAAACGATTATATTATGTATAATTACGTCACGGCAGAAGAAGCCTTATCACTTGTCCAGAGCAACCAAAGAATATTTTTTCACGGGAGTGCTTGCACACCTAATTATTTGATTTCGGAATTAGCAAAACAAGCCCATAGATTAAGAGATGTAGAGGTGGTTTCTATTACCGTTCAAGGTGAAGTAGAAATCGCAAAACCAGAATATAGAGACAGTTTTTACATCAACTCACTTTTTGTTTCGGCACCAGTAAGAGAAGCGGTAAATAGTGACAGAGGAGATTTTGTTCCCGTTTTTTTGAGTGAAATCCCTATTTTATTTAAAAATAATATTCTTCCGTTAGATGTAGCCATTATTCAGGTTTCACCACCAGATCAGCACGGTTATTGTTCCCTGGGAACTTCTGTAGACGTAGCGAGAAGTGCCGTAGATTCTGCAAAATATGTAATTGCACAGGTAAATCCTAAAATGCCAAGAACACTAGGAGATTCTATGCTTCATGTAAAAAGAATTGATAAAATGGTTTGGCATGAAACCGATTTATTAACAGTAGATTACGCTGCGAAAGTTTCTGATGATGAAAGAACCATCGGAAAATACATTGCCGAAATGGTAGAAGATAAATCTACGCTTCAAATGGGAATTGGCACGATTCCAGATGCGGTTCTAAGTTCACTACACAATCACAAAGATTTAGGTGTACACACGGAAATGATTAGTGACGGAATCATAGATTTAGTTGCGAATGACGTAGTAAACAATAAATATAAAGGAACACATCTCAACAAAACCATTACTGCATTTTGTTTTGGGACAAAAAAATTATACGATTTCATAGACAACAATCCTTCATTCCAGTTTATGGATGTGACTCATGTAAACAATCCTTCTATCATTAGAAGAAACAAAAAATTAGTAGCCATCAATTCTGCTATAGAAGTAGATTTAACAGGTCAAGTTTGTGCAGATTCTATTGGCACTTATCAATATTCAGGAATTGGCGGACAAATGGATTTTATTCGTGGAGCTGCACTTTCTGAAGGTGGAAAACCTATTATTGCCCTTACTTCTAGAACCAAAAAAGGAATTCCTAGAATTGTTCCTTACCTAAAAGAAGGAGCTGGTGTAGTAACAACCAGAGGTCATATTCACTATGTAGTAACAGAATATGGAGTAGCTTATCTCTACGGAAAAAACATGAGACAGCGTGCAAAACTACTCATAGACATTGCCCATCCTGATGACAGAGAAATGCTTGATAAATTCTGCTTCGAACGATTTAAATCACACGCATTGTAAACTTTTAGAACCTATCTTTTTGATAGGTTTATTTATGAGTCATAAAAATTTTATAAATTTAAATACTCAAAAAACACCATGAATAACTCCATTGATTCTTTACTAAAATTTATTAATTCTTCGGTTACACTCTGTTTGGAAGAAGAAAGTTTAATCTCTAAATATTTTGAAATTAAAGAATATCAAAAAAATGAAATTATTTTAAATGCTGGAGAAATCTGCAATTATCTATATTTTATTGACAAAGGATTGCTCAGAACTTTTCATGTGAATGCTAATGGAAGCGAATTTACTCGACTGATTGTTTCCGAAAATAAATTCTGTACTATTCTGCTCAGTTTTCAAGAAAGAATTGCTTCACCAGCAACCATTCAAGCATTAGAGAACACTATCGTTTTTGCTATTTCTAAAGAAAATTTTGAAAAAATAACTTCTATTTCTGCCAATGCACAATCTTTATATGTAAAAATTTTAGAAGAATTTCAGAATTTTCAAATCAAAAGAATAGAATTCCTTACCTCTTTTTCACCCAAAGAAAAAACTGAAATCTTTTTAAAAGAAAATTCAGAATTAGAAACTAGATTAACAGACAAGGTAATTGCTTCTTATTTGCAGATTACTCCAGAAACATATTGCAGATGTAAGAAAAATTTGGAATCTTGATTTGAATCAATTTTTTTGAGTTTATAACAGCATAACTTTGATGAAAATTTAATGCTATGAAAAACTTATTTCTTTTAATTTTTTTGGTTTGTTCCATAAAATTTTATTCCCAACAAAAAGAAAATGAAAAGATAGTTTCTGATATTTATTTTAACAAGTATAAAAAGCAAAAAAGGAATGCAACCATACTTTCTGTAACGGGAGGTGTTTTACTTTTTACAGGTTTCATCATTTCAAAACAAGAATCAGAAGCTGCAAATCTAGTATTTTCTAAAAACGAAGTTACTGGTTACTCCATTGCTTCTTTAGGTATTATTTCTATTATTGGCTCCATTCCTCTATATATTTCTGCCGAAAAAAATTATAAAAAATCAGTTTCTATTTCACCTAGTGTTCAAACTTATCATTTCTACAACACAAAAAACACAAGTTTAGGATTAAACATTACCTACAGCTTCTAATTTATTATCGAATGTTGACAATTTTTTTGTGCGCATCACACAATATTTGTAATTTGGCACATAACAAACTCCAAATAAAAAGAGAAAAATGAGCACACTTACTTTTGCCGAAAAAATAGCGCAGGCAGAGAATTTTCTTCCAATAAATGGAACAGATTATATAGAATTTTATGTAGGAAATGCTAAGCAAGCAGCCCATTATTACAAAACTGCTTTCGGTTTTCAGAGCGTAGCTTATGCAGGGCCAGAAACTGGCGTAAGAGATAGAGCTTCTTATGTAGTGCAACAAGGAAAAATAAGATTGGTTCTTACCTCTGGTTTATCTTCGGATTCACCAATTTGTGAACACCAAAAAAAACATGGTGATGGAGTAAAAATTCTTGCACTTTGGGTAGATGATGCCTATAAAGCATTTGAAGAAACCACAAATCGTGGTGCAAAACCTTACTTGGAGCCCAAAACGCTAAAAGATGAATTCGGGGAAGTAAAAATGGCAGGAATTTATACCTACGGCGAAACCGTTCACATGTTCATCGAAAGAAAAAATTACGACGGGCCATTTATGCCAGGATACGAAAAATGGGAATCTGATTATAACCCTTCGGATTGTGGATTGCTTTATGTAGACCATTGCGTAGGAAATGTAGGTTGGGACAGAATGATTCCTGTGGTAAAATGGTATGAAGAAGTAATGGGATTTGTGAATATTTTAAGTTTTGACGATAAGCAAATTAACACCGAATATTCTGCACTCATGTCAAAAGTAATGAGCAACGGAAACGGATTTGCTAAATTCCCTATTAATGAACCAGCAGAAGGAAAGAAAAAATCTCAGGTAGAAGAATATCTAGATTTCTACGAAGGAGAAGGAGTTCAGCACATTGCAGTAGCGACTAAAGACATCATAAAAACGGTAACAGAATTGAAAGCGAGAGGAGTAGAATTCCTTTCAGCACCACCAGAAGCTTACTACGAAATGGTTCCAGAAAGAGTGGGAACAATACACGAAGACATTAAAAAACTTCAAGATTTAGGAATTCTAATCGACTGTGACGAAGAAGGTTATCTTTTACAAATTTTTACAAAACCTGTAGAAGACCGCCCTACTCTTTTCTACGAAATTATAGAAAGACATGGTGCGCAAAGCTTCGGAGCTGGTAATTTCAAAGCATTATTTGAAGCCTTAGAAAGAGAACAAGCCAGAAGAGGCAACCTATAAAAAAATATACTTTTAAAACTTTTTGAATTTATTTCAAATCATAAATATTGCCCGAAATTCTTTTGTTTTCGGGCTTTTTTATATCTTTAAAACAAATTTTAAGACATGAAATCTTTTATAAATTATCCTCAAAATTCAGATTTTTCTATTCATAATATTCCTTTTGGTGTAGCGGTTTTTAACAGAGAATACATCGCTTGTTGTACCAGAATTGGCGATTTGGTGATAGACCTTGCTACTTTATACGATTACGGATTTTTTGACGAAATAGAAGGGTTAAATGAAAACGTTTTCGAAGCATACACGCTCAATGAATTTATAGAACTCGGAAAACCGGTAACCAATGCTGTTCGTTTAAAAATTCAGGAACTTTTATTAGAAGGTTCATCGCTGTCTCATGACGAAAAAACCATAGAAGAATGTTTCTATGATTTAGATAAAGTACAAATGATGATGCCACTTCACGTACAGAATTATACTGATTTTTACAGCAGTATAGAACACGCTACCAATGTGGGAAAAATGTTTCGTGACCCTGCAAATGCATTGCTCCCGAATTGGAAACATTTACCGGTAGGTTATCACGGTCGTGCTTCTTCTATCGTGGTTTCGGGAATTAATTTTCACAGACCAAAAGGTCAAATGAAACCTGCAGATGCAGAAAAACCAATTTTTGGTGCTTCAAAACAATTAGATTTTGAGCTAGAAATGGCTTTTGTATTGAATAAAAATACAGAAATTGGCGAAAGTATCTCTACTCAAGAAGCCGAAGATGCAATATTTGGAATGGTGATTTTTAACGATTGGAGTGCTAGAGACATTCAGAGTTGGGAATATGTTCCTCTTGGTCCATTTTTAGGGAAAAATTTCTGTTCGTCTATTTCACCTTGGGTGGTAACCTTAGAAGCTTTAGAACCCTTTAGAACTGCATCACCAAAACAAGAACCTGAAGTTTTAGATTATCTGAAATTTGAAGGAGATAAAAATTTCGATATCAACTTAGAAGTGTATTTACAACCAGAAAACGGCGAAGAAAACCTCATCTGCAAAAGCAATTACAAATACATGTACTGGAATATGACGCAACAATTGGCACATCACACCATCAATGGTTGTAATGTGGAAGTTGGCGATTTATATGCTTCAGGAACGATTTCTGGAAGTGAACCGAATAGTTTTGGTTCAATGCTAGAATTGACTTGGCGCGGACAAAACCCGCTAAAACTTTCAGATGGAACTGAAAGAAAATTTATAGAAGACCACGACACCATCATTATGAGAGGTTTCTCTGAAAAAAACGGAATAAGAGTAGGTTTTGGAGAAGTAAGAGGAAAAGTTTTGCCAGCTAAGTAAGTTATGAAAGTGATATGGTTATAAAAGTTAAAAAGTAGAGATTTTAGAATAATATATGTCAAAAATAAATTCACATAAAGACTTAAAAGTTTGGCAAGAATCCATGGATTTTGTTGTAGAAATCTATAAACTTTTAGAACAATTTCCAGATGAAGAAAAATTTATACTTACTAATCAAATAAAAAGAGCAGCCATTTCTATTCCTTCTAATATTGCAGAAGGAGCTGGTAGAGAATCAAATCAAGAATTCTTTAGATTTCTTAGTATTTCTCAAGGCTCACTTTCAGAGCTTGAAACTCAATTAGAAATTGCTGAAAAATTAAAATATATCACTTTAAATGATGAAATAAAAAAACAAATAATTTTCATTAGAATAATGCTGACTAATCTCAAAAAATCATTAATCAATAAAAAGTAAAAACTTTCATAACTTGTATAACATTTATAACTTTCATCGCTTTAATATAAAATGAAAACAATCAATCCATCAGAATTATCACCAATGCAAGTGCAAATGATTTTGCAAACGGCTGTTTCTCCGCGACCTATCGCACTGGCTTCTACCATAGACAAAAACGGAAATGTGAATCTTTCGCCGTTTAGTTTTTTTAATTTATTCAGTTCTAATCCACCAATTTTAATTTTTTCTCCAGCAAGAAGAGTTCGAGATAATTCTACAAAAGACACACTTCATAATGTGCTAGAAGTTCCAGAAGTGGTGATTGGAAACGTGAATTTTGATATGGTTCAGCAAGTTTCCCTTTCGTCTACAGAATATGAAACGAGTGTAGATGAATTTATTAAATCTGGATTAACTAAAAAACCAGCAGAATTAGTAAAACCACCACTCATTACAGAATCACCCGTGAATTTTGAATGCAAAGTCATCGAGGTAAAACCTCTTGGAAACGAAGGTGGCGCTGGAAATTTAGTCATCTGCGAAGTTTTAAAAATTCATATCAGAGAAGAGTTTTTAAATGAAGAAGGAAACCTAGATCAGAAAAAACTAGATTTGGTTTCTAGACTAGGCGGAAACTGGTACGGAAGAACAACTCCAGAAACTTTATTCGAAGTTCCAAAACCATTGGTTACCAAAGGAATTGGCTTTGATCAATTGCCTTCAGAAATTAAACATTCCAAAGTTTTTACAGGAAATGATTTAGGAATGTTGGCGAATGTAGAACAACTCCCAGAAGGAAATTTCTTCGCAGATGAAAATTTACATCTAGAAGCTCAAAACCTGCTTTTAGAAGGCGAAATAGAGGAAGCTTGGAAAGTTTTAACTCAATAAAAATTATGAAAAAAATAGTAGCATTACTTACGATTTTATTATTACAAAGTTGTATTGTAAATATTAAACAAGATTATAATGGATATAGCAGAAATTTAGTTTTTGAACAAAATAAAAAATGGCTCATCAATAATATCTATACAGATTTAAATTCTTATGATAGAGATGAACTGAATAAGAAAATTTTTGAAAAATTCAATGAATTATCAAAAGGAAACGCATACACTTTAGAAAAGGCAAGAAGCGAAAATTTAATAGCTGGTAAAATATCTTTTTCCCCTGAAATAGAAGAAATTGAACAACTCAAAAACGCTACAGATTTTGATTATTTAGTAAACATTTATACTAAAAAAGTGAGGAATAATCTTTCATTAATAGAGCCTACTGAACAAACAAGATATGCAAGTAATGAAGCTTTTGCAATCATAGAAGTTTATGACATCAAAAAAATGAAAAAGATTTATTTGCAAAAAGCAAGTTCTTTACAAACTCGCGAAGAAAAAACAAAAGGGCCAAGTTTTCATTATACTTCAGAGACTTTATCTAAAAAGAATTTGAAGAAAATAATTAAAGACATTGAAAAAAATGCCATTTTAAAAAATTAATCTAACTTCGCCAAAGTTTAAAACTTTGGCGAAGTTTTTTATTTCAAAAATTTGATACAATCATTCACCACAGCATTTAGCAAAGTGGGTAATTTAAAATCTAACCAAGGTTCTTTGGCTCCAAAAGTATGGTTGCCTTTTTCCACCAGAATTAATTCTGACTTTCCTGCCCAAGAATGTAAATTTTCGGCAGCTGAAAACGGAACTGCTTCATCTTCTGAACCGTGAATAATTAAGAAATTTCCTTTAAAATTTTTAACAGCTTTTTCTACAGAAAATCTATCTTCATTTGCTAAGTAATCTTCTAAAAACTGAATATGATGAGGCATTTGTTGCTTGGTTCGGCTGTTGTAATTGTAGTAAACACCTTGATTTTTCCATTCTTCTAATTTTTCGCCAACAGGAAATCTATTCAATGTGTCTACACTTGCCAAAGTGATGAGGTTTTTGATTTTAGAATTTTCAGAGGCAGCAATGATAGAGATTCCACCACCTCTAGAATGTCCGATTAAAGTAATATGTTCTGCTTCTACTCGATTATCTTTGCTAAAATGCTCTATTACGAAATTTAAATCGCTCAATTCCTTAGAATAATTATTCTGTGCGAAACTTTCTAAATCTGCAAAATCATTTGGATTCTCAGGCGAAGTTCCGTTATGAGAAAAGTTAAATTTCACGAAATAAAATCCGTTTTTAGCAAACTTTTCCGCCATCAAATTCCAAGCGCCCCAATCTTTATAACCTTTGTAACCATGAGCAAAAATTACGAGTGGTAATTTCTCTTCTTTTTTTGGAACAAAAGCATCTACCAAAAAAGATTTGGTTGCAAGATTTTCTAAAACGATATTTTTTTCTACAGTAAATTTCATAGTTGTAAATTTATAAAAATATGAAGCAACACCCCGTCAAAATTTTGTCAAATTTTGCCACCCCTCTAAAAGAGGGGAACAAAAAACCACCGAAATTTCGGTGGTTTTATAGCCCTGATTGAGCGGTATGTTTGAGCTCTTTTTCTGCGGCGGCTTCGCCGCCGCAGAAAAAAGCGAGTAGCGAAAGCAGGATGAAGCTACTCAATCCCTACTTTATACTTTTACCAGATTTTAATTCTGTCTTCTGGTTTTTTGTAATGTTTGTCGCCTTCTTTTACGCCAAATGCTTTATACCAAGCTTCTGTGTTTACTAGTGGACCAAATGCTCTGTACATTCCTGGAGAATGCGAATCTGTTTTCACTTGGTTGATGTAGAATTTCTCCGTTCCTTTGGTTCTCCAAACTGTTGCCCAACTTAAGAAAAATCTTTGATTTTGGTCAAATCCACTTATTTTGCCTGGGTTTCCTTTGTCTTTAAGGTACATTTGAAGTGCATCAAAAGCGATATTTACACCACCTAAATCTGCAATATTTTCGCCCATGGTAAATTTACCGTTTACGAAACTTCCTTTTACCGGTTCGTAAGCAGAATATTGAGCATCTAACTTAGCGGTAGCGGCCTCAAATTTCTTTCTGTCTTCGTCTGTCCACCAATTGTTAAGATTTCCATCTCCGTCAAATCTAGAACCACCATCGTCAAATCCGTGAGAAATTTCGTGACCGATTACCGCTCCAATTCCTCCGAAATTTACTGCAGGATCTGCTTTGAAGTTAAAGAATGGCGCTTGTAAAATTCCAGCAGGGAAAACAATTTCGTTATTAGAAGCACTGTAATATGCGTTTACGGTTTGAGGAGTCATTCCCCATTTTGTTTTATCTACTTTTTTACCAATTTTTTCTAAATTTTTCTCATAATTCCAAGTCGTGATGTTTTGTCTGTTTTGGAAATAAGAATCTGGACTTACCGTTAATTTAGAATAATCTTCCCACTGATCCGGATAAGCGATTTTCACTTTGAATTTTGATAATTTATCCAATGCTTTCACTTTAGTCTCATCACTCATCCAATCAAGGTTTGAGATGTGGTCATGGTAAGCTTTTTTAAGATAATCTACCATAGTTACCATTTCTTCTTTTGCTTCTGCAGGGAAATATTTTTCTACATATAATTTGCCGAAAGCTTCACCCAAAATACCATTGACTACTTCCAGTCCACGCTTGTTCATAGCACGTTGTTCTTTTTGACCTTGAAGGAATTTTCCGTAAAAATCAAAACGCATATCGTCTAATTTTTTGTCTAAAACGCCAGCGTTTCCAGAAAGCATGTGGTATTTCATGTAATCTTTTAACAATGGAAGATTCGCTTCGTTTACGAAAGCATCAAAGTTTTTAAAATATCCTAGTTCACCAAGAATTACTCTATCGGTTTTTACGCCAACTTGATTTAAATATCCTGCTAAATCTACATTTTTAACCAAACCAGAAAGTTCTGAAACAGTTTTAGGATTGTAACGCTTATTGGCATCTCTTCCTTCTTCGTTGGTTAATAAAGTTTTAGCCAATCTCTTTTCTAAATCTACAATTTTAGCTGCAGTTTCATTTGCATTTTGATACCCCAAAACTGTCAACATGCTCGAAACATATTTGGTGTATTCTGCAAGAGTTTTGGTATTGGCTTCGTTTTCTTTTTGATAGTAATCTTTTCCTAAACCTAAAGCTGGACCGCCAAGATAAATTGCATTATCATTAGACGCTTTAAGGTCTGCTCCTACTCTCCACATGTAGAAAATATTATCTCCATTTGGTGTAGCTTCTACTAAATATTTTTGTAAATCTGCTACCGTTTTTATCGCGTCAATTTTTGCTAAATCTGCTTTAATTGGGTTAATTCCGTCTGCATTTCTCTTGTCCCAATTCATGAAAGAAGAGTACAAATCTTGAATTTTTTTGCCTTCTGTTCCTTCTGCATATTTCTCTGTCAAAATATTATTCAAAATGGCTAAAGAGTTTTCGTCTGTTTTCTCACGAAGTTCATTAAAACTTCCCCAACTTGCTTTATCCGAAGGAATTTCTACCGTTTTTACCCAGTTTCCGTTTACATAAGTGAAGAAATCATCTTGTGGACGAACTGAAGTATCCATAAATTGAAGAGCAATTCCGTTTTCTGGTAATTGTTTTTGTGATGCACATGAACTTACTGTAAGCACAGCAGCTGCAGCCATCACTAGAAAAGGTACCTTTTTCATATGAAGTTATTTATTATTTTTTAAAGGTCATATGCAATCGCTGAACATTCTTTGATGTTTTTATTTTTTTCAGTACGGCAATTTCATATATAGTTCATTATTAATTGTTCAAATTTAATAAAATCATCAGTTTTATTATGATTAGTTGATAAAAATTTGAATTTGTTTCAATAGACTTCATAAATAATAAAAAACCACAGAAAATTCTGTGGTTTTGAGGTTTTTATGTTGAGAAAAATTTGGTTTCTTACCAGATTTTGATTCTTTCTTCTGGTTTTTTATAATGTTGGTCGCCTTCTTTCACTTCGAAAGCGTTGTAGAATGCTTCTACATTTACCAACGGACCAAAAGCTCTGTATAAACCTGGTGAATGCGGATCTGTTTTCACCTGATTAATCATGTATTTTTCTGTAGATTTAGTTCTCCAGATGGTTCCCCAACTTAAGAAAAATCTTTGGTCTTGGTTGTAACCACTGATTAATCCTGGATTTCCTTTGTCTTTAAGATACATTTGTAATGCGTCATAAGCAATGGCAACTCCACCTAAATCTGCAATATTTTCGCCATTGGTAAATAAACCGTTTACGAAAGTTCCTTTTACAGGTTCATATTTGCTGTATTGTTCTGCTAATTTTTTAGTCGCTTCTTCAAAGTTCTTTTTATCAGCATCAGTCCACCAATTTTTAAGGTTTCCATCTCCATCGAACATTGCTCCTGAATCATCAAATCCGTGAGAAATTTCGTGACCAATTACTGCTCCGATTCCTCCAAAATTCACGGCAGGATCAGCTTTGAAATCAAAGAAAGGCGCTTGTAAAATAGCAGCTGGAAAAACGATTTCGTTATTTACTGGGTTGTAGTAAGCATTTACCGTTTGAGGAGTCATTCCCCACTCTTTTTTGTCAACTTTCTTGCCTACTTTATCTAATTCTTTTTGATAAGCCCAATCTGCTACGTTTTTAAGATTTCCGTATAATGTTCCTCCTTCATTTTTAGAAAGTACTTGTAATTTAGAATAGTCTTTCCACTCATCTGGATAACCTACTTTTACGGTGAATTTTGATAATTTATCTAATGCTTTTGTTTTGGTTTCATCACTCATCCAAGAAAGATTAGAAATATGCTGAACGTAAGATTTTTTAAGATAATCAATTAAAGTTACCATTTCTGCTTTTGCTTCGGCAGAGAAATATTTATCTACATATAATTTCCCGAAAGCTTCACCAAGAACACCATTTATCGTAGAAAGTGCACGTTTGTTCATAGCACGTTGTTCTTTTTGTCCGCTCAAAGTTCTTCCGTAGAAATCAAACTGTAAATCGTCCAATTTTTGATCTAAAACAGAAGCGCTTCCGTTCAATAATTTCACTTTTAAGAAATCTTTGATGAAAGGTAAATTTTTAGCATTCAAAAATTTATCTAAATTTTTATAATACTCTAATTCACCGATGATTACTCTGTCTGTATTTACACCAGCGTTTTTAAGATAAGATGGTAAATCTACATTTTTCACTAAAGATTTTAACTCTGACAACGTCTTCGGATTGTATTGAAGATTAGCATCTCTAATTTTTTCATTAGGGATTAAAGTTTGAGCGGCAGTTTTTTCAAAGTCAACTACTTTTTGAGCTGCAACTTCTGGATTTTTATAACCTAAAACCGTGTATAATTTGGTTAAATAATCTTTGTATTGACCGATGGTTTTGGTGTTTTCTTCATTATCTTTTTGATAATAATCTCTTCCTAAACCAAGGTTTACATCTCCCATGTAAACTGCATTATCCGTAGAATTTTTAAGGTCTGCGTAAACTCCCCATCCATAAAATGGATTATCTCCAGTTTTGGTAGCTTCTACTAAATATTTTTGTAAATCTGCCATGGTTTTAATGGCGTCAATTTTCGCTAAATCACCTTTAATAGGAGCAATTCCGTCTGCATTACGCTTATCCATATCCATGTAAGTAGCATAAATATCCTGAATTTTTTGACCTTCAGTTCCTTTAGCGTAAGTTTCTTTCAATAAATTGTCTAAAATTTTAAGAGAATTAAGGTCAGTTTTCTCTCTTAATTCATTGAAACTTCCCCAGCTTGCTTTATCCGCAGGAATCTGAGCAGTCTTCATCCAAGTTCCGTTTACATAGTTGTAAAAATCGTCTTGCGGACGAACAGATTTGTCCATCAGTTCAATGGCAATTCCGTTTTCTGGAAGTTCTGCTGGTTTTAATTCTTCAATTGGAGCAGGTGTAGGTTCTGTAGTTGCTTGTTTCTGAGTGCCACAAGATTCTAAAATGAGCATTCCTGAAAAAGCCAACACAGCGATTGATATTTTTTTCATTTCTGTATGATTAATTAATGATGAATAAGTACAAATTTATAAGAAATTGTTACGTTTTAAAATCAAAAAAGCCAAAGTTTAAAACTCTGGCTTCGATTTATTTATTTGAAAGTGATCTTTCCGCCTAAAACATTTTTGGTATTTCTGTCTTTGGGAGAACCATAGACGTCTATATTTCCTCCTGCTCTAGTAGTGGCATTAAGGATTTTAGAGGCATTTACTTCTGCAAACCCACCTGCATTTGCAGTGATGGTAACGGTTTCTGAATCTAAATCTCTTCCGTAAAATTGTGCACCAGAATTCACCAAAATATCTTGAATTTCGGCAGTTCCAGACACATTAATGACACCACCAGAATTGGCTTTAGAATTTAATAAATTCACATCTACTTGTAAATTTAGCGTAGAACCTTCATTTGAAGTAATGCTGAGCATTTTGGTGTCTATAGTTCCATCAGAAGTGATTTTAGAACCTTGACTCGCTTGAATTTCGTTTATATCTTCATAAAAAACAGTCACTTCAGATTTGTCGCCTTGCATAAGCTTAGTAGGAATCATTCTGATTTTGAGTTCCCCATTTTTATTGACAATTTCCACATCTGGATCATCACCTTTTACCTGAATTTTATTTTCATTGGATTTTACAAGGGTTACATTAATTCTATCATAAACCTTTACTGCGCTGAAATCTCCAAAATTTTTGGAAGTTTGCGAATAAGCTACCTGAACCAAAAGAACTAGGAAACTAAAAATTATTTTTTTCATAAGTAGATATTTATTGTTTTTTAAAGGTCTTATGCAATCGCTGAACATTCATTGATGTTTGATTTTTTTCATTATGGCGATTTCATTCTACATTATTTTAAAGATATAACAACTGTTTGCGCCATTTTATTACATGAGAAAGGTGATTTTTAAAGATTTTCTTGAATTAAAATCTGAATTAAATCCTGCAAAACTTTCTGCGAAACAAAATTCATGAAATCTTTGCGCTCTAAATGAGGAAGATACAATCTGAACGTTTTTTCAAAATCTTTTACTCTAATCGAATAAAAAACAGTCCCAATTTCTGAATTGAAGTCATCTGAATTTGGTCCTGCAACTCCAGTGGTAGAAAGTGCAATATCTGTTTTAAATAATTGCTGACAACCCAAACTCATCGCTTGCGCAACTTCTGCTGAAACTACCGTTTTCTCTTTGATTAAATCTTCTGAAACACCTAAAATCTCCGTTTTTTTCTGTGTCTGATAGGTGCAAATTCCCCCTAAAAAGTAATTAGAACTTCCAGAAACACTTGTAATTAAGTGTGATAATTCTCCACCAGTACAACTTTCGGCGGTAGAAATCGTCAAGTTTCTAGAAATTAAAAAATCATGTAAAATTTCTTCTATTTTGTCGCCATTTTCAGAAATAATATGTGCTTTCAGCAATGGTCTAATTTTAGAAATTTCTTCTTCTAATTGATTTTCTAAAACTTCTAAATCCTTTCCTGAAGCCGTTAATTTCAACTTCACTCTATTGGCGATTGGCAAATAAGAAAGTGAAAAATTTTCAGGTAAATTCAGTTCCCATTCTTCCAAAGCATCAGACAATAAACTTTCTGGGTAATTCACCACAGAAACGGTTCTAATTTTTAAAAAATTAGATTCAAATTCTTTTTGTAAGTAAGGAATAATTTGGTCTTTCACCAAAGGTTTCACTTCATAAGGAACACCAGGAAGACAAATCGCTATTTTGCCGTTATCTTCTACCATCAAACTCGGTGCAGTTCCGTTGTGATTTTGGAAAACTTTAGCTTTTGAAAGAATCATGGCTTGTTCTCTGTTTCTTTCGATGATTTCTAACCTTCCAATGCGTTCTAATCTGGTTTTCAGATGCTGAAAAGTTTCTTCATCATAAACGATTTCATCATTGAAAAATTCACAAAAAGCTTTCTTGGTTTTATCATCTTTAGTCGGGCCAAGTCCGCCTGTTGTAATCACCAAATCAGTCAATTGAAAGGCAGATTGTAATGTATTTTTAATAATTTCTATTTCATCTGAAATGGTAAAAATCTGCGAAACAGAAATCCCAATTTTTGATAATTCTTTTGCAATAAAATTAGAGTTAGTATCTACTGTAGTTCCAGACAGAACCTCGTTTCCTATCGTAATAAGGACAGCGTTTTTCATAAAAATTTCGAGTTTCGAGTTCCGAGTTCCGAGTTACCAAATGCGAATCTCATAACTCGAATCCCGTAACTCAATTAATGAATATGTTTTTCTGCATGATAAGAACTTCTCACCAAAGGCGAACTTTCCACATGACGGAAACCTAACTGTTCTGCAAAAATTCTGTATTCTTCGAATTCTTCTAGCTCTACAAAACGTTTTACTGGCAAATGTTTTTTGGTTGGCTGAAGATATTGCCCAATCGTAATCACATCTACATTCGCATTTCTCACATCTTGAATGGTTTCAAAAACTTCTTCTTTGGTTTCACCCAAACCGAGCATAATTCCTGTTTTGGTACGGTTTTGTCCAGCTTCTTTTAAATATCTTAATACTTCTAAAGAACGCTCGTACTTCGCCTGAATTCTCACTTCTCTGGTTAATCTTTTTACAGTCTCCATGTTGTGAGAAATCACTTCTGGCGCTACTTCTACCAATCTATCGATGTGTTTATGAATCCCTTGAAAATCTGGAATTAAGGTTTCCATAGTAGTTCCCGGAGAAATTCTGCGCACTGCATTTACTGTTTCTGCCCAAATTATAGAACCCATATCTTTCAAATCATCTCGGTCTACAGAAGTTAAAACCGCATGTTTAATTTTCATTAATTTGATTGAACGTGCTACTTTTTCGGGTTCATCCCAGTTTACATCAAGAGGTTTTCCTGTTTTTACACCACAAAATCCACAACTTCTGGTACATATATTTCCCAAAATCATAAAAGTGGCGGTTCCTTCTCCCCAACATTCGCCCATGTTAGGACAAGAACCACTTTGACAAATGGTGTTCAGTTTATATTTATCAACCAAAGTTCTGAGTTCTCTGTAATTTTTTCCTGTAGGAAGTTTTACACGAATCCATTTTGGTTTATTGGTAGTGGTATCTTGAATTTGATTTTCCATAAATATCTAAAATTTTTCTCACAGATTTAGATGATTCGGCTGATTTTCATCTGCTCAATCTGGTATAATCAGCGAGAGATTTTACTCATTTTCGTTTAACAATTCTGCCAAAACTTTTTTGGCTCTCATAATTCTTACTTTAGTATTGGCAACAGAAAGATTGAGTTCTTCTGCAATTTCTTTGATGCTTTTTTCTTCAAAAAATCTTAAATGGATAATTTTTTGATAATTGTGATCCATTTTGGCAACCGTATCAAAAATCTTTTTTTCTTCTTGTTCAGAAATCATAATTTCTTCTGGTGACTTCTCAAACTGATTTTTTACTTCGTCAAGATTTTCGGTTTCGTCTTCTACATCTCTACTTTTCTTGCGCCAATAATCGATAATTGAGTTTTGTGCAATGGTGAGAACCCACGTTTTAAACTGGAAATTCTCATCATACAAATCTAATTTCGCCAATACTTTAGAAAAAACAGAAACGGTGAGTTCATCTGCTGCATTTTCGTCATGCACTTTTTTCATGATAAATGAAAAAACGTCTGTCCAAAATAGATTAATCAGTTTAGTCTGAGCTTTCTGATTTTTTTCTTTGGCCAAAAAGATGAGTTGTAAAAGTTCTGGTTTTTCCATTGCAAATGCAAAGATAAGGATTTTGTAAGAGCCAAATAAAAAGAGCCAAGTAAAAAATGATTAGATTTTGTCTATAAGATTTATGGCGCGAGCATTTCGACAAGCTCAATATAAACTTCACGAGCGTCGATTGTTTCCAAAGTAAATAAACCTTCAAGGATTTTAAATCCTTGAAGGTTTGAATAAACAAACTTTAAGAAAAGTGAAAAGAAAAACCGCCCATGAATTTTAGCCACGATTGAAGCATTGTTTGAGCTCTTTTAAAAATTTTCGGTTTTCTCCTTTAGGAGAGTTAGAGAGGTAAAAATTTTTAAAAAGCGAGTGCGGAAAGCGTGCCTGAAAGTGAAAAAACACAGAAACGTATGCTCCTCAAAAACTTGCAGCTTCCTGCTTCCTACTTCCTACAAATTTCCTATCTTTGCCATTCAAAATTTTTAAGAAAATGAACGCTTTTATTGAAGAACTAAAATGGCGCGGTTTATACGCTGATATGATGCCAGGAACTGATGAACAACTGAATAAGGAAATGACGACTGCTTATATTGGTTTTGATCCTACCGCAGATTCACTTCACATTGGAAGTTTAATTCCGATAAAAGTTTTGGCGCATTTTCAGCAACACGGTCACAAACCGATTGCTCTAGTTGGTGGTGCAACAGGTATGATTGGCGACCCTTCTGGTAAATCTTCAGAGAGAAATTTGTTAGACGAAGCTACGCTTAATCATTATGTAGATTGCATAAAAGGTCAACTTTCTAGATTTTTAAATTTTGAAGGAAATGAACCGAACAAAGCGGAATTGGTAAACAATTACGATTGGATGAAAACCTTTACGTTTCTGGATTTCGTGCGTGATATCGGCAAACATCTTACCGTAAATTATATGATGGCGAAAGATTCTGTGAAAAAACGTTTCTCTGGCGAAGCTGGAGTTGACGGAATGAGTTTTACAGAATTTACCTACCAATTATTACAAGGTTACGACTTCTTACATTTATACAAAAATAATGGTGTAAAACTACAAATGGGTGGTTCTGACCAATGGGGAAACATCACCACAGGTACAGAATTAATCCGTAGAAAAGCACAAGGTGAAGCCTTTGCATTAACCGTTCCGTTGATTACAAAAGCTGATGGTTCTAAATTCGGAAAATCTGAAGCGGGAGAAAATTATTGGTTAGACGCCAAAAGAACTTCTCCGTATAAATTTTACCAATTTTGGTTGAATTCTTCTGATGTTGATGCTGAAAGATTCATTAAATACTATACTTTTTTACCAAAAGAAGAAATAGAATCTTTGGTTGAAGAGCACCAAACTGCTCCACACGAAAGAAAATTGCAGAAAAAATTAGCCGAAGAAGTTACGATTTGGGTTCATGGAAAAGCAGAATACGAAAAAGCATTAAAAGCTTCTGAAATCCTTTTCGGCAGAAGCACTGCAGAAGATTTGGTAAGCTTAGATGAAGAATTATTCTTACAGATTTTTGATGGAGTTCCTCAAGCTGAAGTAGCTAAATCAGACGTTTTAGGAAGTAACATTATCGATTTATTATCAGAAAAATCTGGTTTCCTAAAGTCTAAAGGCGAAGCAAAACGCGAATTACAAGGAAATGCTATTTCTGTAAACAAAGAAAAAGTAAAAGACGATTTCGTAGCTGCCGAAAAAGATTTAATTGACGGCAAATTTTTACTCCTTCAAAAAGGGAAAAAACAATATTTTATTGTAAAAGCAGTCTAAAATAAAATTTACAACGCTATACATAGTTAAATAAATTATAAAAACACGCTCTAGAGCGTTTTTTTTCTTATCATTCATTTTTCAAATGTCTACATTTGTGCCTTTATAAATTCTTATTAATGGTTATTATTATTTTCATCATCGTCCTATGGTATTCAGGACTATTTTTTCAAACTTTTTTCCTCCATCGTTACGCAGCACATCAAACCTACACTATGTCTAAGTTTGGTGAAAAATTGTGTTTTATTCTTACTTGGATTACCCAAGGTTCTAATTATCTTTCAGCGTATGGTTACGGTGTAATGCACAGAATGCACCATGCTTTTGCCGATACAGAAAAAGACCCGCATTCTCCAAAATACGACCCTAATCCACTGGCTATGATGTGGAGAACGAAAAATGTTTATCAACAAATCAACAAACAAAAAATTGCCATCGAAGAAAAATTTACGAAAAACGTTCCTCAGTGGAAATCATTCGATAAGTTTGCTAGTTCATGGTACTCAAGAATTGGTTGGGGAGCTTTCTACACCGTTTTCTTTATTATTTTTTCTGAATATTGGTGGCATTGGTTATTATTACCTGTGGCTATTTTAATGGCTCCAATTCACGGAATGATTATCAATTGGTTTGGTCACATTTACGGTTATGTAAATTTCAAAGTGAACGACACTTCTAAAAATTTATTCCGTTTTGATTGGTTAATGCTTGGCGAAGGTTATCACAACAATCATCATAAATTCGGCGGAAGAGCTAATTTCGGTGGTGTAAGATGGCACGAAATAGATGTTACGTACATGATTATGTTGCTCTTAGAAAAATTAGGTTGGATTAAAATGAACCGAGTGATGGCCACTCCAAAAAGAGAAATCTAAAATTTACAAAATAGAAAACACGCAGATTTTAGACTGCACCCAAAAGTTTAGACAAAATTAAACAATATTTTCAAAGGAAAGAGTTCGGTACTGTACCGGACTCTTTCCTTTGAGATTGAGTCTTATTCTATCATTGTTGTAATAGTGAATGTACTTCACTATTTCCATCTTAAGTTCTTGAATGGAACCAAACTTTCTGGTATAAAACATTTCTGATTTTATCGTTCCAAAAAAGTTTTCTATCACCGCATTGTCCAAACAGTTTCCTTTTCGGGACATACTTTGAATAATACCTTTTTCTTTTAACAAGTTTTGGTAATGTTTCATTTGATATTGCCAACCTTGATCAGAATGTAGAATGATGTTTTGTGTAGATTTTACTTTTCTGAATGATTTCTTTAGCATTCTGATGATTTGGCTAAACACAGGTCTTTCAGATAAGTCAAAACTGACAATTTCACCATTAAATAAATCGATGATTGGAGATAGGTAAAGTTTATTACCCGATACATTAAACTCTGTAACATCGGTTGCCCATTTCTGATTAGGAGTGTCCGATTTGAAATTCCTCTGTAGAACATTGGGCGCAATTTTCCCTTGCTCTCCCTTGTAAGATTTATATTTCTTCACTCGGATAATACTCTTTAAACCTAATATTTTCATAAGTCGTAAAACAGTTTTGTGATTAATCAAAATTCCTTTTTCTTTCAAAAGCAAAGTAATTCTTCTATAGCCCAACCTTCCTTTATGACGATGATAAATCTGCTTAATCATTTCTTTTATTTCCGCATATTTATCTTTCATTTGAAAGCGTTTTTGATAGTAATAAAAACTGCTTCTTGCCATCGATGTACAATGCAGCAGTACTGCTAAATCAAAGTCCTGCCTTAACTCTTCGATGGCTTTGGATTTTTCCTTTCCTGAATTAAGGCGTCTAACTTTTTTAAAATGGCGTTCTCGGCTTCTAAATAATAAATCCTCTCCAACAGTTCTTCCTCCCTTGTTAAGGGCTTGCCTGTTTTCTTTTTTTTTCGCTTGTAATTACTCATGGTTTTAGGTCTTCCTCTGGGTCTGTTTTCTAAACCTAAAATACCATTTTTTTTGTAATTTCGCTGCCAACTAAGAATACTGGACTCCGCAGGAATATTAAACCTTCTCGACGCTTCTTTTAAACTTAAATTCTCTTTCTCAATTACTGATAAAATCTTTAATTTAAAATCTTTTGTGTAATGCGTATTGGAAAGCCGAACAAGTCCTGAAACTCCATAAAGTTCATAAAATTTTATCCATTTACGAACCAAGGAACCACAAACTCCAATGCGTTTTCCTAAATCGTCTGTTCCAATATCCCCTTTGTGATATCTCTTTATAGCTTTTAATTTAAAGTCTACTGAATATTTACTTTTCCCCATAAAAAATGCCCCTAAAAAGTGTCTAACTTTTTGGGGGCAGTCCATTTGCGTGTTTTTTTTATCTAACCAAACCTTCAAGGATTTTGAATCCTTGAAGGTTTCTTTACACCTCAATCGTTGTAGTATTTTTCACTTCTGCAATCATAAAAGAACTGTGTGTAGAACCGATGTGTTGTAAAGTTGTGAGTTTTTTAACCATAAAATCTCGGTATTCTTCCATGTTTTTTACACAGATTTTTAAGATATAATCGTAATCGCCACTCACGTGGAAACATTCTGTGACTTCTGGCAAAGTCATAATTTCTTTTTCAAACTGTAACACGTATTCTTTCTTGTGTTGCGTTAATTTCACATGACAGAGCACGATGAAGTTTTTCTCCACTTTATGTTTATCAATCAGCGCCACATATTTAGAAATAACGCCTTGCTTTTCTAATTTTTTGATGCGCTCATAAACCGCCGTCACAGACAAATCTAACTTGTGAGACAATTCTTTAGTCGTTTGTTTGCTATCTTCCTGAAGAAAGTAGAGCAATTTTTTATCAATTGAGTCCAGTTCCATAGATTATTTTTTGGCAAAAGTTTGCAAAAATCAAATATAATCATAAATTTTTCTATTAATTTAAATTTAAGTAGATTTATTTTCTATAATTAAAAAAAATTATTGTAAAAAAGTTGGAATTTTTAGAATTTTATTACTAGAAATTTTCTTTTCCTCAATCCTAAAGGACGGAAAATTTCTTACATTAACATTCAATATTATGGAAAATTTCGATGCAGCAAATGCCATTCAAGACTTACAATATTTTGGGGAATTCGGTGGGGTAAATCCTTCAATTTCTGACAGTTCTACTTATACTTTTTTATCTGCAAAAACCATGTTTGATACTTTCGAAGGCAATGCAGAAGGTTGCTATTTGTACTCCAGACATTCATCTCCGATGAATTTATACTTAGCTCAAGCTTTAGCAAAAATGGAAGGAACAGAAGCAGCGAATGTTACCGCATCTGGAATGGGCGCAATTACTTCTACTCTACTTCAAATCTGTAAAAGTGGCGACCACATTGTTTCAGCCAGAACGATTTATGGCGGAACTTACGCGTTTTTGAAAAACTTCCTGCCTCCTTTTAACATTGAGACAAGTTTTGTAGACATTAATAATTTTGAAGCGATAGAAAACGCCATCAAACCTAATACGAAGGTGATTTATTGCGAAAGCGTGAGCAATCCATTATTAGAAGTAGCAGACTTGAGAAAACTGTCTGAAATTTGTAAAAAACATAATTTAAAATTAATTGTAGACAATACGTTTTCTCCGTTGCAGATTTCGCCAATACATTTAGGTGCAGATATTGTGATTCACAGTTTAACGAAATTCATCAACGGAAGCAGCGATACAGTTGGCGGCGTTTATTGCGCTTCTCAACAATTTATAGACGATACTAAAAATGTAAATAACGGAAGTTGTATGCTTCTCGGTCCAACTATGGACAGTTTTCGTTCGGCAAGTATTTTGAAAAACCTAAGAACTTTGCACATCAGAATGAAAAAACACAGCGAAAATGCAATGTATCTCGCTGAAAAATTCGAAAAAGATGGTCTGAAAGTAAATTATCCTGGTTTAAAATCTCACAGAAATCATGAACTTATGAAATCTATGACGCACCAAGAATATGGTTTTGGTGGTTTATTAACTTTAGACGCTGGAACCGTAGACAAAGCCAATGAATTGATGGAAATGATGCAACAGGAAAACTTAGGCTACCTTGCCGTAAGTTTAGGTTTTTATAAAACATTATTCTCTTGCAGCGGAAGTTCTACCTCATCTGAAATTCCTGAAGAAGAAAGAATTTCCATGGGACTTTCTGATGGATTGATTAGATTTTCAATTGGTTTAGACCATGACATTGAAAGAACTTACCAAAAAATGAAAGCTTGTATGGTGAAAGTGGGGATGTTGATGTGATAATTTGATGATGCGATAATTTGGTGATTTGATGATGTGATGATGCGATAATTTGGTGATTTTTCGTTCCGTAGGAACGCAATTTCCATCTTCATTCATCTAAAAAAATAATTTTGATAATTTATAAAACTGACCTTGTGTCAGTTTTTTTTATTTGGCAAAATATTGGTAAAGTGAAAAGAAACGGAAGCAAACTTCTAGCCCAGATTGCAGCGGAAATCCTTTTTTTTCTTGAAAAAAGATTGTAGCGAAAAGCTGGACTGCGTTTGAAAGAATTTACAAAACGTCTTGCTCCTTATCAAATTTTAAAAAATTATCTTTGCAATATGGATTTACAATTTATCGTAAGAGAACCCGAAAATATTACGCCAAATTCTCAACTTTTGGTGATGATTCATGGTTATGGAAGTAATGAAGAAGATTTATTTTCTTTTCGTCATGATTTGCCAGAAGATTGGATTATCGTGAGTTATAGAGCTCCAAAAATGACCGATTATAATGGTTTTTCTTGGTATGACATTGATTTTAACGATGCTGAAAAATTTATAGATGTAGAACAGGCGGTAGATTCTATGAAAGCGATTATGAAATCTATTGATAACATTAAACATCATTATCAATTAGAAGGGAAAACGAATATGATGGGATTTTCGCAAGGCGGAATTCTTACGTATGCCATGACGCTTACTTATCCAGAATATTTTCAGAAAATAGCTTGTTTAAGTGCTTATCCTGAACCTAAAATCCTTAAAAACATTAAAGGCAAAAAAGAAATTCAGCATCTTAGATTTTTTATTTCTCATGGAACTGAAGATGCTGTAATCCCATTAGAATGGGGAAGAAAAGCAGCAGATTTCTTATATGAACTGGGCGCATTCTTCACTTTTAGAGAATATATGAACGGACATGGCGTAAATCAAAAAAACTACATGGATTTAATTAACTTCTTTAAATCATAAAAAAAGGTGTTTCTGACTTAGAAACACCTTTTTATTTTTTAAGAATTCATCAATTCTTCTATTTCCTCTACTTCAATCGGAATGTTTTTCATCAGATTAAAAGCAGGTCCAGAATTCTGAATCACCATATCATCTTCTATTCTCACACCAAAACCTTCTGCAGGAAGATAAATCCCCGGCTCTACAGTAAACACCATATTTTCCACAAATTTATCTTTTAAAATTCCGTAATCATGTGTATCAAGACCTAAATGGTGAGATGTTCCGTGCATCATGTATTTTTTGTAAGCTGGCCAATTTTTATCTTGGTTTTGAATATCAGCTTTGTCAAGAAGTCCTAATTCTAAGAATTTAGACGTGTAGAATTCTCCACATTCTTTATGATAATCATACCAATTATTTCCAGGAACTAATAGAGAGGTTGCAAAGTTTTTCATGTCTAATACTGCATTATAAATCTCTTTTTGTCTCGCCGTAAATTTACCATTCACAGGAATCATTCTGGTAAGGTCAGATGAATAATTGGCATATTCTGCACCTACATCTAGTAAAATTACATCTCCATCTTTACATTGCATATTATTGGCAATATAGTGCAGTACATTTGCGTTTTCGCCACTTGCAATAATTGGTGTATACGCAAAACCTTTACTTCTATTTCTCAAAAATTCGTGCATGAGTTCTGCTTCAATTTCGTATTCCCAAACTCCAGGTTTCACGAAAGAAAGCAATCTTCTCACTCCTTTTTCGGTGATGTTACATGCTTTTTGTAATAATTCTATTTCTTCTGGCTCTTTGATACTTCTCAAATGCTGAAGAATAGGATTACTTCTTAAAATTTCATGAAGCGGGAACTCTCTTTTTACTCTTTCGATGAATCTGTCTTCACGAGTTTGCACTTCTAAAACAGCTCTATAATGCTCATTTCTATTGAGATAAATATTTTCGGCTTCGTTCATCAGATTGTAGAAAATTCTATCAAAATCTGATAGCCAAAATACCGTTTTCACTCCAGAAACTTCAGTTGCTTTTTCTTTGGTTAATTTTTCGCCTTCCCAAACAGCGATATGTTCATTCGTTTCTCTTAAGAAAAGAATTTCGCGGTGCTCTTCATTGTAAGCATCAGGAAAAATCAACAAAATGCTCTCCTCTTGGTCTACTCCGCTCAGATAAAAAATATCTCTGTGCTGCGCAAAAGGCATCGTAGAGTCTGAACTTATTGGATAAATATCATTAGAATTAAAAATAGCCAAAGAATTAGGCTGCATTTTTTCTACAAACTTTTTACGATTTTTGATAAAAAGTGAACTAGAAATTTGTTCGTATTTAGTTGTCATTGTATGAAAATTAGAAAGTGTGGTAAAGTTAATGAATTTTGAAAAAAGCGATAAGGCTTTAGCACCATTAATTTTACGTTAATTTTTCCGTTAATTTTTTAAATTGTTTTTCGGCATCTTTTCCTTCATATAAAATACTGAAAACTGTGTTGATGATTGGCGTTTTGAGTTTCTTTTCGTAAGCAATTTCGTAAATCCCACGAGTGGCGTAATATCCTTCTGCAACCATGCTCATAGATTGTACCGCAGATTTCACAGTGTATCCTTTACCGATAAGATTTCCTAAGTTTCTATTTCTAGAAAAAAGAGAATAAGCAGTTACCAATAAATCTCCTAAATATGCACTATCATTCACTTCTCTATGCTCTGGATAAACTGCATCTAAAAACAATTCCATTTCTCTAATTGCATTAGAAACCAAAACCGCATTAAAGTTATCACCATAACCTAATCCACTTGCAATTCCTGCTGCAATAGCATAAATATTTTTAAGAATAGCACTGTATTCATTTCCTAGAATATCTTTGGAACAGCTTACCTTAATATAATCCGAAGTAAAAAGTTCTCTAAGCGCATCAATATGTTCTTTTTCTGCTGCTGCAATGGTAAGATAAGACAATCTTTCCATCGCTACTTCTTCTGCATGACAAGGTCCTGCAATTACCGCTTGACTTCTGAAACCAATTTTAAAAACATCTCTTAAATAATGTGCTACTACATCATTATGTTTAGGAATAATCCCTTTGATTGCAGAAACGAATAATTTTCCTTCGTAATCGCAAGTCATTTTTTCTATTGCATCTGCAAGATAGATAGAAGGAGTTGCCAAAACTACGATATCACACGCAGAAACCAACTCATTAATACCTGTAGTGATTTTCAGTTTTTTTACATCAAAAGCAACCGCAGTAAGGTAATTAGGATTATGACCGCGCAATTCTAGAGCTCCTTTTACAAACTCATTTCTTACGCACCAATGCACCAATTTCGCATTTTCTAATAGCATTTTTACAATTGCCGTAGCGAAACTGCCGCTTCCTACAACCCCAACAGTTGGCAATGTTTTGCCTTTCTTTTTAGCCATTTTAAAAAATTTGGTAGAAAAACAAAGATACAAATTATAGTGAGAAGCTAAACCTTAAAAAAATCATATTAACAAAAATAGATTTCACAGATTGACTTTACCTACTGAGTTTCAAGTATAATAAAAGCAATAATAATCCATTATTTTTAACAAATTTATACTTTTATTAACAATACTTTGGCATAATTTTTATCATAATTCATCGTTTTTGGATGTGCAAAAACATTGATTTAAAATATTTTAATTAATTTTGGCGTCGCTAAAAATTGAAAAACTGAGAAAAAAGTAATGAAGAAATTTTTTATAAAAAAGAAGAATGTTCAGCTATTCATGGGCGCTCTTCTTTTCGTTATCCTTCTGCAAAGTTTTGTTATTGCAAAATTATATTCAGAAAAAGATGACAAAAACTATCAAGTCAATTTAGTAAAAATTAACACCCAAAAAGACAGCTTAGATTTCTTTAAATTAAAAAATGATTTAGCCGCTGTAGACAATACAGTAAGAACAATCAACAATTATTTAAAGGCAAAAAACGCCTCTAATCTAAGTATAGAAGCTCTATCTAGAGACAGCTTATCTAGTTCGGTTTATCTGTCCAATCAGAGTTCTAGATATTCTGAATATCTTGTAGAATTAGAAAAACGTTTACAGCAAGTTCCAGTTGGTCACCCAATAAATAACGGTTTTCTTTCTTCTAATTTCGGGATGAGAAAAAATCCTATTCCGTCTAAGAAAATCCTACTCGCTTCTGCAAGACCTCTTGCTATTTCATCTGAAAAAATAGAAAAAGACAGCGCTGGAAATGTAATCAACAAAAGTAACGTTAACGTAGCATCAAAAAACGCTGCTCCTGCTGAAAAAGACCAAATGCAATTCCACAAAGGAATAGATTATGGTGTAAGTTACGGAAGTGATGTAATGTGTACTGCTACTGGAAAAGTGATTTTTGCAGGTCAGAAAAGTGGTTACGGAAACTGTGTAATCATCAGTCATGGCAATGGTTTAGCAACGCTTTACGCTCACCTTTCTAAAATTAATGTAAAAGCCAACCAAAATGTAAAAGCAGGAGAAGTAATTGCACAATCTGGCAATTCTGGAAGAAGCACTGGCCCGCATTTACATTACGAAGTTCATAAAAACAACACGCCTGTAAACCCTAAATTATTTCTAAATTTATAAAATTGAAATATAAAATTTGAAGAAAGCATCCACTTGATTGGATGCTTTTTTTATTTAACTTTAGTGAAATTTTTGAGCTATGAAAAAAGACAAAGTTCCTAAAAAAGCTAAAGAGAAGTCTACAAAAAAGAATTCCAAGGAAAAGAAGGAAATCATCATCAATGAAAATTCTTCGCCAGTTTGCTTTGCAAAAAGTAAAGAAATAAGAGACGAATACCAATAAAAAAAACTGACTCTAATGAGTCAGTTTCAAATATTAATGGATTAATAAGCCGCTGTAAATCTTTGTCTCACAAACTGATTATTTTCTAATTCATCTACCAAAGCTACCGCTACATCTTCTACAGAAAGGATACTTCTTCCGCTTTCATCAAAAACCGGATTTTCTAGTGCAGTTCTATAGGTTCCTTTTCTTACACCTGCTGTTCCTTGATGCATTTCTATGGCTGGAGAAAAGAAAGTCCAATCTAGATTCTCATTCTTTTTAATAATTTCTAAATATTGTCTGGCTGCTTCTGCGCCTGGTTTAATTTCCGCTGGAAATTCTGGAGTATCTATTAATTGAAGGTTTTCAGCAATATATAAACTTCCTGCTCCACCTACGGTAATAAATCTTTTTACGCCAGATTCTTCTACCGCTTTTTCTATGCTAGTCGCTCCTTTTAAGAAATCTTCGAAAATATTAGGATTCGTCCAACCTGGATTAAATGCGCTAATCACAGCGTCATTTCCTTTTAGGATTTCTGATAATTCAGAAGTATTGTAAACATCTACAGCTATAGCTTTTACATTTTCTGATTCTTCGATTTTAGAAGTATTTCTAGCCAAAGCATTTACAAAATATCCTCTATTTGCTAATTCTTTTACTACTTGAGTGCCTACAAAACCTGTTGCACCAATGACTGCGACTTTTTTCATTTTTCTATAATTTAAATTGTAATAATTTTTGTTACATTTATGCTTAAAAAATTTTATTTGAATTGTTCTATAAAATTTTTCAAAGATTTTTCTTTTAAGAAATTCAGCACTACCTCATCTGTTTCAGAAAAAAGAAGATCCAAATTCTGATTAATCACCTTCCCCACTTCACATTGCGGATTAGGATGTTGATTTTTTTTACCTAAAACCTCTGAGTTTTTTACGGCATTGTAAATTTCAGCAATTGTAATTTGATCAATATTTTTTCCTAATCTAGTACCGCCTTCTTTACCCTTTTTACTTTCTACCAAACCTGCTTCTCTAAGCACAGATATTTCTTTTCTTACGATTACAGGATTTACATTGATGCTTCCAGCTAACCAATCAGAAGTATGCCATTCTTCTGGTTTACTACCAAGAATAGTCATAATATGAAGCGCTGTGGAAAATCGAGTATTGTTCATTTCTGATGCAAAAATATGTAAATTTTTAATTGTAACAGATTTAATTACAATTAAGATTGAAAAAATTTTCACATAAAAAACAAAATCCTCAGAAATTCTGAGGATTTTGTGGCCCAGCTTGGGCTCGAACCAAGGACTTGCTGATTATGAGTCAGCTACTCTAACCAACTGAGTTACAAGGCCAAATATTTATGATAAAATATCTTTATTTCAATTGGGTGTGCAAATGTAAGATTTTTTCGGAAAATTCAAAAAAAAATTTACGGTTTTTCTTGACACAATTCCACCAAAACTCCATTTGTAGATTTAGGATGCAAGAAAACCACCAACTTATTATCTGCGCCATCTTTTGGTTCTTCGGAAATAAAAACAAAACCTTCTGCTTTTAATCTTTCTATTTCTGCTCTAATATCTTCTACTCCGAAAGCAATATGGTGAATTCCTTCTCCTTTTTTGTCGATAAATTTAGCAATTGGACTTTCTGGATTGGTGGCTTCCAAAAGTTCTATTTTGCTTTCTCCTAATTGATAAAAAGAGGTAGTTACACCTTCTCTTTCTACCGATTCTTGTTTGTAATTGCTTTTCCCAAGAAGTTTTGCAAAAAGATTGTCTGAAGTTTCTAGACTTTTAATGGCGATTCCTAAGTGTTCTATTTTCATGATGATGTGGTAATTGTTTACTTAATTTCTATTAAAATCTTAGTTTGCGTGAGGGAGTAGGCGGAACTCTTTTTCTAAATTTTTATTGCAAGGGCATAGGTTTTGATAAAAAATTTAGAAAAAAGTGTGAGCCGAATACCGACCTTTTCTTTTTATGGTCAAGACCTTGCGTTTGGCAAAAAGAAAAGGACACGCCCAAAATCTCAAACAAAAATACTAAATTTGCAACATGAATGAAAGTAACAGACAAAGAAAAGTAGCACAGATTATTCAAGAAGATTTTGCTGAACTTTTTAGAAAACTCGCTTCAGAGAGCAAACAAAATTTTCTAATCACCGTTTCTGATGTAAAGGTAACGGCAGATTTAAGCATTGCTAAAATTTATTTGAGCATCTTTCCGCAAGAATTTAGAACGCCAATCATGAAGGAGATAGACGAAAATAAGTCTTTCTACAGAAATTTTATTGGTCAGAAAATGGCAAAACAAGTGCGAATTATTCCTGAACTTAATTTCTATTTAGACACTACACTAGATGATGTAGAACGTATAGAAAAAGAACTAAAAGGTCTGGGAGACAATCCTATTTTATAAAAAATGGCCAAAGGAAATACCGCTTTTTATATCGCGAGAAGATATCTCATTGCTAAAAAAGGAAGCCAAGCTGTAAGTTTTATTACAGGATTGGCTGCTTTTGCTATGATGGTAGCGGTAGCCGCCATGTTTATTATTATTTCGGTTTTTTCTGGATTAGAAGACCTCAACAAAGATTTTATTTCTAATCTACATGCTGATCTTACACTGAAAAGCGCTCAAGGAAAAGTTATCCCTAATATTCAAAAAGTAACTTCTACCCTAAAATCTGAAAACGAAATCAGTCATTTTTCTAAATTGATTGAAGAAAAAGTGTACATAGACTATAACAATACGGGCGAAATAGCTTACATAAGAGGCGTAGACTCGGCTTATGTAAAAGTAAACCCTATTGACAAAAATATTTTCTACGGAAGTTATCCTTCATTTAAATTTATCAATGAAGTGATTATGGAAGCTCAACTGAACAACAGATTGGCAATTCCCGTAGCTAATGATGTAAACGTAGCAACTCTTTTCATGCCAAAACCTGGCAAAGGAATCATCAATAAAGAAGAAGATATTTTCAATAAAAGAGATATTTATGTTACTGGAATTTTCCCTGGAAATGACCAGCTGAACAATTATATTATCGCTCCGCTTGAACTGACTTCGGAGTTACTGAACTTGCCTAAAAACTCAGCTTACGAGATTGCCATAAAACTGAAAAATCCTGAAAAAGCAAATGCTATAAAAGAAGATTTACAAAATAAACTCGGCAATCAAGTTACCATAAAAACAAAAGCAGAAGAAAACGCTGCCTTCTGGAAAATGATTAACACCGAAAAACTGATGATTTACCTCATCTTTGCTTTGGTGATTTTTATTACTACGTTTAACCTTGCTGGTGCTATTATTATTCTTCAATTGGATAAAAAAGACCAAGCTAAATCATTGATTTCTTTAGGTTTTACAATTAGTGATTTACGAAAGACTTATTTCAACACTGGTCTACTTATTGTATTGTTTGGAGTGATCTCGGGCTTGATTTTGGGGACTATTATTTGTGTCATTCAAATACAAACTGGCATTTTCAAAGCTACTGAAACATTACCTTTCCCTGTAAAAATTTTCTGGCCTAATTATTTCTATGTGGCTTTAATAGGACTTTTCTTCGGAATTTCTGTTTCTTGGATCTTCTCAAAAATTAATAAAGAGAACATTATTGAAAATAATTAATTATCTTATTGATAATTATTATAACTTTGTGTCCCTTTTTATTACTTTAACATTATGAAGATTAAAACTTTACTAATTGTAGGATTATTATTTTCTGCTGCAAACATTTTCGCACAGATACCTACAGGTTACTATGACGGAACAGCTGGTTTAACTGGAGCTGCTCTTAAAACAAAATTAAGCCAAATCATTACAAATGGTCACCAGACGAAGTCTTATGATAACCTATACAACGGATATCCATCAACGGATTCAGATAATTACTACGAAAAAGACGGCTCTGTATTAGACATTTATTCAGAAAATCCTAGCGGAAAAGACCCTTATGTCTATCAACATGGCTCTAAACAATGTGGTAGTTATAAAGTAGAAGGAGACTGCTATAATAGAGAGCACGTTTTTCCACAAGGATATTTCAATTCTGCATCTCCAATGGTTTCGGACATTCATCACATTGTACCAACTGATGGAAAAGTAAACGGAAATAGAAGTAATTTTCCTTTTGGAAAAGTGGGAACTGCCAATTTTGTTTCAGCAAACGGCTCTAAAAGAGGAACCAGCGCATCACCTAATTATAGTGGAACTGTTTTTGAACCCATTGATGAATTTAAGGGAGACGTCGCAAGGATGATTTTATATTTTGCAACAAGATATGAATCTAAACTGTCAACTTTTAGCGACAATGATATTCTCACTAATACCGCATTTCCAGGTGTAGAAGCTTGGGAATTGGCGGTTCTAAAAGAATGGCACACAAATGACCCAGTCTCTCAAAGAGAAATTGACAGAAACAATGCAGCTTATACTTATCAAGGAAATAGAAACCCATTTATAGACCACCCAGAATATGTAGCTTTAATATGGGGAACAACAACTCCTGATACAGTAGCACCAACCACACCAACAAACCTAGCCGTTACGGGAAGTACTTCTAGCACAATATCTTTATCTTGGACCGCTTCTACGGATAATATAATTGTAGCGACATATGATATTTATCTAGACGGAACGCTTAAAACTTCATCAGCTACTAATAGTGCAACCGTGACTGGCCTTAATCCGTCTACAACATATACATTTTATATAAAAGCCAAAGACGCTGCAGGAAATACATCCAATCAAAGTAATACTGCTACTGGAACTACCACAGAAAATACTGGTGGCGGTGGAAATAACAATAATACCACTTGTGGCACAGAAAATTTCGAGGAAATTAGCGGAACTCCTAATGCCTATGAAACCATAAATTGGACCAGCGCTGGAATTACATGGACAGCAACGGATTCTAGATCCGACCAAACAATTAATAATAAAGCAATTACGTTAAGAAATGGCAAATTAAGTTCTTCACCTATTTCAGGAGGAATAGGAAGTTTAACAGTAACTACACAACTTAAATTCTCTGGAACAAATGGAAGTTTTAAATTATTTATTAATGGTGTTGAAAAAGGAACAATCCCATACTCAGACACTGTAACTACCACTACCATTTCAAACATCAATGTTTCAGGAAATGTAACGATTAGTATACAAAATAATAGCACAACCTCTAACAGAGTGGCTTTTGATGATTTAAGTTGGACTTGCTATAACGATTTAGCTACCTCAGAAATAAAATCTAACAAATTCAGCATTTATCCGAATCCTATTAAGAACAACATGCTTTTTGTTAAAAGTGAAAATTTAAGTAAAATTAAAAAAGTAGAGATTTACAACACGAGCGGGGTTTTAGTTCAAGTGGCAGAAAAACCCTTTTTGAATAAAAATTACTTAGTTCTTAAAAACTTACCAAAAGGAATTTATTTTGCAAAATTTGATGATAATGCTCAGAAATTTGTAGTAGAATAAACTTGATACAAATCATTGCAAGGCTGGAAACATTTCCAGCCTTTTTTATTACCTTTGAACTATGGAAAAATCAGTAAAATTAGGTTTGGTAGGAAGAAATATTTCCTACTCGTTTTCAAAAAAATATTTCGAACAGAAATTTCAAAAACTTTTCTTGAAAAACCATTCCTATGAAGTATTTGACATCGAAAATCTTCAGAATATTGCTACTATTTTTCAAACTGAAAATCTTGTAGGACTTAATGTGACTATTCCATACAAAGAACAAATTATTCCTTATTTAGACGAACTGAGCGAAGAAGCCAAAGAAATTGGCGCCATCAATTGTATTTCCATCAAGAACGGAAAAACAAAAGGGTTTAATACTGATGCATTTGGATTTGAAAAAACACTTCTTCTGCACAAGAAGCCACACCAAAAATCTGCCATCGTTTTAGGAAATGGTGGTGCTGCAAAAGCCGTTCAATTTGTGTTAAAAAAGAATAATATTCCGTTTATTACCGTTTCTAGAACTACAGAAATTAATTATCAGAATCTCACTGAAAATCAAGTTTTAGAAAACCTCATCATCATACAATGTACACCTGTAGGAACTTTTCCTAATGTAGAAGAAACCCTTGTCTTCCCATTTGAATTTATTACCGAAAATCATCTCGTTATCGATTTAATTTACAATCCTACTCTTTCTAAATTTCTAAAAAACGCTGCCGAAAAAGGCGCAAAAACCATTAACGGTTATTTCATGCTAGAACAACAAGCCGAAAAAGCTTGGGAAATTTGGAATGAAAAACTGTAAACACTTCTGAGCCATCAAAGATTTAGACTGATGTATTTTTTTAAAAGTGAGCACAATTATCGCTTTCAAAAAAATTGCATATTTCATAAAAAACCCTTAATTTAGTGCCGAAATGCGTTCAAACATTCAAAAAAAGTGTTTGAAAAAGCATATTACTTTTAAAATTAATTTGCTATGATTACAGATAACCCTAATTCTGAAGCTCAAGAGAACATTGTAAATCCAAACGAAGAAACTGCTAATCAATCTGTTGCTCCTCAAGAAAGCCATGATTCAGAAGTTCATGAAGAAGAAACTCATGATATGGTAGAACACCACGAACATGAAAAAATGACTTCGGGTGAATTAATGACCAAGTTAGAAGCACTGATTAATGCTGAAGATGCAGGAGCTAATCATAAAAAATTTAATGCAGTAAAAGAAATGCTTCTTCACAAAATAAACCTAGAAAGTGAAGACCAAAAAGAAGCAGATGCACATTATGAACATCCTCTTCAATCAAAAGTTTCTGCACTGAGCAATATTTTCAAAGAAAAATATGATGTTTTCCACAGAAAACAAGAATCTGAGCAAAAAGACAATCTCGAAAAGAGAATCTCAATCATAGAAAAATTAAAAAATCTTTACACGCATTCTGAACCTAACACCAATCTTTTCCGCGCCATCAGAGAAATTAAAGAAGAATGGAGCAACGCTGGACAAGTAGCAAAATCAGAATTCAAAAATCTTAACAATAATTATTTCTACCATTTGAATAATTTCTATCAAATGTTAGACTTAAATAAAGAATACAGAGAGCAAGAATATGCACATAATCTAGAAAAAAGACAGCATATTATTGCCAGAGCCAAAGAATTACAAAACGAACCTGTAGTACAAAAAGCATTAAACGAATTACAGTTTTTGCACAAACTTTGGAAAGAAGAAGCAGAACCAGTTGCTGAAGAATTCCGTGATAAAACTTGGGAAGAATTCAAAGAAATTTCGAACAAAATTCACGAAAGAAAATCAGAATTATTAACCGTAATCGAAGGTGAACAGCAAGCTACTCTTGAGAAGAAAAATCAAATCATAGAAACGATTAAAAAACTGACTTCTCCAGATAAAGCTCCGAATCATAATTACTGGCAAAACGCCATAAACACCGTAGAAAGTTTAAGAGCAGATTTCTTAAAATTAGGAAGCGTTCCTAGAAAAATTTCTAACCAAAACTGGAACGAATTCAAATTAGCGCTTAGAGCTTTCAATGCTAAGAAAAATGAATTCTACAAAGGACTCAAAAACTCTCAGCATACTAATTTAGAAGAAAAACTGAAGCTTATACAAACCGCTCAGGATAATATGAATTCTGAAGATTGGGAAATTGCAGTTCCATTGTTCAAAAAATTACAAGAAGACTGGAAAAAAATAGGTCACGTTCCTAGAAGTATGACCAATAAAGTTTGGGATGATTTCCGTGAAGCTTGTAACACGTTTTTTAACAATTACAGAACTAAAAACAATGCTGTAACAGACGATTGGAAAGAAAATCACAAACAAAAACGCGCGCTTTTAGATGAATTAAAAGAAATTGGCGACGAAGAAGGAAGCATAGAAAAAATTGAAAACATTAAAACTGCTTGGAACAACATCGGAAAGGTACCAAGAGATAAAATGGCTATCAATACAGAGTTTAATAAAACGATGAGAGAGAAATTAAGACTGAACAAAATCAATGAATTTGATTTGAAAGAAGAAGGTCTTACTGAATCTCAATTAACTGATAAAGCTAGAAAAATTAAAAATCAAGTAGCTGATTTAGAAGCAGAAATTGTAAAATTAGAAAACAACTTAGGCTTCTTTGGCAAAGTATCTCGTGATAATCCTTTATTGAAAGATACTTTTGATAAAATTGATGACAAGAAAGCTCAGTTAGAAATGTTGAAACAAAGCCTTCACCACATTATTTCGGGAGAATAAGATGATTCGTAAACTGTTTTCGATTGTTGTACTTTTACTATTTTCGGGGATTTTTTATTCACAAAACACCGAAGACTTAATTGGTGTGCCAGAAATTACCTTTAACGAAAGTAAATATGTATTGGCTTCTGCACAACAAAAATCTAAAGTCCAATTTGTACAAGAATACATTTTAGAAGACGAAAGAATAGAAGATGCTTCTGCGGTCATTACCATTTATTTTTTCAATAAAAATATAGACGCTAAAGAAGCTACTTATCAAAAAACAGAAGAACTCGACCGAAGAGCCGAAACGGATAAATATTGCACTTACAATGTTACCGAAAATCCTAATGGAACCGAATTCGTAGTAGATTTTATCACCACCAATGTTCCAAAAGATAAAAAAACGGAAGTTCCAGAACAAGAATTGGCAGATTATAACATCTATAGATTTAGAAACACTCTGTTAGGCGAAGAAAGCACATTTATGATTATTGCCTACAAAGAAAAATCTACTGAAGATGCTAAAGGTTTTCAAAAATCAATAGGTAAAAAAAGAAATAAACTTTTAGAAGGAATCATCACCATGACCATTCCTTCTGTAACTCTAAAAACAAACTAATTCCGGAATTTTTTTCGGAATTTTTTTTCAAATAAAATGAATCACGAAACTTACATAAAACGCTGTATAGAACTCGCCAAAAAAGCGACTGGAAAAACATATCCAAATCCTTTAGTTGGCGCTGTAATTGTTCATAACGATGTCATCATCGGAGAAGGTTTTCACCAAAAAGCGGGTGAACCTCATGCAGAAATCAATGCGATTAATTCTGTACAAAATCCAGAACTTTTACCAGAGTCTACGATTTATGTTTCTCTAGAACCTTGTGCACATTTCGGAAAAACGCCACCTTGTTCATTAAAATTAAAAGAAATTGGTTTTAAGAAAGTAGTGATTGGTGCAATGGACAGCCATGATAAAGTAAGCGGAAAAGGCAAAAAAATCCTTATGGATGCAGGAATAGAAACCGTTTCTGGAATTTTGGAAGAAGAATGCAGAGATTTAAACAAAAGGTTTTTCACTTTCCATGAGAAAAAGCGTCCTTATTTGATTCTGAAATGGGCAGAAAGTAAAGACGGTTTTATAGACCAAGATTTTAAACCTACAAAAATATCCAACGAATTGGATTCTCAATTTGTACATCAAATCAGAAGCGAGGAGCATGCTATTTTAGTAGGAACTCAAACTGCTTTGAATGACAATCCTAGCTTAACAACCAGATTAGTGGAAGGCAGAAATCCTGTGAGAATATTGATTGATTTTGATTTAAAAGTTCCCAGAAATTTTAAAATTTATAATGATGAAGCTACTACTTTGGTTTTCAATCAAGAAAAAGAGACAGAAGAAGAAAATGTAAAATTCATTAAAATTTCTAAAGAAAATTTCATGGAAGAATTAATGCAGAAACTTTACGAAAATCAGATTCAATCGGTTTTAGTAGAAGGTGGAAGCAGAACTTTACAAACTTTTATTGACCAAAATCTTTGGGATGAAGCCATTATCATTAAAAACGAAAATATCCTATTAGAAAATGGCACAAAAGCTCCTAAATTTAATGGAAAACTGACTCAAGAAAAGACAATGAGAGATAATGTAGTTTCTATTTATAGAAATCTGTAATGCAATACAATTTCACCACCATAAAATCTGAAGTTCGAGATATTTTGCTCAAAGAAAAAGGGAGCAAATTTATCGGCTTTGCATTTCCTGTCAATAACGAAAAGGAACTCAAAATTGCTTTAGAAAGCTTAAAAGAAGAACATCCAAAAGCTACGCACCATTGTTATGCTTTCAGAATAGGAATTCATGGTGAAAATTACCGCGCAAATGATGACGGAGAGCCTTCAGGAAGTGCTGGTTTACCTATTTACAATCAACTTCTCGCTCACAATCTTACCAATATTTTAGTGGTAATCATTCGTTATTATGGCGGAACCAAATTAGGCGTTTCTGGCTTGGTAAAAACCTACAAAGAAAGCACCAAATATACTTTGGAACACGCCGAAATTATCACCAAAGAATTAGAAACCGAACTCGAAATTCATTTTAAATTTTCTCAACAAAACATTATTTTTTCTCTTCTCAATAAATTTGATGCGAAAGTCTTGAATTTCGATACACAAGAAGATTGTATGATAACAGCAAGGCTCAATTTGTCCGAAAAAGAAAAAATCTCGGAACTTTTGTCCGAGATTCAATATGTAAATTTTAAATTTTTAGAATAAGATTACTCTCTTCTTCCTCCGAAAAGCATTGACGCCCAATAAAGCAATTGTGCTAATGAACCTAGCGCTGCCACAACATAAGTTCTCGCCGCCCATTTTAGAGAATCTTCAGCCGCAGCATGTTCTTCTCTGCCTAATGTTCCAGAATTTTCTAACCAAGCTAACGCTCTTTTACTCGCATCATACTCTACTGGTAAAGTAATGAACGCAAAAAGTGTAGTTACCGCAAAAAGTAAAACACCAATCGCTAAAACTGTAGTATTTCCTTGAGGATTCTGAATGCTTCTGGAAGCAATCATCACAGAAATCCCTGCAAAAATTACAAACTGAGAAAGCGTAGAACTAATATTTACCAACGGAACCAATTTAGAACGAAGTTGCAACATAGAGTAACCAACTGCATGTTGTACAGCATGACCACATTCGTGAGCTGCAACCGCTGCTGCTGCTGCATTTCTCTGCATGTAAACTCCTTCAGAAAGATTTACTGTTTTATTTACTGGATTATAATGATCCGTTAATTGACCAGGAACAGAAATCACTTGCACATCATGAATTCCATTATCGCGAAGCATTTTTTCGGCAATTTCTTTCCCAGACATTCCATTTCTGAGATGGACTTTGGAATAATGTTGAAATTTCGACTTCAATCTAGCCGAAACCAACCAACTCACGAGCATTAACACTCCTAAAATTAAATAATAACCTGTCATATTTTTATTTTGTTTTTTTTGTTTATTCTTTTTGAAGTAAAAACTGTGCCAAACTTGGGCATTGTCATCTTTTACACTATCTTTGTTTTTCTAATTATCTAAACATGTCTGAAGTAAAAATCATTCAAGTTACTACCGAAAAACAATTATCAGATTTTATCAAATTCCCGATGAATCTGTACAAAAATAATCAAAATTATGTACCATCTTTAATCAAAGATGAGAAAAGCATTTGGAACAAAGAAGAAAACCCTGCTCTTGCCTATTCCGAAGCTAAGCAATTTTTGGCTTACAGAGACAATGAAATCGTAGGAAGAATTGCGGTGATGATTAATCACAATGAAGCCCAAGAACTCGGCATAGAAAAAGTAAGATTCGGGTGGTTAGATTTTATAGATGATGAAGCCGTTTCTAAAGCACTTATTGACACGGCTATAGCTTATGCTAAAGAAAAAAACATCAAAAAAATAGAAGGACCGATGGGTTTTACCAATCTAGACAAGGCAGGAATGCTCACTTTCGGGTTTGACAGATTGGCAACGATGATTGGGATTTACAATTTCAGCTATTATCCAAAACATTTAGAAAAATTGGGATTGGTGAAAGAAAAAGAATGGGTAGAATTCGAAATTATGTTCCCTGATGTTTTACCAGATAAAGTTGAAAAATTCAGCCAACTCATCGCAGAAAAATATCAACTAAAAACCTTAAAATTCAATTCTAAAGAAGAAATTCTTCCTTTAGTAGAACCGATGTTTAAGTTACTAGACGAAACATACAAAAATCTTTCTACTTACACTCCTATTACCGACGAGCAAATCTTGCATTACAAAGAAAAATACTTCGGCTTTATAGATAAAGACTACATTATCTGCATAACTGACAAGGATGACAAGTTGATTTCTTTTGCGATTACCATGCCTTCATATTCCAGAGCTTTGCAAAAAGCCAATGGTAGTTTATTACCATTCGGATGGTATCATTTACTAAACGCTGGCAGAAAAAACGAAAGAGCTAACTTTTATTTGATAGGAATTCATCCAGAATACCAAAGAAGAGGAGTTACCGCTATTATTTTTAAAGAAATCTGGAAAACTTTTAAGAAAAAAGGGGTGAAATTTTTAGAGACCAATCCAGAGTTAGAAGAGAACAAAAACATCCAATTACTTTGGCAAGATTACAATCCTGTAAACCACAAGAGAAGAAGAACTTACACTTTAGAATTTTAAAAATTTAAAAATGAAAACTCAACTTTATTATTACATTGGCATTATCATCATGTATGTGATGTACAATCAGTTTTTCCAAGTAAAAGATGAGAAAACTAATGCTATTATTAATATTTTGTTTGCGAGTTTTCTTTTTGGGTACATTGCATTCATTGCGTTTAAGGTTTTAAAAAACCTCAAGAACAAGTAGTTATTTTTATTAATTCTAAATTAGAGAAAACCTTTTTTTAGAAAGAAAAGTGTTTAAAAATACTTCTCGTTTCTATTTATATTTCGTAAATTTGCCAGTTAGAAATACTTAATAGAGATGAATTTACCTGATAATTATATCCCTGTTCTTATTCAGGCGGCAGTAGGTTTAGGTTTTGTGTTATTTACTTTATACGCATCACACAATTGGGGTCCTAAAAGACACACTTCTGGAGCTACTAAAGATGACACTTTCGAGTGTGGAATTGAAGTAGAAGGAAATGCAAGAACTCCGTTTTCTGTAAAATATTTTCTTACCGCTATTTTATTCGTTTTATTCGACATAGAAATTGTTTTTTTCTATCCTTACGCTGTAAATTTTAAAGAATTAGGATTTGAAGGATTCCTTGCTGTAACTACTTTTATAGCAATCTTCTTCATAGGATTTTTCTATGTACTAAAACGTGGAGCTTTAGATTGGAATAAGTAAATT
The DNA here is from genome assembly GCF_907163125.1 of Cloacibacterium caeni. Lineage (NCBI taxonomy): Bacteria > Pseudomonadati > Bacteroidota > Flavobacteriia > Flavobacteriales > Weeksellaceae > Cloacibacterium > Cloacibacterium caeni. Next base: position 1,820,641 of record NZ_OU015319.1, read on the forward strand.
TATGCCGCTAAAGTGTTTTACACATTAGAGTAAGATTTTTCAAAAAAAACTTTAAAAAAATTAAAAATGTCAGATAATAAACCTGTAATCAATACTAATGCACCAGCGCCTCCAGGAATTGAAGGTGAAGGTTTTTTCGCAGGAAAATTAAGCGATATTATTGGTATGGCGCGTAAGTTTTCGCTTTGGCCATTACCATTTGCTACTTCTTGTTGTGGTATCGAATTTATGGCAACTATGGCTCCTAACTATGATTTATCTAGATTCGGGGCAGAGAGAATGAGTTTCTCGCCAAGACAAGCAGATATCCTACTGGTTTGTGGTACTATTTCTAAAAAATTAGCTCCAGTTCTTAAACAAGTTTATACACAGATGGCAGAACCAAGATGGGTAGTTGCTGTAGGTGCTTGTGCAAGTAGCGGTGGTATTTTTGATACTTATTCTGTTTTACAAGGAATTGATAAAATTATTCCTGTAGATGTATATGTTCCAGGATGCCCACCAAGACCAGAACAAATTCTAGAAGGTTACATGCAAGTACAAGCTTTGGCAGAAAACGAAAGCTTAAGAAGAAGAGACTTACCAGAATACAAAGCTTTATTAGAAAGCTACGGAATTAAGTAATTTGAAAATGTAAAGATTTGAATTTCAAGTCTTGCGTTTATCAAAAATAAATTTGAAACAATAATAGAAACAAATTTTTGAAGGCGATGTAATTTACCTCGATTTCAAATTTTCAAATTAATAATATGACAAGCGAATTTGTTTTAGAAGCCATCAATAGAGAATTTCCAGAAGCATTGATTTCTTCGTCTGAACCTTATGGATTTCTAACTGTAGAAGTAAAAAAAGAAGAGCTTAAAAAAGTGATTCATCACCTTAAAGAGTCTTCTCTTAATTTTATGTTCCTTACAGACATTTGTGGCATTCATTATCCAGACCATAAGGAGAAGGAACTTGGAGTAATCTATCACCTTCATAATTTACAAGAAAATTTTAGAATAAGAATCAAAAGCTTTTTCCCAAAAGATAACGCCGAGGTAGATTCTATTACAGACTTGTATTCAGGAGCCAATTGGATGGAAAGAGAAACATATGATTTCTACGGAATTACGTTTAAAGGTCACCCAGATTTAAGAGTTATTCTAAACATGGAAGAACTAGGTTATCACCCTCTTCTAAAAGAATATGCGCTAGAAGATGGAACAAGAACTGACAAAGACGACTCTATGTTCGGTAGATAAAAATTCTGAAATCTAAATTATTATGAAAGACAATCAACTATCCAATATACTTAACCAATACGATGCTCAAGAGCAAATAGATGGTCAATTATATACACTGAACCTTGGTCCTACTCACCCTGCTACACACGGAATTTTCCAAAATGTCTTAACCATGGATGGTGAGAGAATTCTTCATTCTGAACAAACCGTAGGTTATATTCACAGAGCTTTTGAAAAAATTGCTGAACGTAGAAATTTTACGCAAATTACCACTCTTACAGACCGTTTAAATTATTGTTCTGCACCTATCAATAACATTGGTTGGCACATGACAGTAGAAAAACTTCTAGGGATTGAAATGCCAAAAAGAGTAGATTACATGCGTGTTATAATGATGGAATTGGCTCGTATTGCTGACCACTTGGTTTGTAACTCCGTAATTGCAGTAGATACTGGGGCTTTAACTGGTTTCACCTACGTTTTCCAAGACAGAGAAAGAATTTACGATATCTATGAACAAGTTTGTGGCGCTAGAATGACTACAAACATGGGTAGAATTGGTGGCTTCGACAGAGATTTCACTCCTAAATTCCACGAATTATTAAAAGATTTCTTAAAAACTTTCCCTGCAAGATTCCAAGAATTTTCAAATTTAGTAGAAAGAAACAGAATCTTCATGGACAGAACCATCGGTGCTGGTCCTATCAGTGCAGAACGTGCCTTAAACTACAGTTTTGTAGGCCCTAACTTAAGAGCTGCTGGTGTAGATTATGACGTGAGAGTCGCAAGTCCTTATTCATCATACCAAGATTTTGATTTCAATATTCCTATTGGTACTGCAGGAGATACTTATGATAGATTCATGGTTCGTCAACAGGAAATTTGGGAAAGTTTGAAAATCATTAACCAAGCTTATAATAATTTACCAGAAGGAGATTTCCATGCAGATGTACCAGAATTTTTCTTACCAGAAAAAGCAGAAGTGTACAATAATATGGAAGCATTAATCTATCATTTCAAAATCGTGATGGGCGAAACTGATATTCCTGCTGGTGAAGTTTATCATTCTGTAGAGGGTGGAAACGGTGAACTTGGTTTCTATTTAGTAAGTGATGGCGGTAGAACTCCATACAGATTGCACTTTAGAAGACCTTGTTTTATTTATTACCAAGCGTATCCAGAAATGATTAAAGGTGCCGTAATCTCTGATGCAATCGTTACGATGAGTAGCATGAACGTGATTGCTGGAGAATTAGACGGATAAAAAGATATAAATTTTAGATTATAAATTTAAAATTATTAATCTAAAAAATCCATAGTTAATTATTTGAATTAAAGATATTTAAAATTTAAAATCTAAAATTCAGAATTTAAAATTTAAAATTTTAAAGAAGTGAGCGAAACAATTGCTTTTAAACCAGAAACTTTAGAAAAAGTAAAACAAATCATTGCAAGATATCCAGAAGGAAAACAAAAATCTGCATTAATTCCTGTGCTTCACTTAGCGCAGAAAGAATTTGGAGGTTGGTTAGACGTTCCTGTGATGGATTATGTAGCAAGTGTTTTAGAAATTACTCCAATAGAAGTGTATGAAGTAGCTACTTTCTACACCATGTTTAATATACAACCTGTAGGAAAATACGTTTTAGAAGTTTGCGTTACAGGACCTTGTATGTTAAGAGGAAGTGATGATATCGTAAATTATATCAAAGAAAAATTAGGCATCAAAGCTGGCGAAACTACTGCAGATGGTTTATTTACTCTAAAACCTGCAGAATGTCTTGGAGCTTGCGGTTATGCACCAATGATGCAACTTGGAAAATTCTATCACGAAAATTTAACTAAAGAAAAAGTAGACGAAATCCTTGAGCTTTGCAGACAAGGACAAATCGCTCTTGATTAATAAATAACAGTTATGAGTAAAAAACTTTTACTTAAAAACGCACACATAGAAGGTATCAGATATTTTGATACTTACAGAGAACATGGTGGTTACCAATCTGTAGAAAAAGCATTGAAAATGACTCCGGACCAAATTGTAGAAGAAGTAAAAACTTCTGGTCTTAGAGGTCGTGGTGGTGCTGGTTTCCCTACAGGAATGAAATGGAGCTTCTTAGCAAAACCAGAAGGTGTGCCTAGATATTTGGTCGTAAATGCAGACGAATCAGAACCTGGAACTTTTAAAGACAGATATTTGATGGAGTTTCTTCCTCATCTTTTGATTGAAGGAATGATTATAGCATCTTATGCACTAGGTTCTAACACTTCTTACATCTACATCAGAGGAGAATATGCATGGATTCCAGATATTTTAGAACAAGCTATTGACGAAGCTAAAAAAGCAGGTTTCCTTGGTAAAAATATTTTAGGCAGTGGTTTCGATTTAGAAATTTATGTTCAAAGAGGAGCTGGTGCTTATATCTGTGGAGAAGAAACTGCACTTCTAGAATCACTAGAAGGAAAACGTGGAAATCCTAGATTAAAACCACCTTTCCCTGCGGTAAAAGGTCTTTGGCAATGTCCAACTGTGGTAAATAACGTAGAAACCATCGCTGCAGTAGTTCCAATTATAGACATTACAGGAGCAGAATACGCTAAAATTGGCGTAGGTCGTTCTACAGGTACTAAATTAATTTCCGCTTGTGGAAACATCAATAAACCAGGAGTTTACGAAATAGATATGACCATCACTGTAGAAGAATTTATCTACTCTGATGAATATTGTGGAGGAATTCCGAACGGTAAAAAATTAAAAGCATGTATTCCTGGAGGTTCTTCAGTTCCAATTGTTCCAGCAAATTTATTGCTTAAAACAGCTTCTGGCGAACCAAGATACATGAACTACGAATCTCTTTCTGATGGCGGTTTCGCTACAGGAACTATGATGGGTTCTGGTGGTTTCATTGTTTTAGATGAAGACCAATGTGTGGTAAAACATACCATGACCTTAGCACATTTCTACAACCACGAAAGTTGCGGACAATGTACACCTTGCCGTGAAGGAACAGGATGGATGTATAAAATTCTGAAAAAAATAGAATCAGGACAAGGCGAAATGAAAGATATCGACTTGCTATGGGATATTCAGAGAAAAATTGAAGGAAATACCATTTGTCCATTAGGTGATGCCGCAGCTTGGCCTGTAGCAGCAGCAATTCGTCATTTTAGAGATGAATTCGAATGGCATATCAATAATCCAGAATGCTTAACCAGAAATTATGGAATTGCACATTATGCAGATCCACTTCCGGTAGTTGAAAAACAATAATATTAGACATTAATAAAGCTAAAGCTTAATTCATAATACATAGAAATGAGCGAAGAAATTAAAAAATTTAAAGTAACCATTGACGGACAAACTACGGAAGTAGAACCAGGAACTACCATTCTAAACGCAGCGCGCCAGATTGGTGGAAAATCTGTACCTCCAGCAATGTGTTATTACAGCAAATTAGAAAACAGTGGCGGTAGATGTAGAACTTGCTTAGTAGAAGTTTCTAAAGGCTCTGAAGCAGATCCTCGTCCTATGCCAAAATTGGTAGCAAGCTGTAGAACTACAGTAATGGACGGTATGGAAGTGAAAAACCTTACTTCTGAAAAAACGCAAGAAGCAAGAAAAGCCGTTACCGAATTCCTATTACTCAATCACCCACTAGATTGTCCTATTTGTGACCAAGCTGGTGAATGTCACCTTCAAGATTTAGGTTACGAACATGGTCTTCAGCAAACCAGAAATGATTTTGAAAAAAATACATATGATGCTGATGATTTAGGACCAAACATTAAGCTAAACATGAACAGATGTATCTTGTGTGCAAGATGCGTTTTGGTGGCTAATCAATTGACGAATACTCGTGAACACGGAATTCTTTTCAGAGGTGAACATGCAGAAATCTCTACTTATCTTAATAAAGCTTTAGATAATGATTTTATTGGAAACGTGATAGACGTTTGTCCAGTAGGAGCATTAACAGATAGAACTGCAAGATTTGCAAGCAGAGTTTGGTTTACAAAACCAGTAGACGCAACTTGTACTTGTTCTAAATGTTCTGGTAAAGCAGTTCTTTGGATGAAAGGAGACGAAATCGTAAGAGTAACTGCCAGAAAAGATCAATACGGAGAAGTAGAAGAATTTATCTGCAACGAATGTAGATTCGAGAAAAAAGATGTAAAACACTGGAACATAGAAGGACCAAGACACATCAGCAGACATTCTGTAATTTCTCTTAACCACTATCAGAAACCAGAAGATGCTGAAGTGGAAAAATTAGAATATGAAAACGCTAAAGAAATTAGCAAAAAAGATAATTTAGAATAATTTGGAGAAAGATGAATGGTTAAAGATTCTCAAAATCTAAAATCTAAAATCTAAAATCTAAAATCTCATAAAGAAATGGATTTAATACTTTTCAAAACAATACTTGTAGTATCACTTTTCGCCCTTTCTATGGCTGTAGCAGCCTACTCTACTTGGGCAGAGAGAAAAGTGGCTGCCATTATGCAAGACAGAATTGGTCCCAACAGAAGCTGGAAATTCGGTTTACTTCAACCATTAGCTGACGGTGGAAAATTCTTCTTCAAAGAAGACTTTATCCCAGAAAAAGCAGAAAAATTCTTATTTTTCTTCGGGCCTGGTTTAGTAATGTTTATTTCACTTATTACCGGAGCTGTAATTCCTTGGGGAAAATCTCTAAATATTGGTGGAGAATCTTTTGATTTACAAGTAGCCAATCTAGATGTAGGCGTTCTCTACTTAATGGGAATGGTTTCTATCGGTGTTTACGGAATTATGATTGGAGGCTGGGCTTCTAACAATAAATATTCATTAATCGGAGCAATTAGAGCTTCATCTCAAATGATTTCTTACGAATTAGCAATGGGATTATCTCTATTAGCGATCATCATGATGAACAGTTCTCTAGACCTTAAGGTAATTGCAGAATCTCAAAGTGGATGGTATGGTATGAAATGGAATATCTTCTTCCAACCATTAGCATTTATCATCTTCTTTGTAGCAGCATTAGCAGAAACCAATAGAGCTCCTTTTGATTTACCAGAATGTGAAACAGAATTAGTAGGAGGTTTCCACACAGAATATTCTGCGATGAAACTAGGACTTTTCTTATTCGGTGAATATGTAAACTTATTTATTTCTTCAGCATTAATCACTACCCTTTTCTTAGGAAGTTACAATTTCCCTGGATTAGCATGGATTGGTGAAAACTGGGGAGAAAACGCGGCTGGAATTGCAAGTATTTTAGCATTCTTGGCTAAAACCATTGCCGTAATCCTTACCTTTATGTGGATTAGATGGACTTTACCAAGATTTAGATATGACCAATTAATGCACCTTGGCTGGAAATCATTAATTCCGCTTGCATTAGTAAACTTGTTGGTAACTGGAGCTTTAGTTCTTTTGAACCAACATTATCAATGGATTTAATCATTTGAAATTGATTATTTGAAATTTGAAATTATAAAAAAATTAAAAATTTAAGATAAAGTTTGAGTAGAGAAAAATCTCATCTCAAATCTCACATCTCAAATCTAATTTATATGAAACTAACCAATAGATCAAAGGTAGCTTCTAACAAAAAGATGACTTTTGCAGAGAAAATTTATCTCCCTGCAATCATCAAAGGAATGGGAATTACCGGCAAACATGCGATAATGACTCTTACTGGGAAACTACCTACGGTAAGCTATCCTGAAGAGCAAAGAGAATTTTCTAAAATTTATCGTGGCTTACACGTTCTGAAGCGTGATGATGAAGGCAGAGAAAGATGTACTGCTTGTGGATTATGTGCGGTAGCTTGTCCAGCTGAAGCCATTACCATGACTGCGGGAGAACGTACCAAAGAGCAAAAACATCTTTACAGAGAAGAAAAATATGCCGAAGTATATGAAATCAATATGCTAAGATGTATCTTCTGTGGATTATGCGAAGAAGCTTGTCCTAAATCTGCAATTTATCTTACCGATAGAATTGTAAAACCAGAACAAAACAGAGGCTCATTTATCTACGGCAAAGATCTTTTGGTAGAAAGCATGGAAAACAGAATAGATATTTCTGAAAGACAAACAGAATCACAAAAAAAAGCTCTTAAATAAATGGAACAGTTCTTATTCTTTTTTATCGCTTTAGTAGCGGTTGCAAGTGCTGTTTACTTTGTATTTGCAAGAAATCCTTTGTATGCAATTTTATCATTAATTGTTACTTTCTTTAGCATTGCCGCATTATATGTTTTACTGAATGCGCAGTTCTTAGGAATTGTACAAATTATCGTGTATACAGGAGCCATCATGGTGTTATTCCTTTATGTATTAATGATGCTTAATCTTAATGCTAAAGACGAAAGCAAAAAACAAAACCTTACGAAATTTATCGGTATTTTTTCTGCCGGAATCCTTTTCGTAGGAATGTTAGGAGCTTATAAAGGTCTTTCTCAATCGAATGTTGTTCAAAATATTGATAACAGCATCGGTTTGACTAAAAACCTTGGAAAATTATTGTTTAACGAATATGTATTACCATTCGAACTCGCTTCTATCCTGATTTTAGCAGGTATTGTAAGCGCAGTATTAATTGGTAAAAAAGATTTATAGAATTATGGAAGTCAATTCATTTTTACAAAACATACCGCTCAATTGGTACATTATTTTAAGTACTACATTGTTTTGTTTAGGAGTTTTAGGAGTTCTCGTTCGTAAAAATGCCATCATCATTTTAGGATGTGTAGAATTAATGCTTAATTCTGTAAATCTACTTTTGGCTGCATTTTCTGCTTATAAAGGAGATGGACACGGACAAATTTTGGTATTCTTTATCATGGTAGTGGCTGCTGCAGAAGTTGCAGTAGGTCTAGCGATTATCACTATGATGTATAGAAATACCAGAAATGTAGATGTAAGTATTTTTAACAAATTAAAAGGATAATGCAGATGGAAAATTTAGTATACACAATCGTTTTACTTCCTTTAATTGGATTTGTAATCAACGGATTATTCGGAAAGCGCTTACCAAAAGCTTTGGTTGGCGGATTAGCTACTTTAGTAGTATTCGCGGCTTTTCTAATTTCTGTAAGTATTTTTATAGGTTTTCCTGCAGAAGGAACACCAGTTATTGTAAAAGCATTTGAATGGTTCACCATTGGTGGAATTCAAGTGAATTTCGGGTTCCAAATAGACCAATTATCATTAATGATGATGATGATTGTTACAGGAATTGGTTCTTTGATTCACTTGTACTCTATTGGTTACATGAGCCATGACAAAGGTTTCTACAAGTTTTTCACTTATCTGAATTTATTTATTTTCTCCATGCTTCTTTTGGTAATGGGAAGCAATTACCTTATTCTTTTCATCGGTTGGGAAGGTGTAGGTCTTTGTTCTTACTTACTGATTGGTTTCTGGTACGAAAATACAGAATATGGGAAAGCTGCTAGAAAAGCTTTCATTATGAACAGAATTGGTGACCTTGGTTTATTGATTGGTATTTTCCTAATCGCTTCACAAACCAATGCACTAGATTATCTTTCTGTAGCACAAAACGCTTCAAAATTTGAATTTGACGGAGTAGTGATTATGTTTATCACGCTTAGTTTATTCATTGGAGCTATGGGTAAATCTGCACAGATTCCTTTATTTACATGGCTACCAGATGCGATGGCTGGTCCTACTCCGGTTTCAGCGTTAATTCACGCGGCAACCATGGTTACGGCTGGTATTTATTTAGTTGTACGTTCTAACTTCTTATATCATCTTTCACCGAGTACTTTAGACTTTATTCTTGTAATAGGTCTTGCAACTTCATTAATTGCAGCATTCATCGGTTTAAGACAAAATGATATCAAAAAAGTGTTAGCATATTCTACTGTTTCTCAGTTAGGTCTTATGTTTATAGCACTAGGTGTAGAAGCTTATACTTCTGCTATGTTCCACTTAATGACGCACGCTTTCTTCAAAGCATTGTTATTCTTAGGAGCTGGTTCGGTAATTCACGCCATGAGTGGAGAACAAGATATGAGATTTATGGGAGGCTTAAAATCTAAAATTCCTGTAACGTATTGGACTTTCTTAATCGGAACATTAGCCATTGCTGGAATTCCGCCATTGTCTGGTATGATTTCTAAAGACGAAATTTTAGTTGCACTTTGGGCAAAATCTCCAATAATTTGGGGCTTAACATTGTTCAGTGCTGCATTAACTGGAATTTATATGTTTAGATTGTTATTCTTAACTTTCTTCGGAAATTTCAGAGGAACAGAAGAACAAAAACATCATTTACACGAAAGTCCTATCTCTATGACTTTACCATTAGTAGTATTAGCTGTATTATCAGTGGTTGGAGGTTTTATTAATTTACCTCATTTCATAGGTCATGGAGAATATCAAAATTTAGCACATTGGTTAGAACCACTTTACGTATATGGAGCGAAACATGCAGAAGTTCCATTTAATATTGAAATGATTCTTTTGGCGATTACCTTAGTAATGGTAGCAGCGGTATTCTTCATCGTAAGAAATATCTATGTTACTAAAAACAAAATGGCTCAACCAGAAGAAAATTATAAAGGCTGGGAAAGACTTTCAGCTAAAAAATTATTAATAGACGAACTTTACAATGCTACGGTAGTGAAACCTGTAGAAGGTCTTGGAAAAGGCACCAGAATGTTTGATAAACTGATGGATAGATTCTTCAATTTTGTAGGTTTCGGAGCAGTAGATTCTGGAAGAGCGTTTAAAAAATTCCAAAACGGTAATGTAGAAAATTATGTTCTCATTATGTCTTTGGCAATCGGTTTAATTTTAATTGTTAACTTTTTATTACAATAGCAAATGTTAGAAGCACTGTTACTTTTACCTTTAATTGGTTCAGGATTAGTTTTTGCGTTTAGAAACTCTAATAGCAAATATTTAGCAGTAGGAATTGCTTTCGTGCAGATGTTTTTAACATTCTACATGCTATCACTATTTAATAATGTACCTACGGTAGACTCTCCATTACAATTTGAGATTATAAAACCGTGGTCATCCTATATTAAAAGCACATTACACTTCGGTGTAGACGGAATGAGTATGCTTTTGTTATTATTAACAAACATATTAGTTCCATTAATTATTCTTTCTTCTTTCAATGAAAACAAGAAATACAATAATAATTTCTATGCGTTAATTCTATTAATGCAGTTTGGTTTAGTAGGCGTTTTCACCGCTCTAGACGGATTATTATTCTACGTTTTCTGGGAAGTAACGCTTATCCCAATTTGGTTCATCGCAGGACTTTGGGGAGACGAAGAAAAGAGAATTAAAGTTACCACCAAGTTTTTCGTATATACTTTTGTAGGTTCATTATTTATGTTCATTGGTTTAATTTATGTATACAACCATGCTGCATCTTTTGAACTAACAGATTTATACAACGCTAACTTAAACGAAGTACAACAAGTAGTGGTTTTCTGGTTAATTTTCTTAGCTTTTGCTGTAAAATTACCGATTTTCCCACTTCACAATTGGCAACCAGACACTTACACCTTCTCTCCTACTCAAGGAACGATGCTACTTTCTGGTATCATGCTTAAAATGGCGATTTATGGTGTTTTAAGATATTTATTACCAATTGCGCCAACTGCTTTACTCGGAACTTCTGGACAAGTAGTGATGATTCTTTCTATTCTTGGAGTGGTTTACGGAGCGCTTATTGCGATTGTACACCATGATATTAAGAAAATTATCGCTTATTCATCGCTTTCACACGTTGGACTAATGGTGGCAGGTATTTTTGCTTCTGCTATTCTTACTGCTCAAGGAAATTTCACTTTCGAAGGAGCACAAGGAGCTTTGGTTCAAACTTTTGCACACGGTATTAATGTGGTAGGTTTATTCTACTGTGCAGATATTTTAATCAAACAATTCAAAACAAGAGACATCAGACAAATGGGAGGTTATGCTAAAGCGGCTCCTAAATTTGCTACGCTTTTCATGATTTTATTACTTGGTTCTATGGGAGTTCCATTAACGAATGGATTCATCGGCGAATTTATTTTATTAAAATCTATTTTTGATTATGATAAAGTGGTAGTCGTTTTTGCAGGTCTTACTATTATTCTAGCCGCAGTTTATTTGCTTAGAATGTATGGAAAAGCCATGTTTGGAACCGGTGATGAAAGAGTGGTAAGTACCTTAAAAGACATTTCTAATGTAGAATTTGTAGTATTGGCAAGTTTGGCTGTAGTGGTAATTGTATTAGGAGTTTTCCCAAGCGGTGTTTTAGAAATGGTGAATAGTTCGTTGAAGTTTATCTACTCTTCTATTAAGGGTTAAAAAAATAATAAATTTTAGAATTTGTTTTTTGAGAATCTCAAATCTCAAATCTTAAATCTCAAATCTATAAATAATGAGTGTTTTAGTAGTTTTATTCCTTACGGCAGTATTAGCATTATTTTCTGGTGTTTATAATCAAGGAAAATTTGCAAGATATATCGGAATTTTGGGACTTTTGGTTGCACTTTGTGTAAGCTTCTCTCCTGAGTTAGCATTTTTTAATCAATACAAATCTATGTTTGATTTTAATGAAAATGCGGCTTTATTTACCAAAATTTCTTTAGTGGTTACATTGTTAATTTTCTTCTTAGGAGGTTTTGCATTTAACAATCACCGTAGTCACCAATCAGAATTATATTCTTTAATGTTATTTTCATTAATTGGAGCAGTAATTCTTTTCAGTTTTACAAATTTAGTAACGCTATTCTTAGGAATCGAAATCTTATCTATTCCGCTATATGTAATGGCTGGAAGCAACAAGACTGATTTACGCTCAAACGAAGCTTCAATTAAGTATTTCTTAATGGGAGCATTTGCTACAGGATTCCTTCTTTTCGGAATTGCATTAATTTATGGAAGCACAGGTAGTTTTGATGTTCATGTAATCAATACTTTCAGCGTTGCAAATCCTAAAGACTTAATGTTTGTAATGGGAATTATGTTAATGTTGGTAGCAATGGCATTTAAGGTTTCTCTAGCTCCTTTTCACATGTGGAGTCCAGATGTTTACCAAGGTGCTCCATCATTGATTACAGCATTCATGGCTTCTGTAGTAAAAATTGCTGCATTCTTTGCCTTCTTCAAAGTTATGAATCTTGCTTTTTCAGGAAGCATCAAAGAATGGATTAACATTCTTGGTGTTTTAGTCATCATCACGCTTTTATTAGCCAATGCAATGGGATTAGCACAAACCAATGCTAAGAGAATGTTGGCTTATTCTTCTGTTTCTCATGCAGGTTATTTAGGTTTAATTTTCTTCGGAGCAAACAGCTTATCTGTATATAATTTAGCATTTTACTTATTCGCATATTCACTCGCTACAGTTGGAGTATTTATGACTTTAATTTGGGTAGAAAAACTAAAAAGAGAAACTTCATTTGAAGCCTTCAAAGGTTTGGCAAAATCTGAACCTTTATTAGCAGTTGTAACTGCGGTTTCATTATTATCAATGGCAGGAATTCCATTAACTGCTGGATTCGTAGCGAAATTTAACATTTTTGCTCAAGCGATGAATGGAGCTGCTTTCCTAGTTTTGATTGCTGTCATTGGTTCTGCACTAAGTATCGCTTATTATTTAAAACTGATTATTTCAATGTTTTTCCATACAGAAACTACATTTAAAAGTTCAGAAAAAGTAAGCATTACGTATAATATTATTGCAGTTTTCATTATTGTAGCAATTCTTGCAATAGGTATTTATCCAGACCTTTTCAAAGTACAATTCGGACTTTAATTGGCAAGTCTTAATCATAAAATAAACACAATTCAGAAATGAGTTGTGTTTTTGTTTTTATTTTATTAATATTAAAGTAAATAAAAAACTCTAGCTTATCAATATTTATATGAAATTCTTAAAAAAAATGATAATAACATTTACTATACTCATTGCAGCTATTGCAATAGGAACTTATCTTTTTATGCAAGGCAAACAATTTGGAGAGTTACCTTCTGGAAAAAGATTAGAAAGAATTCTAAAATCACCTCATTACAAAAACGCTAAATTCCAAAACCTCAATCCTACTCCACAATTGGCAGAAGGAACTTCTATGACACAAGTTCTTTTCAATTTTTTCTTTTCTAAAGTTGAAAATGCAAGTCCAAAAAAGAAATTACATTTCACCAAAACGGATTTAAAAAATTTAAAACCAAACGAAAACATCTACGTTTGGATGGGACATTCCTCTTATTTTCTACAAATCGAGGGCAAAAAAATATTAGTTGATCCTGTTTTCAGCGGTAGCGTTTCTCCTTTAAAAATCACCAATAAAGCTTTTGACGGAACGGATATTTACACCGCAAATGATATTCCTGAATTAGACTATTTGGTGATTACCCACGATCATTGGGATCATTTGGACTACGAAACGGTTACTAAAATTCGTTCAAAAGTAAAACAAGTCATTACCGGTTTAGGAACTGGCGCGCATTTAGAATCTTGGGATTATGAACCATCCAAAATTATAGAATTAGATTGGTTCGAAAGTTCTAACTTAGGAAACGGTTTTAAAATTAATGCAGAACCAGCCAGACATTTTTCTGGTAGAGGATTCAAAAGAGACCAAGCAATTTGGGCAAGTTTTGTTTTAGAAACACCAAATTCTAAAATTTATATCGGCGGAGATTCTGGTTACGACAATCACTTCAAAAAAATTGGAGAAAAGTATGGAAAATTAGATTTAGCCATTCTAGAAACCGGACAATATAACGCTGCTTGGAAATACATTCACATGCTTCCTGGTGAACAATTACAGGCGATGAAAGATTTAAATGCCGACAGAATGATTGCAGTTCATAATTCTAAATTCAAACTAGCACTTCATTCTTGGTATGAACCTATGGAAAAACTCCACGAACTCAATAAAGAAAATTTACGAGTAATCACTCCAAAAATTGGTGAGAAAATTTTTTGGCAAGATGATGAAAAAATTTATCCTAAGTGGTGGGAAGAATATAAATAAAAGCAACGCAATTCAGCAATGAGTTGCGTTTTTTTAGGAGCAGAAATGTGGAAATTCTTTCACTTGCAGACACGCTGTTCATTACAATTCCTCACGCCAAAGCAATTGCCAACGCTTGTTGCGGGATTTCCATTTCCATCGTGGCTAAAATTCACGGACAGTTTTTCTTTTCACTTTTCTAAACTACCCCGTCAAAATTTTCTACGAAAATTTCGCCACCTTAGATTGCTTCGTTCCTCGCAATTACAGGGGAATTTTTGTGAGCGTTCTCTACTTTGAAAACAATCGACGCTCGTGAAGTTTACATTGAGCTTGTCGAAATGCTCGCGCTAACAAAAAAATTATTTAATCAAATGATTAAATAATTTGTTTAAATCAAAAATTTAATTTAACTTTGTTTCATCAAATTCATTTAAATGATTGAAAAAGAACTAACCACAGAAGAAAAAATCTTGCTTTCCGCTTCTAAAGTCTTTACAGAAAAAGGCTTTGCAGGAACCAGAACCCGTGATATTGCAGAAGAAGCAGGTATAAATTTAGCATTACTTAACTATTATTTCAGAAGCAAGGAAAAACTTTTTGAGCAAGTAATGAAGGTGAAAATGGTATTGCTTTTTGGCCAAATTGTTCCAATTCTCACCAATGAAAAAACCAATTTAGAAGAAAAAATAGATTTGGTAAGTAATAAATATTTTGAAATTCTTTCTAAAAACCCTAATCTCCCACTTTTTGTTTTGAGTGAAATGCAGAAAAAAAACTCAGAAGTAAAAAGCATTATTCCTGTCAATAAAATTTTTAAAAACTCTGTGATTTTAAAACAAATTAAAGAGAGAAAACCCGAACTGAATCCTTCTCATTTCTTAATCAATCTCTTGAGTATGACTATTTTCCCTTTCATTACCAAACCTGTTTTTAACACTTTTGATTTAATGAATGAAACTGAATTTCAACAATTTGTTGAAGAAAGAAAAAGGCTTGTTCCTATTTGGATTAAAACTTTACTTAATCAATAAAACATCATGAAAAATATTTTATTCATCATTTTAGCCTTGGCTACTATTTCTTGTACTCCACAAAAAAATACGACTATGGAATCCGCAAAATCTCTTTCAGAACTTAATAACAGTCAAAAACCTGTTTCTACACAAGTCGCTTTTCTTACTAAAGAAGGAAAAGTAATCTCACTACAAATTCTAAAAAATCAGCAATTGGCAGAACATACTACCAAAGTTCCTGCACTCTTAGTTTGTGTAAAAGGATACGCCGTTTATAGTGATGAAAACGGAAAAAAAGTGGAACTAAAATCGGGAACTTATTATAACATTCCTGAAAATATAAAACATAAAGTATATGCTCTTGAAGACAGTAATTTTCTTTTAATAAAATAATTCCAATGAAAATAAAAATTGTATTTTTTTTGCTTTTTGCAGGATTATTTTCTGCTCAAGAAACATTGACTTTAGAGCAATGTTATCAATTGGCGCGAGAAAATTATCCTTTAATCAAAAAGCAAGAATTGATTAAAAAAACAGAGCAATACACTACAGAAAACGCCCTAAAAGGCTGGCTTCCTCAAGTAAACATTACGGCGCAAGCTACTTACCAAAATGATGTGACTCAATTTCCCGTGAAATTGCCAAACGTGAATGTAGAACCTCTCAGCAAAGACCAATACAAAGTTTTTGCAGACGTTTCACAAACCATTTACGATGGTGGAAATATTAGAAATCAGAAAAATTTAGCAAAAATACAGTCCGAAGTTCAAACCATACAAACTGAAGTGGAATTAGACAAACTGAAAGAGAGAATTAATCAACTCTATTTTGGGATTCTTCAAACCAATAAACAATGGACTCAACTGCAATTCACAAAACTTGACATCAAAGAAGGCATCAAAAAAGCAGAAGCTCAATTGAAAAATGGCGCTATTTTCAGAAGTAATTTAGATGTTTTAAAAGCAGAATTGGTGAAAATTGAACAAAAAGAAATTGAACTTCAAGCCATAAAGCAAAATTTCGTGCAAATGCTTTCTTACTTCATCAAGAAAAATATCGACGAAAATACTCAATTAGAAACTCCTGAAAAAATTCTATTAAGTAAGAATAATAACCGTTCAGAACTAAAACTTTTTGATGTACAGAAACAACTACTAGAAACGCAAAGAAAAATCATCAACACTAAAAACACTCCAAAATTAGGAGCATTTTTCCAAGGTGGATACGGAAAACCGGGATTCAATATGCTGAAAAATGAGTTTGACCTCTTCTATATTGGTGGAATTAGACTTAACATCCCAATTTCTGGATTTTACACTCAGAAAAACGATTTGGCTTTGTTAGAAAATCAGTCACAAGAAATCGAAATCCAAAGAGAAAACTTCTTGTTTAACCAAAATTTTATTGAAATTCAACAAAGAAATGACCTTGAAAAGATTCAAAATTTAATCGACAAAGACAATGAACTGATTGAACTTAGAAAAAATATCAAAACAGCTAGTCTTGCCCAATTAGAAAACGGCGTAATCAATACCAATGATTATCTGCGAGAAGTAACCGCCGAAGAACAAGCAATCCTCACAAAAATTACCCACGAAATTCAATATTTATTGACCCAATATAATTTGAAAGCTCAACTAAATAATTGAAAATGGAAAGGGAAAATAAAACTTCTTAACAACTTCACGATTCTACAACTTTACAAAAAATAAAAAATGAAAAAATATATTCTTCCTCTCCTAGTTTTGACCATTTTCTCTTGCAAAAGAGCAGACCAAGATTATGATGCTTCTGGAACTTTCGAAGCAGATGAAATCATCGTTACAGCGGAAGCTACAGGAAAAATTCTTGAAATCAATATCAATGAAGGAGATGCATTAAAAGCCAATCAAAACATAGGTCTTATTGACGGAAAAGGCGTAGAATTACAAAAAGAACAGGTTTTGGCTTCTATCAATGCCATCGAACAAAAAACCAATGATGCAGCACCTCAAATTGCAGTTCTGCAATCTCAGTTGGCTACACAAAATGCTCAAACTGCTGTGCTGAATGAACAATTAAACAATGCAGTGAGAGAAAGAAACAGAACCGCAAATCTCGTAAAATCAGATGCTGCAACGCGCAAACAATTAGATGATTTAAACGGAAATATTGTGGTGATTCAAAAACAAATTGCAACGGCAAAATCACAATCAGAAATTTTGAAACAACAGATTTCTTCTACACTAGAACAAGTAAAAATTCAGAATAGAGCTATTTTAAGTGAAAAAAATCCTACCGAGAAGAAAGTTTTGCAAATAGATGAACAACTAAAACATAATGTTATTTCTTCGCCCATTAAAGGAATTGTACTTACAAAATACATGAATAAAGGTGAGTTTGCCACCATCGGAAAACCAATTTATAAAATGGCAAATTTAGATGAAATGACTCTCAGAGCTTACATTACAGGAGACCAATTGGCAAAAGTAAAAGTCGGACAAAATGTAAAAATTTTAGTTGACGCAGGAAATGGCGAAACCAAAGAAATGAACGGAAAAATCTACTGGATTTCACAAAAATCTGAATTCACTCCCAAAACCATTCAAACCAAAGATGAAAGAGCCAATCTAGTATACGCTACCAAAATACATGTTAAAAATGATGGTTTCCTAAAAATTGGAATGTACGGAGAAGTGAAACTTTAATTATGAATAGTGAATTTGCTTCACTGTGAATAGTGAATTAAAAAAATTTGTAGACTTTGCAAATCATCTTTGATGATTCTTTGCGAACTTAAAAAATATTTTCAAAGTTGTAAAAAAAATCTTTGCGCACTTTGCGTTAAAAACAATGATTAAAGTAGAAAACATATCAAAGTCTTACGGCGAAAAAAATCAGAAAATTCTGGCAGTAGATAACATTTCCTTTTCGGTAGAAAATGGAGAAATTTTCGGGTTGATTGGTCCTGATGGAAGTGGCAAAACCTCTATTTTCCGAATGTTAACTACTCTTCTACATCCAGATTCTGGTTCTGCAGAAATTGAAGGACTTGATGTGGTTAAAGACTACAAAAAAATCCGACAGATTCTTGGTTATATGCCAGGAAAATTTTCTCTGTATCAAGATTTAACTGTAGAAGAAAATCTAGAATTTTTCGCTAGTGTGTTCAATACAAGTATTCAAGAAAATTACGATTTAATCAAAGATATTTATCAGCAGATTGAACCATTTAAAGACCGAAAAGCAGGGAAACTTTCTGGCGGAATGAAACAGAAATTAGCGCTTTCTTGTGCTCTGATTCACAAGCCAAAAGTTTTATTTCTAGATGAACCTACAACAGGAGTTGACCCAGTTTCGAGAAAAGAATTTTGGGAGATGCTGAAACGCTTAAAACAACAAGGCATCACCATCGTGGTAGCAACTCCTTACATGGATGAAGCCACACTCTGTGACAGAGTTGCTCTCATGCAAAACGGGAAAATTTTAAAAATTGACACTCCTCAAAACATTTGCAATAGCTTCCCTGAAGATTTATACGAAGTAAAAACCGAAAATATTCCTGCTCTCATCAAAATCCTCAAAGAATACGAAACCACTAAAAATACATATGCCTTTGGCGAATTTGTACATGTGGTGATTAAAAAAGAAAAAGATTTTAAAAAGGAAACTCTTGAGAAATTTTTACAAGAAAAAAGATTTAACAAAATTGAAATCAACAAAATAGAAGCTACCATAGAAGATAGTTTTATATTACTATTATCACAATAAATTGCTGTATGTCATTCTGAACGAAATGAGGAACGAATGAAGTGAAGAATCTGTTAAATGAAATAAATGAAAACTTTATGAACACATAATTATTATGTTTATATACTTACAAATCTTAATAAAACCGTTTTATACATCGGTTTTACAAATGATTTGAAAGCAAGATTGTATTGGCATCAAAATCCCGATGCTATGATTAAACATTTTACTTCAAAATACAAATGTTTCTTTTTAGTTTATTATGAACATTTTCAAGATGTTGAAATTGCAATAGCAAGAGAAAAACAACTCAAAGGTTGGACAAGATTAAAAAAAGAAAATTTGATAAAAGACTTTAATCCTGATTGGAAATTTTTAAATAAAGAAATAGAATAGATTCTTCATTACGCTACGCTCCATTCAGAATGACAAAATGAACTCTCAAATCATGAATAAAGAAATCGCCATACAAGCCGAACAAATCACCAAAACATTTGGAGATTTCACTGCGGTAGACCATATTTCCTTTGAAGTAAAAAAAGGAGAGATTTTCGGATTTCTAGGTGCAAATGGAGCGGGAAAAACCACTGCAATGCGGATGTTTTGTGGACTTTCCACACCCACTTCTGGTAAAGCGATGGTTGCTGGATTTGATGTCTACAAAAACACTGAAGAAATCAAAAAAAATATTGGATACATGAGTCAAAAGTTTTCTTTGTATGAAAATTTATCCATTTTAGAAAATTTAGAATTCTTTGGCGGAATCTATGGATTAAGCATGAAGGAAATCAAACAAAAAAGCAAAGAACTCATTGAGAAATTAGGTTTAGAACAAGAAAAAAACAAAATGGTATCCGAACTTCCGCTGGGTTGGAAACAGAAACTGGCTTTTTCAGTCGCTATTTTTCATCAGCCAGAAATTGTTTTTCTAGACGAACCAACTGGTGGTGTAGACCCTATTACCAGAAGACAATTTTGGGACTTAATTTATGATGCTTCAGAACAAGGAATTACCATTTTTGTCACTACGCATTATATGGACGAAGCCGAATATTGCAACCGAGTTTCCATCATGGTTGACGGAAAAATTGCAGCAATTGACTCTCCTGAAAATTTGAAAAAAAGTTTTCAAGCCAGAACAATGGACGAAGTATTTTATCAATTAGCCAGAGGCGCAAAAAGAAGTGCTGATTAATGAAGAATTAAAAATTAATAAATAAAATAAACACTTGTCATTCTGAACGTAATGTAATGAAGTGAAGAATCTGTTTAAATAAGAGATTCTTCATTACGCTTCGCTTCATTCAGAATGACAAAATAAAAAATGAAACAGTTATTCCCTTTTATACGAAAAGAATTTTATCACCTTCTGCGTGATCGAAGAACTTTGCTCATACTTCTCGCAATGCCAATTATACAAGTATTGCTGTTCGGTTTTGCACTTTCTACGGAGATTAAAAACACCAAAGCAGCTGTTTTTGACCAAGATAAAAGCATCATCTCAGCACAATTGGTTTCTAAAATTCATGAAAATCAATATTTTGACATTGAAAAAAATCTGACTTCTAACAAAGACTTTGAAAACGCTTTTAAAGACGGAAAAACAAAGCTACTCCTCGTCATTCCTTCTGATTTCTCAGAAAATTTAACGCAAGGGAAAAAAGCAAAATTGCAGATTTTAGTTGACGGAACAGATGTAAACCTAGGAAACCAAATCGCCAATTATTTCCAAAATATTGTCCTAGACTTTTATCAAAATCAACAAAAAGAAACGTTGCAAACGTTTTCTGTTTCTCCAGAAATTAGAATGCTCTATAATCCTCAACTTAAAGGAGCGCCTAATTTCGTTCCGGGAGTTGTTGCACTCGTTTTATTGATTGTTTGCGTAATGATGACTGCAATTGCCATCGTAAAAGAAAAAGAAACTGGAACGATGGAAATCCTATTGGTTTCGCCTATGAAACCCCAATTTATTATTATTTCTAAGGCAATTCCTTACTTTATTTTGGCGATGGGAATTCTTGGAGTAATTCTACTTTTAAGTTATTTTTTACTGGATTTACCCATAAAAGGAAGCATTATTTTGCTATTCTTTGTGAGTACTATTTTCATCATCACCAATTTACTTATCGGGATTTTAATTTCTATTTTTTCAAAAACTCAACAACAAGCTATGCTTTTTTCGATGATGGGAACTATGCTTCCCACACTCATGTTGAGCGGATTTATGTTTCCTATCGAAAATATGCCCATTCCACTACAAGTGATGTCTAATATTATACCTGCAAAATGGTATTATATCATGATTAAAAATATTATGATCAAAGGAACAGGACTCGCCGTAATCTGGAAATCCCTTTTAATTTTAACAGGAATGATGATGGTTCTTTTCACGATTGCTGTGAAAAAATTTAAAATAAGGTTAGAATGATGATTCACATGCATCGCAAAATTGAAAAATTATGAAACAGCTACTCTTCTTACTTCGTAAAGAATTCCGACAAATTTTTCGGAACAAATCTATATTGGCCATTATTTTTGTTGCGCCGATGATGCAGCTCATTATCTTGCCTTTAGCTGCAAGTTATGAGATAAAAAACATCAATCTATCTGTAGTAGACCATAACCACTCTAGTTTTTCAAGGGAATTAATTCAAAAAATTACCGCAAGTAACTATTTCAAATTACAATATTACGGCGAAGACTACCAAAAAGCTTTTGAAACCATAGAAAGCGAAAAATCAGATATTATTCTAGAAATTCCACCAAAATTTGAACAAAATTTAGTGAGGGAAAATCAACAAAAAGTATTGGTTGCTATTAATGCAATAAACGGCACTAAAGCGGGTTTGGGAGGAAGTTATCTAGCACAAATTTTACAAGATTATAACCAAAATATCCAAACGAAACTCTCCCCACAATTGGTAGAATTTCAAAAAAATGCAGGTCTAGAAGTTAATGCTACCCTTTGGTTCAATAGATTTTACAACTACAGATTGGCTCTGGTTCCAGGTATTTTGGCATTTCTTGTGACGCTAGTTGGCGGAATGCTTTCTGCGCTAAACATTGTCTCTGAGAAAGAAATTGGCACAATTGAACAAATTAATGTTTCGCCCATCAAAAAATCTACTTTCATCCTAGGGAAACTTATTCCCTTTTGGATTTTGGCAAATGTAGCTTTTACCATGGGACTTTTGGTTTCCAGATTTGTCTATGGAATAGAAATTTATGGGAGTTTACCACTACTTTATTTCTTTGTGGGAGTTTATCTTTTAGCCATTTTAGGATTCGGCTTATTGATTTCCACCTATAGTGAAACGCAGCAACAGGCGATGTTTACCATATTTTTCTTCATGATGATTTTTATAATGATGAGCGGTTTATACACGCCCATTGAAAGCATGCCAGAATGGTCTCAAAAACTGACGCTTCTTAATCCGCTTACGTATTTAATAGAAGTGATTCGATTAATTATGCTCAAAAATTCTGGATTCAAAGATTTAATTCCACAGTTTATCTCCATTTTAGGAATGGCCGTTTTCTTTAACTCTTGGGCAGTTTGGAATTACAGAAAGACGTCATAATTTGGGAAAAAATCTAGATTTTCTTACTCTTTTTCATTTTTTGAGGGTAAAGAATTCATCTTTTTAAAATAAAATTCAGTTTTAGCAATCATAATAACGATTAATTATTATTTTTGTTTAAATTTATTTGGCTTATGAAGAAAATACTTGCGCTTTTAGCAATTTTTAGTATTGTTTGGCTTTCTGCTCAAAACACTTTTGTAAAAGACAATTACACCAAAAAAGAAGTGTATATCACCATGAGAGATGGTGTAAAATTATTCACCTCCATCTACATTCCAAAAGATATTTCTCCTAAAAACAAATATCCTTTTTTAATGCAGAGAACCTGCTATTCTGTAGCACCTTATGGTGAAGATCAGTATAAAAGAAGCCTTGGTCCGAATAAATTTTTACAAAACGATAAATATATTTTCGTCTATCAAGACGTTCGCGGAAGATACATGAGCGAAGGTACATTTACCAACATGACACCTCAAGTAGACCATAAAACCAAAAAAGACGTAGACGAAAGTACTGATACTTATGACACGATTGATTGGCTCATCAAAAATATTGAAAACAATAACGGAAATGTAGGTCAATACGGAACTTCGTATCCTGGTTTTTATGCTGCAGTTGGCGCTTTAGCAAATCATCCCGCATTGAAAGCTTCTTCTCCTCAAGCTCCAATTTCTGATTTTTGGTTTGACGATTTTCATCACAATGGTGCTTTTATGATGGGATATTTTAGAACTTTCCCTGTTTTTGGAGTACAAAAATCTAAACCTGAGAATTCTGCTTGGTATACAGAACAAAGCAAAAAATTAGGTGCAAAATCTGAAGATGGTTCACTTTTCTTCAATGAAATGGGAACGTTAAAAGAAGGCATTGACAAATATTACGGAAGAGATAATTTTTTCATCAATGAAATTGTAGACCATCCTAATTATGATGATTTTTGGAAAAAAAGAGACCTTTTACCTCATCTCAAAAACATAAAACACGCGGTAATGACAGTTGGCGGTTGGTTTGATGCAGAAGATTTAAGAGGTCCGCTTCACATTTATAAAACCATCGAAAAAAACAATCCTAAAGCTAAAAACTCTATTGTAATGGGGCCTTTTTCTCATGGTGGTTGGTCTTATGAAATGGGAAAACATTTTCATAATGAAGTATATTTCGGGGATAGCATTGCTACTTTTTATCAAAAAAATATAGAAACTCCGTTCTTTAATCATCATTTAAAGAATACTAAATCTGCAACTGAACTTCCTGAAGCCTATATGTTTGATACTGGGAAAAAAGAATGGAAACAATTTGCAGAATGGCCACCGAAAAATGCTCAAAAAACTGCTTTTTATTTAAGAGAAAACGGACAATTTAGCTCAGAATCTCCAAGTTCTGCTTCTTTCACAGAATATTATTCTGACCCAAACAAACCAGTTCCGAGCAGTACTAATTTGAAAGAATTCAATGGTTTTACGCCTAGAAATTACATGAGTGAAGACCAAAGATTTGCTGAAAATAGACCAGATGTAGCTTCTTTCACTACAGAAATCCTTGCAGAAGACCTTACTTTAGCTGGAGAAATTAAAGTAAAATTAAAAATAGCGACTACAGGAACAGATGCAGATTTCTTCGTGAAACTGATTGATATTTATCCTGCAGACGAAAAAGGAATGAAAGAAAAACCGGGCGTAATCTACGGAAATTATCACCAAATGGTAAGAAGCGAAATTATGCCGGCGAGATTTAGAAATTCTTTTGAAAAACCAGAAGCATTGGTTCCTAATCAAGAAACAGAAGTGGTTTTTAACCTTCAAGATGTATTACACACTTTCAAAAAAGGTCACAAAATCCAAATTCAAGTGCAGAGTACAGCTTATCCATTATTTGCCGTAAATCCTCAGAAATTTTTAGAAAATCCTTACAAAGCAGAAAAATCTGATTATACTAAAGCTTTCCAAAAAATCTTCAACAACTCAGTAATTGAAGTGGAGATTTTAAAATAAGAAAAATGTAGAATTGGCAGAAGAAATCTTCTGCCAATTTATTTTCAATCAAAAAATAATAGCTAACTTGTCAAGAAAAATTGGTTATGCAACCCGAAAAACCTAAAAATCTTAATGACCATCTTGCTAATGAAAGAACTTTTTTAGCATGGTTAAGAACGGGAATTGGAGTAATGGCGTTCGGTTTTGTAGTGGTAAAATTCTCTCTTTTTTTGAAACAATTTTCACTGATATTTGGAAACCAAAACATCATTCACAGCAAAAGTTATTCGGCAGAAATTGGGATTTTACTGGTCGTTTTTGGACTTATAATTTCCATTTTTGGATACTTCCTTTATAAAAAAACTGAAAAACAAATTAATGAAGATTCATTTAAAAATAATTCTTTTTTAATCGGGCTTTCAACCATTATATTGATTGTTTTCACCTTGATTCTCATTTGGTATTTGATCACCAGCGTAGAATCTTATGCGAAATAATTAAACCGTTTTCTTGGCTTCTTCCCAAAGAATATCCATTTCTTCTAAAGGCATTTCTGCAAGGTTAAGATTCTTTTCTAAAGCCAATTTTTCTAGCGTTTGGAAACGCTTGATGAATTTAAGATTGGTTCGTTCCAAAGCAGAATCCGCATTAAGCCCAGAAATTCTAGCATAATTAATCAGCGAAAAGAAAACATCTCCTAATTCTTGTTCCTTTTTTTCTGGATTGGTTTCGGCATGAAATTCGGCTAGTTCTTCATCTACTTTTTTCCAAGCATCTTCGGCAGAAGCAAATTCAAAACCAATTCCTTTTACTTTTTCCTGAATTCTATAAGCTTTAATAATCGGTGGCAAACTTTTCGGAACTCCTGCTAAAATAGACTTGTTTCCTTCTTTTAGCTTAAGTTTTTCCCAATTTTGCTTCACTTCTTCTTCGTCTTTCACTTCTATATTTCCATAAATGTGAGGATGACGGAAAATGAGTTTCTCGTTAAGTGAATTAATCACATCTGCAATATCAAAACTCTTCTTTTCGGAACCAATTTTAGCATAAAAAACCAAATGCAACAAAACATCACCCAATTCTTTCTTAATTTCTGTAAGATTTTCTTCGAGCAAAGCATCAGAAAGTTCGTAGACTTCTTCTAGCGTCAAATGTCTCAAAGATTGCAAGTCTTGCTTTTTATCCCAAGGACATTTTTCTCTCAAATCGTCCATTATATCGAGTAATTTAGAGAAAGCTTCTAGTTTTTGTTCTTTGGAATTCATGATGATGTGTAGATGAGATTATGTGATAAAAAAAACTTTGTCAAAGTTCGGAACTTTGACAAAGCTATGCAAATTACTTATTGCTAAAAGCAAAAAGTGAGATTACCCTTGTTTTCTTTGCGTAGATTTTACGGTAGTTTTAGCAGATGAAGATGCTTTCGCTTTTGGCGCAGCTGGTTTTTCTACTTTTGGAGCCGCTTTTTTAGCTGCTGCTTTCTTTTCTACAGATTTTTCTTCTACTATTTCAGCGTCTTCTACTGCTGGTTCTTCTGCTTTTACAAAAGCTTCTGGCTTAATATATCCTGCTTTTTGCAATAAGTTATACCATTGTACCAATTTCTTGATATCTGAACCATAAACTCTATCTACGTCATAGTTTGGTAAAACTGAAGACATGAATGCTTTCAATTCATTATCAGAAGATTTGTGATTAATCGCTTCTTTATAGTCAAATTTTTCAGCAATGTTTTTCATTACTTCAAAAAGTGGAACTTCTTGGTCAAAAGTATAAATCGCAATATTGTCTAATAAACTTACTTGAGAAGTATTAGAAATGCTTGCTTTTTTTCCTGTAGAAATATCTTCTACGATAAAACCTGATCTTAATTGCGTTACTAGGGTAAACAAACCTGGTTTCCCAGAAATCGAAATTATTTTTTCTAACTGCATTTTATTTTTATTTTTTTAAGTTCAATAGAGTTGTGTTCAAGATTTTTGGTGATTCAATGAGTCTCGAACTTGAAGCGTTTGTTACTTAGGAAATCTCATTTTATATCCTACATGAATATCTCCTGAAGTAATTTTAGTCAATTTTCCTTTGATGATTTTTTTCTTTAGAGGACTGAGTTTATCCGTAAAAAGTACGCCTTCAATATGGTCATACTCATGCTGAATTACTCTGGCTCTAATATCTGAAAAAGTTTCGGTATGTTTAACGAAATTTTCGTCAAAATATTCTATCAAAATCGTTTCTTTTCTGCTTACATCTTCTCTCACATCTGGAATCGAAAGACAACCTTCATTAAATTTCCACTCATTACCGCTTTCTTCTAAAATTCTAGCATTAATGAATACTTTTTTGAAATCTTGCAATTCATCTGCAATATCTTCATAGTCTTCATCATCAGCTAATGGGGTTACATCTACGATGAAAAGACGAATATCTAAGCCAATTTGAGGCGCAGCAAGACCTATTCCATGTGCTGCGTTCATGGTTTCGAACATATTGTCTATAAGTTCTTTAAGCTCAGGATAATCTGGTGAAATATCATGGGCTTTTTTTCTTAAAACTGTGTCTCCGTATGCTCTGATTGGTAAAATCATCTTTGTTTTTGTTCTAAAAAATTCTGTAAAATTATGGTAGCACTCACTTTATCAATAAGCGCTTTTTCTTGTCTCTGCTTTTTATTTTTCCCACTTTGAGAGATAAAAAACGAAGCCATTTTTGAGGTAAAACGTTCATCAAACCGATGAATTTCTACTTCGGGAAAAAGTTCTTTCACTTTTTCTATAAATTTTAAAATATCAGTCTCAATTTCTGATAAATTCCCCTTCAAATCAGTAGGTAAACCTATTACCAAAATTTCAACTTTATTTTCTGAAAAATATTTTTCTAAAAAAGAAAAAATATTTTTGGTTTCTACAGTAGTTAATGCGCTAGCAATCAACTGCATATCATCTGTAGCTGCAATTCCGCAACGCACTTTTCCGTAATCAATAGCAACTACTTGACTCATAGTTTGCAAATTTACTAAAATTTTTCAGCTTGTAGAAATTCAAATTTTTGCTAATTTTAAACTCAGAAACTTTTCTGCCTATGAAAACACTTCTTTTAGTAAGACATGCCAAAAGTGATTGGCCAACCAACATAGATGATTTTGACCGACCACTGAATGAGCGCGGACACAAAGATGCCCCTAAAATGGCGAAATTCCTCAAAGAAATTTCTGTAACCATAGATGCATTTGTGACCAGTCCTGCAAAAAGAGCATTGACTACTTGTAGATATTTTGCTGAAGTGTATGAAAATAAAAACATTCAAAAAATAGAAGAATTATACAATGCTTCGCCTACAGAATTTCTAGAAGTAATAGAACATCTGAACGATTCTTTAGATCATGTTGCCATTTTTTCTCACAATAACGGTATAACTTATTTTGCTAATTCTCTAACCAATGAAAATATAGAACACATGCCAACTTGTTCTGTGGTAGCTTTTAAAATTTCTGCCGAAAGTTGGAAAGAGTTTAAAAATGCAGAGAAAAATTTCTTATTCTTCCACAACCCAAAAGAAATATAAAACATGAAAATTGCAGCAATAGACATCGGGAGTAATGCAGCAAGATTGCTCATTAATGAAGTAAAAGAACCTAAAAAAGGCAAACCAGAATTTGTAAAATTGAATCTTCTGAGAATTCCTTTCAGATTGGGAATAGACGTTTTTACCACTGGCGAAATTGGCAAAGAAAGAAAGGAAATGGTCATTAAATCTATGAAAGTTTTCTCTCAATTGATGGAAATTTATGGCGTTGAACATTACCGAGCTTGTGCTACCAGTGCAATGCGTGATGCTAAAAATGGCAAAGAAATTATAGATTTGGTCAAAAAGGAATCAGGAATACAGATTGAAATTATTTCTGGTGATGAAGAAGCTACACTTATCTACGAAAATCACGTAGCAGAAGGACTTGACAAAAATTTTGGATATTTATACATAGACGTAGGTGGTGGTTCTACAGAATTAACATACTACGAAAATGGCAAAATGAAATATGAACATTCTTTCAATATTGGTACGATTAGATTGCTGAATAATTTGGTTACCAAAGAAAACTGGGAAGAAATGAAGACTGAAATAAAAACCAAAATCGTGAGCAAAAAACCTATGGTTGCAATTGGTTCTGGTGGAAACATCAACAAAATTTTCAGCATGAGCAAAACCAAAGATGGAAAACCAATGTCTGCGAATATGCTCAAAACATTTTATAAAGATTTAAAAGAACTTACCGTTGAAGAAAGAATGCTAAAACATAATTTGAGAGAAGACAGAGCAGATGTAATTGTTCCAGCGCTTGAGATTTTTAATAAAGTATTAGGTTGGGCAGAAATTTCACAAATTTTCGTTCCTAAAATTTCTGTTGCAGATGGATTAATTCACAGTATTTATGATAAAATTCGTAAATGATAATTTATAAAAACATT
Source organism: Cloacibacterium caeni (assembly GCF_907163125.1). Classification (NCBI taxonomy): domain Bacteria; kingdom Pseudomonadati; phylum Bacteroidota; class Flavobacteriia; order Flavobacteriales; family Weeksellaceae; genus Cloacibacterium; species Cloacibacterium caeni. The sequence goes on from NZ_OU015319.1 coordinate 1,849,618, forward strand.
TTAACCATGAAAAAAATAATTATATTAGGTTTATTAGTACATTTAATTTCTTGTTCAGAAAATCAGGAAACATTTGAGAGAAAAGAAAATAAAGAAGAGGAAAAAGTTTCCAATTTAAAAATTCAAACTCATGAATCTTTTGAAATTGATAGCAGTGGAATTGTAATATTCCCTTTACAAATTGGAGAAACTGATGATTCTAGATTAAAAGGCTCTTTTGAGTCTGGAAAAAGAGATGCTTATTGGAACATGATTTTCTACAATACAAATACTGGAAAGAAACATTGGTTAAGTGACAAAAAAATGTTAATCCTTAATTATGAAACCAATTACGATAATAGTAGCTATTATTCTTCTGAGGATTCCGATACTCCAAAAATTGATAATTATTCTTCTAAATATTATATTTTCTATAATATGATTACAGAGGATTTTAACCAAGATAAAAAATTAAATTATAGCGATCCAACTTATCTTTTTATTACTGACAAAGAAGGCAAAAATTTAAAACAAATTTCCCCAAGCAATCTTAATGTAGTTGATTGGAAATTAATTCCAAAAACCAATAAGATTATCATCAATGCTAGAAAAGATATCAATGGAAATAAAAATTTTGAAGACAGTGAAGATGAATTAATCAATTTAGAATTTGATTTAAATAGTCAAAAAACTGCTAAATTAATTTTTGATAAAAAAGAGAAAGATTCTTTGATTAAAAATTTTAAAAAGAATTGGAATACAAAATAAAGATTGTTTTTTTTGCTAAATTAATATACATTTTAAAAATCATTTAAGAATTCTTTATACCTTTATTCTACCTTTCTGAAAAGAAAGGTTTTTTTCTTACAAAAATATAAAGAATGAATACTCAATTATCCTATGTTCACGGCGATTCTTCTATTCCACTTTTAGGAGAAACTATTGGCGAAAATCTAAAAAAAACAGTAGAAAGATTTCCTAAAAATGATGCTCTGATTTGCTCACACCAAAATTATCGAGCAACCTACGAAGAATTTTATGAGCAAACTTCACAAGTTGCCAAAGCAATTTTACATCTAGGTGCAAAACCAGGTGATAGAGTTGGAATTTGGTCTCCCAATCGTTATGAATGGGTTTTACTGCAATATGCAACTGCCAGAATTGGGATAATTTTGGTTAATATTAATCCTGCTTACAGAACCAGTGAACTTATTTTTGTATTGAATCAATCTCAAATCAAATATATGTTTGCGTCTTTGAGTTTCAAAACCAGCAATTATAAAAAAATGGTAGACGATGCTCGAGAATTTACCTCTACGTTAGTAGATGAAGTCTTTTTTGATGAAAACTGGGATGATTTTCTAAAAGGTGCGACTCACATTTCTGATGAAGAACTTCAAAATTATGAAAACCAAATTCAATTTGACGACCCTGTAAATATTCAATATACTTCTGGAACTACAGGTTTCCCAAAAGGAGTTACACTTTCTCATCATAACATTTTGAATAACGGATATTTCATTGGCATCAGGCTTCATTATACCGAAAAAGACAGGGTTTGTATTCCTGTTCCTTTTTATCATTGCTTCGGAATGGTCATCGGAAATTTATGTTGTACCGCTCACGGTTCTACCATGGTGATTCCTAATGATAGTTTTGACCCAAAACTTACGCTAGAAGTGGTAGAAAAAGAAAAGTGCACTTCACTATATGGCGTTCCTACGATGTTTATCGCTACTTTGCATGAATTAGATTTAAAAAATTATGATCTTTCAAGCCTTAGAACTGGTGTGATGGCAGGAGCGGTTTGTCCGCCAGAAGTAATGAAAAGAGTAGAAAACCAAATGAACATGAAAGAAGTGACCATTTGCTATGGAATGACGGAAACTTCGCCGGTTTCTACTCAGACTAAAATAGGAACTCCTTTTGAAAAACAAATTCACTCAGTAGGAACCATTCATGACCATTTAGAAATTAAAATCATCAATCCAGAAACGGGTAAAATCGTGAACAGAGGCGAAAATGGTGAACTCTGTACTAGAGGTTACTCTGTAATGCTGAAATATTGGGATAATCCAGAAGCAACCCATCAAGTTTTAGATAGCGCAAGATGGATGCATACTGGCGATCTTGCAATGATGGACGAAGAAGGCTACATTCATATTTCTGGAAGAATTAAAGACTTGATTATACGAGGTGGAGAAAACATTTCTCCTAAAGAAATTGAAGATTTTTTATATCAATATCCTAATGTTTTAGACGCTCAAGTTATTGGTGTTCCGAGTGAAAAATTCGGGGAAGAAGTAATGGCTTGGATTAAAGTAAGAGAAGGATTTTCTTTAACCGAAGAAGAACTTGTCAACTTCTGCAAAGGACAAATTGCCCATTATAAAGTTCCAAAATACTGGAAATTCGTGCAAGAATTCCCAATGACCATTTCAGGAAAAGTAAGAAAAGTAGAAATGCGCGAAATGGCAATTAAAGAACTCGGGTTAGGCAAAAAATAAATCGAAATATTCAAAAACAAAAGGCTGCAATTTGCAGCCTTCGTTTATTTTATTGTAAAAAGATTAGTCTACACTCACCACTTCTTTGATGCTTGGTACAAATTGTTTGATGGTATTTTCTACACCTAGTTTCATGGTAGAAAAACTCATAGGACAACCAGAACAGTTTCCTTGCAGTTTTACCATTACTCTATTGTCAATAACATCTACCAATTCTATATCACCACCATCATTATTTAGAAACGGACGAATACTTTCCAAAGCTTCCATTACTTTGGTTACTATTTCTTCGTGAGTGAGTTTATCTTTATTCATAATTTATTCAAAATTTGTATTCAAAAATTGTAATTCATCCAATTATTTCTTAGGCGAACAACCTGCCATTGTTGTAATTTTCACCGCTTCAGTTGGTGGTAGATTTTTATTTCTTTCTACTAAACTTTCTATCATTTTTTGTGCAGTTTCTTTATAGATTTCTGCAATTTTAGAACCTTCTTGCAATGCTACTGGTCTACCAACGTCTCCCGCTTCTCTAATGCTTTGAATTAAAGGAATTTCACCTAAAACTGGAATTCCTAAATCTTCTGCCATAAACTGAGCACCTTGTTTTCCAAAGATGTAATATTTATTTTCTGGCAATTCTTCAGGTGTAAAATACGCCATATTTTCAATTAAACCTAAAACTGGAATATTAATGCTTTCCATCGTAAACATAGCGATTCCTTTTTTCACATCTGCTAAAGCTACATGTTGCGGTGTAGAAACAATTACAGCACCCGTTACAGGAACTTCTTGAATAATCGAAAGGTGAATATCTCCTGTTCCTGGAGGAAGGTCAATCAATAAGAAATCTAGATTTCCCCAAGCTGCATCACGAAGCATTTGGTTCAATGCTTTACTTGCCATAGGTCCTCTCCAAACTACTGCTTGATTCGCTCCAGAGAAATAACCAATGGAAAGCATTTTCACGCCGTAATTTTCAATAGGTTTCATCATATTTTTACCATCTACTTCTATAGAAATTGGTTTTTCTGCTTCGGTGTCAAACATGGTAGGAACAGATGGTCCGTAAATATCTGCATCTAGAACACCTACAGAGAATCCCATTTTTTGTAAAGTCACGGCTAAGTTTGCAGTTACCGTAGATTTTCCTACACCACCTTTACCAGAAGCTATGGCGATGATATTTTGAATTCCCGGAATTTCTTTTCCTTTGATTTGGTTTTGTTGAACTTGCGAAGGTTCAGGTGAAGTGATTTTAAGTTTCAGCACTACTTGGTCACCAAATTCCGTAGCAAAAGCCTGCTTCATCGCTGCTTCCAGCTTCTTCTTTTCGTGCATTGCTGGGGAATGTGCAATCATATCAATGTACACATCATCACCCATTACTTGGAAGTTTTGTACTAAATCATCAACTTCTATTTCTTTCAGAAACTCCTGAACTCTGGTTTTCGTCAACATAATTTATTGAAATTTTTTGAGATACAAATTTACGTAAAAATAATTAATTTGGAATGAATAAAAATAACAATAATGGTAATTGATAGAATTGATTTACAATAAAAAAAACTTCAGATAGTTCCGAAGTTTTTAATTTTATATTTTTTAAATTTTTATAACTCACCACCGTGATTATCGAGCTGTCCTTCCCATTTAGAAACGGCTGAAGTAGCGAGTGCGTTTCCTAAAACATTGGTCATACTTCTTCCCATATCGCAGAAATGGTCTATCGGTAAAATGAGTGCAATTCCTTCTGGCGGAATTCCGAACATAGAACAAGTCGCTACAATAATCACCAAACTCGCTCTTGGAACTCCTGCAATTCCTTTCGATGTAAGCATTAATACTAAAAGCATAGTAATTTGTTGACCAACCGTCATATCGATTCCATAAATCTGAGCAATGAAAATAGAGGCAAAAGTCATGTACATCATGCTTCCATCTAAATTGAAAGAATATCCTAGTGGTAAAATAAATGATACTATTCTGTTATTACAACCAAAACGCTCTAATTCTGTTACCAACTTCGGAAAAACGGCTTCTGAACTGGTGGTAGAAAAAGCGATAAGCAAAGGTTCTTTTATTCTTCTTAATAATTCGAATAATCTATTTCCTAAAATGAGATAACCTACAATACATAAAATCAACCATAAAATAGCTAGTGCAAAGAAGAAATCTCGAAGATAAATCGCATAAACTTTGAAAATTTCAAAACCATTGGTGGCAACAACTGCTGCAATAGCTCCCAAAACACCAAGTGGAGCAAACCACATGATATAACCTACCATTTTTAGAATAGCATGTGCACAAACATCTAAAAATTTGATTACAGGTTTAGAATATTCATCACCCAAATGAGAAAGGGCAATACCAAACATAATAGAAAATAATACAATTTGTAAAACTTCATTGGTAGCAAAAGCTTCGAAAACGCTTTTTGGAACTACGTGTTTTACAAAATCTTCCAGAGAAAATCCTTTAGAGTTATCCAAGATTTCTTTAGCAGAATTGGCATCTTGAATAGGCAATTTGGTAACGTGACCAGGTTCTAACCAATTTACCAAAACCAAACCTAACATGAGCGAAACCAAAGAAGCAGTAATAAACCATAGCATGGCTTTACCTCCTACTCTACCAATCATTGCAGTATCTCCCATTTTCGCGATTCCCACAACCAATGTAGTGAAAACCAATGGTGCGATAATCATCTGTACTAATCTGATGAAAATGGTTCCGAGAAGTTTTATATTTTTAGAAAAAGATTCTGTATTTTCTGGAAACTGAGTGTGTACTACTCCACCAATAATTACCCCTAAAACTAAAGCAATGATAATTGCAAAGAAAAGTTTGTTTTGTCCTTTCATATATTGATTTTCTATAGAATACAAATATAGTTTTTTTAATGAAATATTGGTAATTGTTTTGAAGCGGTATTTCTGGACAAGCGATAGCAGTGGAAATCCTTTTTAGTGGCGGCAGCTTTGCTGCCGCCACTAAAAAGATTGTAACGAATAGCGCGGTCCCGAAATTTCTTGAATGGCAAAAACTTTGGAGAAATTTTCGGGATGGCCCAAAATAAAAAATCCCGAAAAATTGGACTGCCCCCAAAAAGTTAGACACTTTTTAGGGGCATTTTTTATGGGGAAAAGTAAATATTCAGTAGACTTTAAATTAAAAGCTATAAAGAGATATCACAAAGGGGATATTGGAACAGACGATTTAGGAAAACGCATTGGAGTTTGTGGTTCCTTGGTTCGTAAATGGATAAAATTTTATGAACTTTATGGAGTTTCAGGACTTGTTCGGCTTTCCAATACGCATTACACAAAAGATTTTAAATTAAAGATTTTATCAGTAATTGAGAAAGAGAATTTAAGTTTAAAAGAAGCGTCGAGAAGGTTTAATATTCCTGCGGAGTCCAGTATTCTTAGTTGGCAGCGTAATTACAAAAAAAATGGTATTTTAGGTTTAGAAAACAGACCCAGGGGAAGACCTAAAACCATGAGTAATTACAAGCGAAAAAAAAAGAAAACAGGCAAGCCCTTAACAAGGGAGGAAGAACTGTTGGAGAGGATTTATTATTTAGAAGCCGAGAACGCCATTTTAAAAAAGTTAGACGCCTTAATTCAGGAAAGGAAAAATCCAAAGCCATCGAAGAGTTAAGGCAGGACTTTGATTTAGCAGTACTGCTGCATTGTACATCGATGGCAAGAAGCAGTTTTTATTACTATCAAAAACGCTTTCAAATGAAAGATAAATATGCGGAAATAAAAGAAATGATTAAGCAGATTTATCATCGTCACAAAGGAAGGTTGGGCTATAGAAGAATTACTTTGCTTTTGAAAGAAAAAGGAATTTTGATTAATCACAAAACTGTTTTACGACTTATGAAAATATTAGGTTTAAAGAGTATTATCCGAGTGAAGAAATATAAATCTTACAAGGGAGAGCAAGGGAAAATTGCGCCCAATGTTCTACAGAGGAATTTCAAATCGGACACTCCTAATCAGAAATGGGCAACCGATGTTACAGAGTTTAATGTATCGGGTAATAAACTTTATCTATCTCCAATCATCGATTTATTTAATGGTGAAATTGTCAGTTTTGACTTATCTGAAAGACCTGTGTTTAGCCAAATCATCAGAATGCTAAAGAAATCATTCAGAAAAGTAAAATCTACACAAAACATCATTCTACATTCTGATCAAGGTTGGCAATATCAAATGAAACATTACCAAAACTTGTTAAAAGAAAAAGGTATTATTCAAAGTATGTCCCGAAAAGGAAACTGTTTGGACAATGCGGTGATAGAAAACTTTTTTGGAACGATAAAATCAGAAATGTTTTATGCCAGAAAGTTTGGTTCCATTCAGGAACTTAAGATGGAAATAGTGAAGTACATTCACTATTACAACAATGATAGAATAAGACTCAATCTCAAAGGAAAGAGTCCGGTACAGTACCGAACTCTTTCCTTTGAAAATATTGTTTAATTTTGTCTAAACTTTTGGGTGCAGTCTAAAATCGGGACTGTAATTATATTTTTGAGAATTGGAATTAAGCTTTTAAATATCTAGAATAAGCGAAACCTTCTTCTCCGTCTTGGGTTTTAATTTTCCACCAATCGCTAGAAGATTGTTCTACTAGAGTTACTACTTCGCCTTTTGCAGCTTTTCCTAAAATTACTCCTTCTATAGAAGGTTCTTGTCTGATGTTCAAATTAGAATTTTCTGTATCTACAGTTAATGGAGTTCCTTTAGCTAAACCTGTAATTTCTATATCTATATTGATATCAGAAGCTGAATAAGAGGCATCTATCTCTCCATAAGCATCCCAAACTTTATTTTTTGCAGCGCTTGTAGAAGTATTTCCAGAAATGTAAAGAATGCCATCTTGCTCCACTACCTTTAAACCATTAATTTCAGCCGACTGCGCAGCCGAAACTACCTTTGAGTATTTATCTTGTAATGACATGATAATTATTTTTTAACGTTATAATCATAATTTACTTTTCCTACTTTCAGGGCATCTACAGACATTTTAATTTTTCTTGCTTGTTCTGCTGTAACTTCTCCAGTTAAAGTAATTTCGCCATTCACCACGTCCATTTTTACCGATGGAAAATCCTTAATAGCATCTGCTACTTTTTGTTGAGTTTCTTGGTCAATCGCTGTAATCGTCTCCATTACAGGATCAGCAGCTTCTACACTTGCCATATCCATTACATCTCTTACTCCTTTAATATTTTTAATCGCAGCAATGGCAGCATCTTTATCTCCTTGAGCAGCAAAAGTTCCGCTTAAATGTGCCACTCCATCTTTTACCTCAACGGAAGTTTCAGGATACGCAGAGATAGCTGTAGTAGATTGTGTAGTCAGTTCTGCATCTGAAACAGATTTTTGACATGAGATGGCTGCAAAAGAAAACACAAAAGCTAAAACAGTGATTTTAATCGTTTTTTTCATAATGAGAGGATTTTAATGATTATTGTTTCCAAATGTAAAGATAAAAACTAGGTCTGCTTTATACAATTTTTATAAAGTTTTATTAAATTTTTAAAAATTCAAATGAGATTCCAACAAAAAAGCACCAGAATTCTGATGCTTTTTAAATTTATTTTGAATAAATCAATTTTTTATTTTTTTGCTTAAATGATATGATAGTAAACCAACATTTTATAGTACAACTTAGCTGCTAAAAACGCAGTAGGTTTCACGTAAGGAGAATCCATTGATTCTACAATGTCAAAAGCAACAACATTACATTTTTCAAATACTTTTTTCAATAATTCTAAAGTTGGATACCATTTGGAGTTCCTGTACTTGGCGCAAAACTCGGATCAAAAGCATCTAAATCTATTGTTATATAAACATTTCCTGAAACTATTGCCAAAACATCATCTATCCAATTAGGATTTGTGGCAATTTCGTGAGCGCAAAAACATTGACCTTTTGGAACGTATTGCATTTCTTCTAAATCGCAAGAACGAATCCCAACTTGTACCAAATTTAATTTCTGACTTGCTTCAAAAACTGCACAAGCATGATTTGAAGTAGAACCGTGAAAATCTGGACGCAAATCTGTATGCGCATCAAACTGAAGTACCGTTAAATCTGGATATTTTTCTCCTACTGCTCTTATAGAGCCAATAGAAACAGAATGTTCTCCGTCAAAAAGTGTAAACAATTTCCATTCATTTTTCAACATTTCTTTGGTTTTTTGATAAACTGCTTCTGTCATTGCTTCAGATGTAGAATTTTCTGAAACTTCTCATGCAATCCAAACTCCTTCTAAATAAGGTTCTGTTCCGGTTTCTATATCGTACAATTCCATATTTTCTGAAGCGTCCAAAAACAATTCCGGGCCTTTATCTGCACCTTTTCCCCAAGTTGAAGTTCCATCTTAAGGAACAGTAACCAACATTACTTTAGATGTTTCTAACTGTGCATTCTCTTCTGGAATTCATGGGTATGTATTCATAATTGATAAATAATTTTGACAAAGATAATGAAATCTTGATTTTTTTTTCATCATCAAAAACCTTTTAAAATTCACATTTTTGAAAACAAATTTTAACTTTATTAAAAATATTTTTAATTTTATTAAAAACATATTGCGGTAATTTATATATTTGTATTACTAATTAGAAAAAACAAATTAAGAATATTAAGAGATGAAACTTCCAATAATTTGTCCGAGTTGCGAAAATGCGCTCAATGTGAGCCAAATGAAATGCAACCATTGCGAAACCGAAGTGAACGGAAACTATGAACTTCCGCTTTATTTGAAACTTTCAAGAGAAGACCAAGATTTTATTCTTGATTTTTTTCTAACCAGCGGAAGCATTAAAGAAATGGCTTCTAAAGCAGGAAATTCTTATCCTACCATGAGAAATAAAATGGATGATTTAATTGAAAAAATTAAAAATTTAAAATGAAAAAAGTTGCAGTAAAAATTGGATTGGAATTGCTAATCCCGATTAATATTATATTTCTTTGGATTTTATTCAAAGGCATTGCAGAAAATAAAATTTCGGCAATTACTATTGGTGTTATTGTTATGATTTTTGTGAACATTATTTTCTTTGGTATAAAATATTATTTTGAAAATGAATATTTACACATCAAAAGTCCTTTTCACAATTTGAAGATTGACATACAAAGCATTACTAAAATTGAAAAAACTTCAAATTTGTTTTCTTCACCTGCGCCAAGTATTTTCGGAAGAGTTGAAGTTTATTACCAAAACAACAGCATCGTGATTTCTCCCAGAAATTTTGATGAATTTAAAAATGAATTATTAAAAATGAATCCAAACATAATCGTAAAAGAATAAACTATGAACTGGCAAACTCTATTCAATCCGTTTTCTAAATTTTCAGAAAAAACACTATTGGCAATTGGTATTTTGGCAAGTATATTATTAATCATTGCTTGTTATTTCACCGATACCAAAATGGACAGTTTACTGCATTTTTCTCCTGCAAAAGATTTAAGTTTTAATTCCATTGCTTTATATACAATAATCAGTTTGATTTACGCCATTGTTTTGCTATTTATTTTGGGTAAAATTTTCAATAGTAAAACTAGAATTATTGATATTGTAAATGCAGTTTTAGTTTCTCAAGTTCCTGTAATCGTCATTGTATTGGGTACAAAACTTATTAAACTTGACAAAATTTCTAAACAAATTGCAGAAACATCTGCCCAAAATAAAGTTTTGGACATTAACATTTTTGACCTAATGTACTTAATGGTATTCAGTTTCGGAAGTTTAATTTTCATCATATACAGTTTTGTATTGCTTTTCAATGGTTTTAAAACTGCAACGAACATTAAAAAATGGCAACACATTGTTATTTTCGCTTTTGTCTTGCTTGTCGGAATTTTAATCTGTCAAACATTCTTACCTCAATTTAAATTATAATCACAAAAATTTAATACAATGAAAACACTTATTTCTATGGTGCTAATTTTATTAGCACAGACTTTTTACGCCCAAGAAATCATAGGTCCTTGGCAAGGCGAATTAGATATTCAAGGAATGAAACTACCTCTAATTCTGCATGTTAATAAAGATGGAGAAAATTTAAAATCTACTCTAGACAGTCCAAAACAAGGCGCAAAAGATTTACCTGTTTCTAAAACCGAATTTGTAAACAATGAACTAAAATTTGAAGCAACCAATCTTGGAGTTTCTTACAAAGGAACTCTAAAAGATGGAAAAATTGAAGGCACTTTTTCGCAAGGCGGAATGCAATTGCCTCTAACTTTTGTAAAATCAACTGGCGAAAACAAAACCGTTTTCAATCGTCCACAAACTCCAAAAGAACCTTTTGATTATAAGACAGAAGAAGTAACTTTCGTGAATCCAATCGATAAAAATACTTTGGCTGGAACGATTTCAATCCCTAAAAATTTTAAAAATTCTGATAAAATTTTGGTAATGATTACAGGTTCTGGAAAACAAAACCGCGACGAAGAACTTTTCGGACACAAACCTTTTGCTGTAATTGCTGATGATTTTGCCAAAAAAGGAATTGCTACTTTGCGACTAGATGACAGAGGAATTGGTGGTTCTTCCAAGGGAAAAGATGACGACACTTCTGCAAATTATGCAACCGATATTTCTACAGCAGTTGATTTTTTGGTGAAAAAAGGGTATAAAAATATTGGTTTAATTGGTCATTCTGAAGGTGGAATGATTGCACCAATAGTTTCAACTACAAATAAAAATGTGAAATTTTTAGTTTTAATGGCAGGTCCTGGAACTCAATTAGATGAACTATTATTGAAACAAAATGAATCGGCTGGAAAATTAGCAGGAATGTCTGACAAAGATTTGGCTGAAGCAAAAATCGGTAATCAAAAAATATATAATTTCATCAAAAATTACAAAGGAAACAACTATGAAACAGATTTGAAAAATTTCATGACAGAAAATTTCAAAGGAAAGATGACAGATGCAGAAATTAATCAAACTGTAAATCAAACCAAGAAAAATTGGTTCAGATATTTTATCAAATTCAATCCTGATCATTATCTATCTAAAATTAAAATTCCTGTTTTAGCATTGAATGGAAGTAAAGATTTTCAAGTTCCTGCAAAAGATAATTTAGCAGCCATCAAAAAATCTTTAACAAAAGCAGGAAACAAAAACTTTGAAATTGCAGAAATGGAAGGTCTTAATCATCTCTTCCAAGAATGTAAAACGGGAGCATTTTCAGAATATGCAGACATAGAACAAACTATTTCTCCGAAAGTGTTAGAAAAGATGAGTTCTTGGATTTTGAAAAGAAAATAGCAATAAAAAAGGTTCAGAAATTTCTGAACCTTTTCTTTTATTTATAACCTAAAAGTTTTAGAACATCTTCAGGTTTTTGTTCTTCCGAAAATACTTCGTATTGTAATTTTCCGTTTTTAGCTTTTTGGATGAGAATATGTTTCGGCTGAGGCAATAAACAGTGATGAACACCACCAAAACCAGCAATACTCTCTTGATAAGCTCCTGTGTTAAAGAAACCGATGTACAAAGGCTTGGTATCGCTGAACACTGGCAAATAAATCGCATTGGCATGTTGCTCAGAATTGTAATAATCATCTGAATCACAAGTTAATCCGCCCAAGAAAACTCTTTCATAAGAATCTTCCCAACGATTCAGCGGAAACATAATAAAACGCTTTGAAATTGCCCAAGAATCTGGAAGTGTAGTCATGAAAGAAGAGTCTATCATGTTCCATTTTTCTCTATCGTTTTGGCGTTTTTGAGAAATGATTTTGTATAAATTCCCAGCACTTTCACCTACGGTAAAACTACCAAATTCAGTATAGATGTTTGGTTCTTCTACTCCTTCTTCTTCACAGAATTTTTTAATTTGATACACGATTTCATTTGCCATGTATTCATAATCATAATCAAATTGAAGAGAATTTTTAATTGGGAAACCTCCACCAATATTTAGTGAATCTACTTCAGGAGCAATTTTTTTCAATCTTGCATATACTCTCAAACATTTGAAAAGCTCGTTCCAATAATACGCAGTATCTTTAATTCCGGTATTGATGAAAAAGTGAAGCATTTTCAACCTTGCATTCGGGTGTTCTGCAATTTTTTGGCTGTAATAAGGGATAATATCTTTGTACCCAATTCCTAATCTGCTGGTATAAAATTCGAATTTCGGCTCTTCTTCCGAAGCAATTCTAATTCCAATGTCAAAGGTAGTATCTATACTTTCGGTCAGTTTATCTAATTCTCTGTAATTATCTAAAACAGGAATCACATTTTCAAAACCATTATTGATTAAATCTGAAATTTTAGCCAAATAATCATCGGTTTTGAAACCATTACAAACCACTTCTATCGTCTTGTCAATTTTCCCTGTTTCGAATAGATTTTTAACAATGTTCATGTCAAAAGCAGAAGACGTTTCAATAGAAATATCATTCTTAAGTGCTTCTTCTAATACGAAAGAAAAATGCGATGATTTGGTACAGTAACAGTATCTGTAAGAATTTTTATATTCATTCTTTTTGATGGCATCTTTAAACCACGTTTTTGCGCGCTGAATGTTTTGCGAAATCTTTGGTAAATAACTGAACTTCAAAGGAGTTCCGAATTTTTCTACCAAGTCCATCAAAGGAATATCATGAAAGTACAACTGTTGATCCTCATACTTAAATTCCTCTTGCGGAAAGTAAAGTGTTTGGTCAATAAGTTCAGCATATTTTATCTTCATTTATTGCAAAAATTTAAGACTACAAAAATGCGAAAAAAGATTGAATTTTTTAAGTTAAAAAATCACAAATTTAGTTTCCGATAAAAATCAATACATCACCTTTTTCATACGTGATTTCTACAGTGTTTTCTCGGGCAAAATTTCGGGTTCCTACTCTTTTGGTTAAGCTCAATTCTTCGTTAAAGAGCTCCCAGTTAAGACCTTTAGTCGAAATTTTTTCTACAAAAGGAAATGGTAAAAGCGAAATCATCTTTCCTTCTACCTCGTGAATTTTAAAATTTTTTGGGATGAAAAAATATCTGGAAAACTCGTCAAAAAAAGTGATTTCCATTTCATTTTTAAAGAGAAAAGCTACGTGAAGATTTCCTAAAAAGTGGTCTTGTTCACCACCGCTTCCTCCGTAAACGTCTACTTTTTGTACACCATGATTTTTGAGAATATCTAAAGCTTTTTGAAAATCGGTAAAATCTTGATCTGGAGTATGAATGAATTTTTCGTGGTAAATATTTTCGTCACTGCCTTCATGAGAATCAAAATCTCCTGAAATAAAATCTAGTTTATCTAGCGGGAAATTTTTGTCTTTTAAATAATGAAAAGCCCCATCACTACAAGCAATCACATCATAATCTTCCGTTTTGGGAAGGTTTTCTGGAGGAGTTCCGTTGATGAAAAGGAGTGCGTTCATATTTTCTCGCTGATTTGGCAAATTAAGCAGATCATAAAAAGCAAAATAAAAATCTGCGTAATCTGCGGGATTATCTTTCCGAAGGATTCCAGTATTCTTCTTTTTCTCCAGAAACTTTAGAAATATATCTTGCCAAAATAAAAAGATAATCAGACAATCTATTGAGATATTTGATGAGTTCTGGTCTTACTTCTTCAGTTTCATTGAGATGAACCATAGCGCGTTCTGCTCTTCTGCAAACTGTTCTACAAACGTGAATAGATGCAGCTGCTTTTCCGCCGCTTGGTAAAATGAAGAATTTTAGAGGTTCTAATTCTGCATTTAAATCATCCATCCAAAGTTCTAATTCTGATATTTCCTTTTCGGAAATCATTAAATCTAAGCGACTTTTACCATTGGCTAAAATCAGTTTATCTGTTGGCGTTGCTGCTTCTGAACCTACGGTAAATAAATCAAACTGAATTTTCTGCAGTTGATTCAATACTTTTTCATCAGAAATTTCGGCTTTTGCCAAACCAATGAACGCATTGAGTTCGTCTAAAGTTCCATAAGATTCTACTCTTGCAGCAGCTTTAGAAACTCTAGTTCCTCCGTATAAAGAAGTTTCGCCTTTATCGCCAGTTTTGGTGTATATTTTCATAAAATTGATGGATGTTGGAAGTTAGATGATGGATGTTTAGAATTTTTCAAATCTAAAATTCTCACCCAAATAAGCTTGTCTTACTTGTGGATCATTAGCTAAATCTTCTGGAACACCTTCTTTTAGGATGTTTCCTTCGAACATGATGTAAGTTTTATTGGTAATCGCTAAAGTTTGTTGAACATTGTGGTCGGTTATCAAAACCCCGATATCTTTTTTCACCAAACTTCTGATAATTTTCTGAATATCCTCCACAGCAATTGGGTCTACTCCTGCAAAAGGTTCGTCTAAAAGAATAAAATCTGGGTCTGTTGCGAGACAACGTGCAATTTCGGTTCTACGTCTTTCACCACCAGAAAGTAAATCTCCACGGTTTTTACGAACGTGCTCTAGTGAAAATTCTTCAATCAGTTCGTTGGTTCTGCGGATTTGCTCTTCTTTAGATTTATTGGTGAGTTGCAAAACGCCTAAAATATTATCTTCTACTGACAATTTTCTGAAAACAGATGCTTCCTGAGCCAAATAACCAATTCCTTTTTGCGCACGTTTATACATGGCATCATTGGTAATATCTTTTCCGTCAAGCGTAATTTTGCCAGAAGTAGGTTTTACCAATCCCACAATCATATAGAAAGTAGTAGTTTTTCCTGCACCATTTGGTCCGAGTAAACCTACAATTTCTCCTTTTTTTACTTCTACGGAAACGCCTTTTACTACTTTTTTGGGTCCGTATTCTTTAATTAAATTTTCGCCACGTAAAATCATAGAGACAAAGATATGAAAAATGTTGGATGTTGGATGTTGGATGTTGGAAGTCTTAAAATTGCAAATCTTAAGTTAAAAAAATGGAAGTTTTCAAATTACGAAACCCTTTCTGCGTTTTTTGTATGTGCATAAAACGCAGAAAGGGTTGGTTATATTTTTTTACTGTAAGTTATTTTTAGAAAAATAGGTTCTAAAAATCCTGAACTTGCGCCCCGACTTGAGTGGAGCTCTTTTTGTTTTTTTTTGATTCTTCGACTTCGCTCAGAATGACAAAAAAACAAAAAAGCGGGAACGGAAGGCGGATTAAGGCGCCCTAATTATTTAATAAAATGGCAGCTTCTTTGGCAGCATAGGTGAAAATCATATCTGCACCAGCTCTTTTAATACAAGTAAGGCTTTCTATAATGGCTTTGTCATTATCTAACCAACCGTTTTGAGCAGCCGCTTTCAACATTGCGTATTCTCCGCTTACATTATAAACTGCGATGGGCAAATCTATTTCCTGACGAACTTTTGCTACAATATCTAAATACGGAAGACCCGGTTTTATCATAATAATATCTGCGCCTTCTTCGATGTCTTTGTACACTTCATTTAAGGCCTCTCTAGAATTATGAAAATCCATTTGGTAGGTCTTTTTATCTTTCGGGATTTCTTGTAAATCTTTTGGAGCAGAATCTAAAGCACTTCTAAAAGGCCCGTAAAATGAACTTGCGTATTTTGCAGCGTAGCTCAAAATTCCTACGCTGGTATGACCCGTTTCTTCTAAAGCTTGACGAATTGCAGCAACTCTACCATCCATCATATCACTTGGCGCTACAATATCTGCACCAGCTTCTGCAAGTGAAACCGACATTCTAGCCAAAGCTTCATTGGTAGCATCATTGTCTACTTGTCCGTTGGTAATAATTCCGTCGTGACCATAGATTGAATAAGGGTCTAATGCAACATCTGGCATTACAATCATCTCAGGAATGGCATTTTTAATTTCTCTGATGGTTCTTTGCATCAAACCATGCGGATTCCAAGCTTCGGTTCCGAGATTGTCTTTTAAATTTTCTGGAACTTTCATGTAGATATTCACCGCTTTCACTCCCAGTGAAAAAAGTTCTTTACATTCTTTCACCGTTAAGTCTACTGTTCTGCGGAAAATTCCCGGCATTGATGGAATAGCTTCTTGTGCGTTTTCGCCTTCCATTACGAACATTGGCATTACAAAATCATTGGTAGTGAGTACTGTTTCTCTCACAAGACTTCTGATGCTTTCGTTAGTACGTAATCTTCTATTTCTTGAAAAAATTATCATTTTTGGAACAAAGTTTGTTTTATACTCTGCAAATTTAGTTATTTATAACTATTGTGTATATCAATTCGTTTAAATAAATTTGTATATTCTTTGAGATAAGAATGTTTTAAGTAAAATGAAAAGAACTTTATATTTTATATTATTTTCGGTAGGTCTATTAATGTTTTCGGGCGAAGCAAAAGCTCAACAAACATTAAGAGAACCTCTTTCTGATTCTCAAAAATCTGATGATGGAGTTTTAGTCGCTTATCCTAATCCTACAAGAGATTTTATCATTGTAAAAGCTAAAAACCCAATGCTAAAGGTAAAATCCGTAACTTTTTACTCTATTATCGGGACTCAAGTTTCAGAAACAATGGTGAACATGAATACCGCCGAAATTAGATTAGACAAACTGAAACCTGGCAAATATTTAATGAAATACACTTTATCAGACAATACCCAAAAGGTAACGCAAGTGGTAAAACAGCAATAATTTTTTTAATCATAAAAAAGAAAAACCATCGAAGTTCGATGGTTTTTTATTTTTGGAAATTTCTAAAGATTAGTAACCTCCAGAAACTTCTTCGTTTTTAATTAATGCTTTTGCAGAAGATGTTCCTATTCTTTTTACGCCTAGGTTAATCATATATTCTGCTTCTTCTGGCGTTCTAACACCACCTGCAGCTTTTACAGGAAGTGAACCTGCGTTTTCTAGCATGATTTTAATTCCTTCTACAGTTGCTCCATTTGGTTTTCCGCCTTCAGTTTGGTAGAAACCTGTAGATGATTTCACAAATATTCTGTGTAAATCTTCTGCTTTGAAGTTTTCTTCAGCCCAAGTTGAGATGTTTTTGGTAATATCTGCAATTTGCTCATCGGTAAGCGCTGCGATTTCAATAATCCATTTTGCAATTTTACCATTATCTAAGCAAAGTTTTGTACAATCTAAAAATTCTGATTTCACAGCATCTACTTCACCATTTTTGTACGCTTCATAATTGATTACGAAATCTAATTCATCTACACCGTCTTCGATTGCTTTTTGAGCTTCAGCTAATTTATGTTCTTTAGAATAAGTTCCTTCGTGGAAACCGATTACAGTACCGATTACTACGTTAGAATTTTGTTCTGTAAGGAATTGCTTCATTTTTTTAACATAATCAGGTCTTATCATTACTGCAAAAATGTCATTTTCGATGGCTTCTTTGGCAAGATTAATTACCGTTTCTAGCGTTTGTTCTTCGGTAAGACCAGATTGAGCTGGAGTTTTTAGATAAGTAGAATCTAAATAAGTGTTGATTTTCATAATGTTACACTTTTAATTGTCTGTTAATACTTTGCTCCAAAGATATGAAAGTTTCTGTTCTTGTAACGCCTTTTAGCTTCTGTATTTTGCTTAAAATTTGCATGAGATGATCATTATCAATACAAAGTACTTTAAGGAAAACCGTCCAGTTTCCTGTAGTATAATGAGCTTCTACGATTTCATTAATTTCGTTCAGAGATTTAATCAGTTCTTGGAAATGACTTGGTTGATCCATGTAAACGCCGATGTAAGAAACTACTTTGTAACCTATTTTTCTTGGATTAAGAAAAGATACAGAATTTTCTATTACGCCTGCGGTTTCTAGTTTTTTTATTCTCTGATGTACAGCAGTGGTAGAAATACCAATGTTTTTAGAAATTTGAGCCAAAGATGTTTTGGCATTGTCCATGAGCATATAGATTATTTTTTTATCTATTGCATCTAGCTTGTAACCTACTTCTGTAACGCTTTTCATTTTTAATTTAATTGTCTTTTGTTTCTAAAATTGTATAAACGGGATAATGATCACTATACCCACCAAGATATCTGGTCCCTGCAAAAGTTCTAAAAGGTCTTCCTTTAAACTTTTTGTCCCAATTACTTAATTTTTCTGAATTAAAGACTACAGCACTTTTAAATGCTAATGAAGAAATAGGCAAAAAGAAATGATTAGAAAATAGAATCTGATCGAACAACAGTCCTTGGTTGTAGTGAAACGTAGAATAGATTTTATTATTGTATAATTCTATGTATGGATTCACTAAGATTTTATCAACTCCATTGTCATATAATAAATTATTTAGATTTTCTTCAATCGGGTCATCGTTAAAATCTCCACAAATTATTACAGGTTCTTCTTTTTCTAATAATGTAAGAACTCTTTCTTTAATTGAATGAAGAATGTAATCTCTTTTGGGTTTGTTTACATCTTTTTCTCTTTTTGAAGGAAGATGTGCCACAAAAACATTGAGCAATTCATCATTGTATTTCAATTTACAAAAAAGAACATCTCTGGTTGTATCATAATACTCATCTTGTTCTTCATTCACTCCTTCGAAAATAAAAGAAATGGCTTCAGAATCTACTAATTCTATTTTTCTCTTATCGTACAGAAGCGCTGTATCTACGCCTCTTTCATCTAAAGAATTATAATGAACAAAATCATAATTTTGTAGGGGCTCTTGTTGAATTAAGTCTTGTAAAACCTCTTCATTATTCACTTCACATAAACCTACAATCATCGGAAGCACCTCTTCTTTTTCTTCGATAAGCCTAAAAACATTGGCAATTTTTCGAAGTTTATTCTGATACTTTCTTTCGTCCCAATTCCTTAATCCAGAAATGGTAGGATCTAAAAAATGTTTTGGTTTAGGGTCTGGAGAAAACAAGTTTTCTACATTATAGAACATGACAAGTTCTTTTTTCAAAAAATTCTCCATAGCCTTGCCTCAATTTTTCGGATTGTAAATTTAGTAAAAATAATTTATTATGATTAAAAATCTTTTAATAAGTCTGGTCTTTTCTGCTGGGTAATTTCTATTGCTTTCTGATGTCTCCATTCTTCAATTTTCCCAAAATTACCGCTCAAAAGGACTTCTGGAACTCGCATTCCTTTGTAAACCTCTGGTTTAGTATAAATAGGTGGAGAAAGCAAATCATCTTGAAAACTATCCGTCAAAGCAGATTGTTCATCATTTAAAACGCCTGGCAAAAGACGAATAACAGCATCTGCAACTACACAAGCTGCCAGTTCGCCACCAGTTAGCACAAAATCACCAATCGAAATTTCTCTGGTAATGTGTAAATCTCTAATTCTTTGGTCTATTCCTTTGTAATGACCACAAAGCAGAATTAAATTTTTCTTCAGCGAGTAAGAATTCGCTATTTTTTGGTTAAAAGTTTCTCCATCTGGAGTTAGATAGATAATATCATCATATTCTCTCTCAGATTTCAACTGAGAAATACATAAGTCTAATGGTTCACACATCATTACCATTCCAGCGCCACCACCATACACAGTATCATCTATTTGACGATGTTTGTTAAATGCAAAATCACGAACATTATGAAAATGAACTTCTGCCAAACCTTTTTCCATTGCTCTTTTCAGGATGGAAGTTTTGAAAGGACTTTCTAATAAATCAGGAACTGCACTTATAATATCTATTCTCATTGTTCGGTTTTATTTTTTTTATTCGGGATGATGATTAAGCGAAGCGAAGAATCTCTATTAATGTAACTCCACATCCAATTGAAGAAAATGGCAAGTTTATTTCTCACACTTAAAATCAACATTAAATGAAGAAACATCCAAAAATACCACGCAAAAATCCCTTGAAATTTAAATTTTGGCAAATCTACTACTGCTCTATGTTTCCCGATGGTTGCCATGCTTCCTTTGTCATCATATTCGTATGGTTGCCATTCATTCTCTGATTTTTTTAAGAAATTTTTAGCCAAATTTTTCCCTTGATTAATCGCTACATTCGCTACCTGAGGATGACCATTTGGATATTTTGGGGTTTCCATGTAGGCAATATCTCCTATCGCATAAATATCATCAAATCCTACTATTTTATTATATCGGTCTACAATGTACCTGTTGTTTTTAATGGAATTTTCGGTTAATCCTTCAATAATATTACCAGTAACACCTGCTGCCCAAATCACATTATTGCTCGGAATGATATTACCCGAACTTAGATAAACTCTATCACCATCATAATCCGTAACTCTATCATTTGAGATAAATCTCACGCCCAAATCTTTCAAATATTTTTCTGATTTTTCTTGAGATTCTTCGCTCATTACCGCCAAAGGTTTTTCGGTAGAACTCACCAGAATAATTTCTAAATCATCAAAATTCATTCTAGGATAATCTCTCGGCAAGATTTCTCTTTTCATTTCGGCAAAAGCACCCGCCAATTCCACACCAGTTGGTCCAGAACCTACGATTACGATGTTCCAATTGCCATCATCACTTCTGCTTTTTTCAATGATGAGCTTTTCGAAAGTAAGCAAAACATGGTTTCTTATAGAAATCGCTTCCTGAGTATTTTTCATCCCAAAAGCCAAATTTTCCATTTTTTGATTTCCAAAGAAATTCGTTTTACAGCCAGTTGCAATCACCAATTTATCATAGTGAAAAACATGGTCTTCTGTAATAATTTTATTTTCTGAAGGAATAATCTGTTTCACTTCCGTCATTCTAAATTGAATATTTTTAGAACGCTGAAAAATCTTTCTAAACGGAAACGAAATATTAGAAGGCTCAATTCTTCCGCAAGCTACTTGATAAAATAATGGCTGAAACATATGATGATTCGCTTTGTCAATCATCACCAATTTCTTGGTACGATTGCCATTAAGTTTTTTAGCGAATTGCAATCCTGCAAAACCACCACCGATGACGATTATTTTATCTCTAATTTCCATAAGATTCTGGCAAAATTACTGAATTTATTTTCTAAAAATTTTACTTTTGCAAAACTTATGTCAAAAACCAATCCAAAAGCTACCAAAAGAAAAAAAATCTATAAAACCAGACGAAAAAATTATCTTTTTCGCAGATATATTTTGTTGGCTATTTTAGGATTAACCTTGCTCGGAACTGGGCTTTACCTCAGAGACAAAGTGGCATTTTATTACGCCATGTATTTTGAGAAATTTGTACATAAAAATTTAAAAAATTCTGAAGAAGAAACCGCAAGAATCAACAAAATAGTCACGGAATATAATGACAAAATTTTTGGTTTCGACATTTCTCATTATCAGCACAAACGAGACATAAAATGGGACAGCCTCACTATAGCTAATGGTTCTATCCCGTTGGAATTTGTGATTATGAGAGCTTCTATGGGAAACCGAAAAAAAGATAAACATTTTGATGATTTTTGGGAATTAGCCAAAGAAAATAATCTTACAAGAGGTGCTTATCATTTTTATCGTGCAGACGAAGACCCGATTTTACAAGCCAATAATTTCTTAGAAAGTGTAAATCTAGAAAGCGGAGATTTACGACCTGTTTTAGACATCGAAAGAATTCCCAGAAGAAAATCTAAGGAAAAACTGATAGAAGATTTGAAAGTTTGGTGCAAAATCATAGAAGAAAAATACGGTGAAAAACCCATTATTTACACCTATTACCATTATTATAAAGATTATTTGCGAGGCGAATTTGATGATTATCCACTTTGGTTAGCCAACTACAATGATGTTTTAGTTCCTTCGGAAGAAGACTCATGGAAAATGTGGCAATTCACGGAAAAAGGCATCGTAAAAGGAATTAATGTAAAAGTAGACCTTAATATTTACAACGGAAATTCTTGGAGTTTCAGCGAATTAAAACTTGATTAAAGAAAAATAAAATGATAGTAGAACAATTAAAAAATACACCAGAAGAATTGGTTTTCAGCAACGTAATTGCTTATATAGATGAGCATTACGAATTCACACCCACTAAATTCACTAACGGGAATACGGTAAACGAAGCCAATCAAAACAATGGTTCTTGCAAGGTTTTCAGTTTTGCCAAAATCAACCAACTTTCTAAAGAAGAGACGCTTTTATTATTTAGCGAGTTTTACAGAGAAGACGTTTTGAAAAATCCAGAAGGAACAGACCACCAAAATATTAGAAATTTCATGAAATTTGGCTGGGAAGGAATTGTTTTCGAAGGAGAAGCTTTGAAGAAAAAATAAATCTTTCCACAATAAAATTTATTCCCATTTCATTTTTTGTACTTTCGCAACAGAAAAAACATCCATCATCTAACATCCATCATCCAGCAATCTAATGAACTACGTTTCCGCAGAAAATCTGACCAAATCTTACGGCATCAAAACGCTTTTTAAGAATATTTCTTTCCATATTAATGAAGGAGACAAAATTGCGATTGTCGCCAAAAACGGCACTGGAAAATCTACGCTTTTGAAAATCCTTTTAGGAAAAGAAATTGCAGATTCTGGCGAAGTAGTGATTAATAAAGATGTTCAGGTAGTTTTGTTCGACCAAGAAATTGAGTTTGAATCTCAACTTACTGTGGAAGAATTCATGATGACACTAGATTCTAAGCCTATTCAAGCGCTTAAAAATTATCACAAATCGCTTCATTCTACTGACCAAAAATTCATAGAAAAAGCTTTGGCAGAAATGGAAATTCACAAAGCTTGGGATTTAGAAACCGAAATGAAACAAATTCTTTCGCAGCTAAAAATCACCAATTTAGAGGCGAAAATGGGAACGCTTTCTGGAGGACAAATCAAAAGAGTTGCCCTTGCAAAACTTCTCACCGAAACCAGAGCAGAACACAGACACGTCTTGCTGATTATGGACGAACCTACCAATCACCTAGACGTAGAAATGGTAGAATGGTTAGAAAATTATCTTTCTAAAGCCATGATTACTTTGCTTTTGGTAACGCACGACCGTTATTTTCTGGATTCTGTTTGCGACACCGTTTGGGAAATGGAAGACCAAAATCTGTATGTTCATAACGGAAGTTACGCAACTTATCTGGAAAACAAGATGATTCGAGAAGATAATCTGAACGCTACGATTGACAAAGCCAACAATCTTTACCGAAAAGAATTAGAATGGATGCGCCGTCAACCAAAAGCGAGAACCACCAAATCAAAATCTAGAATTGATGCGTTCTACGACACCGAAAAAGTTGCGAAAACCAATACCAAAAAGCAATCTCTGGAACTCGATTTTGAGATGAAAAGATTGGGAAAAAAGATTTTGGAACTCAAAAATATCAATAAAAGTTATGGAGATTTGGTTTTGCTCAAAGATTTTTCATATTCATTTCAACGAGGCGAAAAAGTAGGAATTGTAGGAAAAAATGGAGCAGGAAAATCTACACTTCTCAATATTATTCAAGGTTTAGAACCCAAAGATTCTGGCGAAATAGAAACGGGAGAAACCATAAAATTTGGTTATTTTTCGCAAAAAGGGCTTCAATATAATGAAGAAGAAAGAGTGATTGATTTTATCAAAAATATTTCTGAAAATTTCCCATTAGCGAACGGAAGAACCATTTCTGCATCGCAGTTTTTAAGAATTTTCTTGTTTGACGACCAAACGCAATATTCGCCGATTTCTAAACTTTCTGGTGGCGAAAAACGAAGATTGCACTTAATGTATGTGTTGTATCAGAATCCTAACTTCTTGATTTTTGATGAACCTACCAATGATTTAGACTTGCCAACATTGACGGTTTTGGAAAACTTTTTACAGAATTTCGCAGGTTGTCTCATCATTGTTTCTCACGACCGTTATTTTATGGATAGAATTGTAGACCATGTTTTGGCGTTTGAAGGCGATGGGAAAATCAAAGATTTTGTAGGGAATTTTTCGGAATATAGAGAATGGAAAAAGACTGAAATTGGAAGTCCAAAGTCTGACACTTCGACTCCGCTCAGTGTGACAAACCAACAACCAACAACCAACAACCAGCAACCAAAAAAGAAACTCTCTTTCAAAGAACAGCGCGAACTGGAAACGATAGAAAAAGAAATGCCTGAATTAGAAAAAAAACGTGCTGAAATTCTAGAAAAACTCAATAATCAAGCTCATTATGAGAAAATCGCGACACTTTCTGCAGAGCTGGAAAAAGTCTCTGAAAAACTAGAAGAATACGAGATGCGTTGGCTGGAATTACAGGAAATTCTAAATTAATTTTGCTTCTTCAAAAAGAAATTCCAAAGCAATCTGATTTCGTGAAATTCAAAATCTTTTGGTAAAACTTTTAGCCAATCTTTCAATTCTTCTTGAGGATTTTCATCAAAAACTTTCTTGAATGTTTCTATTTTTTCGATAGGATAAATTCTTTTCATATCTTCAAAATCCAGAACTCCCTGTTCTGCAATTTTTGCCATGTGTGAAAAAATAGTAGACACTAGAACTCCCTTTGACAAAGCAATTTCGTTAAGCGTTTTTCCCTGTTCAAATAATTGATAAGATAAAAAATGAGAAGGAACTTTGGCAATTTTCACCGAAATTTTTTCGTCATTTTTTTCGTCAAAAAGAGGTTTCTCTAACAAGTGAACCTGCTTTAAATCGTTCAAATAATCTTCTAAATCATCCAGAAAAAGTCGCGTGTCTTCATTGTATTTTTTCATTCCTTTTACGCCTTTTGTTTCGGCATAAAATTCTCTAAATGGTTTAAAAATCTCTTCATTTACCTTGGTAAAAAAGAAATTTACCGCTCCAGATGATTTGGTTTCTATTTCTTCCCAATTTTCTTGCGTTTGAATGAATTTTCTGGTTTTTGGCCAAATAAATTTTTCAAATTTCAGGTAAATATCCGTGAGATTTTCGACCGATTTTTTGATGAGAAAATATAAATTTTGAGTTTTTTCTTTGTCTACAAATTTGCTTTCTTTAGAAGCCTTATTCCAAGTTTCCAAAGATTCTTTAGCCCAAGAAATATCTAAATAACGAAGCACTTTTCTGATGCTGTAATCGTATTTTTCGGCATGCAAAATTTCTTCTAATCGGTCATTTGCATGAGTCGCATCTTGAAATTCAGCCACTCTTCTGTCGCTGAAAATCACATCGCTAGAAATTTTAGATTTCAAAACAATTCCTTCTAAAGTTCTACAGCGCGAAAGTGCCACGTAAACCTGACCAGAAGCGAAAGATTTCCCAGCATCTACAATTAATCGGTCAAAAGTAAGTCCTTGAGATTTATGAATCGTTACCGCCCAAGCTAAACGAATGGGATACTGCTCGAAACTTCCTAACACTTCTTCTTCGATGTTTTTTTCTGCATCGAGAGAGTATTTTTTCTGTTCCCAGTTTTCTTTTTTCAGTTTATAATCTTCATCATCTCCATCTATTCTCACCCAAATTTCATCAGCAGACAAGTCTAGCACCTCTGCTAATTTTCCGTTGAAATATTTTTTTTCTTGAGTAGCGTCATTTCTGATGAACATGACTTGCGCGCCTACTTTGAGCTCTAGAACTTCTTCATTTGGAAATTGAGATTCCTTGAAATCACCAACAATTTTAGCTTTAAACTGATACGTTTTTCCACCTAATTCATTGAGCTTTTTCGTGTTAATATCATCTGCAATTCTATTGTGAGAAGTGAGATAAACGTAGGCTTCTTCTTTTGGTTCAAAATCTGGAATGTATCTTTCGTGAAGTTTTTCGTAATGTTCCCTAGAAAGATTTCCGTCTCTGATTTCATTTAAAATTTCTAGAAAATCTTCATCTTTTTGTCTGAAAACTTCGGTCAATTCCACCGTGAGAAGATTGGTGTTTTTTAAAACAAAAGCATCGAAAAAAAATGGCGAAGCATAAAATTGCTTCATAATGTATTCATTTTCGTCTCTTACCACAGGCGGAAGTTGGTACAAATCACCAATAAAAAGCATCTGAACACCTCCGAATTTTTCTTGATTTCTGCGAATATGGCGCAGCGAAAAATCCATCATATCCAACACATCAGCTCTTAGCATAGAAACCTCATCCACAATGATGACTTCTACTTCTCTTAGCAATTTTAGTTTATCTTTTCTGTACTTAAAATGCTGCATTAAATCTGGAATATTCATCGCCAGATTTTCATTAATTCGGTCTAAAGTTGGGATAAAAGTTCTGAGTGGAAACCCGAACATAGAATGAATGGTAACACCACCAGCATTGATAGCAGCGATTCCAGTAGGCGCCACTACAATGTGTTTTTTACGAGTTTTTTTAACGAAATTATTCAGAAAAGTGGTTTTACCGGTTCCTGCTTTTCCTGTGAGGAAAATATTTCGTGAAGTGTTTTCTACGAGGTCAAAAAGTTGGTTATTCATTCTAGGCTCAAAAATAGTGAAAAAAAAATCAAGATGTGATGATTTGAGAATTTAGCATTCTGAATATTTTAAATCTAATTTTTTAAAATTATTGATGTAAAAAATGGAGAAAGATTTAACGATATATAAAAACTATCAAGTTAATAGATGACATAAATCATAAAAAAGATATTGACCAAGAAATTAACTTTGCACCAGAATTTTTAAGAAAAATCTTATGAAATCGCCATGATTAGAAAACACCAATTCTAATAATGATTAAGCGATTGCATATGACCTCTAAAAAAACAATAAATATCTACATATGAAAAAGATATGGATTTTTTTAACGCTCTTTTTTGCGTTTGCCACTTATTCTTCTTGGATTTATACAGGCGCAACAGACTACGGAACCGTAATGACTACCCAACAACAATTGGGTAAAAAAATATATCAAGAGTACAATTGTCAATCTTGCCATCAGATTTTTGGTTTAGGAGGTTATTTAGGTCCAGAACTTACTACTGCTATTTCAGATAAAACTCGTGGAGAAGCCTACGTAAAAGCTTTTATAGAAAATGGAGGCGGAACCAGAATGCCTAATTTTCATTTCAGTAAAGAACAAACAGAAGCATTGGTAGATTATTTAAAATATGTAGACGCAAATGCTTTTTCTTATAAAAACACTACACCAAATGAAACTGAAAAATAACATCATCGGAAGCTGGTTTATTATCATTGCCATTTTTTCGCTTTTCTTAGGACTTGTTTTTGGGATCTTGGGAGGATTACAACATCTTTATCCTAATTTATTGAAAGATACATTGTCTTTCCAAAAAATGAGACCGCTTCATACTTATCTTTCTATCAACTGGATTTTTACAGCAGCAACAGGAATTATTTATTATTATTTACCAGAAGTTTCGGGTAGAAAAATTTATTCTGAAAAACTGGCAAAATTACAAATCGCTTTACAAATTTTAATACTAGTTTTGGTAACGGTTTTCTTTGTACTAGGAAAATTCGGAGGAAGAGAATATTTAGAATTCCCGCCATATATCGTGATTTTGATTGTGAGTTCTTGGTTGATTTTCATGTATAATTTCTTCATGACGGTAAAACCCAATTACAAGACCGTTCCTGTTTACATTTGGAGTTGGAGTACAGGTTTAATTTTCTTTTTGATTACTACAATAGAAGCTCAACTTTGGCAATTATCATTTTTTAATGACAATATCATTCGAGATGTAACCATTCAATGGAAAGCAATGGGTTCTATGGTAGGTTCTTGGAATATGCTGGTCTACGGAACCGCTATGTTTGCTATGGAAAAAATCTCTGGAGACCAAAAAATCAATCAATCTAAAATTGCATTTTTCTTTTATTTTCTTGGCTTAACGAATCTCATGTTCAACTGGGGACATCATACTTACATTGTTCCTGCTTCGCCAACGGTGAAACTGATTGCTTACAGTATCAGTATGACAGAATTGCTTATTTTGGCGAATATTATTTACTCTTTTAGAAAAACTTATCTAAAAGCGAACCACCAAAATCACAAGCTTTCGTTTAAAATTCTTACTTATGCGGAAATTTGGATTTTGCTCAACTTGGTTCTTTCTATTTCTATATCTATCCCTGCTATAAATTTCTATACGCACGGAACACATATTACAGTGGCGCATGCAATGGGTTCTACAATTGGCATCAATACTTTACTGTTATTAGCTTCAATCACTTTAATTGTAGATGATATGGCGCCGCATTTTTTAAATTGGAAAAGATACAATTGGAGTCTTTTGATTTTCAATTTATCATTGGTTATATTTTGGGTTTGTTTAGTCGGAATGGGACTACAAAAAATTTCTGAAAAATTGCAAAACAAGAGTTTTTATGACATGATTAACGCCTTGAGCATTTATTTCAAAATTTTCACCAGTTCCGGCGCTGTACTTCTTTTGGCACTGATAGCGCTACTCTATCCTTTGTTCAAATTTAGTTGGCACTCTGTGACAAAGAAAATACAGTAAAAAAAAGCCTGATTCTCCACGAGTCAGGCTTTTGAATTTATTTTTCTGAATTTAAATATTTGTCTTGAAAAATAGCATATCGGTGTAAATCTAAAAATTGACCATTTTTAAGAACTTCTTGCTTCAAAATTCCTTCAAATTCAAAACCGCTTTTCTGCAATACTTTTCCCGAAGCAGGATTGTGCGGAAAATGAGAAGCATAAATTTTATTAAGATGTAACTCTTCGAAGCCAAATTGTAGAATTCTTTGTAATGCTTCAGAAACATAGCCTTTGTTCCAAAAAGATTTCCCGAGCCAATATCCAATTTCTGCTTTTCGATTTGCAAAATCCACATGAAGACCAATCGCACCAATTAGTTTTAAATTTTCTTTTTCACGAATAGCAAAAATGTAAGCATCTTTTTTCGCAAAACCGTCTTCAGCCATTTTTAGCCAAAAATGAGCATGCTTTTCTTCATAAGGATAAGGAAAAGTAATCGTGTTTTCTGCAATTTCCGAAGTAGAATTGGCATGAAAAATAATGTCCTCCAAATCTGAAATCGTAGGCAAAGAAAGCACTAATCTGGCAGTGGAAAACGTGGTGAAGTTTTGCATTTTAGTTCCGAGTTCCGATTTTTTTAATATTTTAACAAATTGTAGTATGATGAAGATTCTCTATTTTTCTACCATTCTCCAACTCTACCACTCTATTTCTCCTCTTTATACCAAGAAGAATATTTCACGTAATTATTTGCGATTCTATCTATTTCACCAGAAATAAGTTCTTGCGAAACGTCTTTTATTTTTTT
Source organism: Cloacibacterium caeni (assembly GCF_907163125.1). NCBI lineage: Bacteria > Pseudomonadati > Bacteroidota > Flavobacteriia > Flavobacteriales > Weeksellaceae > Cloacibacterium > Cloacibacterium caeni. Next base: position 1,879,131 of record NZ_OU015319.1, read on the forward strand.
TGCTGGAACACCTCCCCATAATTCACCTGCTCTAATGTGAGTTCCTTGTGTAACTACAGAACCAGCAGCTACAATAGAATTGCTTTCTATCACACAATTATCCATTACAACAGAGCTCATCCCAATCAATACATTATCATGAATCGTACAACCATGAACACAAGCGTTATGCCCAATAGAAACATTATTGCCAATCACTAAAGGAAATTTTTCATACGTACAATGCAGCATCACATTATCTTGCACATTGACTTTGTTACCTAATTTTATATAGTGTACATCTCCTCTGATTACCGCATTATACCAAATACTGCAATCTTTTCCCATTTCTACATCACCTATGATGACTGCAGTTTCTGCTAAAAAAGTATTTTCCCCGATTTTGGGAGTTTTTCCTAAAAGTTCTCTTACTAAAGCCATATTTTAATTGAAAATTATAGGTTGAAAATTGAAAATGTTTTTAAAAAATTCTATAGATAGAGAAAATCTAACATCTGATTCTTAAAACCTAAAACCTAATCCCTATTTTTGTACTCTCAAATTTAAGTAAAAAATGCATACAATTATTATAGAACCTACTGCAAACCCAAATGTAATGAAGTTTGTAGCTGATTATACCCTGATTCCAGGTTCATTAGAACTGGATAGAACTTCTGATATTTCTGAAATTCCATTGGCTCAAGAACTTTTTAATTATCCTTTTGTTTCTAAGGTTTTTATCTCTGCTAATTTTGTAGCAGTTGCTAAAGAAGACCATGTAGAATGGGAGCATATTGCAGAAAGTCTTAAAAACGTCATCGAAGACGAGCTTCTAGCAAATCCTAGAATTTATAGACAAAAACCTCAACAGAGATATGAAATTTTTGCCGAAATGACTCCGAATCCTGCTGTGATGAAATTCGGTGGGAACAGATTATTATTGGATGGTTTCGTAGAAGTAAAATCTAAAGAAGAAGCGGATGAAGTTCCTTTAGCAAAAGTACTTTATGATGAATTCAAATTTGTAAAAGAAGTTTTTGTCTCAGAAAATTTCGTGGCAGTAACCAAAGATGATTCTGTACAATGGCATGAAGTGATGACTGTAGTGAGAAATGTGATTGCCGAGTTTTTACAAAATGGCCACAAAATCACCAACAAAGAACCTCAGAAACACGAAAGTCCTGTAGAAAAAATTATCAATAGAGAATATACAGATGTTGAGCAAAAAATTTCTGATATTTTAACTGAATATGTTTCACCAGCTGTAGAAAACGATGGTGGGAAAATCTCACTTTTAGAATATGATGCAGAAAATAAAACCGCAAAAATGCTTTTACAAGGTGCTTGCAGCGGTTGCCCAAGTTCTACGGCTACGTTAAAGGGAGGAATTGAGCAAGTGCTGAAAAATTTCTTGCCAGATTTAGTAGAGAAAGTAGAAGCTGTAAACGGATAATTAGTTTTTAGTGGATAGTTGTCAGTTGATAGTATTTACACTGATAACTTTCGATAATATAAAAAAATCAAAGTTTTGAATACCAACAACCAACTACCAACAACCAACAACATAAAAAAAGGAATACTCCTCGTAAATCTTGGTTCGCCGAAATCTACAAAAGTAGAAGACGTAAAAGAATATCTAGATGAATTCTTGATGGACGAACGCGTGATAGACTATCCATGGTTCTTTAGAGCGCTTTTAGTAAAAGGAATTATCCTCAATACTCGTCCTAAAAAGTCTGCGGCAGCTTACAAAACCGTTTGGACTGATGAAGGTTCGCCATTGATTGTCATCACAAAACAGATTCAACAAAAATTGCAGAAATTAGTGGATATTCCTGTAGAAATCGGGATGAGATACGCTGAACCAAGCATAGAAACCGGAATCAGAAAATTGGTGGAAAAAGGCGTAGAAGAAATAGCTCTTTTCCCTCTTTATCCGCAATATGCGATGAGTACTACAGAAACCGTAGTAGAAAAAGCGAAAGAAGTTCAAGCGAAACTCTTCCCAAACATCAAAATCAATTATGTAAAACCTTTCTACAATAGAGACCTTTACATCAATTGTTTGGCTGAAAGCATTAAAGAAAAATTGCCAGAAAATTTTGATTTGCTTCAGTTTTCGTATCACGGAGTTCCAGAAAGACATATTTACAAAACAGACCCTACCAAAACTTGCAAAATAGGCGATTGTTGCTTCAAAGAAGATCATCCTTCACATCAATATTGTTATAGACACCAATGTCTGAAAACCACCGAATTGGTAAGACAAAAATTAGGTTTGGAAGACAGCCAAGTGAAATCTACTTTCCAATCTAGATTAGGAAAAGACAAATGGATAGAGCCTTACACCGATGAAACGTTAGAAAATCTACCTAAAAATGGCGTAAAAAACCTAGCGATTGTTTGTCCAGCTTTTGTAAGCGATTGTTTAGAGACCTTAGAAGAGATTTCTGTAGAAGGAAAAGAAGAATTTTTACACGCAGGTGGAGAAAACTTCCATTACGTTCCTTGTCTGAACGACGAAGACAGATGGATAGAAGTCGTAAAACAACTTTGCGAAGAAGAATTATAAAAAATAAATACATTTTTTAATAAATACCCCTAAAAAAATAGGGGTATTTTTATTTTATTACGTTTTTTATTCATATTTTTGACTAAAAATAAGGGGCAATAAAAAAATAAATAAAAAATGGAAAATAATTTAGATTCTTTAAAAAGCAAAATCAACTCACTTCCTGCTGAGTTTTTAGAAATGATTTCAAATTACTTTGAAAACCTAGAACCTAAAAAAAATTCAGGAATTTGCAATTATCAAATAGACGAAGTAAAAGAAAGGTTAGAATTTCATAGAGAAAATCCTAAAAGTAGACTAGATTTTTTTGAAAACATAAAAGAACTGGAACATTATCTTTACGCATCATTATGAAAATACAACTTTCATCAATCGCTAAAAACGATATTTTACTTTACGCCAGAAAATATAAATCTGATGATTCTTCATTAGGTCAAAAATTCTTGGAAGAAATAAAACTAAAAGCCATTCAAATTTCTGAAAATCCAGAACAATCTGAAATCATCTACGAAAACATCAGAATCATAGAACTCGACAGTTTTCCTATTAATTTGCATTATACGTTCGAAAAAGAAACAGAGACCGTTTTTATCACCGCTGTTTTCGTCAAGAAAAATATAGAAAATTAAACAAATTTATCTTTTTCTGGTTTCGCCGTAGCCAATTAAACCGTCATAATTTCTATCAAAAGGAGCGTAATATAAAAATGCCTGATATAAATTTTCGGTTTGCCAAAAATTACCATTAATCTCACCTAAATCAATGAAGCCTTTCGCATCTTTGGTAGCCAAAATATAATTGTAAAAACCTTGTTTCAAATAAATTCTGGCAATGTATTTTTTAGCATTTTCATCATAAGACATTTTATTTTCTTCTGAAGGAATGAAATCATTAAAAGCGCCTAAAACATAAATTTCCTTTTCTGTTTTTTCTGAATCCAAAGAAAAATACACCCAAGAATAATCCGCTTCTGTATCTGCATTTCTTTCAATTCCTAAATCATTTCTTCTGAAATAAAACGCTCCGTTTACATCTGGCTGATATTGATAGTTAAGCGGAAAAGCCCAAACCGAATGCAAATAGGTATGATTTCCTTCGTCATTATTATTCGTTGCAGCTACCATATCAAAAGGTTGATTCATATTTTTATTATCAAAATAATAGAACTCATTATTTCCCGGAAAAACCAAATTCATCTGCTGAAAAAGCAATTTATTTCCCATCGCTGCATTAGGTTTCTGATTATAAATTCCCAGTCCAAAATTATTATTTTGAATCACATTCAGACTAATGGAATTGAGGTTAGAAAACAAACTTGCTTGATTAGAAGTCGCAGAAACTTCTATTCTTTGATTAAGAGTTGGCGCTTTGCTATCTGCAAATCTGGTTACATTAATTCCCAAATTCGCACCATTTTCTACCACACAAAACCTTTTCTTAAAAAGCGGTTTATTCACCGATTCATCAAAAACGATGATTTCATAATTTCCAGATATTTTCAGTTGAGTTTTTTCATTCGGGAATTTTAAAGTGTAGTGCGTATACTTTTGAACCGTATTAAAAGAGTATCTAAAATCTTGAATGTAAGAATTCACAGGACCTTTTGCATATTCTGTAAAAAACAAACCGTCATCTTTCCAATTCCTATCAAAATGTTTAAATGTATACCGATAAACGGTAGATTTATTTTCTAAATCATCAAAATTCAAAACCAATTGCTCCCCAAATTTGATTACAGGTGTTTCATCATTGGTTTGAGGATTAAAAAGCTGAACACTTTTAATTTTTTGACCAAAAACCAAAACAGAAAGCAATAAAAAAGTAAATTTTAGAAATTTCATATCACGAAGATAACGAAAATCGAGCCAAAATATTGAAAATTAAAACGCTGAAAATGATTAAATTTGAAAACTTAAAATCTAAACTTCAAAACATGCTCCACATTCATATTTTCCGATTCAATCCTTTTTCAGAAAACACTTATGTTTTGTTTAATGACCAAAAAAACGGCGTCATTATAGACCCGGGAAACTGGAACGAAAAAGAAAATGAAATTCTAGAAAATTTCATCAAAGAAAAAGAGATTTCTATTCAAAATATTTTACTGACTCACGCTCACATAGACCATGTTTTAGGCTTACAATGGGCTTTTGACACCTATAAAGTTGCAGTAAAAATGCACGAAGAAGAAAAAGATGTACTCGAAAGAAATCCGATGTCTGCCAGAAATTATGGCTTTGACTTCAAACCTTTTGTTGGCGACATCGAACTTATAAACGAAGGCGAAAAATATTTTATAGACGAAGATTCTTTTGAAATTTTCCATGTTCCTGGACATTCTCCAGGAAGCATAGCCTTCTACAATGAAGCGCAGAAATTTATTATTTCAGGTGATGCGCTTTTCCAAGGAAGCATTGGCAGAACAGATTTATACAGAGGAAATCATGAGCAATTGTTAGAAAGCATTCGAACGAAACTTTTTACTTTACCCGAAGAAACAGAAGTGTATAGCGGTCACGGAAACGCAACACAAATCGGCTTTGAGAAAAATCACAATCCGTTTTTCTAAAAAATAAAAAAGAGTCAAGTTTAATGCTTGACTCTTTGCTTTTTATGAGGTAATTTTAATTATTTCCATTTGATATTACAACCCATGCTTGGTTTTTGTAATTCTTCCTGTGGATTTCCTGACAGTAGATTTTCAAAAGCGATAATCAAATCTTCACCTGTGATTTCTTTTTGATTTCCTGGTCTAGAATCATCCATTTGTCCACGGTAAACCAAGTCTAATTTTTCATCAAAGAAATAAAAATCTGGCGTACAAGCTGCGTCATAAGCTTTTGCTACTGCTTGACTTTCGTCAAACAAATAAGGAAATTCAAATTTTCTTTCGATTTGAAATTCTATCATTTTTTCTGGAGAATCTGCTGGATATTTTTCTACATCATTCGCATTAATTGCGATAAATTCTATCCCTTGCGTATGATAATCTTCGTATAATTCCGTCAATTTATCGATAACGTGTAACACAAACGGACAGTGATTGCACATGAAAATCACCAATGTTCCTTTTTCTCCTTTTAAATCTTCTAAAGATTGAATTTCGTTGCTGTGAGAAGGATTTGGGAGTTCAAAAAAAGGAGCTCTAGTTCCTAAAGCGAGCATATTGGAAGGTGTATTTGCCATAACTATTGATTTATCATTAATTTATTGACTGCAAAATTACGGAATTTATTTTTCTATCTTCGATAAAATCTCATGAAGCTGCTCTTCTGAATAATCATACGGAAGCCAAGTCACATTTTCTACTTTTCTATTCCAAGTTTCCTGTCGTTTTGCATATCTGCGAGAGTTTTTCTTGATTTCTTCTACAGCAAAATCTAAATCCCAAGTTCCTTCTAAATATTTAAAAATTTCGGTGTAACCTACGGTTTGTAGCGGAACAAGTTTTTGATATTCCGTCAAAGATTTCACCTCATCTATCAACCGATTTTCCAGCATTTTATCTACTCGAAGATTAATTCTTTCGTACATGATTTCTCTAGGTGCGGTAATTCCTATTCGTATTACTTTAAAATCTCTTTTATGCTTAGGTTCTGCAATAATTTCAGAATATTTTCTGCCTGTTTGCCAAATCACATCTATGGCTCGTAATAATCTTCTGGGATTTTCTTTGTGAACTACATTATAATATTCTTCGTCTAGATTTTTGAGAATTTCTTGGAGTTTTTCCAAACCTTCTTCGTCCAAAATTTTCTGTAACTTTTCTTGGTTTTCAGCGTTGGCTTCAGGCAAATCATTCAGTCCTTCTACAACTGCTTTTTCATACATCATACTTCCCCCAACTAAAACTGCAAAATCATTTTTCTCAAAAATTTCTTCAATCTTTTCCAAAGCATCTTCTTCATATTGACCTATGGAATAGTATTCTTGAACCGAAAGATGACCAATAAAATGATGTTTAACCTGTGCTAATTCTTCATCTGTAGGAGTTGCAGTTCCTATTTTCATTTCCTTAAAAAACTGTCTAGAATCACAAGAAATAATCTCTGTACCGAAATGTTTTGCCATTTCTATGGCCAGTTTTGTCTTGCCAATTCCTGTAGAGCCAATGATAGAAATGAGTGTTTTCTGCATAGTGCAAATTTATTCAAAAAAAATCGTCCCAAGAAAATCTCGGAACGATTAAAAAAAACACAAATGAAATTATTTTATTTACTCTATTATTTCTGCATCGATAACTTTATTATCTTTCTTTACCGCATTTTTTTCGTTTTCCCAAATGATGAATCGGTCTACTTCTTTTAAAACCATTGGTAAAACCAATGCTAGAATTCCTAAATCATCTAAGAAAATTCCTGGTAAAAAATCTAATGGCGAAATGATATATACAAATGCTGCCAGTGGAATGATTACATTCTTAAGGTCCATTTGAAATTCGCCTTTTTTGTACGCTTTAAACATTTTTAAAATTTTCGGAAACTTAGAAAGCAATCCGTCTTTTTTAAATGCTTGAAACAGCAATGCTATTTTTTTCATTTTAATATTTTGAGTTTTTAGGTGTTGTAATTTAGATTTCAAAATCTTTGCCAATTTAAATTAAAAACTCTTTGCTTATTCTATTTTAATAGATTTTAACTTTATTTAATATTTCTTAAGGATTTACAGATTCTAAAAACTGATGCACAGATTCTGAATTCCAATCTTTTGCCGCGTCTTCTTTCATCAAAATCCTTCCATTTTTGCCCAAAATAAAAGTCGTAGGAAATACTTTTGGTAACATTTTTTCAGAAAGTGGCGATGTAGCAAAATAAACCGGCGTAGTATAATTGTTATCTGCTAAGAATTTTTTGACTTTTTCCTCCTCATCTTGCATGGCAATCAGTACGAAAGCCACTTTATTTTTTTTGGCTTCGTACAATTTTTGAATACTCGGATATTCTGCTCTACAAGGAGGACACCAACTTCCCCAAAAATTTAAGAAAACGACTTTGTCCTTAAAATCTGCCAAATTCGCATCAGGAACATTCACTCCTTTTAGTTGAATATTCATTTCCTCAGCTGTAAAAGTGACGTCTTTTTCTACTTTTTCTAAAGAAGGTTTCATCAAAATTTGTCGCTGAACAAACGCTCTAAAATCTGGAAACAAAAACATAGAAACAAGAAACACCGAAAGCAATAATGTGAGCCAGTTTTTTCTTAAAAAGTTCATAAATTGATGTGTTGATGTGATAATTTGTTGATGTGATAATATTTATTTTGACACCCCGACTTCGCTTTGCGAAGCCACCCCTCTAAAAGAGGGGAACTCTTCTAACTACAGTAGTTCTAAAATTTCTTGAATCGCGTCTTTTCCTTTATTTTTAGCGTAATACACTTGTAAATCGTTATAAAACTCTTCACGAGGATATGTTTCTGTATTTTCCTTGAATTTTTTCAACAATTCTGTTCCATATTGTGGTCTTGGTCCCCAAACATTTTTCAGAGAAAAATCTTCATTCAAGATTAAAATTTTAGGAATAGATTGAGTTCCGTTCGTTAGGAATTGGTCAATTAAAGAAATATCAGAATCACGATAGAAAATTCTCACGTCATTATGCCCTTCAAAAAATTTAGAAACCGCAGGAACGGTTGCACTTGCATCTCCGCACCAAGGTTCTGTGATGATAAGGATTTTACCATTGAAGTTTTTAGATTTCAGCGTTTCTAATTGCTCTTCATCTACTTTATAGGTTTTCAAAGTTCTGTTCATTCTCTGAAGCCCCAATTCATAATATTCATTATGGTCGTCTTCAGGATTTTGAACTTCAATTCTGCGTTCAGTTTCTTTAATATATTCGTCAAAAGTGACTGCGTTTTGCCAGTAATTTTTCATTTTAAATATAGATTGTTTTTTTTGACAGAGATTATTTTACCGCATTTTCAAAATACATTTGCCATAATTCATAATCACTTCTATGATATTCACTTAATTTATTATGTATTAAATCTTCAATAAAATTTTTATAATCTTCATTATCACCATTTCTTTCACCTACAAAATGTTTTTTTTCATAATGCCAAAAAAGAGATTTTGGATTTAGAAAACTCAACTCAAAATCATTTTCCAATTTATAAGGGTTTTCTTCCTCACCATTGAAATATTTATAAATTGAATAATCACTCTCATTGAAAAAAATCTTTCTTAGAGCTTTAGCATGAGGAACTCCTGAACCATCATAAGCAATGTTATCTTTATTAAAATTTAAAGTTATATTATTTTTTAATTTCAGGTTTCCTTTAGTAAATTCAATGAATCTTTCAGCATTTACTTTAAATCCAAAAGCAATTTTTAAATTTTTCGACAACCTCAATTCTTCTTGATTTAATTTTTCAATAAACCATTCAAAAGAATTTTTTAATAAGTTATAATAATTTTTATTCTTCCTCTTATTTTGAAAAAACATCGAATAAGGTAGAGTATCAATAATTAAAAAACCTACTTCTACTAATTTATTAAAATAATATTCTTTATCATTTGGAAATATTTCATTTGGATAAAAGGTCTTCCATATTTCTTTATTAAAATTTTTATTGTGATAGTTGTAAAAATATTTTGGAGGTTTTATTTCGCTAAAAGGTGGTGCTTCACAAATTAACAAATATCTTATTTCGGAATTTTTCAACAACTTCAAATTTTCCGCCCATTTTTCTTCTGTATTTTCAAAAATATATTTTAATCTATCCAACTTCACTGAAACTTCTTCTTTACCAAAAAGTTCTTCAAGAATAAAAAGATTTTTATCAAATACTCTATTCATTTTTATCCAAATTTAGATTCTTTCAGAATGACAACTGTACGTAAAAAACTCGTGTCTCGCGACTCGTATCAAATTCTTCTAATCTGATTCATCAAAAATAAGTCCGCAAGAACAAATGCTGCCAAATTTTCCACTACGGGAACTGCTCTTGGCAAAACACAAGGATCATGTCTTCCTTTTCCTTCTACAATAACTAAATTTCCGTCTTTATCTACACTTTCTTGAGGTCTAAGAATCGTAGCAATTGGCTTAAAGGCTACACGGAAATAAATGTCCATTCCGTTTGAAATTCCACCTTGAATTCCTCCAGAAAGATTGGTTTTCGTAGTAAAATCTTCATTGAACAAATCATTATGCTCTTTTCCGGTCATCGTTGCTCCACAAAAACCGCTTCCGTACTCAAAACCTTTTGCAGCATTGATATTCATCATCGCTTTTGCCAATTCTGCCTGTAATTTTAGAAAAACAGGTTCGCCAATTCCTACAGGAAGATTTTTGATGACACAAGTAATGGTTCCACCGATGGTATTTCCTTCTTTTTTGATTTCCTTGATTTTAGAAATCATCTTTTCGGCGGTTTCTTCATCTGGACAACGAACATCATTGCTTTCAATTTTAGAAAAATCTAAATCCTGATAAGGTTTCATGCAAAAAATATCTCCCACTGAAGAAACATAAGCATGAATTTCAACATTTTCGGGTAAAATATGTTTCGCCAAAGCTCCTGCAGCAACCCAGTTGATAGTTTCTCGCGCAGAAGATTTTCCACCACCTCTGTAATCTCTGATTCCAAATTTTTGATCATAGGTAAAATCTGCATGAGAAGGTCTGTAAGCTGCGGCAATATGTTCGTAATCTTTCGATTTTTGATTTTCATTATAAATCACAAATCCAATCGGAGTTCCTGTAGATTTCCCCTCAAAAGTTCCCGAAAGAAACTGTACAGTATCACTTTCTTTTCTTTGGGTAACGATAGAACTTTGACCAGGTTTTCTGCGGTCAAGTTGATGCTGAATTTCTTCAAAATTAATTTCAATTCCTGCTGGAAAATTGGTGATGATTCCACCATAAGCTATTCCGTGACTTTCGCCAAAGGTAGAAAGCGTGAGAAAATTTCCTAAATTGTTCATAAAAGCAAAGTTAATGAAAAGGTTCGAGTTGCGAGTTGCGAGTTGTGAGATTTTTGAAACATAAGAACTCGTATCACGTAACTCATATCAAAATTTAGAGATAATTCCCTTCAATTTTTCTTTATCTTTAGTTGACAGTTTCTTCCAAACGAAACCATCTTTTATGTTCTTTGATATTTTTTGCGGAAAAATTCCTGCTTCGTAATATTTTTTTACTGAATATGGAGCAATCGATGGATGTGGCGTATCATAAGCCAAATGATGATGTGGTACGTAAAATTTAAGGTTACCTATTTTAAACTCAGAATATTTAAAAGACGCAAAAGAAGCTGGTCTATATATCTGTTTTTGAGTAAAGCCTTGCATATAATATCCTGATTTAAAAGAAATAAAATTATTCTGCAACAATTTGGGAAATGATAATGATATAATTATTAAAAAAATTTCTAAAGAAAAACCAATATAAGATATTTTTTCTTGGATAATAGATTTGAAATTAATGAGAAAAAAAACAAAAAACACTCCCATGAAAAAACGGTATTGCGCAGAGAACATTAGCACTAAAAAACTTTTTATAACGATAGAAACAAATAAAGCAGTAGTTAATCTATCTTTTTTAATAAAAGTAAACACAACGAATGATAGCATCACCAAAACAAATGCAAAATGGATATATTTTTTATATGAATTTATTGTGAACCAATTGTAAACATAATCCCAAACTGTAAATTTTTCAATTTCTGAAATAGAAAATTTTAAGTCATATGCTTTCATTATTGCAAGCTCAGCAGATTCTTTTAGAACCTCGCTGTGTGGCATCCAATAAAGTTTTAAATCACCAATCTGAATAGGAAAAAAAGGATAACCAAAGACTAGAATATTCTTAAAAATATAAATCCCGAGAACCACAATCCCTAATCCTGCATATTTAAAATTCTCCTTTTTAAAAAAATATATAGCAACAAATAACAATACCCAAACAATAGTAGGTTTTATGGTAAAAACAAAAGCAGAAAAAGCAAAAAGTAATTTAACATTTTTATTTCCACTCATTACTTCATTTAAAATAACAAGCGATAATGCAATAGCAGGTAAATCTGAGTTGGGAGACTGTATAAAAAATAAAAATACAGGCAAAATAAACAACATTGCCCAAGCTTTTTTTTCTAAAATATAAAGTAAAAAAACTAGTAAAAAAATGACATTTATTCTTAGAAAAACATCTGAAAAATTAGAGAGTCCTGCTTGAAATATATGCCAAACAGACATTTGCGCATATATCAACTCAATATTAGCCAAACCCTTAGTTAAACCAAACTCTCTTAACCAGTGAATACTTGGAACGTAATACCCAAAATGATCAATAATGAAAGGATAATAAGTTCCTGCAAAAATTATAATAAGACTAGGAATCGAAAATTTTACAATCTCTTCCTTTCTGTAATTAAGAAAATCTTTATAACTTCTAAAGTAAAGAAATGACAAGACCCCAATTAGGATACTTATACTTTCTATCCAAATATTTAAAGGAACAAAAAAAGCTAATACTTGCCAAATTATTGCTAGTAAAAACATCCCTGAAAAAAGCTTTGCAGAAAGACCAGACCAAATCCTCCCAAACAACTTTTGGAAAATCTCACCAAAACCCATTAAAACAGGAAAAATAACCAATAAAGAAAGTAAAATTTTAAGCATTATGTGAATATAAATAAAAAAAATCCTGAAAATTTAAATTTTCAGGATTTGTGTTGTTGTTTGTTGAGGTACCTAGCGGATTCGAACCGCTGTAGATGGTGTTGCAGACCACTGCCTAGCCGCTCGGCCAAAGTACCATGTGTTTCGGAGTGCAAATATAGGGATTTTTCAGATTTTTAAAAATTTTAGAAATAGATTTTTTAAAAATTTTCTTCAAATTCTACACTTACGCCTTTCATTTCGCCTTTCATTGGCGGTTTGGTTTTGGTTATTTTTACTTTAACCTTCTGAACTTGAAGAAATTCTGATTTTATTTTTTTGATAATTCTTCCTGCTACATGTTCTAATAATTCTGAAGAAATTTTCATCTCTGCATGAATAATATCGTTAATCAAAGCGTAATTAATGGTATCATTCAAATTATCGGTCTCTGCAGCTTTGGAAATATCTGCTACAATCTCTGCATTCACAATGTAATACGTTCCCAAAATTTTCTCTTCTGGCAAAACACCGTGATATGCGTAGATTTTAATATCTTCTAAAAGGATTTTACTTTTCATTTTAATAAATTTTGGCTAAAGCCAATTAGATTTTCGTTTTTTCTAAAATGGACTAAAGTCCGTTCCTATTGATTTTCGATTACTATCCACAAATGTAAAGAAAAACGTCCAGAAAAATTCTGAACGTTCATTCTTTAAAATTTTTAAATTATCTCATTTTCAAATTTTCAAATTACTTAATCGTTTTACTCAACTCCAGCATAGCTTCGATTGGTTTTAAAGCTTTTAAACGAAGTTCTTCGTCCATAGTAATCTCTGGCAATTCGTATTTCATGCACAAATACAACTTTTCTAGTGTATTTCTCTTCATGAAGAAACATTCTGAACAGTTGCAACTTTCGTCAAAAACCAAAGCCGGAATCAATTCTTTATGAGGAGCACGCTTTTTCATTTCGTGAAGAATTCCTTCTTCTGTAGCGATGATAAACTTCTGACAATCATCTTTTTCTACATAATTTAGCAAAGCTGAAGTAGAACCAATAAAATGCGCCAATTCTAGTACTGGAGTTTCAGATTCTGGGTGTGCAATTAATTTAGCATCAGGATTTTCTGCCAATTGTTTCGCTATTCTTTCCATAGAAAATGCTTCGTGAACAATGCAACTTCCATCCCACAAAATCATATCTCTTCCTGTCTTCTTCATCAAATATCTTCCCAAATTTTTATCTGGTGCGAAAATAATCGGTTGATCTTTTGGCAATGCATTGATAATGGTTTCTGCATTAGAACTGGTAACAATAATATCAGATTCTGCCTTGGTTTCTGCGTTACAATTGATATAAGTTGCCACCAAAGCTCCAGGATGCTGTTCACGCATTTTTCTAAGACCTTCTCCACTGCAACCATCTGCAAGTGAACAACCAGCCAAAGTATCTGGAAGAACTACTTTTTTTGTAGGATTAAGGATTTTTGCAGCTTCAGCCATAAAATGTACCCCACAAAAAGCAATCATATCTGCATCTGTATCTTTTGCAGCTCTGGCTAATTGTAGAGAATCTCCCAAATAATCTGCAATATCTTGAATTTCTCCTGGCTGATAATAATGTGCCAAAATCACGGCATTTTTTTCTTTTTTGAGCTTTAAAATCGCATCAATTAAATCTTGACCTTGCGGAATTTGAATATCTTTCAAATCCAAAAATCCTTTTACTGGAAGGTTATTTTTTGCTATATCTAATATTTTCTCCATAATGTAATCGTATTTGGTGTTGGTTTTATTCTTCAATAAAATTTCTTACAATTCGCTCAATTTCTTTCTGAGCTGTTTCTAAATCATCATTAATGATAATTTGGTCAAATTCTTCAGCATACGTCATTTCTTCTTTAGCTTTTGCTACTCTGGTTTTGATGGTTTCTAAATCATCTGTAGCTCTAGATATCAATCTTCGTTCCAATTCGTCTATAGAAGGTGGTGCAATAAAAATAGAAAGGGCATTTTCTCCGAAAATTTTCTTCAGATTTACGCCACCTTTTACATCTACATCGAAGATGACCACTTTTCCTTCTTGCCAAATTCTTTCTACTTCAGATTTTAAGGTTCCATAGAATTTATCTTGATAAACTTCTTCGTATTCTACAAAAGCATCTTCTGCAATCAGATTTTTAAATTCTTCTACCGAAAGAAAAAAATAGTCTTTCCCATGAATTTCTTCACCTCTCAATGCTCTGGTTGTAGCAGAAATGGAAAATTGAAGTTCAGGAAAAACACCTAAACAATATTTTACCAGAGTGGTTTTTCCACTTCCTGAAGGTGCTGAAAATATAATTACTTTGTTCATTTTTAATAGTTATGAGTGATGAATTATGAATGATGAGTTATTTAGAGACTAAAAAACAACTTATAACTCATGACTTATAACTCATCATTACAATACGTTTAACGTTTGTTCTTTAATTTTTTCTAAATCGTCTTTCATCATCACTACCAGTTTTTGGATTTCGTGGTGATTGGCTTTTGAACCAAGAGTATTGATTTCTCTGCCGATTTCTTGAGAGATAAATCCTAATTTTTTCCCGTTGAAAGTTTCGTTTTGCATCACTTCAAGATAATATTTCAAGTGCTGTGTCAAACGTACTTTTTCTTCGGAAATATCTAATTTTTCGGTGTAATATGCCAGTTCTTGATAGAATCTTGTCTCATCTACGTTTTCAAATTCTTTCAAAGTATTCTGATAACGTTCTTTTACCGCTACCATTCTGTCGTCTTCGTAAGGAATGACTTTGAGAAGATTTTCTTCAATATTTTTAAGATTTTTAGCCAGTTCTTCGTGTAAAATTGCGCCTTCTGTCTTTCTGAAATCTACAAATTTTGCTAAAGCTTCTTTAATCAAGTTTTCCAAAGATTTCCACTCTTCTTCATTTAATTCTGCAGGTTTACCGTTTATTGCTTCAGGCATTCTGATGGCCATTTTCAGATATTCGAACTCTTCTGCATTGGGAGAAATCTCACGCAGCTGATTCATGTATGCTTTTACAATGTCTTGGTTGATTTTTACATCATTGCAGTCATCGATGGTTTCGCAATTGATATAGCAATCTACTTTTCCACGGAGAATGGTGTCATTTAACAATTTTCTTACTTCGAATTCTTTCTCTTTGTAACGAAGCGGAATTCTAAGATTCAAGTCAAATGATTTGCTGTTAAGCGATTTGAGTTCGATGCTAATTTTTTTTCCTTCAAAAATACCTTCGGCTCTTCCGAAGCCTGTCATTGATAAAATCATAATGTGTATATGTAAGCACAAAGATAAGAAAAGATGCTGAAAGTTAATTTTTTCTTAAAACTTAAAAAGGCTAAGACTTCTCATTGTTAATAAGTAGATGAAATAGTCCCAAAAAATCCTTAAAAATTTCGTAAATTTGCCCCTTGATTAAATGGCGAATTTCAGTCGTCAGAAAGAAAATTTATTGCATGAAAAGATGGTATCTCTACCCTTTTTCCTTGGTTTATCATTTTGTTACTGCCCTCAGAAACAGAATGTACGATTGGGGAATTTTTTCTTCTACGAAATTTAAAACTCCTATGATTGGCGTAGGAAATTTATCTGTTGGAGGCAGTGGAAAATCACCTATGGTAATGTATTTGGCAGATTTTCTTGCTAAAAATTTTAGAACAGGCGTTCTATCTCGTGGCTACGGAAGAAAAACCAAAGGTTATGTTATTGTAAATTACGACAGTAATTTTAAAATGGTGGGTGATGAAGCCATGCAACTCTTTGAAAGATTTAAAAACAGATTTGTCATCGGCGTTTGTGAAGACCGCGTTTTTGGGGCAAAAAAAATCATCGAAGACATGGATTTAGATGTACTTCTATTAGATGACAGCTACCAACACCGTAGAATAAAACCAGGTTTCAATATTCTTTTGACGGATTATAATGATCCATATTTTAAAGATTTTGTTTTACCTGCAGGAAATCTTAGAGAATCAAGACGTGGCGCAAAACGTGCTGACATCATTGTAGTAACCAAGTGTCCAGAAAATATTACCGAAGAAAAAAAACAATTCTATATTTCTAGAATTAAACCTAGATATTACCAAAAAGTGTTCTTCTCTACCATCAATTATGATGAAGAAATTTTCTGTTTTGACCCAAAATTGAAACTTCCAGATAACAACATGAGTTATTATGACATTCTCCTCATAACAGGAATTGCCAACCCCAAAACCTTTGTGGAAGAAGTAAAAAGATACAGTTCCAATGTAAAACACTTACGATTCAAGGATCATCATAGTTTCACCACAGAAGATATTTCTCTCATCAAAAAAGAATACGAAAAACTTGGAGAATATAAATTGATTTTAACCACAGAAAAAGATTATGTTCGCCTAAAAGGTTTCGATTATTTAAGAGAAAAATTATATTATTGGCCGATTAATGTAGAAATAGACCGCGCAGAAGAATTTAATCAAATCATTCAAGATTATGTTAGAAAAAATTAAACAAACCGCCGAATTCATCCAAAATATTATTCAAGAAACTCCTGATTTCGCCATCGTTTTGGGTTCTGGTTTAGGTAAGTTACAAGAAGAAGTAGAGGCTATTCACACTTTAGAATATCACGAAATTCCTAATTTCCCGCAAACTACAGTAGTAGGACACGGTGGAAAATTGATTTACGGGATTTTAGAAGGCAAAAAAGTATTGATGATGAGTGGCAGATTTCACTATTACGAAGGTCATTCTATGGAAACAGTAACTTTTCCTTTCAGAGTTTTTAAATTGTTGGGAATTCAGAATTTA
This sequence comes from Cloacibacterium caeni, assembly GCF_907163125.1. Classification (NCBI taxonomy): domain Bacteria; kingdom Pseudomonadati; phylum Bacteroidota; class Flavobacteriia; order Flavobacteriales; family Weeksellaceae; genus Cloacibacterium; species Cloacibacterium caeni. Next base: position 1,896,111 of record NZ_OU015319.1, read on the forward strand.
ATCGTTTCTAATGCTTCTGGAGGAGTAAATCCTAATTTCAGAGTGGCAGATATTATGATTATCGAAGACCATATCAATATGATGCCAGAACATCCGCTTCGTGGTAAAAACATTGATGAATTGGGACCAAGATTCGTAGATATGAGCGAACCTTACAACCGAAAAATGATTGCTGTAGCAGAAGAAGTGGCAAAAAATTTAGAAATTAAAGTGCACAAAGGTTGTTATGTTGCACTTCAAGGTCCAACTTTCGAAACGCCTGCGGAATACGGAATGGTAAGAGCAATTGGCGGAGATGCAGTAGGAATGAGTACCGTTCCAGAAGTGATTGTAGCGAAACACATGGGAATGGATTGTTTCGGAATTTCTATCATTACGGATGTTGGCGGACCAGAAATCGCTTTCACCGTTTCTCACGAAGAGGTTTTACAGGCTGCCAATAAAGCAATGCCAAATGTGATTAAAATTGTAAAAGGCTTGGTGAAAAATTATCAATAAATGAATTTTTGCTTCGCAGTGAATTTTTAAAATATTACGCTTCAGTTTTTTTGAAGCGTTTTTTTATGAAAATTCTATAACGTTACTATAAAATTCTGTAAAAACTTAATGGCAGTCTTAGCCTAATTTTGCTTTAAAGTAAAAAAGGGAAAAAATAAATACATTTAGATTAGTTGCCTTTAAAGTAGCCTATTTCCTTCTCAAGAGGAAAGATAACTATACCTAATCTAAATATTTTTCATAGGAAGCACCTCGATTTTCGAGGTGTTTTTTTTGTTTCTAAGTTTTTAAAAAAAATTTTCATACATAAGAAAATTATGTATATATTTGTAATGCATAATTTATTTAGGTATGAAGAAAAACGCATTATATAAAGGAACTTTACAAAATATTATTCTGAAACTTCTCGCTTCAGAAGTAAAAATGTATGGTTATCAGTTGACGCAACGTGCTAAAGAACTTACAAAAGGTGAACTGGAAATGACAGAAGGTGCGCTTTATCCTTTGTTACACAAATTAGAAAATGAAGGAGTTATTTACTCAGAAATGCAACAAGTAAATGGTAGAGATAGAAAATATTATTTGCTAACCGAAAAAGGCAAAAAACAACAAGCCTTACAAGAAGAAGAAATGAAATCTTACCTATTTAATCTGAATGCAATTTTTAATATTTAAAAACAACAACCATGATTATCGAACAACAAGAATCAGAAATCCGCAATTATCTGCTCTCAAAAAAACTGCCAATTGATATTCTCATCGAAGTAAATGACCATTTTGTTTCTCAAATTTCAGATTTGCAAAGAGAAGAAAATTTGAGTTTTGAAGAGGCTTTTTTAAAAGTAAAAACAAGATGGAATTTTGAATTTATTATGGTTAGAAAAAACTTTTTTTCTTCAAAAAAAATCCCAAAAATAATTTACGAAATCAATAAAACTCAAAATATTAATAACTTTAAAAAGAGTTTTTATATTGTTCTCTCTTTTATTGCTTTAGAATTCATTACTGCAAAACTTTTCCCAGAAAATATTTATCTTCTTATCTTGTCATTATTATTCATAGTAATAGCGATTTACCCTTTAAGAATGATATCTCTATACATAAAACAGCAAAGATTGCTTTTTGAAAACAGAAGAAAAAATCCGATTATCAATAATTTTATACATCCTTTGCTTTCATTTGTTATTGGTTTTTCTTTAGATCAAATGATGCATTATCCAAAAAATACCAAACATCTTATTTATGATTTTATAAATTTTGGAGCTGATGAAAAAGTAAGCACAGCAATGTTTGTTTCTAATCTATTTTTTGGAATAATAATTCTTACATTTTATGTTTATGCCTTTCTTTCACTTGAAAAAAATGTAAAAAAACTTGAAAAATATAACCAATTTGTTTTATAAAATGTTTACAGATTCTCAACTCTCAGAAATCCGTAATTATCTACTTTCTAAAAAATTGCCTATTGACATTTTAATAGAAGTAAATGATCATTTTGTTTCTCAAATTTCAGATTTACAGAGAGAAGAGAATTTGAGTTTTGAGGAAGCTTTTGAAAGAACAAAATTAAGTTGGGAGAAAGAATTGAAACCTTATTGGAGAGGAAATTTAAATCTTGAGGATATTTCTGATTTTATGGTTAAAACTAAAAAGGAAATTGACAAGACTAATTTGTTTTTCGCATTAAAATATTCAACTATTCCTACCCTTTTAATTTTTATCATTGCTTTCAATTTTAAAGCAGAAACTTTTGGATATTTAACCTTGTCAATAGTATTTGGATTGACGTTTTATACTTTAATAAAATATTTTTCAAATTCCCAAGATTTCAAATTAGCTAAAAAATATAAAAAGTATGTTCTCACTTTACATCAACATTCTGTTGTTATTTTTGTAATTATTTTTTCTCCTTTAATGAATATTAATACAAGGTTAATAGACAATCCAGAGAAATACCAAAAAATCATCACCTTCCAAAGTGATAAACCAATTTTCATAGAAATCGCATTCATCTTTATGTCAATTTACTTAATTATTTTTGGTGTATTTTATTCATTATCAGCTCAAAAAAATTATTTAAAACAAATCGAAAAAGTAAAACCTTTCTTAAAATATTTATAAAATGTTTACAGATTCTCAACTCACAGAAATCCGCAATTATCTGCTCTCAAAAAAACTGCCGATTGATATTCTCATCGAAGTAAATGACCATTTTGTTTCCCAGATTTCTGATTTGCAGAGAGAAGAAAATTTGAGTTTTGAGGAGGCTTTTGAGAAAACCAAAGAAAATTGGAAAGAAGAGTTAACACTTTCTTGGAACGGAAGCATAGACTTATTAGATACGAATCCATTTATTAGAGATGTAAGACAACAACTTGCTATAGAAAATCTTATTTCAGCATCAAAATATACAATTTTAACAATCAGTTTAATTATTATATCTGCATTGATATTTAATAAAAATATTTTTAAATACTTTTGCCTTTTAACATTTTTATCTTTTTCAATATTTCCTTTATTTGTTTATATTAAAAATTTTAAAAAATTTCAGCTAGCGAGAAAATATAGCAATTATATTTTAACACTTCATCAAGGTGGCTCCTTTTTATTCTTAGGAATACTTGGTTTATCATTACAATTTACGGCAAAATTTTTCGACTATTCTGATGAAGTTCAAAAATTAATTATTTCGGAGAAAACTAATTTTGAAACAAAACAAATAATACTATTAATAATTGGAACATTAACTCTTACATTAATTAGTTTTTTTAGTATTATCTCCCAAACTAAATATATCAAACAAATAGAAAAAGTAAAACCTTTCTTAAAATATTTATAATATTTTCAAACCTTAAAGGATTTAAAATCCTTTAAGGTTTCATTTTTATAATAATTTTCTAAAATCCCCAATTCCTTATCTTTGTGTATGCAAATTCCACAGAGAAAAATCATACATGTAGATATGGATGCGTTTTACGCTTCTGTGGAACAGCACGATAATCCTGAACTTAAAGGAAAACCCATTGCAGTAGGCGGTGAACATAGAGGTGTGGTAGCCGCAGCAAGTTACGAAGCCCGAAAATTTGGCGTACGTTCTGCAATGTCGAGCAAAATTGCCAAAGAAAAATGTCCGCATCTGATTTTTGTAAAGCCAAGATTTCATCGTTACAAAGAAATTTCACAGAAAATCAGAGAAATTTTTCATGAATATACTGACTTGGTAGAACCTCTTTCTCTTGACGAAGCCTATTTAGATGTTACCGAAAACAAAAAAAACATAGAATCTGCCAATGAAATAGCAAGAGAAATTCGTCAAAAAATTTTTGAAGAAACAGGGCTCACTGCTTCTGCAGGAATTTCGGTGAATAAATTTTTGGCCAAAGTAGCTTCGGATATCAATAAACCCAACGGACAAAAAACCATTCATCCTACTCAGATTATAGATTTTTTAGAAGAACTTCCGATTGAAAAATTCTACGGAATCGGAAAAGTTACGGCCAATAAAATGTACAGTTTACAGATTTTCAAAGGCAAAGATTTGAAGGCAAAATCTATGGAAGAATTGGCAAGACTTTTCGGGAAATCTGGAATTTATTATTACAATGTGGTTCGTGGAATTCATCATGGAGAAGTAAAACCCCACCGAATTCAAAAAAGTGTAGGTGTAGAACATACTTTTTGGGATGACATCAACGAAGATGAAGAACTTTACCAAAAACTAAAATCACTAAGCGAAGAACTAGAATCTAGACTTTCGAAAAGAGAAATTAAGGGCAAAACCTTGACTTTAAAAATAAAATACAAGGATTTTTCTCAATATACGCGTAGCAAAACACAAGAAGTATATTATGAAAACGCTGAAGATTTCTACGAAACCGCCCAGAAACTTTGGGAACTAAGACCTTATAATAAAGCGATTCGTTTGTTAGGTTTATCGCTTTCTAACCTCAACACAGAAGAGAAAAAACAAATTTCTGTACAACTCAAAATTCCTTTTGAAGAATTCGAAAAAGAATAATTATAAAATAATTCCCTGAAAATCTGTAAATTAATTTCTGGTCATCGTTCTAATTTTGCAATATCAAAAACAGAAATGATGAACGGAACTATGATTCAATATTTCCATTGGTACACAGAAGGCGATGGAAAACTTTGGGAAGAAGTACAACAAAACGCAGAATATTTAGCAGAACTTGGCATTACAATGGTTTGGTTACCACCTGCTTACAAAGCTAATGGTGGCGGATTTTCTGTGGGTTATGATCCCTATGATTTATTTGATTTGGGAGAATTTGACCAAAAAGGTGGAATTCCCACCAAATATGGAACTAAAGAACAATATATTTCTGCCATCAATGCGCTTCGTGAAAAAGGAATTGGAACAATTGTAGATATTGTGCTGAATCACAAAGCTGGCGGTGATGAAAAAGAACGTTTTCAAGTGTACAAAGTAGATCCAAACAATCGACAGAACTTCATTTCTGAGCCTTTTGAAATAGAAAGTTACACTAAATTCACTTTTCCGGGAAGAAATAAAAAATATTCGGATTTCGAATGGAATTTCACTTGTTTTACAGGCGTAGATTTTGCCGAAGGTGAAGAAGGAGATTTCATTTATCAAATTATTACCGAACATGGTGATGGTTGGGAAGAAATGACCAGCGATGAAAAAGGAAATTACGATTTTTTGATGTACAATGACATCGAACATCGAAATCCTCATGTAAGAGAAGAACTCAATTATTGGGGAAAATGGTATCATGAAACCGTAGGTTTTGAAGGTGTTCGTTTAGATGCTGTGAAACATCAATCTCCAGAATTTTATAAAGAATGGCTTCAGTTATTACGCGCCAATACTGGTAAAAACCTCTTTGCAGTAGGAGAATTTTGGGCTCCCGGTGAATTGCCACTTTTAGAAAAATATATTGAAGAAACCGAAGGTTGTATGAGCCTTTTTGATGCTTCTTTGCATCATAATTTGCATACTGCATCACAATCGGGAAGCGAATTTGACTTGCGAACTATTTTCGACAACACTTTGGTTCAATCTCAACCCAATTTATCAGTTACAGTGGTTGATAACCATGACACTCAACCTTTGCAAGCTTTAGAAGCTCCTGTAGAACCTTGGTTTAAACCGATTGCTTATGCATTAATTTTGCTGAGACAAGAAGGTTTTCCTTGTGTTTTCTATCCAGATTTATTTGGAGCCACTTACAAAGATTATGGAAGTGATGGCAATGAACACGAAATTTTCTTAGAAAAAGTAGACCAAATAGAAGAACTTTTGAAATTGAGAAAAACTAATGCTTACGGAATGCAAAGAGATTATTTCGAAGATGCTAATTGCATCGGTTGGACTCGAGAAGGTGATGAAGAACATAAAGGTTGTGCAGTAGTGATAAGCAATAAAGACCAATACGAAAAACCTATGGAAATGGGAACGCAATATACTGGTCAGTATTTTTATGACGCATTAGGAAGATTCGAACATACTGTTCAAATTGATGAAAATGGCTGGGGAAATTTCACTGTTCCCGCTGGAAATGTAAGCGTTTGGGTTCCTGAATAGTCTATTTCAAAGCTTTTTTAACCTCTGAAAATTTCCCATCAATAGGTTCTGAAATTTTTAAACCGAGAATTTCCGCAACCAAAGGATAAACACTCACATTCTGAAATTCATCGATTTCTAAATTATTTTTGAAAACATTTCCCCAAGCGTAAAAAGTGGCTTTCATTTCTGGTGTTTTTCTAGGATTGTAGCCATGTTTTCCTGCAGAAGTAGATTTTCCTTTTTCTAAAAATATTTTTGGTGCATTCGGAACTAATAAAATCTGACCGATGCGGTTATATTGGTCATCTTTTGTTCCATAATGCAGTTTTCTAGGAAATTTTTTGGTCAAAAAAACTTGGTAATCTTCAGTTTTTGAGTTTTTCAATTCACGATATGTAGATTTTACCTCATCAGGATTTTTAACCACTACTCTGAGTAAGGTTTGAGAATTATAAATATCAAATCTTTCTTTATTGAGAAGCATTTCTGGAATAGAAAGCGGATTTTCTTTATCTACTTTAATCATTCCATGGTCTGAAACGAAGATGAAATTCACGTTTTTCAAACCCAATTGATTCACTTTTTCCACCAAATTACCGATGGCGTTATCTACCAATTGTACAGATTTTTCGGCTTCTGGAGATTCTGGTCCAAATCGATGACCTGCTCCATCTACTTCTGGAAAATACAGTGAAATAAAGTGCGGACGAACATTTTCTGGCAATTTTAACCAGTTCACTACTTTATTAATTTTTTCTTCAGGTGAAAATTTTTCGTGATAGTGATAATAGTAAGTTGGTCTTGTTTTTCCAGCGTCACTTGCAGAACCAACCCATTGCAGAGAAGCGGTAACCATTCCTTGTTGCTCTGCCAAACTCCAAAGCGGAATTCCGCCGTACCAAGAACCATCTTCTGCATTTTCTTTTTTATTCATTGCATAGGCTTTTTTTCTGGAGTAATCATAGAAAAAATTATCTACCAAACCGTGATGAGAAGGATATAAACCTGTAATAATAGACCAATGATTCGGGAAAGTGATGCTGGGGTAACTTGGCAACATGGCTTTTGCTTTTACACCTTCATTTGAAAATTTTTGAAGATTTTGAGCATTATATTTTTCGGTATAATCATATCTGTAACCGTCTGCAGAAATAAAAATAAGGTATGGCTTTTCTAGTGCTTCTGTTGAATTAAATCTATTAGGAGTAATAACTTGGGCTGTATCAACCGCGAGATTATGTTGAGCAAAAAAGAGAGAAAACAGAAAAATACTGAAACCCGAAAATATTTTTTTCATTGCAGATGATTTGCTACAAAAATACACGTTTTTTGCAAAAAAAAATCCTAGCCATTTTAAAATGGCTAGGATTTAGAATATTTTATTAAGTTTTGATTATGCTTGAGCATTACCAGCACCTACTACGAAAGGTTCAACTTCTTTGATTTCTCCGAATTGAGCTTCATAGTTTTGGATATTTTGTTGAAGAGCAGCTAAAACTCTTTTTGCATGAAGAGGAGCAAGGATTACTCTGCTTCTTACTTGAGCTTGTTGAACTCCTGGCATTAATTGAATGAAATCTAATACAAACTCAGATGGAGAGTGGTTTACTAATGCAAGATTGCAATAAGCACCAGCTGCTACCATTTCGTTTAATTGAATATTGATGTTTTGATCTTGGTTTTGGTTGTTATCCATTTGTATAAGTTTTAATAAGTTAATATTTTACATTCAAAAAAAGAAGGTTTAAAGAACAGTAAAACTGTCTTTAAACCTTACATTCATATTAATTTAAATCCTCGAATTCTTTTTTAGAACCCACGATTACACTTTGATAATCTTTAAGACCTGTACCAGCAGGAATTCTGTGACCTACGATTACATTTTCTTTAAGACCGTTTAGTTCGTCTACTTTACCAGACACTGCTGCTTCGTTTAGAACTTTTGTAGTCTCTTGGAATGATGCTGCAGACATGAAAGACTTAGTCTGTAAAGCTGCTCTGGTAATACCTTGTAAAACAGGTGTTGCAGTTGCGGTAAGTGCTTCACGAACTTCTACTAATTGAAGATCTTCTCTCTTCAGTTTAGAATTTTCGTCTCTCAATTCTCTAGCGGTAATCATTTGACCAGCTTTGAAAATTTTAGAATCTCCTGGTTCAGTTACAACTTTCAATCCGAAAACTCTGTTGTTTTCTTCAAGGAAATCATATTTATGTTCTAGACTGTTTTCAAGGAATTGGGTATCACCTCCGTCTACGATTTCTACTTTAGTCATCATCTGTCTTACGATGATTTCGAAATGCTTATCGTCAATTTTTACCCCTTGTAAACGGTAAACTTCTTGAATTTCGTTTACTAAGTACTCTTGAACAGCTGTTGGACCTTTGATTCTTAAGATATCATCTGGTGTTACAGAACCGTCAGAAAGTGGCGAACCAGCTCTCACGAAGTCGTTTTCTTGAACTAAGATTTGATTAGAAAGTTTTACTAAATATTTCTTAATCTCACCTGTTTTAGATTCTACGATTAATTCACGGTTACCTCTCTTAATTTTACCATAAGAAACTACCCCGTCAATTTCTGTAACTACAGCAGGATTAGAAGGATTTCTCGCTTCGAATAATTCGGTTACTCTTGGTAAACCTCCTGTGATATCCCCTGCTTTTGCAGATTTTCTAGGAATTTTGATTAAGACTTTACCCGCCTTAATTTTTTCACCATCATTTACCATTAAGTGAGCTCCTACTGGTAAGTTGTATGCTTTTTGCTCAACTCCTTTAGAATCTACCACTTTCAAGGTAGGAATGGCTTTCTTATTTCTAGATTCTGAGATTACTTTTTCTTCGAAACCTGTTTGTTCGTCGATTTCCAATTGGAAAGAAACCCCTTGAATAATATCTTCGTATTCTACTTTACCAGCAGTTTCTGCAATGATAACCGCGTTATATGGATCCCATTTTGCAATAAGGTCTCCTTTTTTCACTTTATCACCAGGTTTTACAGAAAGTGCAGAACCATAAGGTACGTTTGCTACCATTAATGGAGTTCTCGCTGCATTATCTGCTACTAAACGGAATTCTGTAGAACGAGAAATTACGATATCTGCTTCATTACCATTTTCATCTTCAGAAATAATGGTTCTTAATTCGTCAAATTCTACGATACCATCTCTCTTAGCAACGATAGTAGGATTTTCTGAAACGTTTCCTGCAGTTCCCCCTTGGTGGAAAGTTCTCAGTGTAAGCTGAGTACCTGGTTCCCCAATTGATTGTGCTGCAATTACACCTACAGCTTCTCCCATGTGAATCATCTTACCTGTAGCTAGGTTACGTCCGTAACATTTCGCACAGATACCTTTTTTAGCTTCACAAGTTAATGGTGAACGAACTTCTACAGTTTCTATACCCGCTTCTTCTACTTTTTTAGCAAGCTCTTCGTTAATCAACTCATCTGCGTGAACTAAAATTTCGTCGTTTTCTGGATTATAGATGTCGTGAAGAGAAACTCTACCAAGAATTCTTTCTGATAGTTTTTCTACTATTTCATCATTTTTCTTCAATGCAGCTACTTCTGTACCTCTTAATGTACCACAATCATCTTCTGTAATGATTACGTCTTGAGCTACGTCTACTAATCTTCTTGTTAAGTAACCAGCATCCGCAGTTTTAAGAGCGGTATCCGCAAGACCTTTACGAGCACCGTGGGTAGAGATAAAGTATTCCAAAATTGATAAACCTTCTTTAAAGTTCGCAATAATTGGGTTTTCGATGATCTCTGCTCCTACTGCACCAGCTTTTTGTGGTTTTGCCATCAAACCTCTCATACCAGATAACTGACGAATCTGTTCTTTAGAACCCCTCGCTCCAGAATCTAGCATCATATATACAGAGTTAAATCCACCTTGGTCAGATTTCATTCTGCTCATAATCATCTCAGTAAGACCAGCATTGGTATTGGTCCAAACGTCGATTACTTGGTTATAACGTTCTGTATCTGTGATAAGACCCATGTTATAGTTCCCTTTAATCTCGTCTACTGTTTCAATTGCTTGAGCAATCATGGTTTTCTTTTCTGCTGGTACTACAATATCAGCCAGTGAGAAAGATAGACCGCCTTTGAAAGCGTTCATATAACCAAGATTTTTCATATCATCAAGGAACTTAACAGTAGTTGGGAAATCTGTATCTGCTAAGATTTTACCAATTACGTTTCTTAATGATTTTTTAGTCAATAATTCATCAATATAACCTACTTGTTTAGGAACAATTTGGTTAAATAAAATTCTACCAACTGTAGTATCTTGAAGTTTAGTTACGATTTCTCCTTCTTCTGTTTTAAATGGAAGTCTACATCTTACTTTAGCGTTAAGAGAAACTTGACCTTCAGAGTAAGCAATTTCTACTTCTTCTGGAGAATAGAATACTAAACCTTCACCTTTTACCTTGTGCGTTTCTGTAGAATGCGCTTCTTTGGTCATGAAATATAGACCAAGAACCATGTCCTGAGAAGGTACGGTAATAGGAGAACCATTTGCAGGGTTCAAGATATTCTGAGAACCTAGCATTAATAACTGAGCTTCTAGAATCGCTTCTGGGCCTAAAGGTAAGTGTACCGCCATCTGGTCACCATCGAAGTCGGCGTTGAATGCCGTAGTTACTAACGGGTGAAGTTGGATAGCTTTACCTTCAATCATTTTAGGCTGAAATGCTTGGATACCCAATCTGTGAAGGGTAGGTGCACGGTTCAATAGAACTGGGTGACCTTTCATCACGTTTTCTAGAATATCATAAACTACTGGTTCTTTTCTATCGATAATTCTTTTAGCAGATTTTACTGTTTTTACAATACCTCTTTCAATTAACTTTCTAATGATAAATGGTTTGTAAAGTTCTGCTGCCATATCTTTAGGAATACCACACTCGTGTAATTGTAAGTTAGGACCTACAACAATAACCGAACGTGCAGAGTAGTCTACCCTTTTCCCTAATAAGTTCTGACGGAAACGACCTTGTTTTCCTTTCAATGAATCAGAAAGCGATTTCAATGGTCTGTTAGATTCTGATTTTACAGCAGATGATTTTCTAGTGTTATCAAATAATGAATCTACCGCTTCCTGAAGCATACGCTTCTCATTTCTCAAGATAACTTCTGGAGCTTTAATCTCTAAAAGTCTCTTTAGACGGTTGTTTCTAATGATAACTCTTCTGTATAAATCATTTAAATCTGATGTAGCGAATCTACCACCATCTAGTGGAACTAGTGGTCTTAATTCTGGTGGAATTACAGGAAGAACACGCATTACCATCCATTCTGGGCGGTTAATCATTCTAGTATTAGCACCTCTAAGAGCTTCTACTACAGATAATCTTTTTAATGCTTCAGTTCTTCTTTGTTTAGAAGATTCATTGTGAGCTTTGTGACGAAGATCGTAAGAAAGAGCATCTAAATCAATTCTCTTTAACAATTCTTCCACTGCTTCAGCACCCATTTTAGCAACAAATTTGTTAGGGTCTGTATCTTCTAAATATTGGTTTTCAATAGGAAGGGTTTCTAAAACATCTAGATATTCTTCTTCTGTTAAGAATTCTTTGTCTTCGAAATCAGAACCGTCTGCTTTTTTAGCGATACCTTGTTGGATTACTACATATCTTTCGTAGTAGATAATCATATCTAATTTCTTAGAAGGTAATCCTAAAAGGTAACCAATTTTGTTTGGAAGTGAGCGGAAATACCAGATGTGAGCTACTGGAACCACTAAATTAATGTGTCCAATTCTCTCTCTACGTACTTTTTTCTCGGTAACTTCTACACCACAACGGTCACAAACGATGCCTTTGTATCGAATTCTCTTATATTTTCCACAAGCACATTCGTAATCCTTTACAGGACCGAAGATTTTCTCGCAGAATAAACCATCTCTTTCTGGTTTGTGAGTTCTATAGTTAATCGTTTCTGGTTTTAGCACCTCTCCTTTTGACTCTTGAAGAATAATTTCAGGAGAAGCTAAACCGATGGTGATTTTACTAAATCTACTTGTTTTATTTTTTGACATAATCTGTTCAAATAAAAATTAAAAAAATGAGGATTACTCTTCCAATCTTATATCAAGACCTAGACCTTGTAATTCGTGTAACAATACGTTGAAAGATTCTGGAATACCAGGTTCTGGCATAGCCTCACCTTTTGCGATTGCTTCATACGTTTTCGCTCTACCGATTACGTCGTCTGATTTCACGGTTAAGATTTCTCTCAAGATGTTAGACGCTCCGAATGCTTCTAGAGCCCAAACCTCCATCTCTCCGAATCTCTGTCCACCGAATTGTGCTTTACCTCCTAATGGTTGCTGAGTAATTAATGAATAAGGACCGATAGAACGTGCGTGCATCTTATCATCTACCATGTGTCCTAGTTTCAACATATAAATTACCCCAACTGTAGCAGGCTGAGTAAATCTCTCACCAGTACCACCATCATATAAATAAGTACTTCCGTAGATAGGAAGACCTGCTTTTTCGGTGTATTCTGTGATTTGTTCTAAGCTTGCACCATCAAAGATAGGAGTAGCAAATTTTAATCCTAATTTTTTACCAGCCCATCCTAAAACGGTTTCGTAAATCTGACCGATGTTCATACGAGAAGGTACACCTAGTGGATTCAATACGATATCTACAGGAGTTCCGTCTTCTAAGAATGGCATATCTTCTTCTCTTACAATTCTAGACACGATACCTTTGTTACCGTGACGACCTGCCATTTTATCACCTACGTTTAATTTACGTTTTTTAGCGATGTATACTTTAGCTAGTTTAATGATACCTGCTGGAAGTTCGTCTCCGATAGAAATAGCATATTTCTCACGGTTTTTAACTCCTTGAATATCATTATATTTAATTTTATAATTATGAATTAACTGTTTAATTAAATCATTTTTATCAGCATCTACAGTCCAATCTGCACCACTTACGTTTACATAATCTTCTACAGATTGAAGAAGTTTTAGCGTAAACTTAGCTCCTTTTGGAATGATTTCTTCTTCTAAGTCGTTATTAACACCTTGAGAAGTTTTACCATTAACAAGAGTATTTAATTTTTCAAGAAGGGTATTTCTTAATTCATCGAATTGAGCTTTGTATCTGTTTTCGATTTCTTCAAGTTTTAACTTCTCTTCAGTTCTTTTCTTCTTGTCTTTGATGTTTCTTGAGAATAATTTTTTGTTGATAACAACACCTCTTAGTGAAGAGTCTGCTTTTAATGAAGCATCTTTTACATCACCAGCTTTGTCACCAAAGATTGCTCTCAATAGTTTTTCTTCTGGAGTAGGATCAGATTCACCTTTTGGGGTAATTTTACCGATTAAGATATCACCAGGTTTCACTTCTGCACCAATTCTAATCATACCGTTTTCATCAAGGTCTTTAGTAGCCTCTTCTGAAACGTTAGGAATATCTGCAGTTAGTTCTTCCATACCTAGTTTGGTATCTCTTACCTCTAGTGAATACTCATCTACGTGAATAGAAGTAAACCAGTCTTCTCTTACTACTTTCTCGTTGATTACAATCGCATCCTCGAAGTTATACCCTTTCCAAGGCATGAAGGCTACAGTAAGGTTTCTACCAATAGCTAATTCTCCTTTTTCGGTAGCGTAACCATCACAAAGCACTTGTCCTTTTACTACGGCATCACCCACTCTTACGTTTGGTCTAAGAGTAATGGTAGTAGATTGGTTGGTTTTTCTGAACTTAGTTAAGTTATATGTTTTAGTAGCAGATTCGAATTGTACTAAATCCTCATCTTCGCTTCTTTCGTATTTTATAACGATTTTGTCTGCATCTACATATTCTACTACCCCATTTCCTTCAGCATTAATTAAGATTCTAGAATCTGTAGCCACTTGTTTTTCTAAACCTGTACCTACAATTGGAGCTTCTGGTTTTAACAATGGAACAGCCTGACGCATCATGTTAGATCCCATCAATGCACGGTTCGCATCATCATGCTCCAAGAAAGGAATTAAAGATGCAGAAATACCAGCAATCTGGTTAGGTGCAATATCTAATAAGTCTACTTGACTAGGCTCTACTACTGGATAGTCACCATCAAGACGAGCAATAACTCTTTCTGTATTGAAACTTCCATCTTCTGCTAAATCTACGTTTGCCTGAGCAATGATTTTAGATTCTTCATCTTCTGCATTTAAATAGATTGGTGCTGCAGAGAAATCTACTTTACCATTTTCTACTTTTCTATATGGAGTTTCGATGAAACCTAAATTATTGATTTTAGCATAACATCCTAGTGAAGAAATCAAACCAATGTTTGGTCCTTCTGGAGTTTCAATCGGGCAAATTCTTCCGTAGTGAGTATGGTGAACGTCACGCACCTCGAAACCCGCTCTTTCTCTTGATAAACCACCAGGTCCTAAAGCTGAAAGTCTTCTCTTGTGAGTGATTTCAGATAGTGGGTTGGTTTGGTCCATGAACTGAGAAAGCTGGTTGGTACCAAAGAATGAGTTGATAACTGATGTTAATGTTTTTGCATTTACTAAGTCTAGCGGCGTAAAGATTTCGTTATCTCTTACGTTCATTCTTTCTTTAATTGTTCTCGCAATTCTAGAAAGACCTACACCAAACTGACCAGCTAATTGCTCACCAACAGTTTTAATTCTTCTGTTTGATAAGTGGTCGATATCATCTACTTCAGTTTTAGAGTTTGCAAGCTCTATTAAGTGTCTTACGATAGAGATAATATCTTCTTTAGTAAGAACTTCTGTAGTAGTAGGGATGTTAAGACCTAGTTTTTTGTTCAATCTGTAACGACCAACTTCACCTAATGAATATCTTTGTTCAGAGAAGAATAATTTTTCAATAATTCCTCTTGCTGTTTCTTCATCTGGTGGATCTGCGTTACGTAACTGACGATAAATGTATTCTACCGCTTCTTTTTCTGAGTTGGTAGGGTCTTTTTGTAATGTATTTTGAATGATAGAGAATTCACCGCTATTTTCGTTGTGAATTAAGATAGACTTAACACCAGCATCTAAAATAAGGTCTAAGTGTTCTTTTTCAAGAACAGTTTCTCTGTCAAGGATAATTTCATTTCTTTCGATAGAAACTACTTCACCTGTATCTTCGTCTACGAAATCTTCGAACCAAGTATTCAATACTCTAGCTGCTAAAGTTCTACCTTGAACTTTTTTAAGATTCGCTTTAGATACTTTTACTTCTTCTGCAAGGTCAAAGATCTGAAGAATTTCTTTATCAGACTCATAACCGATTGCTCTAAGTAATGTAGTTAAAGGTAATTTCTTTTTACGGTCAATATACGCATACATTACGTTATTGATATCCGTAGTAAATTCCATCCAAGAACCTTTGAAAGGGATAATTCTTGAATAGTATAATTTAGTTCCGTTTGCGTGATACGTCTGTCCAAAGAATACACCTGGAGATCTGTGTAACTGTGTTACAATTACACGTTCTGCACCATTGATGATGAATGAACCAGAAGGAGTCATGTAAGGAACTGGACCTAAATATACATCTTGAATTACTGTCTGGAAATCTTCATGTTCCGGGTCAGTACAGTATAGTTTAAGTCTTGCTTTAAGAGGCACACTGTAAGTAAGACCTCTTTCCACGCATTCGTCAATAGAATAACGAGGAGAATCTACCAAATAATCTAGAAATTCTAATACGAATTGATTTCTAGAATCTGTAATAGGAAAGTTTTCTTGAAAAGTCTTGTAAAGACCCTCATTCACTCTGTCCTCAGGAAGTGTATCTAACTGGAAAAACTCTTTGAAAGATTGCAACTGGATATCTAAGAAATCCGGAGTCACAACGTTTCCTTTCGCAGAAGAAAAGTTAATTCTTTGATTTTCCTGAGTGCTTGTGATAGCTTTTGATTTACTCATAAAATGGTAAGAAAAGTTGGGTTAAAAAATATTTTACTTTATTTTGAAAAATATCAGCAAGATTAAAGACTAAGGTCTTGGCTCTTAACTAACTGCAACACTGGTATATCTTTTCACAGTGTAGTGCAAAATATTTTTTCTTTAGAATTTAAAATTTTCAAATAATTGAAAATCAATGAGTTATAATTTTAAAACAATTTAACTCTTAAAATAGACATAGACCTACCCAATTCTGGGAAGGTCTAAGTCTTATACGGTGTAAATAGATTATTTTAATTCTACTTCTGCACCAGCTTCTTCTAATTGCTTCTTAAGAGCTTCAGCTTCATCTTTAGATGCACCTTCTTTAATAGCAGTTGGAGCACCATCTACCATATCTTTAGCTTCTTTAAGACCAGCACCAGTTAAATCTTTTACTAATTTAACGATAGCTAATTTAGAAGCACCAGCTGATTTAAGGATTACGTCGAATTCAGTTTTTTCTTCAGCAGCATCAGCAGCTCCACCAGCAGCTACAACTACAGCAGCAGCAGCAGGCTCAATTCCGTACTCATCCTTAAGGATAGCAGCAAGTTCGTTTACGTCTTTTACAGTTAAGTTTACTAGCGTTTCAGCTAAATTTTTTAAATCTGACATTGTATTAATGTTTAAATTGTTGAACGATTTATGTTATTTTTTTGAGTGTCTATTGAGACGGTTTAATTATTCAGCAGCAGGAGCTTCACCTTCAGCTGCAGGAGCTTCTACTTCTGGAGCAGCTTCTTCAGTTTTAGCACCTTTTGCTTCTTCTTTATTTTGTAAAGCAGAAATTAATCTTTGGATAGGAGATTGAAGTAATCCGATGATTTCACCAATCATTTCTTCTCTAGACTTGATATTTGCAAGAGTATCTAGGTTGTTATCTCCAACGTAGAACGTTTCTTGTAAATAAGCAGACTTAAGAGCTGGGAAAGCTTCTTTCTTTCTGAATCCTTGAATTAATTTAGCAGGAGCATTAGCAGTTTCTGCAATCATTACAGCAGTATTCCCTTTGAAAGTTGGGAACATTTCTGAATAATCTACACCTTCAATTTGCTCCATAGCTTTTTGTAATAAAGTATTCTTTACTACTTTAAGCTTAATATTATTTTTAAATGCTTGTCTTCTAAAATCTGAAGTCTGAGCAGCATTCAATCCTTCAAGATTTGCTACATACACTACTTTAGCGTCTTGTAACATATCTTTAATCTCTTGTATTACTAATACTTTTTCTTCTTTTGTCATTGTCTTTCAGATTTTAGTTAACAGATTTAGTATCAATTGCAATCCCCGGACTCATTGTAGAAGAAAGATAGATAGATTTTACGTAAGTACCTTTAGCAGCGGTAGGCTTAAGCTTAATTAATGTATGAATTAATTCAGCAGCGTTTTCTTTCAATTGTTCTGGAGAGAAAGAAACTTTACCAATACCAGCGTGTACAATACCGTATTTATCTACTTTGAAATCAATTTTACCAGCTTTTACTTCTGCAACAGCTTTACCTACTTCCATAGTTACAGTACCTGATTTAGGGTTTGGCATTAAACCTCTAGGACCTAAAATTCTTCCTAATGGACCTAATTTACCCATTACAGCAGGCATAGTAACGATTACGTCTACATCTGTCCAACCGTCTTTGATTTTTTGTAAATACTCATCAAGACCTACATAATCAGCACCAGCTTCTTTAGCTTCTGCTTCTTTATCTGGAGTTACTAATGCTAATACTTTAACATCTTTACCAGTTCCGTGAGGAAGAGATACTACACCTCTTACCATTTGGTTTGCTTTTCTAGGATCTACCCCTAATCTAACTGCAAGGTCAACAGAAGCATCAAACTTAGCATAGTTTAATTCTTTTACTAATGCAGAAGCTTCATCAAGGTTATATACCTTGTTTTTCTCTACTTTGCTCGCAACTTCTTTTTGCTTTTTCGTTAATTTTGCCATTTCAATAAGTTTTAAGCGTTAGACGGTTTAGTTCCAGTTACTCTCAATCCCATAGATCTTGCAGTTCCTGCAACCATTGATAATGCAGAATCCATTGTAAAGCAGTTCAAATCAGCCATTTTATCTTCAGCGATTTTTTTCACTTGTTCCCAAGTTACAGAACCTACTTTTACTCTGTTTGGTTCTCCAGAACCTCCTTTTACCTTAGCAGCTTCCATTAATTGGATTGCAGCTGGTGGAGTTTTAATTACGAATTCGAAAGACTTATCTTCATAAACAGTAATTAGAACCGGTAAAACTTGCCCTGGCTTGTCTTGTGTTCTTCCATTAAATTGTTTACAAAACTCCATAATGTTTACCCCAGCAGAACCTAAAGCAGGACCAACTGGTGGTGAAGGGTTAGCAGCGCCACCTTTCACTTGGAGTTTCACCATTTTAAAGACTTTTTTAGCCATTTTTTAATTTTTAAAAATTTTTAATTTATGAATGTGGAAGCATTTATAAATCAGCAAGTTAGATTATCTCACCTTCCTAACTTACTTTTTGTGGGTGCAAAATTAAGATTTTTTTTGGAATCTGCAATACTTAATGTACTGATTTTTAGAAAGAATTTGATTTTTCTTTAAAATAAAAAGCTAACTTATTAAAAGTTGGTTATTGTTATATTTATCTGCTCCGAAGTTGCAAACTTAGGAGAGTGGGAGCATATTCCTTCCTTTTATCTTTATTATTCAGTGGTTTTATATGCCTAAGAAAACCCCACAAAGTTTTGCAAATTTCATTTGGTTATGTCATAGTAATCGGGATTAATTTTCCCACTTTTTAATTAGCTCAAATGGTGATCTATTTAAAAAAATATCAACGGGAATATATTTTAAAGTATCTCTTTTAAGATAAATAGAATCAAGACCAGATAATTTTTTCTTTGTTATTATAAAATTAAATTTTTTAGTAGAATTTAAGATTTCACAAACAAACTCTGAGCAATAATACATATTATCTTTTATTGTGTAAAAATTATTATCAAAAACAATATTTTTGTTTTTCATACTAATAATTTTATTCTGAATTTTAACAAAATCATTATTATTCATATTTTTAACAATTAATATTTCTCCAGATTTGATTTCATCATTAATAGGATTATAGAATTCTTTTACAGATTGCTCTAATAAACAATTTTTTAAAGATGTACTATTAGGTAGAACATGAAAAACTTTAAATTTTTTTTCATAAAAAAAACCAACTCCAACATGAGAAAATTTTGAACCATTTATATTATATGGTTGTATAAATTTTCCCATTTTAGAATCAGTTTCTCTATATAGAATATAAACTTTTTTATCTTTTAAACTTACATCTTTATATTTTTCAATTAATGGTTCTTTTTTACATGAAAAACTAAATAATAAAATTATGTAAAAATATATTTTATTGCTTTTTAAAAACATTCAAACCTAAGGTTAAATTAATTTGATTATTAATTTTTGTTTTATTTGTATACCCTGATTGTAATAAATCACTATAGTAGTTAAGCCCAATAAAAAATTTTAAATTAGAACTAATCTCAGTATTAAAACCAAATTCCGCATAAGACCCCATATTATAGCCCTTATCTCCTTTTATTGTAGAATTTTGGCTACTATTATATATTTCATTATTTACCATAATCTTATTGTTAATGCCCAATCCCGAATAAAAACTTGATGGATTGTTTCTAGATACATATAATCTATAACCAATAGGAATATCTATAAAAGATGATTTGTCATGCAAATTATTATAATCATAAAAATAATTTCCATAACCAACATTTATGATAACTGCGGATTTTTCAAAACTAAACTCTTTCCCAAGATAAACTGTATAGTTTAATGCATTAACCTTAAAATTATTTTCTACTTCAAATTCAGAAAAACCAAGATGATTAGAAAACTGAAAAAAATTTTGATTTATTTTTTGGCTATAGACATCATCATAATTAATTAAAATTAATAACAATAATAGTTTTTTCATATTTTAAATTTTATTTAATAATTATTTCAATGCATCACCTAATATTCCACCAATAATCCAGCCAGCTATTCCACATGGTGGACCGCAAAGAACATTTCCAATTGCATTTCCTACAGACGAACCAACGCAAAAACCTTCAGACATAAATTCTATTCGATAAGTTTGTGCTATTTGATTATTGTAAATATCCATTGTTTCATTGACATTTATTAACATATTTTGATCATTGCTCGTTAAACTCAAAAATTCTGGCTGACTTGTTAAATCCTCTATAGGTTCTGTTTCATTAATAAAACTTTGTAAATAAGATTTTGTTGTTTCTGAATAATTCATATTATCAATATAATCTCCATATCCAATTTCTCTGGCTTCTAGATTCTCTGCAATAATCAAATTTACTTGTTCTAAATTTATATCAACATCACTTATCCCTCCTATATCTTTAATATAATCTAATGTTTCTTGATCAATATATTGTACACTTCTTCCATTAATCTTTGCATTATTTCTAATTCTACTTAATAATTTATCATTACTTTTCAATTCTTTCTGAATTAAAAAAGCACTTTTCATAAGTTTCTTTATTTGTTTACTATTCGAACTTTTAATTGTTTTATTTTCAACAATTTCAGAAGAATCACAAGAGTTATTCACAATTAATGAACTAAATAACATCACTCCTAATAATAATTTTTTCATGGCATATAATTTTAAATTAGTGCGACTAAACTAAAACTAAAACTAAAACTATGCAACTTTTTTTTAAAAAAAAATCGCAAAAACATTAAAATTTAGAAATCTTCTAAATAAAATTTGAATGTCCGTTTTAAAGCATAATTGTAATTTTGAAACAATTTTGAAGATTTATAAAAATTAAATATTATTGAAAATCAATCAGTTACTTTTGTCAAATTTTTCTAAACCATAAAATTTAGTGCTTTATGACACTAAACGGACATTCAAAAAATAAAAAAATGTCACCAAAAATTTGTGAAACTCGCTGTAGAAAACCCGTTGATCTAGTTGTTTTTATTAAAACTAAGTATTTTATTTGTTATGCAAATCTAAAGGATGTCGCGGATTTGCAATCCGTGACTATTTTCCCACTATAAAACTACAAAAGATGTTTCTAATGAAACCTAAAATTAGCTTCGGGTAAAGTATTGCTTTTCAGAAATTCTTCATATTCTGGCGAAAGCAATTTTCTTTCGTAGGTAGGCTTTCCGTTTTGTGAGGCCAATCTTATTTTATTTTTGCCATATTTCTTGTTCAGAGAATCCATGGCTTTCATAATCGGAAGGTGTTTATTTTCCACATCTTCTTCAAAAATATTAATCAGTCTTTGATTTTCTGGCACAAAATCAGATACCATTACACCAGCCTTTTTATACAAAAAACCATCTTTATAAATGGCTTCAAAAATAGCATTTGCTGCTTTAGACAAAACAATGGAAGAACTACTTGGGTTAGGCAAAACCACAGAAAATCCGTTTTTATATTCTGGCAAATCTTTTCTAAATCTATTCGTTTGTAGAAATACGGAGATTACTTTACAGCAACTGTTTTGTTTCCTTAACTTTTCGGCACAAGAGAAAGCAAAGGTTTCTACGCGTTCTCTCAGCATTTCTTTATCAGATATCATCTCCATAAAACTTCTGGTAGTTGCAATAGATTGTTTAGGGGAAGGTTGTTCTAATTCTAATTGTTTAATTCCTTTTAATTCATTAATCATTCTCACGCCGTGAATTCCCATCAATTTTCTAACCCAAATTTCTGGTTTTTTGAGCAAATCTGCCGCTTTATAAACGCCAGCGTCTTTCATCTTGTTTCCCAATCTTCTACCAATCCCCCAAACATCACCAATCTCTAACCACTGAAGTGCTTTTTCTATTTTTTCTGGAGTATCAAGTGTGCAAACTCCTTGAAACTTATCTGGATATTTCTTGGCAATTCTATTGGCTACTTTTGCCAATGTTTTGGTAGGCGCAATTCCTATACTCACGGGAATTTTTGTTTTCTGTAAAATAAGGTCTTTGATATTTTGAGAGTACTCTTCCAAATTAAAATATTTGAAGCCATGAAAATCTAGAAATAGTTCATCTATACTGTAAATTTCAAAATTGGGAGAAAACTCACTGGCAATCGCAGAAACTTGTTGACTTTTGAAATTATAATATTCAAATTTAGCGGAGAAGCATTTCACTCCATGTTGTTCAAATAAGTCTCTATATTTAAAGACTGGCGCTCCCATAGGAATCCCTAAAGCTTTTGCCTCGTTACTTCTAGAAACTACACATCCGTCATTATTAGACAAAACCACCACTGGAACCTCCTGTAAAGAAGGGTCTAAAACTCTTTCGCAACTCACAAAAAAATTATTACAGTCTAATAGCGCAAACATAATAGAAGAAATTTAGAAGAATTAAACGCTAAAAATGAGAACGTAAAATTAGAAAGATTGCACGACAAAAGAGGGCGTTTTCAGAAAGACTTATCCACAAAAAAAGCCACTCTGTTTAGAGTGGCTCATTATATTGTATAATAAATTTTACAATTTTTCTACTTGCATGTAAGAAAGTTCCATAGGAGTTTTTCTACCGAAAATCATTACAGAAACTTCTAATTTCTTCTTGTCTTCTAAGATTTTTTCTACAGTACCATTGAATCCATTGAAAGGACCATCGATTACTTTTACGCTTTCTCCTACTACGAAAGGAATTTCCATTTCTGTAGCAAATTCAGAGAGTTCATCCATTTTACCAAGCATTCTGTTTACTTCAGATTTACGCATCGGAACAGGATCACCACCTTTTGTAAGACTTAAAAAAGAAATTACACCAGGTAAATTTTTAATAATATGTGGGATTTCTCCTATCAGATTAGCTTCTACCATTAAGTAACCAGGGTAAAAAGGCTTTTCTTTAGGCACTTTTTTACCATTTCTTACTTGGATTACTTTTTCCATAGGAATAACTACTTGAGTAACGTAATCTTCAAGATTTAATCTTTTAACTTCGCTCTCAATATAGGCCTTAACTTTATTTTCCTGGCCACTAATAGCTTTTAATACATACCATTTTAAATCGCTCATGGAAAAATTTTTAATTAAAGAAACCTATGAAAATTGCTAATATATTTTTAATAGCTGTGCTAAATAATGAATCTACTCCGAAAGTAAACAATGCTAATATAACAGTAGCTACAGCCACTACTATTGTAGAAGATTGTAAATCAGCCCACTTTGGCCATTCTACTTTATATCTAAATTCTGAATAAGAATCTTTTAAAAAATTGATAAGTGAGTTCATAATTTATATTTGCACGGGCACAAGGATTCGAACCCTGATCAACGGTTTTGGAGACCGGTATCCTACCATTGGACGATGCCCGTAGTTAAAAAAGCTCCGTAAGTTTCCTTACGGAAGCTTTATTTATTTAAGATGATTAATCTAAGATTTCAGTAACCTGACCAGCACCTACTGTTCTACCACCTTCTCTGATCGCAAATCTAAGACCTACGTTAAGAGCGATTGGTTGTAACAATTCTACAGTGATCGTTAAGTTATCACCAGGCATTACCATCTCTACACCTTCTGGTAAGAAGATTTCACCTGTTACGTCAGTAGTTCTTACATAGAACTGAGGACGATATTTGTTGTGGAATGGAGTGTGTCTACCACCTTCTTCTTTAGAAAGAACGTAAACCTCAGCTTTGAATTTCTTGTGTGGTTTCACAGAATCTTTCTTAGCGATTACCATACCTCTCTTGATATCAGTTTTCTCGATACCTCTTAATAATAGACCTACGTTATCACCAGCTTCACCTCTATCTAAGATTTTTCTAAACATCTCAACACCAGTGATAGTAGAAGTTAACTTCTCATCACCCATACCTACGATGTCTACTGGATCACCTGTATTGATAACACCTGATTCAATTCTACCAGTTGCTACAGTACCTCTACCTGTAATAGAGAATACGTCTTCGATTGGCATTAAGAATGGCTTATCTTGATCTCTAACTGGTAATTCAATCCAGTTATCAACAGCATCCATAAGAGCTTCTACAGTTTCAACCCATTTTGGTTCACCGTTAAGTGCACCTAGAGCAGAACCTTGAATTACTGGAGAGTTATCACCATCATATTCGTAAGAAGATAATAAATCTCTTACTTCTAATTCTACTAATTCTAATAATTCAGCATCGTCTACCATGTCAACTTTGTTCATGAAAACAACGATTCTTGGTACGTTTACCTGACGGCAAAGTAAGATGTGCTCTCTAGTTTGTGGCATTGGACCATCAGTAGCAGCAACTACTAAGATAGCTCCATCCATTTGAGCAGCACCAGTAACCATGTTTTTAACATAATCGGCGTGACCTGGACAGTCTACGTGAGCATAGTGTCTATTTACAGTTTCATACTCTACGTGAGCAGTATTAATAGTAATACCTCTTTCTTTTTCTTCTGGAGCAGAGTCAATTGAAGAGAAGTCTTTCATTTCAGCTAATCCTTTCTCAGCTAATACTTTAGTAATAGCAGCAGTAAGGGTAGTTTTACCATGGTCAACGTGACCAATAGTACCAATGTTTAAGTGTGGTTTGTTACGATTAAACGTTTCCTTTGCCATGATTTTAATATTTAATTTATTAACTATTGAAATTTTCAGTGCGCAAATATAGTGATTTTTTGAATATCAAAATCTTTTTATTAAAAAAAATTTCAACATTCAGTTTCAATACGTTTGACGCTATGATATTATCTTATTTTTGAGGGTACAAATTTAAGAATATATTTTAAATAAAAAAGTCTCTCAAAATATTTTGAGAGACTTTTATTTTGAGCCAACTATGAGATTTGAACTCACGACCTCTTCCTTACCAAGGAAGCGCTCTACCCCTGAGCTAAGTCGGCTTGGAAAAAAAAATCACATACCGCTTATTTGGAATGTGATTTTTTTTAGAGCGGAAGACGGGGGTCGAACCCGCGACATTCAGCTTGGAAGGCTGACGCTCTACCAACTGAGCTACTTCCGCAATTTGTGTTTACAAATTATTGTTGGTAAACGGTGTGCAAATTTATAAAATTTTTCTAAACCTGCAAATTAAATTTATAAAAAAGTGGGGAGAGCAGGATTCGAACCTGCGAAGTCGTAAGACAGCAGAGTTACAGTCTGATCCATTTGGCCACTCTGGAATCTCCCCGCTTGTTTTTTATAAATTATGAGCCTCCAGAGGGATTCGAACCCACGACCCCGAGATTACAAATCACGTGCTCTGGCCAACTGAGCTATGGAGGCAAAATTTGAGATTTCAAAAGAACTGTTATTCCCTTTTTGCGAGTGCAAATATAATACAGTTTTTTTGAAATCCACAAATATTTTTTAAAAAATTTTTAATTATTTTTCTATGCCATTTCTTTTTTCTTGATTAACAGTTTCTTAGCAGTATCATAACACTGGTCTAAACTTTCTTCAAAACTAGCACTTGTCTTCTTTACCACAATATCATCACCTGGAACATGTAATCTAATCTCAGCAGTCTTATTTTCTTTTTCAGAAGAATTCTCTACTTTTAAGAAAACTTCGCACTCGATAATTTTATCATAAAAGGTTTCTAACTTATTTAATTTTTTGTCTAAATACTCTTCTAGTGGTGCATGTGGTGTTAAACCGATTGATTGTACTGTAATTTTCATAACGCTAACATTTTTTTTAATTAAAAAAGAAAAACTAATCTTCTTTTTTATAGGCTCTGGGATGAGCCTGATTAAACACTCTTTTTAATTGCTCTATATTGCCATTCGTGTAAACTTGTGTAGAAGCTAAACTAGAATGACCTAATATTTTTTTAACTTTAGAAATTTCCGCGCCATTATTCAAAACATGAGTAGCAAAGCTATGCCTTAAAATATGTGGGCTCTTTTTTTTCTTTAAAGTTATAAGACTAAGGTAGCGATTTACCACTGAATACACAAATTTTTCGGATAGTTTTTTTCCATTTTCACGAACGAAAAAATAAATACCAGAATCTTCATTAGGCTTTCTAATTGCTACATATTCCTGCATCCTTTTTAGTAGATTTTCAGAAACAGGAACTACTCTTTGCTTATTTCCTTTCCCTTTGACAAAGATTTCAGATTTTGAAAAATCTACTTGCTCTAATAATATATTGCAGAGTTCCGATTTTCTCATTCCAGTTTGGTAAAGCGTTTCTATAATAAGCTTTTCTAAAGAATTCTCTGATTCACTTTCTAAAATCTCTCCTAAATTTTCCATCTCCTCTTCAGAAATAGGAATTTGTTTTTCGGCATAAAATTTAAGAGAAGGTATCGTTTCTAAAGGAGAGACTTGAATTTCACCTATTTTCAGAAGATATAAATAAAAACTCCTTAAGCTAGAAAGTTTACGGTTAATGCTTCTTTTTTGGATTTTTTTCTGAGAAAGTGAGACGATGAAATTACGAATGATTTTTTTATCTACCTTTTTTAAATCTTCCGTTCCTTCTGTTTCCGAAATGAACAGTAGCAAGTCTTCTAAATCTTTTTTATAACTCACCAGCGTATTCTGAGAATAGCGCTTCTCTACTGAAATATAATCTAGAAACTTGTTAATCATGAATTAATAGGTATATAAAACAAAAATCACTTCTCAAATATAAGAATTTGAAAAGTGATTTCGATATTTTTTAAAGAAAAACTAATTAAGCTTGTTCTTCTTTGCTTAATTCTCTTTGCTTATGAGCTGCTTTAAGTTTTGATTGTCTTAAAGTCACAGAAGGTTTTGTGAACTGTTGTCTAGATCTTAACGCTCTTACAACACCAGTTTTATCAAATTTTCTTTTATACTTCTTAAGTGCTCTGTCGATAGACTCTCCGTCTTTTACTGGAATTATTAACATATATTACATCTCATTTTGTGGTTGCAAAAGTATAAAAATTTTTAAACTCCACAAAATTTAATTACAAAAATTAAAAAATTTCTTTGTGAAGTTGTGCTTTATACAGATTTGCATAATATCCATTTTTCGCAAGCAACTCTTCGTGTTTGCCTTCTTCTACTAATTTACCAGAATCCATCACGAGAATTTTATCGGCTTTTTCTATGGTTGACAATCTATGCGCAATGATAATTGAAGTTCTGTTTTGAGTAATTTTCTCAGTAGCTTTCTGTATCAATTTTTCACTTTCTGGGTCTATAGAAGAAGTTGCTTCGTCTAAAATCAAAATCTTAGGATCAGAAAGATAAGCTCTTAAGAAAGATAACAACTGTCGCTGACCAAGAGAAATACTACTTCCTCTCTCGCTTACAACAAAGTCATAACCTCCCGGTAATCGCTCAATAAATTCATCTACTTCAATATCTTGAGCAACTTTTTTAATTTTTTCAAGCGGAATAGTGTCCCCCAAAGTAAGATTTTCATAAATACTCCCATGAAAAAGGAAAACATCTTGTAGAACTACACCTACTTTGCTTCGCAAATCGTACAACTCATAATCTCTGATATCAATATCATCCAGTAAAATTTTACCTGAGTTAATATCATAAAATCTTGTAATCAACTGAATAATGGTAGATTTCCCAGCACCTGTTGCTCCAACTATCGCCACTGTTTCGCCCGGATTCACTTTGAAATCGACTCCTTTCAGAACTTCTTGCTTTTCATCATAAGAAAATCTCACATTTTGGAATTCTATTTTTCCTTCGATATGATCTTTTTTGATGGTTCCGAGATTCGGCATTGAGTTTTCTTCGTCCATAATTCCTAAAACTCTTTCTGCACCTACCAAACCACGCTGAATATTATTAAATCTATCTGCAATCTGACGAAGCGGACGAATCAACATATTAATATAAGAAATAAACGCAATCACTTGTCCCGGAGAAATATCTCTCGCCGTCAATGCATTATATCCTGCCACAAAAAGAATCAGTCCAATGAAAACAGAAGAAATCAGTTCCACCACAGGAAAAAACAATGAAAAATAGAAAACCGTTTTCAGTAAAGCTGCCTTTAAATTGACATTAATATCATCAAATTTCTTAAATTCTGCTTCTTGTCTATTAAAAACTTGAATGAGTGACATTCCCGAAAGTCTTTCTTGCACGAAACTGTTTTGAGTAGAAGTCCAAGCTCTTTCGTCACCAAATGCTTTTCTTAATTTTTTCTGGAAAAACCTTGTAATCAACAACATGATAGGTAAAATGGTAAGCGAAATATAACTTAGCTCGGTATTTACCTGAAACATCGCTACCAAAACGAAAACCACTTTCAAAATATCTCCGAAAACCATCAAGAATCCATCCGTATAAACCGTAGCAATGGTCTCTACATCTCCTACTGCTCTGGTCACCAAATTTCCGATAGCAGTTTTATCAAAAAAAGATGTTTTGAAATAGATTAGTTTATGATACAGTCTTTCTCTAATGTCTCTAATTACATTTTGAGCGATATAATTAGAAAGAAAAACAAGAAAGAAATTCAAAATAGTTTCTGCTACTACCAAACCAATTAAGAAATAAATATCTTTCATCAAGACGCTATTGTCTTTCAGTTTCAAGATATCAATATCTACAATTTGCTGAGTAAGAATAGGTCTATACACCGAAACTATCGCTAAAATAATAGAAATAATTAGGGCTAAAATAAACCACGTTCTAAATTTCATTCCTATGAAAAAAAGACGCTGAATGATATTGCTGGTGGTTGGTTTTTTGTTCATAATTTTTTAAAAATCGTATCCTACATCTACTAAAAATAATGCATGAGCTGGTGCAGAAGTTCCTGCAACACCTCTATTTTTAGCTTCTATCACATTCCTTAAATCGGCAGGTTTTAGTTTTCCGCTGCCTATTTCTACCATAGTTCCTACAATCGCACGAACCATATTTCTGAGAAATCTATCTGCTGAGATGGTAAATTTAAGTTCATTTCCGTTTTGTTCCCAATTTGCGTGATAGATTTTACAAATATTGGTTTTATTATCCGCTCCCACTTTTGCAAAACTCCCGAAATCTTCGTACTCAAAGAGAATTTTGCACGCTTCATTCATTTTTTCCACATCCAGAGATTTTCTCCAGTGTTGCCACGCAAATTTTTCAGAAAAAGGATTTTTCTCCAGCGAAATATAATATTCATACGTTCTGTATTTTGCTGAAAATCTCGCGTGAAAATCTTCTTTCACCTCAAAAATACTCTTTATCGCAATACTTGGTGGAAGGAAAGAATTCAGTTGATGCACTAATTTCTCAGAAATTTCTCCATCAAAATCAAAATGTGCAAACATTTTCTTGGCGTGAACTCCAGTATCAGTTCTTCCTGCTCCCGTAGTTTTAATTTCAGTTCGTAAAATCGCAGAAAGTGCTTTTTCTAATTCTTCTTGCACAGAAATCTCATTTGGCTGAATTTGATAGCCAAAAAACGTAGAACCATTGTAGGAAAACTCAATAAAGTAGCGCATAATTTTCGGCAAATTTAATGAAATTTTTAGGAGCAAGAAGATTTTGTTTCTTTTCATTATCTGTCACGCTGTCCATTACAATTCCTCACGCCAAAGCTACTACCAATGCTTGTTGCGGGATTTTCATTTCCATCGTGGCTAATTTCACGGGCAGTTTTTCATTCAAGTATGCGCAATTCGGAAACTTCTACGCTCGCTTCGCTCGCGCCAGAATATTTTTTTCGTGTCGTTCCTACGGAACTTATTAAAAACAATTTACATTTTCCTACAAACCTGTCGTTCCTACGGAACGGAACTTTAAAAATATAATATAAACTCATAAAATTTAAAACCGTTCCGTAGGAACGAAATGTGTGTAATAATGCTACAAAAAACAAATAGCGTTCCGTAGGAACGCAATGTCAAATTACAATGAAAATCTTATAAATATTATTTTAATTAAAGAAATTTAAAGAAATTAGCAAAATGAAAATCCTTCTACTTTCCGACACCCATTCTTATATAGACGATAGAATTTTAGAATATGCCAAAAATGCTGATGAAATTTGGCATGCTGGTGATTTTGGAAATTTAGAAGTGATAGACGAACTGAAAAAAGCAGGAACATTACGAGGTGTTTTCGGGAACATCGATGAGGCAAAAATAAGAGCTGAATTCCCAGAAATAAATATTTTCGAATGCGAAAAAGTAAAAGTAGTGATGATTCACATTGGCGGATATCCAAATAAATATGCACCACGAGTAAAGCAAATATTAAAGGAAGAAAAACCTCAAATTTTTATTTCGGGCCATTCTCACATATTAAAAGTGATGTATGACAAAGAGTTGGAAATTCTGCATCTCAATCCTGGTGCTGCCGGAAAACATGGTTGGCATAAAATGAGAACCATGCTGAGATTTGAAATCATTGGTGAGAAAATTGAAAATTTAGAAGTGGTGGAATTGGGATTAAAATAAACCATTAAGTTTCAATTAAGAAATTAAGAAATTTAAGATGATAATTCTTCAAATTTTCAAAAACTTAATAAAACTTAATATCTCAATGAAAGTCTTAATGTTTAAAAAATGAAAATTGTGAAAATAGGTGATTTAGTTTCGGTGATAGATGATGATTTGAAAGGGAAAATTTCTGCTTTCAAAGGGAATTTGGTACAAATAGAAGACGAACATGGTTTTCATTATGACATTGAAAAAAACAAAGTCGTACTCCACAATCATAATATTTATGACGATATTTCTATCACTGCAAAAAAGGAAATGTCTACCAAAATTTCTAAAAAAAATCAAACTCAACCGCAGTCCATCGATTTACATTTCGAAAAGTTGGTCAATAATCCTCAAGATTTTGAATCTTGGGAAAGATTGATGATTCAGCGTGAAAAACTCATTGAAAAATTAGAATATTGCAGAAGCAATAACATGAAAAAGCTGAACATCATCCACGGAATTGGAG
Organism: Cloacibacterium caeni; assembly: GCF_907163125.1. Lineage (NCBI taxonomy): Bacteria > Pseudomonadati > Bacteroidota > Flavobacteriia > Flavobacteriales > Weeksellaceae > Cloacibacterium > Cloacibacterium caeni. Next base: position 1,926,973 of record NZ_OU015319.1, read on the forward strand.
ATGGCGTTTTGCAAAATATGGTGCACGAAGTTTTACAAGGTTTCGCGGGAATAGAATACGAAGACCATGATTTTTTCTATCACAGCACGGGAAATGTCTTGGTTACTTTTTTGTAGAATTAGGCAGCAATTTGAAATAACTTACCACGAATTTTCCATCCTTCACTTCACCTATGACTTCTGCTTTTTTGATTGCATTGCAAAAACCGTCATCAGCATGTGCATCTCCGTGGTCATCTATTTTAGTACCTTCTACGAAATAACTTTTCCCGTCAATTCTTACCGCTAAATCACAACCTTTTTTGTCTTTCATTTTGAACTGACATTGTCCGCAAGCTGCTTCTACAACTTGCTTCTTTTTCTCTTGAGAAAATCCAAAAGTAAAACTCAAAAGTGCAATAAATAAAACGAGATTTTTCATATTACCTTAACTATCTTTCAAAAATAGTTTAAAAATCAATACCTTTGCATTTATTGGTAAAAAACTATGAAAAAACTTTCTTTACTTTTCACCAAAGATGGTTTACAATGGCACATTTCTAAAGGAAAAACAGTGCTAGAAGAAGCGTTTCATTTCGTGACAGAAGAAACTTCGCCTCATTTAGTAGAAGAAAAACTAGATGATGTTTTAAAATTTGATGACTACAAAGAAATAGAAGTAATTTCTGCACTCAATCATTTTTCGCTTACTCCAGATACTTTTGCAGAGCACGAATTAGGCTATAAACTGATTTCTTATAACGCTCCTGTAGACGAAGCCAACGAAGAATTGATGCTTTCTGTGAACAAAAAATTTGCGGTGCAATTTTACTACACTTTTCCAAAGCATTTTTACCAAAAAATTAAAGCAAAAAAATTACCTGCGAAATTTAATTTCTCTGGCGAAAAATTTTTAAATGCTTTAACTGTTAAAAACCACAAAGAAATTCACATCAATTTATATCATCATCAAGTAGAGTTTTTCGCTTTTGAAAATAAAAAAGTGGTACTTTACAATAACTTAGATGCTGATTCTGAAGTAGATTTCTTGTATTTCATCATGTTTTCTTTGAGCAAAATAAATTTTGGAACCGCAGAAACGTATTTTCATATTTATGGAGAAACTCACGAAAACGAAACCTTTATTTCGGAGTTAAAGAAATTTGTGAAGAACATTAAATTGAAGGATGCTGGATGTTGGATGCTGGATGTAAAATAAGAAACGTAATTATGAGTTTTAAATTTGAAAAGTTAACAATATGGCAGGATTCTATGGATTTTGGTGAAAAAATTTTTAAAATTTCAATCAATTTTCCAAAAGAAGAAACATTCAATCTAACATCTCAAATTAGAAGAGCATCTGATTCTATTGCGCTAAACATTTCTGAAGGAAGTATTTTACAAAGTAATTTAGAATTCAAAAGATTTTTAGGTTTTTCAATTCGTTCGTTGGCTGAAGTTGTTACTTGTCTTTATAAAGCAAAAAATAGAAATTATATTGATGAACAAAATTTCAGCGAATTTTATAAAGAATCATACAAGCTAATGAACTCAATGATTGCTTTTAGAAGCAAACTTGATTAACACCCATCATCTAACATCTAACACCCAACAAAAATGTATAGAATAATCTCTGGCAAATGGAAAGCAAAAAGAATTGCTGCGCCTAAAAATTTCGATGTAAGACCTACCACAGACTTTGCTAAAGAAGCACTTTTCAGCATTTTGGCGAATCGTCACGAAGTAGAATTTTGCTCAGTTTTAGACCTTTTTGCAGGAATTGGCTCTATCAGTTTAGAATTTGCTTCTAGAGATTGTAAAGACGTTACCGCTGTAGAAATGAATCCTAAACATGCTGCTTTCATTAATTCTACTGCTGCAGAACTAGAAATGGCGCTTCAAATTAATGTACAGCGTGGTGATGTTTTTGAATGGTTAAAGAAAAACAGAACCAAGAAAACTTTTGACATTGTTTTTGCAGATCCACCTTTTGAATTAGAAGAAAAAAAATACAATGAACTGATTTCTTTGGTTCTCAATAATAATTTCTTAAAAGAAAACGGAACTTTTGTTTTAGAACATCAGTCTAAAATGAAATTAGAGCATCCTCAATTAATCGAAACCAGAAAATACGGAAATGTGAGTTTTTCTTTCTTTGATGCAAATCAAATTGAGGAAACCTCTGAAGCTTAATTTTAGATTCTAAAGTTTTTTAAGCTCTAGACTAATTTTATTTCCAAAGAATTTTTTCGAAATTTTCTCGAAGTTTTTCGTGATATCCGAAAGGTAGAAATCGGTATTTCCTTCATCGTGTTGAGGATTAAGCAGGTCATTTTTGCTCAAAATATCTCTTACATAACTCGCTACAATTTTAGGAGAATCAATGACTCTTACTCTGGTTCCGTAATATTTTTTAATTTCTTCAATCAGAAGCGGATAATGGGTACAACCCAAGATAAGTGTTTCTATATTTTTTAACTTTTTGTCGCTCAAATAGTTATAAATAATCGCGTGTGTAATTGGGTGATTTACAAAACCTTCTTCGATGGCAGGAACCAATAAAGGCGTTGCCAATTCATCTACTTGAATATATTTATTCAGTTTTCGGATGGATTTTCTGTACAAACCAGAATTTACCGTTGCTTTAGTGGCAATAACTCCTACATTTTGGTGAATTTCAAAAGCTACTTTTTCTGCAACTGGGTTAATCACATCAAAAACCAAAGCCTGATTTCCCACTAATTCTTTTACCTCTTGCAAAGCATTTGCAGTAGCCGTATTACACGCAATAACGATGGCTTTACAGTTATTTTCTAATAAAAATTGGGTAATCTTTAAAGAAAAACCGATAATCGCTTCTCTAGATTTTTCGCCGTAAGGTAAATGTGCTGTGTCACCGAAATAAATAAAATTTTCATGCGGCATTAATCGTTTTATTTCTTTGGCTACGGTAAGTCCACCAACACCGGAATCAAAAATCCCTATCGGTTGTGATGATGAAAGATGAGAATAATCTGGTTTCAAAGGCTTGAAATTTTTACAAAAATACTAAAGATTTTAGATTTTAGATTTTAGATTTTAGATTTTTTAAAGAATAAACAGGTCTGAAGCAATTCCATCGGCTAAAAACCAATGTTTTTCTGGAATTTTCAAGTGATTTTCTTCTATCACAAGAATTCCTTCTTCTAATTTTGGCTGAATGCTATTTTTAAAAATTTCTAAAATTTCATCAGAAAATTTTTCGTTGAGCTTTCCTAAATCTACGCCCCAAATTGTTCTGAGTCCAATCATAAGCATTTCATTATACTGGTCTTTTTCAGAAAGTTTTTCGGTTTCTTTTGGAAGAATATTTTCTGCTAAATTTTTAATGTAAATGGCGTTATTCGCAACATTCCAACTGCGCTCGTTTCTACCGTTATAGGAATGTGCGGAAGGTCCGATTCCAAGGTATTCTTTGTATTTCCAATACGCGGAATTGTGCTTTGATTCAAAATCTTTTTTAGCAAAATTAGAAATTTCGTAGTGTATGAAACCGTTGTCTTTTAGAAAATCAGACATGTAATAGAACTCTTTATTTTGCTCTGTTTCTTTCGGTTCTGCGATTTTATTTTTCTTAATCCAAGCATTCAAAGCTGTTTTGGGCTCGATGGTCAATGCGTAAGAAGAAACGTGAGGAACTTGCAATTCTATAGTTTTCTTAAGATTTTCTTTCCATATTTCAAAATTAGAAGTCGGCGAACCATAAATTAAATCAATACTTAAATTTTCGAAGCCAAAATCTTGTGCTCTTTTGATAGAACTTTCGGCTTCAGAAGCATTATGAGCACGATTCATGAGCTTTAAATCTTCTTCAAAAAAACTTTGAGTCCCTATAGAAAGTCGATTGATTTCGGTTTTGGCTAAATCTTTCAGAAAATTTTTATCCAAATCATCAGGATTAGCTTCTAGCGTGATTTCAATATTTTTTTCAAAGTCAAAGTACTTCAAAACCACATCTATTAAAGATTTGATTTCGTCCACAGAAAGAATGGATGGAGTTCCACCACCAAAATAAAGCGACGAAAGTGTTTTATTTTCCAGCTCCTCTTTTCTTAGAAAAATTTCTTTTTTTATTGCCGAAATCATTTCGTCTTTCTGCTTCAATGAAGTAGAAAAATGAAAATTGCAATAACTGCATTTCTGCTTGCAAAAAGGAATGTGGAGGTAAATCAATTCTGTTGGATGTTAGATGTTTGATAGATGATTTACTGATAAATCGTAAGTTGAAACCGTAACTCTAAAATTCTTTAACGATATCTAAATCCTCTTTGATTGATAAAATTAGGAATATCATAACCTAAACTCAGCATGAATGAATTTCCGCCGTATTCTTGAATATCAGACAATCCTAAATTATAAGAAGCTCCGAAATGGAGTTTATTGAGTTTAAATTTAATAATAGGTGACATGCTTAACTGTTGGCTTCCCACAGAACTTTTTGCCGTTCTGTAATTGATTCCCGCAGCAAAATAATCACTTTCACCATACAATTTCATGAGAACATTGATGTCAAACATTCTAGATGAATTGGTATTCAAATTCATCATCACAGAAGGTTCTACCGAAAATCCTTCGGTAATTTCCCAGTCATACCCTGCATTGAGGTAAAATCTGGTTGGCGACGGTTCTATACCATTTACCACTGGTGTATTGTTACTCAATGGAATATCTGCAACAGAAATCCCAGCAAAAGCCCTGCTATAAGTAGCTTGTAATCCTAAATTAGCATAAGCAATGAAAATACTGTTGTTATTTTCGTAAAGCAAAGGATCGTTTGGATCTTGCGCATTTACTTTAGAAACATCAAAGTTCTGATTGTAAAAATTTACTGAAGTTCCGAAAGAAAATTGGTCTTTCCTGCCATCTTCATCACTGAGTGGAACAAAGTAAGAAGCGCCAATTGCAATTCCGTTTGCAGAAATTGGTCCGTTTTGGTCATGAAAAAAATAAGCGCCTATTCCTACTCTATCAAAAGCATTAGCATGAATTCCTACCGATTGCACATTGGGAGATTCATCAAATTTTGAAAATTGTTTTTGATAATTGGCAACCAAATTTACATCATCTGTTTTACCAATATGCGCAGGATTAAAGAGAAATTCACTATCAAATAAATACTGCTGATACATAGGAATAGTTTCTTGAGCATAGCTTAATCCTGAAAAAGCAGCAAAAAATGTGAATAATATTTTTTTCATGGTCGTGAATTTCTAAAAGTCAAATTTAAGTAAAATTGTTTTATGATACCAAAATTTTAAGAATTTTGCAAGTAATTTCTCCATTTTTCTACCGCATCTTGCATATCTTTTGGCATCGGTGATTCAAAATACATTTCTTTTTTTGTCGTAGGATGAATGAAGCCTAAAGTATGAGCATGTAAAGCGTGTCTAGGTAAAACTTCGAAGACATTTTTTACAAATTGTTTATATTTTGGTAAGTTTACACCACGCAAAATCTGATGACCTTCATATCTTTCGTCGTTAAAAAGTGTATGACCAATATGTTTAAAATGCGCTCTAATTTGGTGAGTTCTTCCCGTTTCCAGTTTACATTCTACCCAAGTCATGTATTTGAATCTTTCTAGAACTTTGTAATGTGTTACGGCATGTTTTCCTTGGCTTCCATCTTCATAAACTGCCATTTGCATTCGGTTTTTCTGATGTCTTCCGATGTGTCCTCTGATTGTTCCTTCGTCATTTTCTAAATTTCCCCAAACAAAAGCCCAATACAAACGTTTGGTTTTTCGGTCAAAAAATTGCTTTGCCAAAAAGCTCAATGCATATTCATTTTTGGCTAAAACGATTAATCCAGAAGTGTCTTTATCAATTCTATGAACCAAGCCTACTCTATCTAAATCTGAGGTAAATCCATTTTTCTGAAAATGAAACGCAACTGCATTCACCAATGTTCCTTGCCAATTCCCAAAACCGGGATGAACTACCATTCCCGGTTCTTTGTCTACTACCAAAACATCATCATCTTCATAGACAATTTTAAAAGGAATATCTTCAGGAATAATAACATTTTCACGCGGAGGATGCGTTAATAAAACCGAAATTTCATCTCCTGGCTTTACACGATAATTTTGTTTTACAGAATTACCATTTACGATGACGTTTCCGGCTCTACATGTTTGCGAAATTTTATTTCTAGAAGAATTTTGGCGATAAATCAAAAGAAATTTATCGATTCTCAAAGGTTCTTGTTTTTTATCAACAGTAATATTGAGATGTTCAAACAACCCTGAGTTTTCTTCGTCATTAGAATTTTCGTCTTCTAACAATAGCTCTTCTTCTAAAAAATCTTCTTTTTCGCTCATATTATTCAAAAAAACTTTGCCAAAAAATTTTCGGCAAAGTTCTATAAATTATTTTAATTTCTAAAAAACTACTCTACAATTACCTTTTTAGCAGGTTTTTCTTCTGCAGGTTTTGTTTCTGTAGGTTTTGTGCTATTTGTATTGGTAGTGGTTTTAGGTTTTTCTACCGGTGGTTTTGGTGTAGTATTTACTGGTTCTTCACTTGGAACTGGGATAAACTCATTGTCAGAAGATTCCGGCATGGTATTAATATCTGTAGTTCTATAAATACTATTTAGTTTTTGAATTTGAGACTGCATTTCGGCAGGTGTTTTTTTACTCGCCCATAAATCTATTTGCATTCCTTGGTCTCTTACAGAACCACTTGCAGGATCTTGATAGTAAATAATATCGGAATCATCACTTGATCCATCATCATGTTCTACAAGCCCTAATTCAAAATAGTTTTGGGTAATTATTGCTTTCGCTTCAGCCACAGTTCTTCCCACCAAATTAGGAATCATTACATTTCTCATCGGTCCAGAACCAATGACTAAATCAAGCGTAGAATACATCGGCACTTTTTCTCCCGGTTTGATTACTCTGCCATTAAACATCATTCTAATAACCGCATCTTTCTGAATATTAGGCTCATAAATAGTATCTCCTACTTTCAAACCTAATAAGTCAAACTTTCTGAAAGCCAAATACTTATATCTATCTAAAACATCTGGAACCGCAACTGGTGCATAAGTTTTAGGATTTACTTTTAAAAGAATGGCTCTACCATCTTTTACTCTAGAACCTGGATTTGGATAGATTTTAAGAACTTGTAATGGCTTAAATTTTGGATCGTATTTAAAACTATCTACTTCATATTCTAAGCCTTGGTCATCTAAAACCTCTATTGCTTGTTGTACCTTCATATTGACAACATTCGGAACCTGAATTTCTTCACCATGATTGGTGTGAAACTCTAGCCATCGAAAGGTAAGCCAAACTACTCCTACAAAAATTACAAGTGCTACTATTAAGTTTACAAAAACTTTCCAGTGGAAAAAAGATCGAAGCATAAATTTTTTATTTATTCGAAATATAAACGCAAATATAAATATAAAATTATGAAATATTTAAGTTGAAAAATAATTACATTTGCGTTTATTAGTTTTTTAAAAAGTATGAGCAAGAAAAATGTAGCCGTAGTAATGGGTGGCTTCTCTGATGAATACAAGGTTTCTCTGAAAAGTGGCCAATTAATTTATGATTCTCTAGACAGAGATTTATACAATGTTTATAAAGTAGTAATTCTAAAAGAAGAATGGTACTTTTTAAACGAAAATAAAGAAAAACTTCCCATTAACAAAGGAGATTTTTCGGTAACGCTTTCAGACGGAGCAATTTTAAAATTTGACGTTTGTTTCAACATTATTCACGGTGCTCCTGGAGAAAATGGTGAATTACAAGGCTATTGGAACGCTATTGGTCAAAAATATACAGGCTGTGATTTCTATAAAAGCGCTCTTACTTTCAACAAAAAAGATACTCTTGCCGTTTTAGCAAAATACGGAATTCCTTCTGCAAAAAGTTTTTACCTGAGAAAAGGAGAAAATATCAATGAAGAAAAAATTGTAGAAGAATTAGGTCTTCCATTATTTGTAAAACCCAATCAAAGTGGCTCTTCACTTGGGATTTCTAAAGTTAAAGCCAAATCTGAATTGGCGGCAGCGATAGAATTTGCCTTCAAAGAAGATGATGAAATTTTAATAGAATCTTTCTTAAACGGAATGGAGGTTTCTGTAGGTGTAATCGATTACAAAGGAGAAACCATTGTTTTGGGAATTACAGAAATTGTTCCGCACAAAGAATTTTTCGATTACGAAGCAAAATATGAAGGTGCTTCCGAAGAAATTACACCCGCTAGATTAGACGAAGAAACCAGATACAAAGTAGAAAAAATCGCAAAACATGCGTATGAATCTTTGGGAATGAGCGGTTTTTCTAGAAGTGAATACATCATTATGGATGGAACGCCTTACATGCTAGAAATGAATACCAATCCTGGATTTTCACCAGCTTCAATCTTACCTCAACAAGCAAAAATTTACGGAATTTCCATCAAAGATCTTTGTGGAAACGAAGTAGAAAAAGCGCTTAACAAATAATTATTAAATGATAAATTTTAGATTTTAAATGATGTTTCCAAAAAATTTAAAATCTAAAATCAAAAATCTAGAATTTCTATGAAAATCGCTGTATTTCCAGGATCTTTTGACCCGATTACTTTAGGACATCTTGACATTATTGAAAGAGCTGTTCCTCTGTTTGATAAACTCATCATCGCTATCGGACAGAATTCTCAGAAAAAATATATGTTTCCGCTAGAAAAACGCATGGAATTTATTCGAAAATCTGTAGCGCATTTCCCCAATGTAGAAGTTGATTATTTTGAAGGATTAACCATCGATTATTGTATCAAAAAAGAAGCTCAATTTATTCTGAGAGGTCTCAGAAATCCTGCCGATTTTGAATTTGAAAAAGCGATTGCTCATACCAACAGAACTTTGGCCAGAAGAAAATTAGAAACCGTTTTCTTACTTACCTCTTCTGGAAAATCATTCATCAGCAGCAGCATTGTAAGAGAAATTATTTCAAACAAAGGAGAATATCAATTATTTGTTCCTGATGCAGTGAGAGTTTAGATTTTTTTAATTTTCACTCGATTTTTTAAACCTTTTTTAACCCATGCTTCCAGATTTTACCTTTTTAATAGAAGTCCTTGGTACGATATCTTTTGCGATGTCTGGAAGTTTTGCGGCTATGCAAAAGCGTTTTGATCCTTTTGGCGTTCTTATTATTGCATTTGTAACTTCTGTAGGTGGTGGAACCGTAAGAGACCTATTATTAGATGTCCCTGTTTTTTGGATGCACGATTTATTGGCTGTGAGTTTGATTTTTTTCACTGCTATTTTTACGATGATATTCAAATTAATTGAGAGAAAATTTCAGGTAACGCTTTTTATTTTTGACAGTCTTGGATTGGGACTTTTTACAATTATTGGGGTTCAAAAAGGACTAAACGCAGACTTACATCCCGTTATTGGAGTGGTTTTAGGCACAATTACTGGTTGTTTTGGTGGAATCATCAGAGATATTTTACTGAACAGAATTCCTTTGATTTTCAGAAAAGAAATTTATGCTACTGCAGCAATTGTAGGTGGAATAGTCTACATCCTTCTGAGAAATTTCAGTGGTTTGTCTGAAGAAATCAATCAAATCTTAACCATTCTTCTTATTGTAAGCATTAGAACTCTTGCTGTAAAATACCATTGGCAAATGCCAAAATTCTACGGAAATTTCAATGATGCAGAAATGTAGGAAGTTTGGAAGTCCGAAGTCGGAAATAAAAATTCATATCTCGCAACTCTTTGAAGGACAATACAAACCATAAAAAAAACTCCTGAAAGATTGGACTGCCCCCAAAAAGTTAGACACTTTTTAGGGGCATTTTTTATGGGGAAAAGTAAATATTCATTAGACTTTAAATTAAAAGCTATAAAGAGATATCACAAAGGGGATATTGGAACAGACGATTTAGGAAAACGCATTGGAGTTTGTGGTTCCTTGGTTCGTAAATGGATAAAATTTTATGAACTTTATGGAGTTTCAGGACTTGTTCGGCTTTCCAATACGCATTACACAAAAGATTTTAAATTAAAGATTTTATCAGTAATTGAGAAAGAGAATTTAAGTTTAAAAGAAGCGTCGAGAAGGTTTAATATTCCTGCGGAGTCCAGTATTCTTAGTTGGCAGCGTAATTACAAAAAAAATGGTATTTTAGGTTTAGAAAACATACCCAGAGGAAGACCTAAAACCATGAGTAATTACACGCGAAAAAAAAAGAAAACAGGCAAACCCTTAACAAGGGAGGAAGAACTGTTGGAGAGGATTTATTATTTAGAAGCCGAGAACGCCATTTTAAAAAAGTTAGACGCCTTAATTCAGGAAAGGAAAAATCCAAAGCCATCGAAGAGTTAAGGCAGGACTTTGATTTAGCAGTACTACTGCATTGTACATCGATGGCAAGAAGCAGTTTTTATTACTATCAAAAACGCTTTCAAATGAAAGATAAATATGCGGAAATAAAAGAAATGATTAAGCAGATTTATCATCGTCACAAAGGAAGGTTGGGCTATAGAAGAATTACTTTGCTTTTGAAAGAAAAAGGAATTTTGATTAATCACAAAACTGTTTTACGACTTATGAAAATATTAGGTTTAAAGAGTATTATCCGAGTGAAGAAATATAAATCTTACAAGGGAGAGCAAGGGAAAATTGCGCCCAATGTTCTACAGAGGAATTTCAAATCGGACACTCCTAATCAGAAATGGGCAACCGATGTTACAGAGTTTAATGTATCGGGTAATAAACTTTATCTATCTCCAATCATCGATTTATTTAATGGTGAAATTGTCAGTTTTGACTTATCTGAAAGACCTGTGTTTAGCCAAATCATCAGAATGCTAAAGAAATCATTCAGAAAAGTAAAATCTACACAAAACATCATTCTACATTCTGATCAAGGTTGGCAATATCAAATGAAACATTACCAAAACTTGTTAAAAGAAAAAGGTATTATTCAAAGTATGTCCCGAAAAGGAAACTGTTTGGACAATGCGGTGATAGAAAACTTTTTTGGAACGATAAAATCAGAAATGTTTTATGCCAGAAAGTTTGGTTCCATTCAGGAACTTAAGATGGAAATAGTGAAGTACATTCACTATTACAACAATGATAGAATAAGACTCAATCTCAAAGGAAAGAGTCCGGTACAGTACCGAACTCTTTCCTTTGAAAATATTGTTTAATTTTGTCTAAACTTTTGGGTGCAGTCTAGATTTCTCAGAAGTTTTATTTATAATATGCCAATTTCTTGGCTCTTTTTACTTTTAACTTGGCTCTTTAGAAAAATTTTCCTCTGTGTCTCATTTGTGGATTATGCATGTGTTTCTGCATAGAAGGCATTTTCAATTGGTCTTTCATCATTTTTATTTGATCCGCCATCATTCCTTGATCGTCTAATCTTTTGGCTTCTTCTAATAATTTTTGAGCTTCTGCTTTTCTTCCTTTAGAAAGTGCTGCTGCAGCTATATTTAAGGTAGCCATTGCTCTATCGTGCTTCATATTTAAGCCATATTCTAAAGCTTTTTTCATCAATGGTTCTACTTTTGCAGGATGTTCTTGCGCAAGAGTTAGACCTTGTAAATAATGAAAATAGCCATATTGTGATTTGTGCAACTGAGATTGGTAGTTTTTAATGTAAGTTAACCAATGTGCAGCTTTTACAAAATTCTGTTTTCTCATTTGCCAAAAAGCCAATAAGATGTATTCATTTTTGAAAAATAATAAAATAGGACTCAGCGAAAAGAATACGACTACAATTCCCCATCCTATTTGACGGTTCATCATCAGGTAAACTCCCGCAGCAATCATTAAGCCAGCAATTAAAAATTTTATGTACTTATTCATCTCTTAAAATTAAGTGTGCAAATATAAAAATTAGATGTTAGATTTCAGACATTAGACGCTAGTCTTTTTTGTAAAAGTTTGAAAACAAAAATCATATTGATTCTTTTCGTCTTTTTCATGGCAAGTTTCTTGAGTTTTCTGCCAAATTTTCTCGTCAATTTTCGGGAAATAAGTATCCGCATTTAGCGTAGCATCTACTAAAGTAATCTCTAATTGGTCTGCCAAATCTATCGTTTGTTCATAAATAGTACCTCCACCAATCACAAAAACATTTTCGCCTATTTTTTTGGCAAATTTCAGTGCTTCTTTGATACTTCCTACGATAAGAATTCCTTCTTCAAACCAATCATTTTTTCTACTAATCACAATATTGGTACGATTAGGAAGTGGTTTGCCAATACTTTCGTATGTTTTTCTGCCCATAATAATAGGGTAACCACTCGTAAGTTCTTTAAAATGTTTTAAATCTTTAGGTAAATGCCAAAGCAACTGGTTATCAACACCAATTTCTCTGTTTTTTCCCATTGCTACTACTATTGTAATCATTTTAAGTTATATTTTACAAAATTAGCATAATATTTGTATATTTGGTTTACTGAATCACTTAATACACAATTAAAAAAAATAAACTATGAACAACAAAGGATGTTTTGGCATTGGAACTGTAGGTTTGGTGCTAATTGGCGCAATTGCATTGGTAATATTTTGGGGAATTGGCATTAGAAATGGTTTTGTAGGAAGCGAACAAAACGTAAACGAAAAATGGGCAAATGTAGAAACCGTTTACCAAAAAAGAGCAAACCTTATTCCTAACTTAGAAAGAACCGTAAAATCTTATGCTAAATTCGAGCAAGAAACTTTAACCAAAGTAATCGAAGCACGTTCTAAAGCAACTCAAGTAACCATCGACCCAACTAATATGACTGAAGCAGATTTGGCAAAATTCCAAGCTGCACAAGGTGAATTATCTGGTGCTTTGAGCAGATTAATGGCAGTGGTAGAACAATATCCTAATCTAAAAGCTGACCAACAATTTATCGATTTCCAAAGAGAATATACTGCGATTGAAAACAGCATAAGAGCGGAAACCGTAAACTATAACGCAGCGGTGAAAGAATACAATACTTCTATTAAAGTTTTCCCGAATAACATCATCGCAAATTTCTCTAATTTCAAAGAAAAACCTTTATTTAAAGCAGATGCAGGTGCTGAAAAAGCTCCTGAAGTTTTCACTGAATAATGAGTAATTTTTTAAATAATATTCAAATGGCTTCCCTTGTGGAAGCCATTCAACAAGCGGAAGACCATTCTACCGGAGAAATCCGTGTGCATATAGACCAAAACTCAGATGATAATAATGCCAAAATTGCTTTTGACGTTTTTAAATCTCTGGGAATGGACAAAACCAAAGAAAGAAATGGCGTACTTTTTCATGTAAATTTTGAACAAAAATACTTAACCATTATTGGCGATAAAGGCATACATGAAAAAGTGCATCAAAAATTTTGGAATGATTTGCATGACAAAATAACCTCAGCTTTCTCTCAAGGTCAATATTTCGAAGGTTTGCGAGATGCTATTTTAGAAACCGGATTAGAATTGAAAAAATCCTTCCCTATTGACGGAGAAAATCACAATGAATTACCTAATGAAATTACCTTCTCTTAAAAATTTCTTCGTTTTAGTTTTACTGAGCTGTTATATTTTTATTTCAGCACAATATAACGTTCCAGAGCCTCCCAGTAAAATTTATCCTGTCTATGACGAAGTAGGATTACTGAATGCTACGGAAACAGAAGAAATTAATCAAAAACTCATCAAATTTGCAGATTCTTCTTCTACAGAAATTCTGGTAGTCATCATTCCTACGACGAATGGAGAAGATGTAAATTTTGTAGCGACACAATGGGGAGAAAAATGGAAAATCGGAGAAAAAGAACAAGATAACGGCGTTGTTTTCCTTATTGCAACCGAAGACAGAAAAATGTCTATTCAGCAAGGTCGAGGTGTAGAGCAATATCTTACCGCTTCTGTTGCAGGACAAATTCTAGATTATTTGGTCACGCCAAATTTCAAAAAAGGTCAATGGTTTGTAGGAATAAATGCTGGAACTTCTGCAATAATGGATGCAGTAAGAGGTAAATTTAAACCGCTTTCTGAATCAGAACCTCAACCGATTGATATTTCCCTGAAACACGTTCTAATTTTCGCACTTATTCTGTTCTTCATTATTTATATTTTATCAAAAAGCAATAATGGTGGTGGTTTTGGCAATGATGATGGAGATGTAATTCTTACCAGAAGAGGAAGAAGAGTCTATCCAGGTGGTTTCTTCCCAGGAAGTTTTGGAGGTGGTTTCGGTGGCGGAAGTTCAGGTGGTGGATTTGGAGGTTTCGGTGGTGGCGGAAGTTTTGGCGGAGGTGGTGCTTCTGGAGGTTGGTAGAATATTAAAATTTAAGAAAAATAACCATGAAAAACTTAATGTACATTTCTAGTCTTTTATTAATTACTATTTCTATTTTTTTACTTATTGAATATCCAAATTCAAATAGAACTAGCTTGATTTCTGGATTTTTCTTATCAATAGGATTTATGTTAAACCTTGCCTCATACTTAATTATAAAAAATCAAAAAGAATAAGAATTTATTTAAATTTATTTTGTCATTCTGAATGAAATTTTGCGAAGCATTATGAAATGAAGAATCTATTTAAAATTATTTCTTAAAGATTTTTCGAATCACTTCTAATTTCGTTCGCAGACTTTTCGTCTGTATTCAAAATGACAACTGATAAAATTTTAAACAGACTCTAAAACATTAAAAATCAAATAAAAAGCAACTCAAAATTGAGTTGCTTTTTCGGTTTAATAAAATTGGAATATGAAGAAAAATAAAGTTACTAATTTACATTTACGCTTCCACTGCTGCTTTCAGAAGAAGAAATAACAGGATTTCCTAGTTTTTTAAGGTTTACATCTCCACTAGAAGAAGCTTGTGCCGAAGCTTTTTGAGAAACCATCGCAGAAATACTTCCTGAAGACGAAGCGTGAAACTCTCCTTCTTTTACTTCTAAATTTCTCCCGTTAAAATCACCAGAAGAACTCGCGTGAATGCTACCATGTTGTACTTTTCCATCTACAGAAAAATCACCACTAGAAGAAACTTCGAAACGAGCATAATCTGCCCAAACTTTTCCAGAAAAACTGCCACTACTTCCCACAGAAATATCTAATTGATTGGCTTCTAAATGTCCGTCAACATCTGCAGAGCTGGAAACATCTACTTTCAATTTATCTTGCATAAAAGTATCTTTCACTCTTACAGAAGCACTAGAATTCGCTTTCAATTCATCAAAATCTTTAGCATAAACAACAGCTTTTACTCTTTCTGTAGAAATAGGATTTCTATAATCAGAATCTACATAAATTCTTAAGTTTTGTCCGTTTTGTTCTACTTTCACAAATTCTAAAATATCTGAAGGCGCAGAAATAACTACTTTTTCTACATCAGATTTTATAATATCTGCATGAATAGAAGTAGAAACTTCTATGCTATTGAAATCTCCAGAAAATGTTTTCTCAGTCATAGGTCCATTTCCTTTTTTGCCTGTAAAGATATCACCAATGCTTCCATCATCAGATTTTACATTGATACAAGAAGCTAATGATAAGCTTAAAAGAAAGACAGGAATCGTTTTTTTCATGATTAATATTTTAATAATTAGACGTTTAGATTTATTTTTTGTTACAAAATTGCTTTTGGCAGAATACTGAATCGCTTTCTACAAATTTTGTATCTTTAACCCTATAAAATACTCAACAATTTAAAAATGAAAAATATTACATCAATTTTGCTGATGTCTGCATTAGGTTTCAGCATTTCTTGTTCTACCATGAAAGAAAATACCACAAAAATTGATGATACTGCTGTTTTAAACAATCCTTTTTATAAGAAAAGTACATTGTCCAGAATTTGACAAAATTAAAGACGAACATTTTGCTCCCGCTTTTGATTATGGTTTAAAAGTAAACGAAGCAGAAATTGCTGTAATCGTTAGCAACAAGGAAGCCGCAACATTTGAAAATACCATTTTGGCACTTGAAAAAAGCGGTGAAGTATTGAAACGTGCGCAAATTGTTTTCTACAACCTTACTGGTTCTAATACCAATCCTACTCTACAGAAAATAGAAGAGCAATTCGCTCCTATTTTTGCATCTCATGCAGATAAAATTTATTTAAATTCTGCTCTTTATAATAGAATTAAAGCCATTAAAACAGATGGTTTAGATGCAGAAGATCAAAGATTATTAGAAGTTTATAAGCAACGTTTTGAATTGGCTGGTGCTAATCTTTCTGATGCTGATAAAGAGCAAATGAAAAAAATAAACGCAGAATTGGCAACACTTTCTACTCAATTTTCTAGTAAATTATTAGAAGCGAGAAAAAAAGGAGCTGTTTTAATTTCAGACGTTAAGGAATTAGACGGATTATCTGCTGATGAAATTGCTGCTGCAGCTACAGATGCTAAAAATGCTGGTTATGAAGGCAAATATCTTTTGACTTTGCTCAACACCACTCAACAACCGCTTCTTCAAAATCTTAAAAACAGAGCGACCAGAGAAAAATTATTCAAAGCTTCTTGGTACAGAGCAGAAAAAGGAGACGAAAACGATACAAGAGCGATCCTCGAAAGACAAGCGAAACTGAGAATGCAGAAAGCGCATCTTATGGGAAAATCTTCTTACGCTGAACTGAATTTGGTAGACCAAATGGCAAAAAAACCAGAAAACGCAATGAACCTACTTTACCAATTAGGAAAACCTGCAGTAGAGCAAGCGAAAAGAGAAATTGTAGATATTCAAGCGCTAATTGATGCTCAAAAAGGCGGCTTCGAACTCGCACCTTGGGATTGGAATTTCTATGCAGAACAAGTGCGTAAAGCAAAATTTGATTTAGACGAAAACCAAATCAAACCTTATTTTGAAGTGTCTACCGTTTTAGAAAAAGGCGTTTTCTATGCTGCTGAAAAATTCTACGGAATTACCTTCAAAGAAAGAAAAGATTTACCAGTTTATCATCCAGATGTAGTAGCTTATGAAGTTTTTGATAGAGACGGAAAATCTTTAGCGATTTATTACTTAGATTTTTATACCAGAGATAATAAAAATGGTGGCGCTTGGATGAGCAACTTCGTAGAACAATCATTCATGACAGGAACTAAGCCTGTAATCGTAAATGTGTTCAACTACCAAAAACCCGCTCCAGGAAAACCATCATTAATTTCTTATGATGATGTGTCTACCATGTTCCACGAATTTGGGCATACTTTACACGGACTTTTTGCCAACCAAAAATACATTACCATTTCTGGAACCAATGTTCCTAGAGATTTTGTAGAATTTCCTTCTCAAATCAATGAATTTTTTGCGCTAGAGCCTTCAGTTCTTAAAAATTATGCACTACACTATGAAACCAAACAACCAATGCCTCAAACTTTGGTAGATAAAATTAAAAAAGCGGCTACTTTTAACCAAGGTTATGCCACTACAGAATTGGTTTCTGCGGCAACATTAGATATGGCTTGGCATTCTGTAAAATCTGATGCCGAAATAAAACCTACTTTAGATTTTGAAAAAGAAGTCTTAACTAAATACGGATTTACTTTGCCACAAGTTCCGCCAAGATATCATTCTCCTTACTTTGCTCACATTTGGGGAGGCGGTTATTCTGCAGGTTATTACGCTTATATGTGGAGCGACGTTTTAAATGCAGATGCTTGGAAATGGATTACGGACAATGGTGGAATGACCAGAGAAAACGGCGATCGTTTCAGAAAATATATTCTATCTGTAGGAAATTCTGTAGACTTGAATCAAGCATTCAAAGATTTTACAGGAAGAACTCCAGATATTAAACCACTTTTACAAAACAAAGGATTTGTGAAATAGATAAAATGTGAATTTTACTTCGCAAGTCAATAGTGAATAAAAAACCGCAGAAGTCGTTTCTGCGGTTTTTTGTATTTTAAGAATAGTAAATTTTCTTTTTTCAAAGATTAAAATTTTTAGATTTGTGACATGAACAAATTCCAACTACACCTGTTTCTGTTTTTAAAAATCCCAATTTCTTGGATTGCAGGAGTGCGTCTAAAAGAAATGAATGATGAAATCTGCATCACCAAAGTAAAATTCGGTTGGCTAAACCAAAACCCTTTCAATTCTATGTTTTGGGCAGTTCAAGGAATGGCTGCAGAATTTTCTACGGGTTTCCTTTGTGCTGAAAAAATTAGAAAATCTGGCAAAAAAATCTCCATGTTGGTGGTTCATAACCAAGCCGAATTTACCAAAAAAGCAGTGGGTAGAGTTACTTTTTCTTGTCATCAAGGAAAAGAACTGGATGCCGTTTTACAAAAAGCCATCGAAACTGGAGAAGGTCAAACATTAACCCTATTTTCTGAAGGTAAAGACCAAAAAGGCGATTTGGTTTCTAAATTTGCTTTTACCTGGAGTTTTAAAGTGAAAAACTAGAGAAACCCTCGCTGATAAAGCAGATTTAGCAAATAAAATCAGCATAATCAGCCAAATCTGCGAGAAAACATCATCAAAATCACTCATAAAAAGCGGGTTGGTTTATTATTTTTCACTATTTTAGTCTTCTAAAACTAAAAACCATTTTCTATGCTGCTGGATTTACTGTTCCCGAACAGATGTCTACATTGTAATACCATCATTTCAAAAGACGAACTGGTTTGCCATGTATGTTTCCCTCAAATTAAGTTTTCTCATTTTAATTTCTACGAAGAAAATCCTCTGAAACAGAGATGTAAGCTTTTATTTCCCGTGAAAAATGCTTATGCTGTGATGGAATTTCAAGAAGAAGCATTGAGCCAGAAAATTATTCACCAACTCAAATATCGTTCTCAGGAAAAAGTTGGAAAAATCATGGCTGAATGGACTTTGGAAAGAATTTACCTTTCAGAAAAACCAGATTTTTTAATTACGGTTCCACTTCATCCTAAAAAATTAAAAAAACGAGGTTATAATCAGTTGCATCTTTTTGCCGATATTCTATCTAAAAATTGGGAAATTCCTCATCATAAAGAAGCGCTCAAAAGAAATTCTTACCAAAAAGCACAAGCCCAAAAAGACAAATCTCACCGCGCCGAAACTAAATATGATTTCTCGCTCACTGAAGAAATTTCTGGAAAACATGTTTTGTTAATAGACGATGTTTTCACCACGGGAAATACGATAAGCGCCATCGCTTGGGAAATTTTAAAAAATCCAAGAAATGAAGTGAGTGTTTTGGTGATGGCTTTTGATTCGTAGTGATTATCTCTGTAATTTTTGTCCGTAAGACAAATCTCCAGCATCTCCTAATCCCGGAGAAATATAACCTTTTGACGTAAGATTTTCATCGATGGCTCCTACCCAAATATGCGCATCTGGAAATGCATTGGAAAGTGTTTCTACACCTTGTTTACTTGCAATAACGGCTACAATGTGCAATTGAGAAGGTGTTCCGTGGTTTAATAAATCTTTC
Organism: Cloacibacterium caeni; assembly: GCF_907163125.1. Taxonomy (NCBI): domain Bacteria; kingdom Pseudomonadati; phylum Bacteroidota; class Flavobacteriia; order Flavobacteriales; family Weeksellaceae; genus Cloacibacterium; species Cloacibacterium caeni. Next base: position 1,946,356 of record NZ_OU015319.1, read on the forward strand.
AGCGCTTCTATTAAACTTGCGCCTGTTGCTAACATGGGATCTGCAACGATTAATGGTCTTCCGTCAACACTAGGACAAGTAAGATAATCTTGTTTTATGGAGAAATAATCATTGGCATCGTGTTTTCTGTAAGCAGCTACGAAACCACAGTCTGCTTTGTCAAAATAATTAAGAATTCCTTCAAAAAGAGGAACTCCTGCTCTCAAAATAGTCGTAATTACAGGTTGAACTGCAATTTCTTTCACCATAATTTTGTCTAATGGAGTAGAAATTTCTATTTCTTTGAATTCTAAACCTTTAGAAATTTCAAAAGCTGCAATTTCGCCGATTCTTTCCATACTTTTACGGAAATTGGCTCTATTGGTTTGGGTTTCTACGTTTCTTAGTTCGTTGATCCAAGAATTGACTAATGAGAAATTTTCTGATAATACGGTAACCATGTTGTGCAGATTTGTTTAATTGAATATTTTACAAATTTATTGATATTTTTTGTCTGTTTAAAATGATTTTGAACATCAATTCGATTTTAATTAAAAACCCTTTCAGAATAGAGCATTCTAAAAGGGCTTAATCATTTATTTTTGTCTGAAATAAACATCAATAGGAACTCCTGTAAAATCAAATTGCTTACGCAATTGGTTTTCGATGAATCTTCTGTATGGTTCTTTCACATATTGTGGTAGATTACAGAAAAACGCAAATTGCGGAACTGGAGTTGGCAATTGGGTAATATATTTAATTTTCACATATTTTCCTTTGATTGCAGGAGGTGGAGTTTGCTCAATAATAGGCAATAAAATTTCGTTAAGCTTAGAAGTTTTGATTCTTTTCTTACGATTTTCATAAACCATCATGGCAGTTTCTACCGCTTTTAAGATTCTTTGTTTCGTTAATGCAGAAACAAAAAGAATAGGAACGTCATTAAACTGAGCGATTTTTTCTTTGATTTTATTTTCAAAATCTCTCATGGTATTGGTTTCTTTTTCTACCAAATCCCACTTATTCACTACAATTACGATTCCTTTTCTATTTTTTTGAGCCAAAGAAAAGATATTCATATCCTGAGATTCCCAACCTAAAGTAGCATCTACCATGATAATCACCACATCAGAATGCTCAATGGCTCTAATAGAGCGCATTACTGAATAGAATTCTAAGTCTTCAGAAACTTTAGATTTTCTACGCATTCCGGCAGTATCTACCAACACAAATTCGTGTCCGAATTTATTATATAACGTTTCGATGGAATCTCTAGTTGTACCTGCGATATCTGTAACAATGTTTCTGTTATCATCCAAAAGTGCATTGGTAAGCGTAGATTTTCCCACGTTTGGTCTTCCTGCAATGGTAATTTTAGGTAAACCTTCGAAAGGATCTTTGTATTCTGTAGTTGGGAAATCTGCAACCAAGTCATCTAATAATTCACCCGTTCCAGAACCTGTAGCAGAAGAAAGCGTATAATATTTTTCTACTCCTAACTGATAAAATTCTGTAGCAGCAAGCATTTCTTTAGCAGAATCTACTTTGTTTACCACTAAATATAGAGGTTTATTGGCTTTTCTTAAAAGATTATAGATTTCGTGGTCTATATCTTGGAGTCCTTCTTCTACGTTTACCATAAAAATGATAGAAGTGGCTTCATCTACTGCCAACTGAACTTGTTTACGGATTTCTTCTTCGAAGATATCATCACTACCTACATCATAACCACCAGTATCTATTACCGTAAAGTCTACTCCATTCCAGTCAGATTTACCGTAATGACGGTCTCTTGTTACACCAGCCGTAGAATCTACGATGGCTTCTCTTCTTTCTAATAAACGATTAAATAATGTGGATTTTCCTACGTTGGGACGACCAACGATTGCAACGATATTACTCATAAAAATTGTATTAATAATCCCTAAAAATTATAAAATAGGATTAAGTTATTAATAGGTATCTCCCACTTTGGGAGCCTTAAAATTTTTGCAAAGATAAGATTTTAAATTTATTTATTGAATAAGGTCATGATTTTCAATTCTTATGAAGAAATATTTTTATGATATGAAATTCATAAAATTTGACTAAAAGGATGACAACTTAGAAAAATATGAATATATTTTGTAACTTCACACATCAAATAAAAACCTATCATGAAAAAACTATTTTTTCTTTTAGTTCTGGCTTTTGCGTTATTACAATTTTTTCAAATTGATAAAACCAATCCACCAGTAGACAAAAACATGGATTTTTTAACCATTAAAAAAACACCTGAAGACGTAGCTCAACTCATCAAAACAAGCTGCTATGATTGCCACTCAAACGAATCTGTATATCCTTGGTACACCAATATTCAGCCATTCGGTTGGTTGGTAAAAGACCACATAGAAGAAGGAAGAAAAGAACTTAATTTCTCTACATTTGCCACTTACGAACCATTAAGACAAGCCAAAAAACTCAAAAAATCTGCCCACGAAATAGAGGAAGGCAAAATGCCATTAGAATCTTACCTTCTCATTCATCAAGATGCAAAACTTACTCCTGAACAGAAACAAAAACTACAGGCGTATTTCATTTCTATCAAAGAAGTAACTGCCATGATGAACAATCTAACAGATGAACAACTAAAAATTAAGGAAGAATAATTTGATAGACCAAAATAAATTTTACCTCTTTTACGACGGAGACTGTGGTTTCTGCAATTTTTGGGTACATTGGATTTTAAAAAACGACTCCAAAGACCAATTCCAATTTGCTTCATTACAAGGAAAATTTGGACATGAATTTCTAAAACAAAGAGGTTTAGAACAAGAAAATCTCAACACTATTTATCTCTGGAAGCCAGAAAAATATTATCTCAACAAATCTAATGCAGCCATCACCATTGCCGAAAAATTAGGCGGAATATATTCATTAGCATCAATTTTTAGAATCATTCCTAGATTTTTGAGAGATGGGGTTTATGATTTTATTGCAAGAAATCGCCATCGATTGATAAAGAATTCTTGCGCAATACTCACTCCTGAACAACAGAAAAAATTCATAGACTAATTACCGAAATTAGTGCTTTATCATTCTAATCACTATCTTTGCAATTATGGAATACAATACACAAAGAACTCGTCTCCATTTACCAGAATATGGTCGAAATATTCAGCAGCTCGTAGAACGTTGCAAGGAACTTCCTACCAAAGAAGAACGCAACGAAATGGCTGCCGCAATTGTAGATTTCATGGGGCAGAGAAATCCGCACCTTCGTGACGAGGAAAATTATAAACATAAACTTTGGGATCATCTTTTTATATTAGCAGAGTATGACTTAGATGTAGATGCTCCCTATCCTTTCCCTACCAGAGAAGAATTAGCACAGAAACCCAATAAAATGGAGTACCCAAAACTTCAGGGAGATTATAAATTCTACGGCAAAAGCATCCTTCAATTGATAGACAAAGCCATAGAACTAGAAGATGGAGAAGAAAAAGAAGCTTTGATAGAGGTGATTGCCAATAACATGAAGAAATCTTATAATGTGTACAACAAAGAACATGTACAAGATGAGGTAATCTTCCGTCACTTAAAGGAACTATCAGAAAACAGATTAGACCTTACCAGTATAGATTCTCTCGAAAAAAGCAGAATTTATTACTCTACCAACAAGAATAAAAACCAAAAAAACAACCCTAAAAAACGTTTCAACAACCATAATAAAAACCGAAAAAGATAATGAGTGAAGCATTTCAAATAAGAGGAGGAAAAAAATTACACGGCGAAATCACACCACAAGGTGCAAAAAATGAAGCGTTGCAAATTCTTTGTGCAGTGCTTTTAACTGACGAAGAAGTGAGAATTAAAAATATTCCAGATATTCATGACGTAAACCGTCTTATCGAAATTCTGGGAGATTTCGGGGTGAAGATTACTAAAAATGCGCACGGTGATTATACTTTCAAAGCAGACCAAGTTAACTTTGATTACATAAAATCTAAAGAATTTAAAAAAGATGGAGCCAAATTACGTGGTTCTATTATGATTCTTGGACCTATGCTTGCTAGATTTGGCGAAGCATATATGCCAACTCCGGGTGGTGACAAAATTGGAAGAAGAAGATTAGATACTCACTTTCAAGGATTTGTAGAACTCGGCGCAGAATTTCATTATGACGAAACGGAATATTTCTATACTTTAAAGGCTAAAGAACTTCGTGGCAAATTTATTTTATTAGAAGAAGCTTCTGTAACAGGAACTGCTAATATTATTATGGCTGCAGTTTTAGCCAAAGGAAAAACCAGAATCTACAATGCAGCGTGCGAACCTTACCTTCAACAATTATGCAGAATGCTCAATAGAATGGGCGCAAAAATTGAAGGAATTGGCTCTAACTTATTAACCATCGAAGGCGTTTCTCATCTTCATGGAACAGAGCATACCATGCTACCAGATATGGTAGAAATTGGTTCTTGGATTGGTCTTGCAGCAATGACACGTTCTGAAATGACCATCAAAAATGTACATTGGAACCAATTAGGAATTATTCCGAATGTTTTCAGAAAATTAGGAATTCAATTGGAACAAAGCGGTGATGACATCTATATTCCAGAACAAGAACACTATAAAATTCAAAAATTTATAGACGGTTCTATTTTGACGGTTTCAGACGCACCCTGGCCAGGATTTACACCAGATTTATTATCTATCGTTTTGGTAGTGGCTACTCAAGCCAAAGGAACTGTTTTGATTCACCAAAAAATGTTTGAATCGAGATTATTCTTTGTAGATAAATTAATTGATATGGGCGCTCAGATTATTCTGTGTGATCCTCACAGAGCAACTGTAGTAGGTCTTAATCATGAATTCCCATTGCGTGGAACCAATATGACTTCGCCTGATATTAGAGCAGGGAACGCACTTCTTATCGCGGCACTTTCTGCAGAAGGAAAATCAATTATTCATAACATTGAACAAATTGACAGAGGTTATGAAAACATCGATGGAAGACTAAAAGCTCTAGGAGCAGATATCGAAAGAATTCAATTATAAAACAAACCGCAACTTTTTCAAGTTGCGTTTTTTATTTCTTCACAAAAGTTTTTTCATACTTTTCAATCCAATCTTGTGGAGTCATTTTCCGAGCCAATTCACCAATCAATTCATAAGGAATATCTTCAGGTTTTTTAAAACGCATACAAGATTTCCCCATGTCTAGTTTCTTTTTAGAATATTTCGGAAACTCTTCTTGAAACCAATGCAGAAGTTTTTCGTCTGCATAAATTCCCATGTGATAAAGATTAATAGAATTTTTCTGCGAAGCTATACTAAGAAATGGCAAAGGCAATTCTGGAGTACAATGATAACCTTTAGGATAAATACTTTTCGGAACTACGTAACCAATCATTCCATAGCTCAACTGTTCTTCGAAACCATTGGGTAAATTTTCAGAAATAATTTTTCTTAATTTTTCTATGGGTTCTTTTCGCTCTTCGGGAAGATTTTCTAAATATTCTTGAACAGATTGGGCTTCTATTTTCATTTTCAATTTTTATCAAATTTAAAAATAAATCAATACATTACCTCTTCAAGATACCACTACTTCATCAAAAAATTTCATTACTTTTGTGCTACAAAATTTCAGATATGCCAAAAACATCAGTAAGAGCAGGAAGAATGCCTGCTTCACCAATTAGAAAGTTAGTTCCTTATGCAATTGCTGCTAAAGCAAAAGGCACAAAAGTGTATCACCTGAACATTGGTCAACCAGACATCGAAACACCAAAAACCGCTCTTGATGCACTGAAAAATATCGATTTAAAAGTTCTAGAATATGCTCTTTCTGAAGGAAATTTAGAGTATAGAAAACAATTAGAAAAATACTACCACTCTCTTGGTTTTACCGATTTAACTACGGATAATTTCATTGTAACCAATGGTGGTTCTGAAGCACTAAATTTTGCACTTTCTGTATTGTGTGATGACGGAGACGAAATCATTATTCCAGAACCTTATTATGCAAATTATAACGGATTTACCAATGCTATTGGCGTAAAAGTGGTAGCCGTTCCTTCTACTATTGATACTGGTTTTGCTCTACCTTCTATTGAAGAATTTGAGAAGAAAATTACAGATAAAACCAGAGCAATTATCGTTTGTAACCCGGGAAATCCTACTGGTTATCTTTATACCAGAGAAGAATTACAAAAATTAGCAGAAATTGCTTTGAAACATGATATCGTTATCATTTCAGACGAAGTATACAGAGAATATGTTTATGATGGTGAGAAGCAAGTTTCTATGCTAGAATTTCCAGAAATTGCTGAACATTCTATCATCATCGATTCAGAATCTAAGCGTTATTCTATGTGTGGCGTAAGAATTGGTTGTTTAGTTACTCGTTCTAAAACGCTTCATGATGCTGCCATGAAATTTGCACAAGCAAGACTTTCTCCAGTGCTTATTGGTCAGATTTTAGCAACTGCAGCTCATGATAATGATGCAGAGTACATTCAATCGGTTCGCGAAGAATATACCAAACGTAGAAATCTTTTGGTAGAATTATTAAACGAAATTCCGGGTGTGAAATGCCCAACTCCAAAAGGTGCTTTTTACTGTGTAGCAGAATTACCAGTAGAAGATGCAGATGATTTTGCACAATGGTTGCTCGAACATTTTTCTGACAATGGCGAAACCGTAATGATAGCACCAGCTTCAGGTTTTTATTCGGTTCCAGAACTTGGGAAAAAGCAAGTAAGAATTGCTTACGTTCTAAAAGAAGAAGACTTGCGAAGAAGCGTAGAATTAATCAAAATCGCTTTAGAGCATTACAAAAAATAAAATTTTAAAAAACGAACTTCGGTTCGTTTTTTTATTTTTAAATTTGAAAAAAACTTAACATGAATCAAGAATATAAATGTGGAATTTGTGGTGAAATTCACAATGATTATCCTGCTTTAGCATATCCAAGTCCAGACTCTTATTATTGGCTTTCTGACGATGAAAAGATAAAATACAACGCATATTTGGATTCTGATTTTTGTAAAATTGAATACCCAAACCAAACAGATAGGTTTATTAGAGTAGTTTTAAAACAAAAAATCATCAATTCTCAGATTACTTTAGAATATGGACTTTGGGTTTCTTTGAGTGAAAGTAGCTATAATGATTATTTTTTGAACTATAATAATGAAAATCATCAAACACAATACTTTGGCTGGCTAAATAATAACATACCTGATTATAACTTTCAAGAAAGTATTCCTACAACTGTAGTTACAAAATTAGGAAATGAGCGTCCTGAAATTTTCCCACACTCAGATTTTGAACATCCGTTTGTAAGTGATTACTATAATGGAATTACAAAAGATGAAGCCGAAAAAAGAATACATGAAATGCTTTCAAAATTGACAGAGTAAGTTTTATTGCTATAGTAAATATTTCTCCTAACTTATTTTCAGTAAATTTGTAAAAATTAGAAATTGAAGGCTTCGCAAATACTTTGCGGTCAAAAAGACTTTTGAAAAAAAATGAAAATTCAAGAAAATATCTCTTTAAAGAATTACAATACTTTTGGTGTAGAAGCAAAAGCGCATTATTTTGCCGAAGTACATGATTTACACGAGCTAAAATATGCCACAGAATTTGCCAAAATCAATCATTTTAAAATCCTTTTTTTAGGTGGCGGCAGCAATTTGCTCTTCACCCAAGATTTTGATGGCTTAGTCATTAAACTAAATTTAAAAGGCATTTCCGAAGAAATTTTAGACGAAAATCACGTGCTCGTTTCTGCAAAAGCGGGAGAAAACTGGCATGAATTTGTACTCTACACGCTTTCTAAAAATTATGGCGGATTAGAAAATCTTTCGCTCATTCCGGGAAATGTGGGAACTTGTCCTATTCAGAATATTGGCGCTTATGGAACTGAAATCAAAGACCATTTCGTTTCTTGCAAAGCTCTAAATTTAGAAACTTCAGAAATTGAGGAATTATCATTGGGAGATTGCAAATTCGGTTACAGAGATTCTATCTTTAAAACTTCTGCCAAAGGAAAATATGTAATTGTAGAAGTCACGTTTAAACTAACTACCCAAAACCATCACATCAAAACAGAATATGGAGCAATTTCTACAGAATTAAAAAATTTAGGAATTGAAAATCCTACTATTCAAGAGGTTTCTAAAGCGGTTATCAATATCAGACAAAGTAAATTGCCAAATCCTGCCGAAATTGGAAACGCTGGAAGTTTCTTCAAAAATCCAAGCATCCCTTTAGCTCAATTTGAAAATTTAAAGGAAAAATTTCCTGAAATTCAAGGATATGCAAATGGTGATTGGGTAAAAGTTCCTGCGGGTTGGCTCATAGAAAATGCAGGCTGGAAAGGCAAACAATTAGGAAATGTAGCTTCTCATAAATTACAAGCCTTAGTTATTATTAACGCCACTGGAAACGCATCAGGAAAAGAAATTTATGATTTCTCTACCCAAATTATTGACTCTGTAAAAGAAAAATACGTAATAGAACTCGAAAGAGAAGTGAATATTTTATAGAATTATCAATAAAATCAATTGATTAATTCGTCACATTGAATCTCAGAAAACTAATCACTAATGCTTATATTTGCGCAAAATTAAAAGTAAAAATGTCTGAAATTAAACTCAATACAATTCCTGAAGCAATAGAAGACCTTAAAAATGGTAAAGTGATCATCGTAGTAGATGATGAAAACCGTGAAAATGAAGGCGATTTTCTTTCTGCTGCCGAACTTACTACTCCAGAAATCATCAATTTCATGACCATTCATGGTCGTGGTCTTATTTGTACTCCACTTCCTGAAAAAAGATGTGACGAACTAGGTCTTGAAGCCATGGTTTCTAGAAGTACAGACCCGAAAGAAACTGCTTTTACGGTTTCTATCGATTTACTAGGTGACGGTGTTTCTACAGGTATTTCGGCTAGTGATAGAGCAAAAACTATCCTTGCTTTGATGGATGAAAAAACCAAGCCGACAGATTTTATGAGACCTGGTCACATTTTTCCGCTTCGTGCAAAAACGGGTGGCGTTCTAAAAAGAGCCGGTCATACAGAAGCTGCAATTGATTTAACCAAATTAGCTGGATTGAAAGAAGGTGGTGTCATCTGCGAAATTATGAACGAAGATGGAACCATGGCGAGATTACCAGAATTGGTGGTTTTGGCTAAAAAATTAGACCTTAAAATCATTTCAATTGAAGATTTAATCAATTACCAATTGAAAAAAGGTGATTTGGTAAACGAAATAGAGTCTAGAAGAGTAAAAACGGCTTTCGGTGAGTTTGATTTTCATGCTTTCCAAGAAAAACATACAGACCAAATTCACTTTGCATTAACCAAAGGAAATTGGGAAATAGATGAGCCTGTTTTGGTAAGAGTTCAGTCTTCTAGCGCTTATTTTGATGTTTTAAGCAGATTGATTAACGGTGAAAATCCTCAACTGGAAAAAGTAACCAATATGATTAATGCGGAAGGAAAAGGAGCGCTTATTTTCATCAATAATGTATCTAATGCAGAACTCACGATGAGAAAATTACAACAATTCCTGAATTATCAAGACGGACAAGTTGCAAGACCTACGCTTACTGCTAATTTCATAGAATACGGAATTGGAACTCAAATTCTTAAAAAATTAGGTATTACTAAATTCAGAGTAATTACTCAAAATCCTAATCAGAAACCTCTTGTTGCTGGTTATGGTGTAGAAATTACCGAAATGGTACAGATGTAAAATCTTAAAAATATTAATCGAAAATAGCGTAGAAATTTCTACGCTATTTTTATATCATCAAAACTGTGAAATCCGTTTAAGAAATCTTTCACATTCATTCGTTTTTTTCCTTCTAACTGAACTTCTGTTGGCTGATAAAAGCCATCTTTGGTATAAATTCTAAAAATATTTTTAGAAATTTCTAAAGTTCCAACCGTTTTCTGATGCTCTGAAACTTCAAAAGTTCCTGCATAAATCTTCAAACCTTTAGTTTCTTCACCGATGTTTAAAGTGGTGAAAGCACAAGGATAAGGCGACATTCCTCTAATGAAATTGTGAACCTTAACCGTTTCTTGATTCCAATGAATTCTCGTATCTTCTTTGAAAATTTTGAAAGCATTTTTTGGCTCTGCAACTTGTGGTTGCGGTTGTTCTATGATTGAATTTTCGGCTAAACCATCTAATGTTTTCACTACCAGTTTTGCGCCCATTCCCATCAATCTATCATGTAAACTTCCTGCATTTTCATCTGGTGAAATAGGCAATTCTTCTTGCAAAAGAATGTTTCCTTCATCTATTTTTTCATTGATAAAGAAAGTAGTAGCGCCCGTTTTTTCTTCGCCGTTAATAATCGCAAAATTGATTGGAGCTGCACCTCTATAATCTGGTAATAAACTTGCGTGAAGATTGAAAGTTCCCAATTTAGGCATTTCAAATAATACTTTTGGCATCATTCTAAAGGCAACCACTACGAAAACATCTGCCTCTAATTTTCTCATTTCTTCCAAAAATTCTGGATTTCTCAATTTTTCTGGTTGAAAAACTGGCAAATCATTTTCTAAGGCATATTTTTTAACAGGAGATTCAGTAAGTTTTTGTCCACGACCTGAAGGTTTATCTGCAACGGTAACCACTCCTACAATTTCGTGATGAGACTGATGAATCGCTTCTAAAGATTTAGCCGCAAAATCTGGCGTCCCGAAAAAAACAACTTTTAAATTTTTCATATTTTGTATCGCTACTACGGAGCTTTTCTCTTTTTTTAAAAAATTTCTACAAACCTTTCGCTCCTATGGAGCGAAACTTATTATCGTATAGTATACGTTCTAAAATCTAACATTCTAATTTTTCCTAAATCAAGCAAAAAGATAAGCACTTCTTGAATTTTTTCTCTGGAATATTCTAACAAAATTGCATTCAAATCATCTAAAGTAGCTGGTTTTTGCTGTAGAATATCTAGAATTTGTCTTTCTGCACTAATGGCATTGGTTTTAGGATTTTTGGCGGTGCAAACATAGCAATTTCCGCAGTTTTTCGCCTCTTTTTCCCCGAAATAAGTAAGAATAAGTTTCATTTTACAGCAATCATGATTTCTGGTGTAAAATTTCATTTCTTCCCATTTCTGTAATTTATTTTTCTGAATTTGTTCAAAAAGATTCCACCATTTCCCAGAAAAAGTTCTGTCTTCTCTAGGTTTCAAAAATTTGATAGAATCTAAACTTCCGTCTAGATAATCTAGGTATCCTTTTTGGTGAATTTCTTTCAGCCTTTCTTTGAGTTCTTGCGCGCCAACTCCTAATTTTTTACATGTATTTGATTCGCTAAACTGAACTCTGTGCGTAGACAAACCATCAACACATCTGAGCAATAATTCTATAAAATAGCTATCTTTTCTCTGCAAATTTTCTAAATCACTTACCTCAAATTTCAATTCTAAAGTAGATAAATTTTTAGAGGTATTGAGATAAATTAACTCTTGATTATGCAGAAAATTAAGTACATTTCTAATCTTGGCTTGAGAGATTTTAGTAAAGTTTTGAATTTTAGAAATGTTCAGTTCAAAAATATTTTCAGGCAATTCATTTTCGGCAATCATGAAAGTAGAATACAGATAAGAAATTACTTTCAAAAACTCTGATTTAGAAGGAGTTTGATTATAAAAAACATCATCTAAATTCAGTAATTCCTGCTCATTCCAAAGTAAAAAAGCATAACTTTTCTCGCCATCTCTACCAGCTCTTCCGATTTCCTGATAGTAGTTTTCTAAGGATGGTGCTGGTGAAAGATGAATAACAAATCTCACGTTTTCTTTATCAATTCCCATCCCAAAAGCGTTGGTAGAAATCAATACATTCTGGTTGCTTTTGAGCCATTTTTCTTGCTTCTGATGTTTTTCTTTCACAGAGAGTCCTGCGTGAAAAAAATCTACATTTTTGAGTTTATTTTTTTGCAAAAATTCTGTTAAATTTTCTGCTTCTTTTCTGGTTCTGGTGTAAATAATCCCTGAATTTTGGTTGTGTTTTAGCAAATCTAAAACTCTCTGGTATTTATCTGCTACTTCATCATTAAAAATGCTGATATTTTCTCTTTTAAAACTTTTTCTAAAAATTTGATATTGAGTAAATCCTAATTTTAGTTTAATGTCTTCTAAAACTTTTGGAGTCGCAGTAGCTGTTAGCGCAAGGCAAGGAACGTTTTTAAAAAGTGTTCTAAAATTTTTAATATTTTGATAACTCGGTCTGAAATCTTGTCCCCATTCAGAAATACAGTGTGCTTCGTCTACTGCAATAAAAGAAATCTGAATTTCTTCTATTCTTTCTAAAAACTGACGATTCTGAAGCCTTTCTGGAGAAATATAAAGCAATTTGGTAATTCCTTCAATACACCTCCCATAAATTTCTTCTTGTTGTAATTCATCTAATTCCGAACTTAAATACTCTGCTTCTATCCCTCTTAATTTCAACTGCTGAACTTGGTCTTTCATTAAAGCCAAAAGTGGAGAAATCACCAAACAAGTGCCTTCTAAAACCAAAGCTGGAAGTTGATAACAAAGAGATTTACCACCACCAGTTGGTAAAAGTGCAATGGTATCTTTACCTGCAATAACCGCATGAATGATGTCTTGTTGTGAATCCCTGAAATCTTGATATCCCCAAAAATGAGAAAGGGTTTTCTGTGTGAGTTCAGCTAAATGATGAGAAGATTGCATTTGGTAAATTTAAGAATTTAGTTTAAAATTTTGTATAAAAAAAGCTGCGATAAACGCAGCTTTTAGTATTGATTTTAAAAATTATTTAACTGGTGGTGTTATTGGACTAACTGGACAACCTTGATTTTCTACTGGACCTGGAACAGTTACACACTTATCATGTAAATCAATGACTCCATCTAAATCTGTATCTAAAGCTACACCCGCTCCATCTACTCTTGCACCAACAGGAGTGTCTAGTTGTCTATCCCAATCATCACAAATTCCATCATTATCTGCATCTCCTTTTTTACAAACCTCTACGTCCACATTCTTGTTATCTAGAACATCTAATTTATAATACATTTCTTGTAGTGGATCATGCCACATCAAATGAGATTGATGCTTTCCTAACTTTAAAGAAATTCCTAATGTAGCATTGAAATAATTATCAGACGTCTGGTTATCTCTAGAATTTATAGGACTATCATAACCGTTGTATCCTAAATCTGCATTCCCCAAATAATTACCTCCTCCATCAAAAGAATCATCTCCAGTAATTATATACATTACTCTTCCTTCAATATCTATTCTTCTATTAACTTTAAATTTAAGACCTGCTCCAGCTTGTCCAAATAATGATTTCATTGAAAAATCCTTATCAGTGATTAATGGTGCAGAAGTAGAACCTTCGTCCTGTCTGTATGTTTTATAAGCAATAGTTCCAAATCCTGCATAACCGTGTAATGCCCATCTAAATGGTAAATCACTGTCAATTTTTCTTAACAAATTTGATAAATTAATATCTCCAATTAAACTGATGGTTTGATATTTTGTTTTTGCTCCAACAGAATTAGCAGTTGAGCCTTCATTAATCTTTGATAGACCTTGGTTAGTTTCTCCCAAATCATATTGCAAATTAAGACCAAATGCGTGTGTAATCGCTTTATCTATGCTTAAATATGCAGAATAACCAAATAAATTTTTTCCTTTATTAAAAGAATTTAAATCTGCTGAATGCATTACTGGAACTCCAAATCCTGCGGATATTCCCCACTCATTAAATTTCTTTTCTTTATTTTCTATAGGCTGCTTAGAACTCTCTTCCTTCTGCTGTCCAAAAAAAGCAATGGGAAGAACTCCAATTAGAGCTATAAAGACTAATTTTAATTTCATAAATGTTTTTTTAGAAAATTTAAAGTAAAGATTTCAACCCATAGAAAACTATTAAAAATAACTTGAGCTTTTCATTTTCTCTTTTTGAGAATAATATATCAAAATTATTATTTTTTTTGATGTAAATAATATTTTTTTTGCTTTTTTTTATTTTATTTCTCCACATTTAAGCTTTCTAATATTTTTCTAGAAAACTCTCTTTCTAATAAATGCTTTGTATGAGGAATTTTCAACTTCTTAGAATCATAAATTATACCATTAAAAGTTACAATATCTATATCTATAATTCTATCTTTGTATTTCCCTAAAACCATAGAATCATAATTGCGTCCCATATCTTTTTCAATTATTTTTATCTTCTTTAACAATTCGCATGGAGAATGTGAAGTAACTAAAACTAATGCCATATTCCTAAAAACATTAGAACTTTCAAACTCTACTGGTTGAGTTTCTATCATTTCTGATGATTTTATGATATTTCCCAAGCAATTTTCTATTTTTGCAATCGCTCGGTTTAAATTAGACTTGGTATTTCCTAAATTGCTACCGAGTAACAAAACCACATAATGTAACGACATATTATTGAATAATTAAGTTTTCAAAAATTATTATGAAAGATTTTATAAAAAATGTATTTGCAAATATAGTAGCCATTCTTTTAATCGGAGCCGTTTTGTTAGGAATAATGATCATGATTTTCGTAGTAAGTGCTATGAGTGGCGACCAAAAGCCTTTTGTAGAAAACAACTCGGTTCTTACTATTAATTTCAAAGGAAACATTCTAGACTCTTACACCGAAAAAGAAGAAAGCATTTTCGATTTTGGGCAAAACAAAGACGTACTCCTTCTAGACGTAGTAAATGCCATTAACAATGCAAAAAAAGATGAAAAAATCAAAGGTATTAGCATAGAAGTTGACAATTTACCTGCAGGAATCACTCAAATTGATGATATAAGAACTGCCATCGAAGATTTTAAAAAGTCAGGAAAGTTTGTGTATGCTTATGGCAATAATATGTCTCAAGGTTCATATTATCTTGCTTCTGTTGCAGATAAACTATATCTAAATCCTGTGGGAATGGTGGAATTAAAAGGATTGTCTACAGAAGTAACATTCTTAAAAGATTTTGCAGCAAAATATGGAATTGGCGTAGATGTCATCAGACACGGAAAATTCAAAGCTGCAGTAGAACCATTTATCAGAAATGATATTTCACCAGAAAACAAAGAGCAACTTTCTACACTTCTTAATGACATTTGGGGAAATATATCTACTAAAATTAAAGCTTCTAGAAAATTAGATGATGCTACTTTCAAAACCGCAGTAGACAGTTTATACGGTTTTATGCCAGAATTAGTCGTGAAAAATAAATTGGCAGACCAAATCTTACAGAAATCAGAATACGAAAACCTAATTAAAAAACAACTTAAGCTAAAGTCAGACGAAAAAATCAACAGAATTTCTGTAAATAAATACATTAATGCCTTAGATGAAGAGGAAAGTAGTGACAACAAAATTGCTGTTCTTTATGCTGCTGGAGAAATTTTCAATGGTGATGAATATCAAAATATTCACTCTGAAAAATATGTAAAATACATCAAAGATTTAGCAGAAGATGATGACATAAAAGCAGTGGTTTTACGCGTAAATTCACCTGGTGGAAGCGGAAATGCTTCAGACGAAATCTTATTTGAATTACAACAACTTAAACTTAAAAAACCTCTAGTGGTTTCTTTTGGTGATTATGCAGCTTCTGGTGGTTATTATATCTCCATGGCTGCTGATAAAATCTATTCTTCACCTAATACTTTAACGGGTTCTATCGGCGTTTTTGGCATGATTATGAATTTTAAAGATTTAGCCAATAGAAACGGAATTCGCTCTGACATTGTTTCCACTAATGCGAATTCGCAAGTTTATTCGCCACTTTCAGGAGCAGCTCCTGGAACTATTCCTATTTTAACCAGAAGCGTGGAGAGCACTTATAAAAGATTTGTATATTTTGTAACTCAAAACAGAAAAAAATCTTTTGAACAGATTGATGCAATTGGCGGTGGTAGAGTTTGGAGCGGAACCAGAGCAAAGCAATTAGGCTTGGTAGATGAGTTAGGCTCGCTTCAACAAGCAATTAATTACGCTGCTACCAAAGCAAAATTGAAAGACTATTCACTAGATAGTTATCCTAGAAAATCTAGTCCGCTAGAAGAATTCTTCAAACAAACTGAGGAAGATGAAATCGCAGCAAGAGTAATTTCTAAAAAAGTAGGAAAAGAAAACTATGAACTCTTCCAAAAAATCACCAATCCGAAACTGAATAATGGAGTACAAATGGCACTACCTTATCAGATTACGATTAAATAGCAAAACATTTCCATCCATATTAAAACGAAATCGCCGTTTCAAAATTTTTGAAACGGCGATTTTAATTTTTTATAAAAAATCTCTTATGATCTCCTCTTAAAGAAAGAATCTACAAATTCTTCACCATTAAATAATTGCAAATCTTCCATTTTTTCGCCTACTCCAATGTATTTTACAGGAATCTGAAATTGGTCTGAAATTCCAATGACTACACCTCCTTTCGCAGTTCCATCTAGCTTTGTCACCGCAAGAGCGGTAACTTCTGTAGCTGCCGTAAATTGTTTTGCCTGCTCAAAAGCGTTTTGACCAGTAGAACCATCTAAAACCAATAAAACTTCGTGTGGCGCTTCTGGTAAAACCTTCTGCATAACACGTTTAATCTTAGAAAGCTCATTCATCAAGTTGATTTTATTGTGCAATCTTCCTGCAGTATCAATGATGACTACATCTGCATTTTGTGCTACAGCACTTTGAACTGTATCAAAAGCTACAGAAGCAGGATCAGAACCCATATTTTGCTTTACAATAGGAACGCCTACTCTTTCACTCCAAATCACCAATTGGTCTACAGCTGCAGCTCTAAATGTATCTCCAGCTCCTAAAACCACTTTCAAACCTTGAGATTTAAA
Organism: Cloacibacterium caeni; assembly: GCF_907163125.1. Taxonomy (NCBI): domain Bacteria; kingdom Pseudomonadati; phylum Bacteroidota; class Flavobacteriia; order Flavobacteriales; family Weeksellaceae; genus Cloacibacterium; species Cloacibacterium caeni. The sequence continues at coordinate 1,963,200 of NZ_OU015319.1, forward strand.
TTGATTAGCTAGTTTACCAATTGTAGTGGTTTTTCCTACTCCATTTACTCCAACTACCATAATTACGTATGGCTTTTTGGTTTCGTCTATATTTTTGGTTTGAGAATGTGGATTTTCTAAAAGCAAAGCAGAAATTTCCTCACGAAGAATTTTATCCAATTCAGACGTGTTTACATATTTATCTCTTTCTACTCGCGCTTCTATCCTTTCGATGATTTTTACAGTAGTATTTACACCTACATCAGAAGCAATAAGCACTTCTTCTAGCTCATCTAGAACCTCATCATCTACTTTAGATTTTCCGATTACAGCTCTAGAAATTTTATCAAAAAAACCTTGACTTGATTTTTCTAAACCTTTGTCTAAAGATTCTTTTTCCTCTTTTTTAAATATATTTTTAAACCAACTCATATATTAGATTTGAGATTTACTCACGAATTTTTTATTATAATTTTGGAGTTCGTGAATGCTCCGCATTTGAGATTTGAGATTTCTAAACCAAATCGTTAAAATTGTTTTTAAAATTTTAGATTCACAAAGATAACAAAAAAACTACCCAAAAAATTGAGTAGTTTTATATGTTTATACAAGACGTAGAATTATTTTTTCAAATAAGCTTCTACATCGTCTGCATTCATTACTTTTTCTTCGAAAACGTAAGCTCCAGTCTTAGGAGACTTTACCATTTTCACAACTTTGGTCATTTTTTTAGACTGACCTGATTGAAGCGTTGCAACAACTTTCTTTGCCATCTTTTAATATTTTTAAAGATTACTTGATTTCTTTGTGAACTGTATATTTCTTAAGAACCGGATTGTACTTTTTAAGCTCTAATCTTTCCGTAGTGTTCTTTTTATTTTTTGTGGTGATGTATCTAGACATTCCAGCCACACCTGTTTCTTTGTGCTCTGTGCACTCAAGAATTACTTGAACTCTATTTCCTTTCTTAGCCATTTCTTATTATTTTAAAAATCCGTTTCTTGTTGCTCTTTCAATCGCCTCCTCGATACCAATTTTATTGATAACTCTCAAACCATGAGCAGAAACTCTTAATGTTACGCTTTTTTCTTGCTCTGGAAGATAAAATGTCTTCTCTAATAAATTAATTTCAAAACGTCTTTTCGTTTTGTTATTTGCGTGAGAAACGTTGTTTCCTACCATTGCACGCTTACCTGTTATTTGGCAAATTCTTGACATATCTCGATGTTCTTTTTTACTACTATGTATTTTGAGTGTGCAAAATTATAGATATTTTTTTGAACTCACAAATTTTCAAACAAATAAATTTGTAATTTTTTCAAAAAAACGTAATCTAAATTTTGATAAATTATTTTTTAGAAGCTATTCTTTCTCCGAAGTGGTAAATAATTAAAAATCCGAGCACAAATATAGCAATTCTTGAGATTAAATCACCTATTTTTGTGTAAATAGATTTTTCTTCGAGCAAATTAGCCTTTACCAATAGCGCTGTTCTATCGTCATAAAAGGTGTCTTGTAGAATATCTCCTCTTGCATTAATATGCGCAGAAATTCCGCTATTGGCAGCACGTACAATCTCTCTTCTGGTCTCTATGGCTCTCAGTCTAGCATAAGAAAGCAATTGCTTGTGACCTTCCGTATTATCCCACCAAGAATCATTGGTCATAATCGCTAAAAGATTTGCACCATTTTTGACATAATCGGTTACGTATTCTCCATAAATACTTTCATAACAGATAATAGGAGCCATTTTAGCCTTGTTAAATGTATTGCTGAAAACTTTTCTTTCCTTATCAATTCCAAGAGATGAATTTGCACCTCCGAAATCCAGCATCGCATCTCCCAAAATAGGCTTCAGATATCTAATGTAAGGGAAAATTTCAACTCCAGGAACCAATTTCGCTTTGTGATAAACCTCCACTTCTTGATTTGGAATAATTTGCAATGCAGAATTATAAGAATTTACCCAAACTCCTTCTTGAATTTTTGTAGAATAATCCTCAGTATCCGCTTCGTCAAACAAAAATTTATGCGTGGAAGCTCCTGTTAAAAATATAGATTGTGGGTGTTTTCCCAAAAAATCTTTGGCAATTGCGATAGAAGTACTTTTATTAAAACCATTTTCGTTCAAACTTCCGTTCCCAGGAAATGCAGTTTCGGGCGCAATGAAAAAATCTACTTTTGTTTTAGAATTTTCTTCGGCTAAACTTAAAAGTTCTCCTAATATTTGTAAAGAATCTTTACTGTATTTTTCGGTATAAGGATCTAATTTTGGCTGAAGCAAAAGCGTAGTTACTTCTCCTATTGGTTTTTCTTGATAAGAATTGTATTTATAAATAGAAATCAGAAGAGGCAGAACTATAATCACTGTTAAAATAGAAATATTCTTCACCAAATCTTTTCTTATTCTTCCTGCTTGCCAAATTCTCAAAGTATAAAAAGCAAATACATTAATCAGCAAAATCCAAAAACTACCGCCAGTTGCGCCAATCGTGTCGTACCACTGAATCAATTGAGGATATTCTGAAAACGAATTTCCTAGATTAAGCCAAGGCCAAGTAAATTCCCAATTGAGATGAAACCTTTCGAAACTTAACCAAATTGCTACAAAAAATACTAGCCCAAAATAAGTTCCTCTTACTTTCTTATACCAATAATACAGTTGAAAAACCAAACTCATCAATAAAGAATTGACTATAACAGGAATTGCAACTGCCAAAAGAGAGTTATTTCCGTCTGGATTTTTAGCATGATACAACCAACCTGTAGTGACAACATTCCAAATGAAAAAAGCAAGATAAGTCAAACCAAAAACCACCCATCCTTTTTTATTGATTTTTGAAAATTTAGAAATTTCTTGCTCCATTAATAATAAGGGAACGAAAGCAAAAAATATAAAAAACGGAATTCCGTAAGTAGGCCAAGAAATAGACAATAATAGTGCTGATATTAATGATAGAAAAATGTATTTCATAAGTAAAACCTATTGGTGAAGGGCAAATTTAAGGTTTTTACATGGGGTAAAAAAGAGAAACATGACAAAAGTCATATTTTATAAATAACTGAAAATCAAAGCCTATTAAAATATTTTTATTCTTATTTAAAATTATTCTAAATAAATTTTGTGATTTAAACTTACATTTTTATTTTTGCAGGGTTATTTTTAATCATTCTAAATAAACTTAAATGAGAAATCAAATACTTCCCCTTTTATTAGTTGCAGCATCAATTACTGCAAATGCTCAACAAAAAAAAGACAGTTTATATACCAGAACCATAGAAGATGTAAAGCTTCACAAGACAGGAAATCCTAATAACGCTAGAGTTTCTACTATAAAATCTCAACTAGATGTAATGGAAACTCCACAAGCGATTGCCATCGTAACTCATGAAGTTATAGAACAGCAACAAGCACAACAACTTTCGGATGTAGTAAAAAATGTAAACGGTGTTTATATTACATCTGCGAGAGGTGCTTCTCAAGACAGTTTTGGAGCTAGAGGTTACACTTTTGGCAATGAAAATATTTACAAAAACGGAAGCAGAGTAAACTCTGGTATTTTCCCAGAAGTTTCTGGTCTAGAACGTGTAGAAGTCCTGAAAGGTAGTGCTGCCATTCTTTATGGAAACGTAGCTCCTGGTGGAATTGTTAACATGGTGACCAAAAAACCTCTTTTTAACTTCGGTGGAAATATCGCTTTAAATTACGGAAGTTGGAACAATATAAAACCTACCATTGACATTTATGGCGGATTGACCAAAAATTCAGCTTTTAGAGTAAACGGAAGCTATGAAAATAAAGAAAGTTTCAGAGATATTGTACAATCAGAAAAGCATTATTTCAATCCAAGTTTTCTTTACAACATTTCAGAAAAAACACAAATTATCATAGAAGCAGATTATCTTAAACATCACTTCACTCCAGATTTTGGTTTAGGCGGATTAGTATTAAACACAACCACTAATGAATCAAAACTCAACACACTTCTTGGAATCAATAAATTCCCTGGTGCAACTTGGCAATATCAAACCAATGAAATGCTTACTTCTACAGTAACATTAAACCACGAAATTAATTCTAATTGGAATTTTAATACGGTTGCATTTTTCCAAGATTATACCAGGGATTTTTACGGAACTGAAAGAATTCAGTGGAATTTGCAAACCAATGGAGATTACGTTTGGAAGAGAACTTTAAACAAACAACTTCAGGAACAAAAGTACGGAAGCCTTCAGTTTAATTTAAATGGTCAATTCAACACAGGAAAATTAAACCACAAACTTTTAGTTGGTGCAGACGCTGATTATTTACAAGCAGACACTTATTCTTATCAATTGCAAAAACAAGATGGTACTTTCGCAGATGCTGGAAATAACTTTGTTTATGGAACCAATGGAAATACCAGCAATGGAAACATTCTTTTATCAGACGAAAACACTTGGAAATCTGGAGAAATGCTTAATTCAAGACAAAAAGACCTTAACAGAATTCCTACAAGAAGAGTTGGTATTTATGCTCAAGATTTAATTTCCATTACAGATAAATTCAAAGTTCTAGCTGGTTTAAGATGGTCGTATTTAGAAAATAAGAGTACCATTGTAGAAAACTATTTGAATAACACTAAAACATATAAAGCAAGTTCAGGAAATCCTAAAGAAAGTGCATTTTCTCCAAGAGTAGGATTAGTATATCAGATTGATGATAGCTTCAGCACATTTGCAAGTTATAGCAACTCTTTCAATCCTAACTCTGGTAGAGATATTAACAATTTACCATTGCCTTCTTCTTTGATTGACCAATATGAAATTGGTTTAAAGAAAAATTTATGGAAAAACACTTTAGCGTTTAATATTACTGCTTATCAAATTGAAAACAGCAACTTAGCACAAACAGCTGCTTTTGATAAAAATGGAAACATAAATGGTGATACTAACATAAAAGAAATGACGGGAGCTACCAGAAGCCGCGGTATAGAATTAGATATTACAGGAAATCCTACCCCAAATCTTTCAATTAACGCTGGTTACGCATATAACAATATGGTTTACACGGATACACCAGACTCTGACGGAAGTTTCGTAGAAGGAGAAAGATTGGTAAGAACACCTGCAAATACTGCGAACGCTTCTATCTTCTATACCTTACCAAAATATGTAAAAGGATTAAAATTAGGATTCACCGCATTCTACACCGGAGAAAGATTGGCTGGTTGGAATAATTTAAAAGATTCTAACGGAAACCAAAAAACCAACAGAATGTATGAAATTGGAGATTTCACTACTGTAGATTTCACTATTGGTTACCAATTTAAGAAATTTAATATTCAAGGAAGATTAGGAAACATTTTCGATGTGGTAGATTACAATGTGCACGAAAATTACTCTGTAAATCCTATTACTCCAAGAAACTTTTACTTAACATTTAATTATAAGTTTTAACCTATCATATCAAATTTAATCAAAAAGTGGAGAACTCGTTTTCCACTTTTACCTTTTAAACTAACTTAATAAACTATACTTTTAGAACATGAAGAGCACAAGAACTACAATGAGACTTTTACACCGCTATATCGGTTATTTTATGGCAGGAATTATGGCCGTTTACGCGATTAGTGGGGTATTATTAATCTACAGAGACACAGATTTCCTTAAAAAAGAAAAGAAAATTGAAAAAAAAATAGAAGCCAATATTCCTACCGATAAATTAGGAAAAGAACTTAAAATAAAAGGTTTCGAAGTAAAGGAACAAAAAGGAGATCTTATCCTCTTCAAAGAAGGAACTTATAATGTAAAAACAGGAGAAGCAAAATATACTAAAAAAGAACTTCCTTACGTTTTAAAGAAAATGACAGAATTGCATAAATCAGATTCTAAACATAAATTTTATTTATTGAATACGATTTTTGGAATTTCATTATTCTTTTTTGTGATTTCATCATTTTGGATGTTTAATCCAAAATCTCAAATTTTCAGAAAAGGAATGATTGCCACTGCAATAGGTTTAGCTTTGGCATTATTTTTGACATTAGCATAATTATAGAAAAAATATTTTTTTACAAAATTTATTGCGTATTAAATAATAATTTGTAACTTTGCAAAGCTTTTTTAACTAATTGTAAAACATTGATATAAAAGTCATTACAAGATAATAAGTTGTTAAAAAATCAACTTAACGTTCGTTAGGCAATTATTAAATAATTAGATATAATCTAAATAAATTAACATTTTTTCATTTGTGTTTTTAGGCGGGATAAAATATTTTATATTTTGTCTCGCCGTTTTTTTATTTTTGAAGCATGAAAAATATAGAGGTTATCCAAGAAAAACTTTCCACATGGTGGAATATTATCGTAAGCTTAGTTCCGAATATCGTTTTGTTAATCGTATTTGTTATTGCATTTTCTTTTTTAAGCAAATACCTCATCAGTATTATCACGAAAATTCTGTACCGCATTTTTCCTGAAAACGCTAACAAAAACACACCTCTTCTTTTGGCCAAATTTGCCAAATATATTCTCTATGCTTTAGGAATTTACATTGCCTTAGAAATTATGCATCTAGGCAGTTTCATGGTGAAATTTATCGGTAGTTTAGGAATTGCCGGTGTAATTGCAGGAGTTGCATTAAAAGATGTAGTTTCTGGAATTTTTGCAGGTGCAGCTGTAAATTTTGAAAAAACTTTTCAAATTGGAGATTTAGTAACCATCAGTAATATAAAAGGAACAGTAGAAGACATCAGTATGCTCACTACCAAACTGAGAACAGAAAACGGCGAAACCGTTTATGTTCCTAATCAGTTAATTTTCAACACTCCTTTTATCAATCACAGTAAAAAATCTTAGCCTAATTTCTTGGCGATATTTTCCCATTCTTGCATGGTAGCAGCTAATTCGTCTTGCAAATCTTGATATTTTTTCAGTTCTGCATCAGAAGGATTAGACTTGGCGAAAATACTTTCTAGTTGAGCGATTTCTTTTTCGTAATCTGCAATTTTTTCTTCAATTTTTTTCAATTTATTTTGAAGATTCTTCTGTTCTTTGCTTACAAAAGCATTAGCGTTTTGCTGAGATTTTGCCTCGGTTGTAGCAGCTTCTTTCTTTTCTTCTGCTTTTATTTCAGCTTCCTGACTTAATTTAGATTTTTCTGCAGAGATTTCTCTTAAAGATTCTTTTTGACGGTATTCTAGATATTCATTAATATTTCCTAAAAACTCCTTCATACTGCCATCTCTGAACTCGAAAATCTTATCACACAATCCTTGTAAAAATTCTCTGTCGTGAGAAATCACAATAATAGTTCCTTCAAATTTCTGTAAAGCCAACTTGATAATCTCCTTCGACTGAATATCTAAGTGGTTTGTAGGTTCGTCCATAATCAAAGTATTGAAAGGACGAAGCAATAATTTACAAAGCGCCAATCTGTTTCTTTCGCCTCCAGAAAGCACTTTCGTTTTTTTAGTTACATCTTCACCAGAAAAAAGAAAACTTCCTAGTAAATCACGAACTTTGGTTCTGGTTTCTTCTGTAGCAGCATCTTCTGCTTCTTGTAAAACGGTTTTTTCGGGACTTAGAACTTCTTCTTGGTTCTGTGCAAAATATCCTATGTTTACATTATGCCCAAGATTCCATTCACCAGAATAATCTTTGATTTCACCTGCTAAAATTTTTGCTAAAGTGGTTTTTCCTTGTCCGTTTTGTCCGAGAAGCGCAATTCTATCACCACGTTGAACAAAGAAATCTACATGATCAAAAACCTGATGATTCCCGTATTTTTTGCCTAAGTTTTGTGCTTCGAAAATCACTTTTCCTGGCACTACACTTTGTACAAAACGAATATTAAACTTAGAAACGTCTTCATTCTCTACTTCAATTCTCTCAATTTTTTCTAATTTTTTAATGAGAGATTGTGCGAAAGAAGCCTTAGAAGCAGAAGCACGGAAGCGATTGATATTATCTTCCATTTGCTTAATTTCTGTATCTTGGTTTTTCTTCGCTTGAATCAGTTTTTCTTTTCTGTCTTTTCTAAGTTCTAGATATTTGGTATAATTGGCTTTATAATCGTCAACTTTTTTATTATTAATATCAAAAGTTCTGTTGCAAACCGAAGTCATAAACTGCTTATCGTGACTTACCAAAACAATAGCACCATTATAATCTTTCAAGAAATTTTCTAGCCAAATAATGGATTCCATATCCAAGTGATTGGTAGGTTCATCCAGAAGCAAAAGGTCATTATTCTGAAGTAATAATTTAGCTAATTCTATTCTCATTCTCCAACCTCCAGAAAACTCATCGGTAAGTCTATGAAAATCTGCAGCTTTGAAGCCAAGACCTAACAAAACTTTTTCTATATCTCCTTCCAGATTATACGCATCATGATGATGGAGATAATCATTAAGATCTGTCATTTTATGGATTAAATCATGATAAACATCTGATTCATAATCAGTTCTAGTTGCTAATTGGTGATTTACTTCTTCCAATTCTTTTTTCCAAGCATTAATTTGCTCGAAAGCTTGAAGTGTCTCATTCCAAACGGTTCTTCCTTTTACGAAATCTAAATCCTGTTTTAAGAAACCGATGGTAATATTTCCGTCTGGAACTATGTTTCCTTCGTAGAAGTTAATATCGCCGGAAATCATTTTGAGAAGTGTAGATTTTCCTGCACCATTTTTCCCTACCAAACCTATCTTATCATCTTTTTTGATGGTAAAATTTACATCTCTAAAAAGATAATTTCCTGAATGATGAAGACCAAGACCTTGAACTGAAAGCATAATAATTTGTTATTTTTTGAGACTGCAAAAATAACGCTTTAAAAATAAAAAAAACTGCACCTTATAAAAAGATACAGTTTTTTTTGGTTAAAAAGAGAAATATAAATGATGATAAAAAAATTATTTACTATTTCCTCCTCTTGCAACTAATGCAATTAGAATGATGAGAACTAGAGCGCCAATTACCCAAATTAATGGATTCTGCATCCAGTTTCCAGACATATCCGTACCTTTATTCATGTCTACGTCTACGTCTAATTGTGCTGCTTTTTCTTGCGCCCAAACTAATCCTCCAATTAGAGTAGCCATTACAGCCATTGCAAAAGTTTGCAATCTTCTAGCGATATTAGATCTTTCCATAATTTTATGTTTTTATGTTTATTTTGGTGTTTTTAAATTATAGTTCTACTGGGATATTCATATGAACTACAGAAGCCATATTTTTTCCCTTGTATTTAGCAGGAACAAATCCTTGGTTGAGGTCATAAATCGCTAAAATAGTTGCTAAGTTCAGAGATTCATTATTTCCTGAAGCTTTCACGTCTGAAATTTTACCCGTTTCTGTTACCAAGAAACTTACGTGTGTGTATTGAGTACCAGAACCTGTAACTGCGTTCTTATCAATTTTAGCATTTACAGCATCTATAAAATCTTGTTTGCTTTGTCCGAAACTTGGTCTTTCTGTTCCTGGTAAAAGTGGAACTTGTGAATACGGAGCTACATTTTCTTTAGCTTTAATTGCTTTGATTTTCGCTTGCATTTTAGAAGGCTCATCATCTGGAGCTTTTACTAAAAATGCTACATTATTTTCGTCTTGAGCGATATAAGCTCTGTGAAATTTTGAAATATTTACTCCCTGTGAAAACACAAGTGAGAATGCACCAATAGATAGTGCGGTTGCTAACTTTTTCATAATTTATTGTTTTTGGTGTTTATGTGATGTGTGTGTGTGGTTTATGCCTTTCTAGAAAGTGCATTATAAGCGTAGAGTACGATAATGGCTCCTACTACAGACATGGCTAAGCTATAAAAGCTAAAAACATCATTTGTTACGTCTGCTCCGAAGAAAATTCTTCCTAAAAAACCTCCTAATACGCTACCTACGATACCAATGATAATGGTAGTAATCCAACCAGCTGCGTCATTTCCTGGTTTTAAAAATCTTGCGATTGCTCCAGCGATTAAGCCGAAAATAATCCATGCGATAATATTGATCATAATTTTGTGATTTAGTGTTAATATTTATTTGGTGTGTGTGTTTATGTGTTTATCTAAGAGCATCTAGTTCTGTTTCTACTTCCTTAGTCATGCTCTTTGCAGAAGATAAAATCTGCCCTTTGTTTGCTTTTACTTTTTCTGAAATTTGGTTTGAAATAGTATTGTATTTGCTTTTTGCCTTTTCAGAAAATTGATTCATCGTTTCTTTGGTTTTAGACTGAGCATTTTTTGCTTGTGTTCTCAGTTTTGCTCTGGTGTCTTTTCCTTTTGCTGGTGCAAATAAAATTCCTGCTACTGCGCCTACTGCTGTTGCGCCTAATACTCCTAATGTTCTTTTTGCTGTGGTGTTCATAATTTTACTGTTTATTGTTAATATCGTCTTTTATAATTTCGTAAATCATAATACAAAGCGCTAAGACAAATAATATGTTAATCAGTATACTTGTTTCGAAGAAGAAAAATCCAATTGCCCATATTATTATTAACAATGTAACCGTGAAATAGGTAAATTTATTCATAACTCATAATAATTTATATCATCTCTTTAATCTGCAAAATTTTAAAAATTTCCTATTTTTCTCGTTACATAATTTCAATGCTTTGTTATATAATTGCTACTTCTCTGTTTCAATGAAAATTAAAATCTGTTGTTTCATTTTAACAATACAAAGATTTAAATTTTTGATTTACAATTTATTACATCATTTTAATTAAAATTTTTAGAATTTTAAGATGTTATAAAATTTCAATTTTTAATCCTTTTTAAAAAAGCAGAAGTAAAATATTGTAGAATAAAATGAATAACTTTTCTGAAGAATTTTCTTCGCTTTCTACATGACAAAGATGTGACAATTGCCAAGCAATCTCATTACAAAAAATTGTGTTATTGTTATAGAATTTGCATAAAAAAACACGCTCTAAAAGCGTGTTTTAATATTTAATGATTTTTATTTAAACTTCTGGCAAATAGACGGTAAATGTGGCTCCTTCATTTGGTTTTCCTTCGGCGAAGATGAAGCCTTTGTGATTGTCTACAATTTTTTTACAAATGGCTAAACCAATTCCGGTTCCTGCGATTTCGTCTTTATTGTGCAATCTGCTAAAAAGCTCAAATATTCTATCCGAATATTCTGGTGAGAAACCAATGCCATTATCTGTAAAAGTAAACTTGTGGAAAATTCTCTTCGCAGTGAAAGTTACATTTCCTACTTTTTCAAAAGATGCTTTTTCGTAATCAATTTTGATTTCTGGAGCAACGTCTGGCTTAGAATATTTAATAGAATTCCCCAATAAATTGATAAACAACTGCTGAATCTGGAAAGGAATCACTTTCATTTTCGGAAGATGAGCGGTATGAATCACTGCTTTTTTCTCTTCTATAGGTTCTGCAATTTCGTGTTTTGCGTTTTCCAGCAAATCATTAAGGTCTGCTTTTTCGAAAACTTGTTCAGATTTATTGGTTCTGGAGAACTGCAGTAAATCTTTGATGAGCAATCTCATTCTTCCAGCAGCAACTTTTATTCTATCAAAGTACTGTTGACCAGTTTCCGTAAGATTTTGATAATCTTTGGCTTCCAACCTAGAGATAAACGTTTCAATTTTTCTTAACGGCTCTTGCAAATCATGACTGGCAACATAGTTGAATGCCTGTAATTCTTTGTTAGACGCTTCTAGTTCTCTGTTTTTTTGATTGGTTTCTATATTTTTATTGACTTCTTCGGTAATATCTTGCGTAATCATCAGATAATAAAAACCTTCATGTGAATCTTCAATCGGCTTATTAGAAACTCTAATGTATCTTATTTCGCCAGTATCTTTTTTTACAATTCTATGCTCGTAAGGTTTTGCGTTTTTATCTTTATTCTGTAATTTCTGAAGATTTTCTAGAACATACTCTAAATCTTCTGGATATACATACGGAATAAAATTATCTACTTTAGGATCAAAATTTTCTTTTTCCACTCCAAAAAGTCTGAAAATATTATCCGAAAACTCAAACTCAGTTTTGTCTACATTCCATTTCCAGAAACCATATTTCCCGATAATTTCTGCCTCTTTACTACTTTCATTGTAATATTTAAGTTCTTCGAAAGCTTTTTGAAGGATTAGGCTGTTTTTTACTTCTTCTGAAATATTAACCACTACTCCTGCTAAAAATTTATTTCCATTAGAGTCATAAGTAGGTGTTCCTACTCCTTTCACATGAAGAATTTCTCCTGAAGGCCTTAAAATTCTATAAGTAAAGGCAGGAAGATTTTCTTCTTCTTCCATTTTTGCCATTACAGTTTTAAAATATTCTACATCTTCTGGATGCACATAGTTGTAATAGTTATCTAGATTAGACTCAAAAGATTTTGGTTCTGCTCCTAATAATTTGTAAAGATTGTCTGAAAAATACCAAGTATTTTCTTTGATGTTCCAACTCCAATTTCCATACCCACCAATTTCTTCACCAAATTTTAATGCATTATTCGAGAGCAACATTTCGTTATTGATTTTTTCGAGTTCTTTATTTCTCTCTAAAATGGTGTTCTGTGCTTTGAAAATTTCGGTAACATCTAGAAAAATAATGAGCACATATTCTTCATTACTGTCATCTTTTATATGCTTATTATTAATAGACAGATATTTTATTTCTTGGTTATCTGCTCTAATAATTCTGATGATATATGGATTAAAAGATTTTTTTTCTGCCATTTCTTCTAATGTAGCATCTACCATTGCTTTATCATCTGGATGCACTTGTTTAAATAAATCAGAAAACTCTGGTTTATCTTTAGGATCTAGACCAAATAAGCGGTAATTATTATCAGAAAATATAAATCTATTATCTTTTACAAACCATTGCGCAGTACCGTAATTACCCGCAATTTCTGCTTCTTTATTGGTTTCATTAGCCAAGAAAAGAGTTCTATTTTTCTTTTCTAATTCAATATTTTTTTCTGAAATATTTTTTTGGTTTTCTATCTCTTCTGTTACATCGCTGGTAATTCCTAATAAGATTTTTTCGTTTTTAAGATTTTTTATCATTTTACCAGAAGTACGCAGATATCTTACTTCTCCATCGTTTCTAATGATTCTGTAAGTGAATGGTGATAAAGTTTCATGATTAATCATCTCAGAGACAATTCCTTGTACGTAATACAAGTCTTCTGGATGAATTCTATTCATAAATCCCTCATGATTATCTTCTAAATAATTAGGCTCATAACCTAAGAGACGATATTCATTTTCGGAAAAAGTATATTTTTTGGTTTCTACATTAAGTTGCCATGTTCCGTAATTACCGATTTGTTCGGCAAGATTCGCGGTTTCATTTGCAAGAATTAGCTTTTCATTATTGATGGTCGCTTCTTTTAAATCTCTATTGATTTTGATAATGGCAAGAATTAAGAGAACAATTGTAACAAAGAAGGTCAATAAATTCACGAGTGGTGTGTATTTATTGACTTGATCACTTTTTAAAGACCTGGTTTCTAGAAGATGAGTCTCAGATTGTCTTAGATTTCTAATAATGGCAGAAATTTCATCCATCACCGCTTTTCCTCTGTAGATATTATCTGTAACTTTCTGGTTATCATTTAAATCAAAGTTTGGATCTAAGACTTCGTCTACTACTTTCAGTTTTTTTTCTATTAAAGATTCTAATTTTTTAGTCGTTTGAAAATGGTAAGGATTATCCGAAGTTATTTCTCTGAGTTGTTCTAGATTTTGTTTAATTTCTACTTTATCAAACTCAATTTGACGGAGTAATTTTTTGTCATGAGTCAATAAGTAATTTCTTCTGTCTATTTCTACATTTTTAATTTTAGTAAATAAATGCTCTATTTTTATCAGTACACGATAGGTGTGTTCTACAATTTCATTAGTATCATGCAATGCTCTAATATGTTTGTAAGAAACCGAAGAAATAAAAAGTATAATTGCTATGGTTATAGCAAAAATAATTTTAAGAAAAAGAGGTCTGTTCGTAAATTTCATATAAAATTACATTCTCAGTAAAAAATTATCTTTATTAAGACCAGAAGTATGGTATTGCCAATTAATAGCCACTACATCTGACAAAACTTTTTTAAGGGTATCAAAATCATTTGGTTTTTTGATGTAAATATTCGCGCCACTTACGAAGGTTTCTTCTATATGCTCTTCTGAAGATGAGGTAGAATAAATGGCAATGGCAATATCATCAAATTTTTTATTGGATTTTATTTCGTGTAGACATTCTATCCCATTCTTTTTTGGCATGTTCAAGTCTAAAAATAGGACTTGCGGCAATATAGCTTCATCTGAATTAAGATAATTCATGAGTTCTACTCCATCATTGTAAGTGTGAACTTTGGTATTTATTTTCAGTTCAGAAAAAGCATCGGTGAAGAATAATCTGTCATCTTCGTCGTCATCTGCTAAGATGATGTGAATGTAATCTGTTTGCATAGTTTTCTTATTTAGATTTATTTTTTATTTGCAATTTCTCTTCTTTTGGTAATAATTCTTTGAAACTGAGATGGAGTAATTCCTGTAATATTTTTGAACTGTGTACTTAAATGTGCTACACTGCTGTAATTTAATCGATAAGCAACTTCGGTTAAGGTAAGATTGTCTTTAATGATTAAATTTTTGGCATCTTCTATTTTCTGCATCATAATGTAGTTCTCTATAGAACTAAACGTAACTTCTGAAAATAAATTGGATAGATAACCATAACTGTGATTAAGTTTATCGGTAAGATAAACAGAAGCTTTTACATTAATAGGCTCTTCAGAATGAACCATTTCTAAGATTGCTTCTTTAATTTTTTCAATCAAAACGGTCTTTTGATTCTCGATGATGGTAATGCCGTACTCTTCTAATTCTGCACGGAATTCTTTCATCTTTTCGGTAGGAATTTTTTCTAAAAATTCTACTTCACCAAAAGCGACTACTCTATATTTAGCACCTAATTGGTCTAATTTTTCTTCTAATACTTTTTTACAAACTGCGTTATAGTCGAATTTTGTAAATATCTTCATTGTGTTATTATTTAGTTTATAAAGTTAGTAAAAAAAGTAAGCTCTCATTGTTTTTGTCTAAAATCTTAAAAAACTCTCACAAATAACAAAATAATCCGTACTTGTGAGAGTTTACTAAATAATAAACTATATGAAGAGAAAACTACTTTTTTAACTTTTAGTTTTTGTGGATGAAATTATTCACCTAAAGGAATGTTATAAGCAACACCTAAACCTAGAGAAGCTGCATTAAAATCTTGTCCTGGTAAGTCTCCTTTAGAACCTGTGAAAACTTTGGTGTATTGTAATGCTACATTCCAATGTCTGTTATGCCATCCTAATTCTGGTTTTAGATAAAAACCACCATCAGGTCTTGCAACAGGAGCATTAGCTGCTACGTTTTCATCACCTGTGATAAAAGCATAACCTAAATCTGTACCGAAATAAAATCCTGTTTGTTTAGGATAAACTCTGATTAAACCTGCTACTGGAACTACACCGAAATCATTATTTTCGATTCCATCATTGTCTTTTCCGAAGAAGTGATTATAACCTGTAGCAATCCCTAATCCAAATCCTGGAGTTACCAAATGTTGATAAGCAATATCTAAACCTAAATTTGCAGAAGCATTGGTAGATGGAGCAGCTATTCCTACATTTCCTCCAATTTTAATCATGTTTGTCATTTCTGCACTTTGTGCGCTTAATAAACCTGCTGATAAAATTCCTATTCCTAAAATAGCTCTTTTTACGTTTTTCATAATTTTAAATTTTTTGTGTTAAGTTTTATATTGTTTTTATGTTATTGCAAAGTTGCACAGAACTGAAATCTTTTGTTTTATATGATTTTCTGAAACTGTTACAGAATTTTATTTTTATTCACTTACGATAGATTTCAAAAAATAAGTAGTTATAATAGACGTTACAATTCCGCTGAAGAGAAGCGTCCCGTCAAATAAATCTGTAAATAGATTTTTATCTAAAACATAAGCGCTTATTCCACTAGCGAGAAATGCTACTAAAAAAGAGAATAAGATAACTTTTACAATATTCAGTTTGGTTCTACTTTCATGGAAGGTTTCTATAGAATATCCAATAAAAATGGCTGCGAGTATTAATAATAAAATGTTCATGACTTTCTAATTTTTTAAATTACGTTAACTAAATAATTATTGTTCACATCTTTTCTTATTTTTAAAGAAAAGCCCTTTTGTAATTCATCATAAATCATGGAGCAATGATCTACGAGATTTTCAAATTCCTCATCAAAAGCTTCAGAAGCGAAAACCAATTGTTTCATATTGCTTTCGTCTAGTTCTAATCTTCTGTTCTGGTAAGACAATTCAGAAATACCAAAATTCCTGTGAAGCTTTATAAAATAATCTTCTATGTGTTTTAAATTATTCATAGTTTAGTTTTTGGTGTTAGATAATTTTATGTAGGATTTTCTTAGATTCTATAATTAATGCCATAATCATAAAATCTGCGGTAAGATATTGAGCAGATAATTGCACGTATTCATTTTGTAAAATAGAATTCACTATTTTGTATCCAGAAGTAGTTGCACTATGTATTATCGTTGTCATTTTCTTAATCTTTGATGTTTACATTGCAAAGATTCAACAATAACATTAACAGAGCATTATAGAATTTTTTTGGAATTTTATAGAATTTTTAGAAACAAAAAAACCTCCTGAAAAATCAGAAGGTTTCTTTATAAGTGTAGACTCACAGGGATTCGAACCCCGACAGACGGTACCAAAAACCGTAGTGCTACCGTTACACCATGAGTCTATACCGTTTTTGGTGGTGCAAATTTAATACAAATTTTTCTATTTGCAATAGCTAAAACAAAAAAAATTACAAAAAATCTCTATTTACTTGAATTTCAAACTGTTTTTTTTATCACTTTCTCTCATAGTTTATTTGTAAAAACACTACTCTAGTCTTCTTCTTCAAATTTTGTATCTTTGAAAAGTAAAAAAACAATTCTATGAATCATAAACCAATTGAAGGCTTTTCTAAACTTTCGAAACAACACAAAATTGATTGGTTAATAAACGAATATTTACAAGGAAACCAAGAATACCAACAGATTCTTCAGCAATATTGGAACGATAATCCAGACTTACAAAAACTCCACGAAGAATTCTCCGAAAATACCATTACCAACTTTTACATGCCTTACGGAATTGCGCCAAATTTCCTTATTGATGGAAAATTGATGGCTTTACCAATGGCTGTAGAAGAAAGTTCTGTAGTTGCGGCAGCGTCTAAATCTGCAAAATTCTGGTTAGAAAGAGGCGGTTTCAAAACCACGATTATTAATACCGAGAAATTAGGACACACACACTTTATCTTTAAAGTAGAAGCGCATAAATTATTGCATTTTTTCAATTTTACCTTAAAGAAAAAACTCTTTGAAGCTACAGAAGATATTACCGCAAACATGAGAAAGCGTGGTGGCGGAATTTTAGATATTAAACTCATAGATAAAACTTCAGAATTAGCAGATTATTATCAACTCAAGGCTAGTTTCAACACGGTAGATTCTATGGGTGCTAATTTTATCAATTCTTGTCTGGAACAGTTCGGAAAAACGTTAAAAGACGAAGTAGCTCAATCTGATGCTTTCTCAGAAGATGAGAAAAACTCACTTCAGATTGTGATGAATATTCTGTCTAACTTCACTCCGGATTGTATTGTAAGAGCCGAAGTTTCTTGTAAAATAGATGATTTAAAAGACGACAGCGGAATTTCTAACGAAGAATTCGCTTGGAAATTTAAACAAGCCGTTACCATCGCAGAAATAGAACCTTACAGAGCAACTACCCATAACAAAGGTGTGATGAACGGTATTGATGCTGTGGTAATCGCTACTGGAAATGATTTCCGTGCTACAGAAGCTTGTGCGCATGCTTATGCAAGTAAAGACGGAAAATACAAATCTCTTACGCATTGTACTACAGACAACGGAATTTTCAGATTTTGGATAGATTTACCGATTTCTGTTGGTGTAGTAGGTGGTTTAACCAATCTTCATCCTTTAGTGAAATTTTCTTTAGCATTACTTGGAAAACCATCTGCTCAAGAATTAATGAGTATTTTGGCAGTTTCTGGTTTAGCTCAGAATTTTGCTGCTCTTCGTTCATTGGTAACTACAGGAATCCAAAAAGGACATATGAAAATGCATTTGTTCAATATTTTAAATCAATTTGGCGCTACAGAAGAGGAAAAACAATATTTTGTCAACTATTTTAAAGACAAAACAGTAAGTCACCACGAAGTGATTTCAGAATTAAATAAACTTAGAAATAAATAATGAAAACCATTACCTTAATCATCGGCGCAGTGTACGGATTAACTTCTGTAATTTTAGGAGCATTCGGTGCGCATGCTTTAAAGAAAGTTCTTTCTGTAGAAAGATTGACCAGTTTTGAAACCGGTGTAAAATACCAAATGTATCATGCTTTACTCCTTCTCCTCATAGGATTTTTCTTAAAATTTGAAACAGGAATAGAAAAAACTACCGCTTGGTTCATTATTTTGGGAACGTTTCTATTCTCAGTGAGCATTTATTTCTTGAGTTTTCAAGACATTTTAAAGACGAATCTTAAATTTTTAGGGCCTATCACTCCAATTGGTGGTTTGTTTATGATTTTAGGTTGGGCTTTATTAATCTATGTTTTCGCCAAGACTAAGTTTTAAAATAAATTATCATTAAAAATTAGGCAAAAAACTTGATGGGTTTTCCTTTCTACTTGCCTCTTTTTTTATATTTTTGTGAAAACTAACTTTTAAATAAAAATTTTAGAAATATTATGAATCTTCACGAGTATCAATCAAAAGAGATTTTAGCTTCTTACGGCGTTAGAATCCAACGTGGTTTTGTAGCAAACAACGTAGAGGAAGCTGTAGAAGCAGCTGATAAATTAAAAGAATTAACTGGAAGCGAAGGTTGGGTAGTAAAAGCTCAAGTTCACGCTGGTGGTAGAGGTAAAGGTGGCGGTGTAAAATTCTCACCAGATTATGATAAACTAAAAGAAAATGCTCAGAACATCATCGGGATGAAATTAGTTACGCCTCAAACTTCAGCAGAAGGTAAATTGGTAAACTCTGTTTTGGTTGCAGAAGATGTATATTATCCTGGAGAAACCGAAACTAAAGAATTCTACGTTTCTATACTTTTAGATAGAGCTTTAGGTAAAAATACTGTAGTTTATTCTACCGAAGGTGGTATGGATATTGAGCACGTAGCAGAAGTTACTCCTCATTTAATTCACAAAGAAGTAATCGACCCTACTTTAGGTTTACAAGGTTTTCAAGCTAGAAAAATCGCTTTCAACTTAGGTTTATCAGGTGAGTCTTTCAAAGAATTCGTAAAATTCATTGATGCACTTTACAAAGCTTATGTAGGAATTGACGCTTCTTTATTCGAAATCAACCCAGTTCTTAAAACTTCAGACAATAAAATTGTAGCAGTAGATGCCAAAGTAACTTTAGATGACAACTCATTATTCCGTCACAAAGATTTAGCAGCATTAAGAGATACTAGAGAAGAAGATCCTATGGATGTAGAAGCTGGCGAAGCTGGTCTTAATTTCGTGAAATTAGACGGTAACGTAGCTTGTATGGTAAACGGAGCAGGTCTTGCAATGGCTACCATGGATATCATAAAACTTTCTGGTGGTAATCCTGCAAACTTCTTAGATGTAGGTGGTACTGCAGATGCTCAGAGAGTACAAACTGCTTTCGGAATTATCTTAAGAGATCCAAATGTAAAAGCAATCCTTATTAACATCTTCGGAGGAATTGTACGTTGCGACAGAGTTGCTCAAGGTGTAGTAGACGCTTACAAAGCTATGGGAAGCCTTCCTGTTCCTTTAATTGTACGTCTTCAAGGTACAAACGCTGTAGAAGCGAAGCAATTGATTGACGATGCTGGTTTACCAATTCACTCAGCAATTACTTTAGAAGAAGCTGCAAACAAAGTATCAGAAGTTTTAGCATAATAAAACAAACTTACTTCAAATAAACAAATCCGTTCTATTTTGGACTGCCCCCAAAAAGTTAGACACTTTTTAGGGGCATTTTTTATGGGGAAAAGTAAATATTCAGTAGACTTTAAATTAAAAGCTATAAAGAGATATCACAAAGGGGATATTGGAACAGACGATTTAGGAAAACGCATTGGAGTTTGTGGTTCCTTGGTTCGTAAATGGATAAAATTTTATGAACTTTATGGAGTTTCAGGACTTGTTCGGCTTTCCAATACGCATTACACAAAAGATTTTAAATTAAAGATTTTATCAGTAATTGAGAAAGAGAATTTAAGTTTAAAAGAAGCGTCGAGAAGGTTTAATATTCCTGCGGAGTCCAGTATTCTTAGTTGGCAGCGAAATTACAAAAAAAATGGTATTTTAGGTTTAGAAAACAGACCCAGAGGAAGACCTAAAACCATGAGTAATTACAAGCGAAAAAAAAAGAAAACAGGCAAGCCCTTAACAAGGGAGGAAGAACTGTTGGAGAGGATTTATTATTTAGAAGCCGAGAACGCCATTTTAAAAAAGTTAGACGCCTTAATTCAGGAAAGGAAAAATCCAAAGCCATCGAAGAGTTAAGGCAGGACTTTGATTTAGCAGTACTGCTGCATTGTACATCGATGGCAAGAAGCAGTTTTTATTACTATCAAAAACGCTTTCAAATGAAAGATAAATATGCGGAAATAAAAGAAATGATTAAGCAGATTTATCATCGTCATAAAGGAAGGTTGGGCTATAGAAGAATTACTTTGCTTTTGAAAGAAAAAGGAATTTTGATTAATCACAAAACTGTTTTACGACTTATGAAAATATTAGGTTTAAAGAGTATTATCCGAGTGAAGAAATATAAATCTTACAAGGGAGAGCAAGGGAAAATTGCGCCCAATGTTCTACAGAGGAATTTCAAATCGGACACTCCTAATCAGAAATGGGCAACCGATGTTACAGAGTTTAATGTATCGGGTAATAAACTTTACCTATCTCCAATCATCGATTTATTTAATGGTGAAATTGTCAGTTTTGACTTATCTGAAAGACCTGTGTTTAGCCAAATCATCAGAATGCTAAAGAAATCATTCAGAAAAGTAAAATCTACACAAAACATCATTCTACATTCTGATCAAGGTTGGCAATATCAAATGAAACATTACCAAAACTTGTTAAAAGAAAAAGGTATTATTCAAAGTATGTCCCGAAAAGGAAACTGTTTGGACAATGCGGTGATAGAAAACTTTTTTGGAACGATAAAATCAGAAATGTTTTATACCAGAAAGTTTGGTTCCATTCAGGAACTTAAGATGGAAATAGTGAAGTACATTCACTATTACAACAATGATAGAATAAGACTCAATCTCAAAGGAAAGAGTCCGGTACAGTACCGAACTCTTTCCTTTGAAAATATTGTTTAATTTTGTCTAAACTTTTGGGTGCAGTCTATTTTAGGACGGATTTTTAATTTTATGGCAATCCCTCATTCCGAAGCAAGAGCCAACACATATTCGGGCGGGCTATACGTTACAATCTTTTTTTGCCAACGCTATACAGAGCAAAAAAAGGATTTCCACTACTATCCCTATTGCAATTCATTTGGATATCTGCAGGAATAGAAGTTGCAAATAATTCTCCTATAACCGATAAGTTTAATTTGGGAGTAATCCAAGTATAATATATTTAAACATACATAAAATTATAAAGTAAAAAGCCTCTGTTCTAATGAAGGACAGAGGCTTTTTAATGCTTTTCTTTCTTTAAATATAAATTGATGTTTATAATTTATATATGCAAGTCAAGTTTCATGAGTATTTTCTCATTTAATGTATTATGCTGTCAAAATGATAGCTTGATGAGATTGGATTAGATAGAATAGGTATAAAACAAAAAATCCTCATCATATGCATGATGAGGATTTCAAAATAAAAACTGGCGGCGACCTACTCTCCCGCGTTAGCAGTACCATCGGCGCTAGAGGGCTTAACTTCTGTGTTCGGAATGGGAACAGGTGAGCCCCTCTGCTAAAACCACCCTAAAGGCTTTATATGAGGGATTAGTTGTTAGGTTTTAGGACTTAGGTTTAATCTAAATCCTTAGCCCTTTCAAGACTAATTCCTTTTTTATCGATAAAAACGTTCACAAAGAGCTAACCTTATCTCTTTCGAGTGCCTATTAGGCTATAAATCTACGGGTAATTAGTACTACTCGGCTATGACATTACTGCCTTTACACCTGTAGCCTATCAACGTCGTCATCTCCAACGACCCTTAAAAGAAGTCTCATCTCGCGGCGAGTTTCGCACTTATATGCTTTCAGTGCTTATCTCTTCCAAACATAGCTACTCAGCGGTGCACCTGGCGGTACAACTGATACACCAGAGGTTTGTTCAACACGGTCCTCTCGTACTAGAGTCAACTCCGCTCAAACTTCTAACGCCCGCAATAGATAGAGACCGAACTGTCTCACGACGTTCTGAACCCAGCTCGCGTGCCACTTTAATGGGCGAACAGCCCAACCCTTGGGACCTTCTCCAGCCCCAGGATGTGACGAGCCGACATCGAGGTGCCGAACCTCCCCGTCGATGTGAGCTCTTGGGGGAGACTAGCCTGTTATCCCCGGAGTACCTTTTATCCTATGAGCGATGGCCCTTCCATACGGAACCACCGGATCACTATGTCCTGCTTTCGCACCTGATCGACTTGTAGGTCTCACAGTCAAGCACCCTTATGCCATTACACTCTACGCACGGTTACCAAGCGTGCTGAGGGTACCTTTGAAAGCCTCCGTTACTCTTTTGGAGGCGACCACCCCAGTCAAACTACCCACCACGCAATGTCCTTCTTTCGAAGTTAGGCTCCAAGTAAACAAAGGGTGGTATTTCAACGTTGGCTCCACAAACACTAGCGTGCCTGCTTCAAAGCCTCCCACCTATCCTACACATTATTTACTCAGAGTCAATACGAAGTTATAGTAAAGGTTCACAGGGTCTTTTCGTCCCATTGCGGGTAATCGGCATCTTCACCGATACTACAATTTCACCGAGCTCGTGGCTGAGACAGTGCCCAGATCGTTACACCATTCGTGCAGGTCGGAACTTACCCGACAAGGAATTTCGCTACCTTAGGACCGTTATAGTTACGGCCGCCGTTTACTGGGGCTTCAGTCAATGCCTTCGAATTACTTCTAAGCACCTTCCTTAACCTTCCAGCACCGGGCAGGTGTCAGACCCTATACAGCATCTTTCGATTTAGCAGAGTCCTGTGTTTTTGATAAACAGTCGCCTGGGCCTCTTCACTGCGGCCAGCATTACTGCTGGCGTCTCTTCTTCCGAAGTTACGAGACTATTTTGCCTAGTTCCTTAGCCACGACTCACTCGAGCACCTTAGGATTCTCTCCTCGACTACCTGTGTCGGTTTTGGTACGGGCTGTATAAATCGCTTTTCTTGGAAGCGGGTCCTTAGGATTATCAGCGCATCCGAAGACTTGCTGTACTATCGTAACCTCGCAGTTACTTCAACGTACTATTCCGTCAGTACGCACCTAATTTCCAACTCCGTCACTTTATTATTATACAGGTACGGGAATATTAACCCGTTGTCCATCCACTACCCCTTTCGGGTTCGCGTTAGGCCCCGACTAACCCTCAGCTGATTAGCATGGCTGAGGAAACCTTAGTCTTTCGGTGAGGGGGTTTCTCGCCCCCTTTATCGTTACTTATGCCTACATTTTCTTTTCTATCCGCTCCACAATACCTCGCGATACTGCTTCGGCGCAAATAGAATGCTCCCCTACCAGATGTACTATTGTACAAATCCATAGCTTCGGTAATATGCTTATGCCCGATTATTATCCATGCCGGACCGCTCGACTAGTGAGCTGTTACGCACTCTTTAAATGAATGGCTGCTTCCAAGCCAACATCCTAGCTGTCAATGCAGTCCAACCGCGTTGTTTCAACTTAGCATATATTTGGGGACCTTAGCTGTTGGTCTGGGTTCTTTCCCTCTCGGACATGGACCTTAGCACCCATGCCCTCACTGCTGCGAAACATTTATTAGCATTCGGAGTTTGTCAGGAATTGGTAGGCGATGAAACCCCCGCATCCAATCAGTAGCTCTACCTCTAATAAACTTGTCGCAACGCTGCACCTAAATGCATTTCGGGGAGTACGAGCTATCTCCCAGTTTGATTGGCCTTTCACCCCTACCCACAGGTCATCCGAAGACTTTTCAACGTCAACCGGTTCGGTCCTCCACTCTGTGTTACCAGAGCTTCAACCTGCCCATGGGTAGATCACAAGGTTTCGCGTCTAATCCTACTAACTATGCGCCCTATTCAGACTCGCTTTCGCTCCGGCTCCGGACCTGAAGTCCTTAACCTCGCTAGTAAAATTAACTCGTAGGCTCATTATGCAAAAGGCACGCCGTCACACCATATAGGTGCTCCGACCGCTTGTAGGCGTACGGTTTCAGGTTCTATTTCACCCTTCTATTCGAAGTGCTTTTCACCTTTCCTTCACAGTACTTGTTCACTATCGGTCTTTCAGGAGTATTTAGCCTTGGAGGATGGTCCCCCCATATTCAGACAGGATTTCACGTGTCCCGCCCTACTCATTTATCATCTATGTATGCCTTTCGATTACGGGGCTATCACCCTCTACGGCTGTTCTTTCCAGAACATTCTTCTAAACATATAAAGACTTTTGGGCTAATCCGCTTTCGCTCGCCACTACTTACGGAATCTCTTCGATTTCTTTTCCTCCGGGTACTTAGATGTTTCAGTTCTCCGGGTTTGCTCTGCTTGCGCAGTGACATGTCTTCAACATGCCGGGTTGCCCCATTCGGACATCTGCGGATCAATTCGTGTGTGCCAATCCCCGCAGCTTTTCGCAGCTTACCACGTCCTTCGTCGCCTCTGAAAGCCTAGGCATCCGCCATACGCCCTTAACGATTTCTTTCCTAATATTATATTAGTATATTTTTATACTCGGCACTCGAAAGTGCTCGGTTATCTCTTTGTGATGTCTTTATCGTTAATGTCAATGATCTATTTTTCTTCTTAAATGTCTAATAAACAAATATTGTTTTTGGCTCTATTCGTCACTTTTAAATTAGACCTCTAAAACTGTGGAGAATAAGGGAGTCGAACCCTTGACCTCCTGCGTGCAAGGCAGGCGCTCTAGCCAGCTGAGCTAATTCCCCTCTAATTCTTTAGTAGTCTCGGGCAGGCTCGAACTGCCGACCTCTACATTATCAGTGTAGCGCTCTAACCAGCTGAGCTACGAGACTTTAAATCTCTTCCCTCTTACTAATGATTAGGGGTATATTTTTATATATCAACCAGTAAAAAACCAAAGCGAACTGAGTAAGTTCTTATTTTAATTTTGTTTTACGTCTAATGACGCTCTAAAATGAGATGTTCCAGCCGCACCTTCCGGTACGGCTACCTTGTTACGACTTAGCCCTAGTTACTAGTTTTACCCTAGGCAGCTCCTTTTACGGTCACCGACTTCAGGTACCCCCAGCTTCCATGGCTTGACGGGCGGTGTGTACAAGGCCCGGGAACGTATTCACCGCGCCATGGCTGATGCGCGATTACTAGCGATTCCAGCTTCATAGAGTCGAGTTGCAGACTCCAATCCGAACTGAGACCGGCTTTCAAGATTTGCATCACATCGCTGTGTAGCTGCCCTCTGTACCGGCCATTGTATTACGTGTGTGGCCCAAGACGTAAGGGCCGTGATGATTTGACGTCATCCCCACCTTCCTCTCTACTTGCGTAGGCAGTCTCACTAGAGTCCCCAACTGAATGATGGCAACTAGTGACAGGGGTTGCGCTCGTTGCAGGACTTAACCTAACACCTCACGGCACGAGCTGACGACAACCATGCAGCACCTTGAAAATTGTCCGAAGAAAGCTCTATTTCTAAAGCTGTCAATTCCCATTTAAGTCTTGGTAAGGTTCCTCGCGTATCATCGAATTAAACCACATAATCCACCGCTTGTGCGGGCCCCCGTCAATTCCTTTGAGTTTCACTCTTGCGAGCGTACTCCCCAGGTGGCTAACTTATCACTTTCGCTTGGTCTCTGAAGCCGAAGCCCCAAAAACGAGTTAGCATCGTTTACGGCGTGGACTACCAGGGTATCTAATCCTGTTCGCTCCCCACGCTTTCGTCCCTCAGCGTCAGTTATATCTTGGTAACCTGCCTTCGCAATTGGTGTTCTAAGTAATATCTATGCATTTCACCGCTACACTACTTATTCCAGCTACCTCAAATATACTCAAGACTTACAGTATCAATGGCAGTTCTATCGTTAAGCGACAGGCTTTCACCACTGACTTATAAGTCCGCCTACGGACCCTTTAAACCCAATAAATCCGGATAACGCTTGCACCCTCCGTATTACCGCGGCTGCTGGCACGGAGTTAGCCGGTGCTTATTCGTATAGTACCTTCAGCTACCCTCACGAGAGTAGGTTTATCCCTATACAAAAGAAGTTTACAACCCATAGGGCAGTCGTCCTTCACGCGGGATGGCTGGTTCAGGCTTGCACCCATTGACCAATATTCCTCACTGCTGCCTCCCGTAGGAGTCTGGTCCGTGTCTCAGTACCAGTGTGGGGGATCACCCTCTCAGGCCCCCTAAAGATCATCGCCTTGGTGAGCCGTTACCTCACCAACTAGCTAATCTTGCGCGTGCCCATCTCTATCCGCCGGAGCTTTCAATATCAAACGATGCCGTTCAATATATTATGGAGTATTAATCTTCCTTTCGAAAGGCTATCCCCCAGATAAAGGCAGGTTGCACACGTGTTCCGCACCCGTACGCCGCTCTCTCATTTCCGAAGAAACAATACCGCTCGGCTTGCATGTGTTAGGCCTCCCGCTAGCGTTCATCCTGAGCCAGGATCAAACTCTCCATTGTATGTTTGTCTGACTCACTCAAAGTTGACTTCGCTTTGGTTTATTTTTTTTACTTGGTTGTTATATTGTATTTCAAAGATCTCTTTTTCTTTCGCGCCTCAGAAAACTTTTCTGTCATCTTGCGTTTCTGATTTGCGAGTGCAAAAGTATTAATTATTTTTTAATCAACAAAACTTTTTTTGATATTTTTTTTCAAGACCGTCAGTCGCACTATTTATTATGTTAGCTTAACTTAATGTATCTCTCTCAAAAAAAACTTTACTCTTCTGCGCTCCCTCATTTAAGGGACTGCAAAGGTAACTCTTTTTTTCAAACTTCCAAATATTTTTTCAAATATTTTTTTGTTCTCGTTTCGTATCTTTTTCCTTAATTACCTCCTGCGCTTTCCCGTTGTTTGGGATTGCAAAAATACGAACTTTTACACAATCCCCAAATTTATTTACAACTTTTTCATGACATTAGTCACAACTTACTGAAAACTAATAGGAAAAATTTAATTTTAATTTATGTTAAATAGAGAACTTCAATTTGCAATCTCCATTTAGCCCCGATTGAAACGGAAATCCTTTTTTGGCGAGAGGCTTTGACGAGCCAAAAAGATTGTAGTGGAAAGCGGGAAATGGCTCCTAAATTTTCTCATAAATCGTTAAAAGAACTTTTAATAAAATAATTCTTATTGAAACTTATCCATTTTTGATAGAAATTTTACTCATATTTACAACCCGATTTGAGCAAATATTTATTGATTTTTGAAAAAGATATAGTATTACCAAAGCAAAAAACTTTATATTATACCCTATTGTAAAACAATCCCATGTAACATAACTAAAACTACTTATAAAACTCTTTACTTTTACGCTAGGATATGGGTTGATGCTATTATTAATCCCTTAGACACCAGAAAATGGATATCTGCAGGAATAGAATCAGCAAACCATTCTCCTATTACAGATAAGTTTAATTTGGGAGTAATCCAAGTATAATATATTTAAACATAAACAAACTTATAAAATAAAAAGCCTCTGTCCTTCATTAGAACAGAGGCTTTTTAATGCTATTCCTTCTTCAAATATAAATCCATGTTTATAATTTATATATGCAAGTCAATTTTCATGAGTATTTTCTCATTTAAAGTATTATGCTTTCAAAATGATAGCTTGATGAGATTGGATTAGATAGAATAGTGATAAAACAAAAAATCCTCATCATTTACATGATGAGGATTTAAAAATAAAAACTGGCGGCGACCTACTCTCCCGCGTTAGCAGTACCATCGGCGCTAGAGGGCTTAACTTCTGTGTTCGGAATGGGAACAGGTGAGCCCCTCTGCTAAAACCACCCTAAAGGCTTTATATGAGGGATTAGTTGTTAGGTTTTAGGACTTAGGTTTAATCTAAATCCTTAGCCCTTTCAAGACTAATTCCTTTTTTATCGATAAAAACGTTCACAAAGAGCTAACCTTATCTCTTTCGAGTGCCTATTAGGCTATAAATCTACGGGTAATTAGTACTACTCGGCTATGACATTACTGCCTTTACACCTGTAGCCTATCAACGTCGTCATCTCCAACGACCCTTAAAAGAAGTCTCATCTCGCGGCGAGTTTCGCACTTATATGCTTTCAGTGCTTATCTCTTCCAAACATAGCTACTCAGCGGTGCACCTGGCGGTACAACTGATACACCAGAGGTTTGTTCAACACGGTCCTCTCGTACTAGAGTCAACTCCGCTCAAACTTCTAACGCCCGCAATAGATAGAGACCGAACTGTCTCACGACGTTCTGAACCCAGCTCGCGTGCCACTTTAATGGGCGAACAGCCCAACCCTTGGGACCTTCTCCAGCCCCAGGATGTGACGAGCCGACATCGAGGTGCCGAACCTCCCCGTCGATGTGAGCTCTTGGGGGAGACTAGCCTGTTATCCCCGGAGTACCTTTTATCCTATGAGCGATGGCCCTTCCATACGGAACCACCGGATCACTATGTCCTGCTTTCGCACCTGATCGACTTGTAGGTCTCACAGTCAAGCACCCTTATGCCATTACACTCTACGCACGGTTACCAAGCGTGCTGAGGGTACCTTTGAAAGCCTCCGTTACTCTTTTGGAGGCGACCACCCCAGTCAAACTACCCACCACGCAATGTCCTTCTTTCGAAGTTAGGCTCCAAGTAAACAAAGGGTGGTATTTCAACGTTGGCTCCACAAACACTAGCGTGCCTGCTTCAAAGCCTCCCACCTATCCTACACATTATTTACTCAGAGTCAATACGAAGTTATAGTAAAGGTTCACAGGGTCTTTTCGTCCCATTGCGGGTAATCGGCATCTTCACCGATACTACAATTTCACCGAGCTCGTGGCTGAGACAGTGCCCAGATCGTTACACCATTCGTGCAGGTCGGAACTTACCCGACAAGGAATTTCGCTACCTTAGGACCGTTATAGTTACGGCCGCCGTTTACTGGGGCTTCAGTCAATGCCTTCGAATTACTTCTAAGCACCTTCCTTAACCTTCCAGCACCGGGCAGGTGTCAGACCCTATACAGCATCTTTCGATTTAGCAGAGTCCTGTGTTTTTGATAAACAGTCGCCTGGGCCTCTTCACTGCGGCCAGCATTACTGCTGGCGTCTCTTCTTCCGAAGTTACGAGACTATTTTGCCTAGTTCCTTAGCCACGACTCACTCGAGCACCTTAGGATTCTCTCCTCGACTACCTGTGTCGGTTTTGGTACGGGCTGTATAAATCGCTTTTCTTGGAAGCGGGTCCTTAGGATTATCAGCGCATCCGAAGACTTGCTGTACTATCGTAACCTCGCAGTTACTTCAACGTACTATTCCGTCAGTACGCACCTAATTTCCAACTCCGTCACTTTATTATTATACAGGTACGGGAATATTAACCCGTTGTCCATCCACTACCCCTTTCGGGTTCGCGTTAGGCCCCGACTAACCCTCAGCTGATTAGCATGGCTGAGGAAACCTTAGTCTTTCGGTGAGGGGGTTTCTCGCCCCCTTTATCGTTACTTATGCCTACATTTTCTTTTCTATCCGCTCCACAATACCTCGCGATACTGCTTCGGCGCAAATAGAATGCTCCCCTACCAGATGTACTATTGTACAAATCCATAGCTTCGGTAATATGCTTATGCCCGATTATTATCCATGCCGGACCGCTCGACTAGTGAGCTGTTACGCACTCTTTAAATGAATGGCTGCTTCCAAGCCAACATCCTAGCTGTCAATGCAGTCCAACCGCGTTGTTTCAACTTAGCATATATTTGGGGACCTTAGCTGTTGGTCTGGGTTCTTTCCCTCTCGGACATGGACCTTAGCACCCATGCCCTCACTGCTGCGAAACATTTATTAGCATTCGGAGTTTGTCAGGAATTGGTAGGCGATGAAACCCCCGCATCCAATCAGTAGCTCTACCTCTAATAAACTTGTCGCAACGCTGCACCTAAATGCATTTCGGGGAGTACGAGCTATCTCCCAGTTTGATTGGCCTTTCACCCCTACCCACAGGTCATCCGAAGACTTTTCAACGTCAACCGGTTCGGTCCTCCACTCTGTGTTACCAGAGCTTCAACCTGCCCATGGGTAGATCACAAGGTTTCGCGTCTAATCCTACTAACTATGCGCCCTATTCAGACTCGCTTTCGCTCCGGCTCCGGACCTGAAGTCCTTAACCTCGCTAGTAAAATTAACTCGTAGGCTCATTATGCAAAAGGCACGCCGTCACACCATATAGGTGCTCCGACCGCTTGTAGGCGTACGGTTTCAGGTTCTATTTCACCCTTCTATTCGAAGTGCTTTTCACCTTTCCTTCACAGTACTTGTTCACTATCGGTCTTTCAGGAGTATTTAGCCTTGGAGGATGGTCCCCCCATATTCAGACAGGATTTCACGTGTCCCGCCCTACTCATTTATCATCTATGTATGCCTTTCGATTACGGGGCTATCACCCTCTACGGCTGTTCTTTCCAGAACATTCTTCTAAACATATAAAGACTTTTGGGCTAATCCGCTTTCGCTCGCCACTACTTACGGAATCTCTTCGATTTCTTTTCCTCCGGGTACTTAGATGTTTCAGTTCTCCGGGTTTGCTCTGCTTGCGCAGTGACATGTCTTCAACATGCCGGGTTGCCCCATTCGGACATCTGCGGATCAATTCGTGTGTGCCAATCCCCGCAGCTTTTCGCAGCTTACCACGTCCTTCGTCGCCTCTGAAAGCCTAGGCATCCGCCATACGCCCTTAACGATTTCTTTCCTAATATTATATTAGTATATTTTTATACTCGGCACTCGAAAGTGCTCGGTTATCTCTTTGTGATGTCTTTATCGTTAATGTCAATGATCTATTTTTCTTCTTAAATGTCTAATAAACAAATATTGTTTTTGGCTCTATTCGTCACTTTTAAATTAGACCTCTAAAACTGTGGAGAATAAGGGAGTCGAACCCTTGACCTCCTGCGTGCAAGGCAGGCGCTCTAGCCAGCTGAGCTAATTCCCCTCTAATTCTTTAGTAGTCTCGGGCAGGCTCGAACTGCCGACCTCTACATTATCAGTGTAGCGCTCTAACCAGCTGAGCTACGAGACTTTAAATCTCTTCCCTCTTACTAATGATTAGGGGTATATTTTTATATATCAACCAGTAAAAAACCAAAGCGAACTGAGTAAGTTCTTATTTTAATTTTGTTTTACGTCTAATGACGCTCTAAAATGAGATGTTCCAGCCGCACCTTCCGGTACGGCTACCTTGTTACGACTTAGCCCTAGTTACTAGTTTTACCCTAGGCAGCTCCTTTTACGGTCACCGACTTCAGGTACCCCCAGCTTCCATGGCTTGACGGGCGGTGTGTACAAGGCCCGGGAACGTATTCACCGCGCCATGGCTGATGCGCGATTACTAGCGATTCCAGCTTCATAGAGTCGAGTTGCAGACTCCAATCCGAACTGAGACCGGCTTTCAAGATTTGCATCACATCGCTGTGTAGCTGCCCTCTGTACCGGCCATTGTATTACGTGTGTGGCCCAAGACGTAAGGGCCGTGATGATTTGACGTCATCCCCACCTTCCTCTCTACTTGCGTAGGCAGTCTCACTAGAGTCCCCAACTGAATGATGGCAACTAGTGACAGGGGTTGCGCTCGTTGCAGGACTTAACCTAACACCTCACGGCACGAGCTGACGACAACCATGCAGCACCTTGAAAATTGTCCGAAGAAAGCTCTATTTCTAAAGCTGTCAATTCCCATTTAAGTCTTGGTAAGGTTCCTCGCGTATCATCGAATTAAACCACATAATCCACCGCTTGTGCGGGCCCCCGTCAATTCCTTTGAGTTTCACTCTTGCGAGCGTACTCCCCAGGTGGCTAACTTATCACTTTCGCTTGGTCTCTGAAGCCGAAGCCCCAAAAACGAGTTAGCATCGTTTACGGCGTGGACTACCAGGGTATCTAATCCTGTTCGCTCCCCACGCTTTCGTCCCTCAGCGTCAGTTATATCTTGGTAACCTGCCTTCGCAATTGGTGTTCTAAGTAATATCTATGCATTTCACCGCTACACTACTTATTCCAGCTACCTCAAATATACTCAAGACTTACAGTATCAATGGCAGTTCTATCGTTAAGCGACAGGCTTTCACCACTGACTTATAAGTCCGCCTACGGACCCTTTAAACCCAATAAATCCGGATAACGCTTGCACCCTCCGTATTACCGCGGCTGCTGGCACGGAGTTAGCCGGTGCTTATTCGTATAGTACCTTCAGCTACCCTCACGAGAGTAGGTTTATCCCTATACAAAAGAAGTTTACAACCCATAGGGCAGTCGTCCTTCACGCGGGATGGCTGGTTCAGGCTTGCACCCATTGACCAATATTCCTCACTGCTGCCTCCCGTAGGAGTCTGGTCCGTGTCTCAGTACCAGTGTGGGGGATCACCCTCTCAGGCCCCCTAAAGATCATCGCCTTGGTGAGCCGTTACCTCACCAACTAGCTAATCTTGCGCGTGCCCATCTCTATCCGCCGGAGCTTTCAATATCAAACGATGCCGTTCAATATATTATGGAGTATTAATCTTCCTTTCGAAAGGCTATCCCCCAGATAAAGGCAGGTTGCACACGTGTTCCGCACCCGTACGCCGCTCTCTCATTTCCGAAGAAACAATACCGCTCGGCTTGCATGTGTTAGGCCTCCCGCTAGCGTTCATCCTGAGCCAGGATCAAACTCTCCATTGTATGTTTGTCTGACTTACTCAAAGTTGACTTCGCTTTGGTTTATTTTTTTTACTTGGTTGTTATATTGTATTTCAAAGATCTCTTTTTCTTTCGCGCCTCAGAAAACTTTTCTGTCATCTTGCGTTTCTGATTTGCGAGTGCAAAAGTATTAATTATTTTTTAATCAACAAAACTTTTTTGATATTTTTTTTCAAGACCGTCAGTCGCACTATTTATTATGTTAGCTTAACTTAATTTATCTCTCTCAAAAAAACTTTACTCTTCTGCGCTCCCTCATTTAAGGGACTGCAAAGGTAACTCTTTTTTCCAAACTTCCAAATATTTTCTTAAATATTTTTTTGTTCTCGTTTCGTATCTTTTTCCTTAATTAGCTCCTGCGCTTTCCGTTATTTTGGTGATGCAAAAGTATGACTATAAATAAATACAATGCAAATTTTTTCTACAAAAAACTATACAGCTGTTTAAATTGGGGAAAACATTATTCTGGTAACAAACAACTTACATTCATTTTAAAAGTTATCCACAATAAGAAAATACGCTTTGTTTAGTATTATTTATACTATAAATCCTAAACATCACAAAGAATTATATGAATTTAGAAGTAATCATTTTTTATTTTTTGATATATAAAATATCCCATCAACACTCCTAATAAATCTGCAATAAGGTCTAACAATTCCATACTTCTGCCTAAATGCATTTCTCTTTGTAGTATTTCTGTACCTAATCCATATATAAACATAATTAAGAAAAAGGTAAAAAATCGCATTCTAGGAAAACCAATTCTGAAAACAAATCCTAATAGGGCGAATATTGATATATGGAGTATTTTATCAATTCCAGAGAACATAAACCAATATTCTTTGTTTTCTACTCCAGGTTTGAGGAGCATATATGTGAGTATTGCCCAATAAATGGGCAATACGTAATATCTAAATATGTGAGTTATCTTATCCAATGAGTTCTTGGTAATGTTCAGCAGTTAGCAATTCTGATTGGTCTGCACCTTCTGAAAGTTCTACTTTTACAATCCATCCTTTTCCGTATGGGTCTGTGTTTACCAATTCTGGTTCACCTTCTAACTCTTCATTAAACTCTATTACTTTACCTGAAACTGGTAAATATAAATCTGAAACAGTTTTTACAGCTTCTACGCTACCGAATACTTCTCCCGCATTTAAATCATCATCTACAGTATCTACATCTACAAAAACGATGTCTCCTAATTCGCTTTGAGCAAAATCAGTGATTCCAACTGTAGCTACGTTTCCTTCTAGTTTAACCCATTCGTGATCTTTGGTGTACTTTAATTCTGATGGTGTGTTCATTTCTAAATTTATTTTTCCCAAAATTAATGAAATTATATGGAGGTTGCAAAAAAGTTTTTTCTAAAAAAAATAGAACCAAATAAATTTGATTCTATTCTATATTATATACTATTATATATTATATGTGTATTTAGAAACCTTGACCTCCTCCAAAATTAAAGGTTGCCGTAATACCAGCTCTAACCGTAGAAAGTGGAAATGCTGTAGAAATTTTATACTTGGTCATTAATTGATCATAAAAGAATCTTAAATTAAAGTTCTGAGAGATGTTATAATCTGCCGAAACTTTTACGCTCATTAATCTTTGACCTCCGGTAATCTGTGAATCATCTAATAATATATTGGTAATTCTGGTTTGATTATCTCTCAATGAAAAATCTGCTCTTACATTTAAATCACTTTTCAGATTTTTTTCTTTTCCTTGATACCTAACTTTGATTTTTAAATCTTTTAAAATATATCCAAAACCAAAAACATACTCAGAACCTAAATCTTCGGTTAAAGTATGATTTACCAAACCGAGTGTATACATTCTGTTCTTATTATATTGTAAACGGAACTGCATATTATTTCTCATGGTAACATCTGCTCCTAAAAGTGGAGAGAAATCTTCTACGTAACCAATCGTATTAAATGTATAAGGATTATATACATCATTATTAATATCATATTGAGGAGCTCCAGGATTTACATTCTTATTATAATAGTCTACGCTTTTCTGAATTCCTGTTGCGGTATAAGTAGATGTATAAGCATGAAGAATATCAAACTTAGCAAACTGACTATTAATAAAAGGTATGTTTTTAATTCCTGAATAGGTAATTCTCCAGTTTGGCATTGGAAATTTAGATTTTTCTAAACTGTTATTTTTCGTTGGAGACTTTCCTTCAATCGCTGCTTGGAAAGCTGGAATCAATACATAAGCATTGGCTTTGCTGTAATGTTCTGCGTAACCATCAGCTTGTGGTGTTCCATACATTTGAGAAATCGTCTTAGCATTTTCAATGATTTTTTCATAAATATTATCGCTTCCAAAACTTGTCTTCAAGAGAATATTAGAATTGGTAAACGTAATCATCTCACTAGCGAAAGAAAAATCGAACTGAGGTGTACTGCTAATCGCATCTACATTAAAATTACCATGCATTAAATTTTTCATGTAGTTTTTGGTAAAACTCACATCTATTCTAAAATCATTGATAGGCTGAATCTGAATATTCCCAGTAAGATTTCTGGTAGTCATCTGAGAATAAGCTTCCGTCATGTATTCCGAAGAAGAAATCCAACTGTTTTCTATGGCATATCTTCTGATGTCTGCTTGAGAACCCAACAAGAATCCAAAAGTTGGCCCGCCAATTCCTTTTCCATATCCATAGAAATTAGGAGAAGACAATAATCCCGGTAAAACCGTTCCGTTATTTTCAGTATAATTAAAATCTAATTGTTTTATCGCTGTTAAAGCATAAGCAAAAGCTTGAGTAGGCGTCAATTTATTTTTAAAAGTATAAGATTTGAATGCTTTTTTCCTTCCTTTTTTCAAGAAATTCTGAGTATAGACATTGTTCAGAGAATCTATTTCAGATTTTCTGGCATTCATTTTATCATTTACTTTTCTAAAATATTTAAACTTATTGAAGAAACTATTAAAATCTGCACCTCCAGTTACATTAATATTATTGGTATTCTGTGCCAAGTTCCCCAGTTTTACTCCATTAGTATCTACCATCGCTGTAGAACGAGCGCTCCAATTGTACTGTACGCCGTAACCAATCTCCGTATTTACAAAATCTAAATAAGGTAAATTTTCGAATGGTAATCTGTAACTCAACTGAATTCTATGGTTATAAAGAACCGGTCTTCCTTTTTGGAAAACGTTTTGGAAAATAGAACTTCTGTCAAACGTTTGAATATCCAATTGGTCATTAATCGTTCTGGTAGCTGATGAAATATCTAATTTTAGGGATTTGGTTAAATTAAATCCTACGTTATATTGCCAACCGAAGAAGAAGTTTCGGTTTTTAATCACATCAAAATCCGCAGAAGAATTTCCATTGAGCAACGCATCAATATTTCTAAATTCTAATTCATTATAATTTCTGTCTAACTCCGTTCTGAAAGAAACTCTTGTCGGAACTATGTTAAAGTTAATTTCTTTCGCCCATTTCAGATATGGATAAGACTTCGCGGTATCGCTTACAATTTTATTAAATGGTTTAAGATTCCATGGTTTAAAATTAAAACTGTAATCTATATTTCCTCTTAAATATTGTCTGTAATTGTCTTTAGTATAAACATCTCTATACTTATCATCATTATAAATTAAAGAAATGGATAAGTTTTCTACGTCATAGAATTTTGGTTTTTTATTAGGATTCATTCTATCCTTTCTCATATTGAGTACCCCAATACTTCTTTGTTGCGTATACGTTCTTGCTACTTTTTTCAGTTCATCTTTCTTTGGATCTTTGCTAAATTCCACATCATCATTCAGTGGATTGTACTTAGGATCTTCTATGGTTTGAGAATAAGAATAATTCATCGGAATCTTCAATCCTAACTTCTCTGGCAAGAATTTATCTACATTCACCATTGTATTGATACCAAAAGCTGAGTTGGTAGTCTGTGAACGTTCCGCAGGTTTTTGGTTAATGAAACCAAAACCAATCGTAGAATAAGCTCCACTCGCATTTACGGTAGCAAAGTCTCCTAAATTAAAGTTAAGATTTGCGTTTCCTGCATAACCACCTTTATTTTCAATACCTGAAAGTCTAATTTCATTCACCCAAAGAATAAGATTTTTATCTACCTCATCATTATTTCTTACCCCAATCATCATGGTGGTAATATTTCCTAAACTTGGTCTACCTTTTACGTAGAAGGCTTTATTTTCATCACCAAAATCTGCCGAAGTAAATCTTTCGTTGGTTACCGTAGAATTTTTGTCTCTCAAGATTTTTAAATCTACAAAATCCTGAATCGCTAATCTCACGGTGTTTTCATTTGGCCAAATATCAAGCGGAGAAGTGGCATTCGGAGCGGTATATTTCAGCGAAGCTTCATATTCATAATAGTTATCTGTAGCATCACTACCGAATCTGATGAAGAATTTCGCAGATTTATCAAGATTAGAACCTTTGCCAATTAAATCTTCTGCGTGAACAAATAATTCTAAATTTTGGAATCTTCTCATATCTAAAGCGATATTTTTGAAAACACCTCTTGCTTCACCATTCGGAAGGTTGGTTTTCATATAAAGAGAAGCTTCGTTTTGTCTTTGAGCACCTGCATTTCCGCTGAGAACTTGTCTTTCAATTCCTGGAGGCAACACATAAGGTGGAGTTCCCAATGCATTTTCTTCTAAGTTTACACTTCCTACATCAAATTTAGAATTATCTATAGTTCCTGTTCCTTCAAATTGGTTCTGATCATCTACTCTATTTGAAGCAATTCCTTTTCCATATTTTCTCCATTCGCTTCTTACCAAGTCTAATGTTCCGAATCTAATCGTAGCGGTTTCATCAAAACCAGTAAGCATCATTCTGGCAAATCTCACATTATTTAAGATTTGGTCTGCACCAGAAGTTTCGGTAGAAGAATTATAATTGGCAACTGGAATCCTGAATAAGAACCATTTATTTTTAGAAGTTTGTCCGTTTTGGAATTTCACTTCTACTTCTTTTACATCTACAATATTATTTCTTCCTAAAACCAATTCGCTTTGTGCTAAATTAATATCATACTGATTGTAATTTTCGCTTTGGTCTAGGTTATAATCTTTATTTACATCTTCTGCATCCGGAGTTTGAGAAGAAACTTCTAAAGAATTCGACTGAGAGTTTCCATCTGGATTTCTGAAATATTTATAACGCTCAATCATAGATGAAGCTAACGCACCCTGAAACTGATTAGAAAGATAAAACACAAAATCATCTGCAGCTGGGTCTGGCTCATTTTTTACTGGATTGATAAAATTGGTATTGAAAGCTGTAGCTTCCGCTACGTTATCCAATCCATCAAAACCAACATCTTGAGCAGTTCTCTCTTCGTTTTCTGTACCGAAAGCATACAAAACTGGGAATTGGTCTGGCTGAGTTCCCCAATTGGTAGAAGAAGTTTTCGCTGGAGTATTGGGTGTAGGCAAACCATTTTCATATTGCAGTTTACCATCTTTCAGAATATCTTCTGAAACGTTTCCTAATTGCAACATTAATTTAGGAGCAGTTCCTAACATTTTACCGTCTGCATAAGGATCCATCATCCAAAATTCTACATATTCTATATTCGAGCTTCTGAAGTTAGAAACCGTAATCGGTCTCATTAAACCAGCCCATCTTTGTGATGGAATTTCTGCATTTTGATTTAAGTTATACGGACCTCTTTCTTTAGGATAATACGTAATATCAAAAGTATTGGTGAAGGTTTGTTCACCCGCTACAAAATCTCTATTGTTAAAGAGTTCTATCATCTGAACTCTTCTGGAAGCGTGATTAGAAAGTGCTTCAGCGTTAATTCCATTTGGTGCTCTTCCTCCAACTCCATAAAATCTTGGGTCTATATTATACCAAGATAGCAAACCTCTTCCATTTCCGCTTTGAAGGTCATTATTATTAGAATTTCCGAAACCAATTTCAGGTTTAGATGCTAAACTCCAAACTGCAGGTTCTTTTAATGAAATTTTAGAAGTGGTTTGTTCAAAATCATCAATGTAAGATTCATCATTGATTCCTTTATTTTGACCTGGAATAAGATACGCTCCTTCTAATTTCAAATTAATATTAGATGGTGCTTCTGTATTGACAAACGGAATTTTATCTGTAAGTCTGGTTAAAAACTGCGATTGGTTATTGTACATTAGGTTAAAACCAGCCATCGTGTTATTCACGGCTTCGAAACCTGTTTGTACTTTTTGAGTGAGTGGTGTTTCTGAATAATTCACCACAGTTGCACCAATGGTAAGATTTTCATTAAATTTTCTCTCGAGATTTAATCCTAAAAATCTTTTTCTCTGGGTGTTAAAGGTCATTTGGTTTTCCAAACTCACATTGATGGCTTGACCAGATTGTTTCACCATTTCATTGATGATAGTTACTTCACCTACCATATAATTTACGGTGTAATCTACGCCTTCTGTAAGCACAACTCCATTGGCAGTTACTTTTACAGAACCACGTGGAACATTAATCGCTCCTAAAGAAATTCCCGTTCCTTGTGAACCTTTATATCTACCTTCGATGGTGTATCTAAGTGCTAAATTATTTTCAGAAGCGACTTGTTTTTGTTGGGTATACAGTTCATTGAAAACAAATTTTGGGTCATTGCTTCCTAAAACAGATTCTAAGTAACTACCAAAAGGTTGAGCTTTGGTAAACATTACTCTTCCGTTTTGTGCATCCACCGTAATTCCTTGTACAAAATCAAACAAACCGTCTCCTTGTTGACCATTCGTATTATTTTGAATATCGTTATTTACATTCAGTCTATCCCAATTGAATAATTTCAATAAATTTTGGTCTGCAACAGGTGTTCCTGGTAGATAATTTACTTTTCCACCGCTGTCATTATCACGATATAAAACATTTAACAAGAAATTCTGTGGATCTACTTGATTGGCATTTAAAGAATACACGTTTTTCATCATTAAATTCCACATCGGTGAAGTGGTTTTTACGGAAACGTTCGGTTTCAATAATTTGGTAATCACCACTGGACTTTCTTCGGAAAATTCCCCTACTTTATAGACTTTGCTGTCACCAGAAACGGTATAAGAAAAAGACGCCGCCAAAAGTTGATTATCATTTAATCTTTGATTCAAAGAAATATAACCCACTTGTGGATTAAAGGTATATTCAGCAGGATTTAATCTTTTTGCTTTTCGGTTAAAGATAAAATGTTCGCCGTCTTTATAATTGGGGTCACCTGTAGTATTCGGAAGTGATTGATTATTGATCGCGTTATAAGTTTGGTTTACATCTCTTATTCCGCCAAGGTTGGCTACTGCATTATAAACCCCTAAATTAGAATTATCTGGAAAACTTCCACCTTCACCTAAATCTCTAATCCCGAGAATACTTTTTTGCTCTTGCAAATTACCAGAACCTTGGTCTAAAACCCAAAGTTCTAATCGGGTAATCGAAATTCTAGAATTGATTAAAGGATAATTGGCTAAAGCGTTGTCATAATTATTTAAGAAATATTGGCCTAAAAAATAGTGCTGATTATCTTCGTAATCATAAGCGTTTATTTTGAAGGTTTGCATTACACCACCACCTTGAACTACAATATTTCTGGCTTCACCTTGTTGCTGAGAAAACACCAAAGTTCCGTACGTTTTCCCTAATTGGAATTCGGTTTTTAAACCAAAAAGTGATTCAGAACCTCTGATTAAATTGGTAGAAAGTGGCATATTCACATTACCGAATTCTACTCTTTTTATAATTTTATCTTCGCCACCTTTTAGTGGATTTTTTGCTTCACCGATGGCTTGATTTTGTAAATCTCTCCAAGTTCCCTTGGCTTGCCAAACGAGATTCATTCTGTTTTCGAATGCAAAACCAGACTGCGTATCGTAATTGGCTTTGAGTTGTAGATTTTCTCCAACTTTTCCTAAAACACCCAGCTGAATTCTCTGCTGAATATTAATCGCAAAATTGCTTCTGTTTTGTGGAAGAATTAATGGATTTTCAATTTTTTGGTGCAAACCTCCTAAATCAAAACTCGCAAAACCATTTGGAATCAATTCTATTTTATTGCTCCCAAAAATAGTTTCAAAAATTTTATTTTTGATAGTCACACTTTGGATTAAGCCTTTCTTTTCGGCTTCTTTTTTTTCTTCTTTGTAGAGATTTCCACCAAAAGCTTTTTGCTGATAATAATCTTTGAGACTATTATTCAGGGTGTAAGTAGAATATTCTTTTGGAGTAAGAACGATGGGCGCTCCAGTTACGGTGTTTCCAATTTTGGGGTAGAGATAATACATCCCTGTTTTTACATCATAGAATGCTTCGTATCTCGTAGGATTGGGCAAGGCATAATCTTTCCTTATAGAAATATTCGCTGTATCCGAAGGCTTTTGCTGCGCAAGAAATAGCGCAGAAAAAAATAAAAATACAATCGAAAAATAGATTTTATGCAGAGGAAAAGTTTTCTTCACTTGTGTTTATATCATTTTTAGAATTTGCTTCACCAATTCTTCGGTTTGCAAATCTGGATTTTGTTTTAAAATTCTATCGGCAATCTTCTCGCTCATCTTTTTAGGAATCCCTAAAACTTCTAAAGCAGATAACGATTCTTCTTTCACTTTATTGTCTGCAAAAGCAGAAATGTTCTCCGCAGAAACCCCGAATTTTTCTACCTTATCTCGTAAATCTACGATAATTCTTTCGGCGGTTTTAGCACCAATTCCTTTTACTTTTTGGAGCAGGGCAGAATTTTTATTGAGAATCGCTTGTGCAATGTCTTTAAGATCTAATGAAGAAAGCAAAATAAGCGCAGAAACTGCACCCACTCCGTTTACCGAAATTAAGAGATTAAACATTTCTTTTTCTTCTTTGGTATAAAACCCAAAAAGCAAATGTGCATCTTCTCTGATGATTTGTTGGGTGAAAAGAAAAACTTCCTTTCCTAAAGAAAGTCGCTGAGACGTTTGCAAAGAAATGCCTACATAATAACCCACTCCATTTACCTCTATCACCACATAGGTAGGAGTAAGTTCTTGAACAATACCTTTTAATGAAAAAATCATAGTTTTTTAATAATCTTCAAAGATAACAAATCTCTAAAAATTAAAAAATCAATTTATAGGTATAAAACATGCAATAATTCGTAATTTTGGGAAGTTATAATATAAATAGTAAACAGATAATGAAAAACCTACTTCAGCTTTTAGAAGAAAACACCAAAAAATTTCCACAGAAAACCGCTCTTAGCTTTAGAAACGGTGACGAAATAGAGATTCTTACTTGGAAAAAATTCTGGGCAATGGTTTGCCAAACTGCAAACGGATTACATACTCTAGACGTAAAAAAGGGAGATTGTGTAGGTGTTTTTTCTCAAAATTCTAAAGATTGGATTATTTTTGACGTTGCCGTGCAAATGTTGGGGGCGATTACCATTCCCATTTACGCCACCAATAATTATGACCAAACCGAATATATCATCAAGCAAACCGAAATGCAGCACATTTTGGTGGGAGACACGCCTCAACTTGAAATTCTGAAAAGTGCCGAAAAACATTTAGGCAAAAAATTACATATTTTCACGTCTCATGTGATAAAAGACGAAGCCGAAAACATTACCTATTTCCCAGATTTCATCAAGCATTTTGCTACGGAAAGAAACCTCATCGAAATTACCGATGAAGATTTGGCAACCATTCTTTACACTTCTGGAACTACAGGAATCCCGAAAGGTGTAATGCTTACACATGGTGGTTTCAAAGCGGTAGTTGCGGCGCACAAAGAATTTTTCAGTTTCGACAATTTGTACGACATGAAATCTTTGGCATTTTTACCATTAAGTCATATTTTCGAAAGAAGCTGGACGCTTTTTGTGCTTTCTCAAGGTGGTGAAGTTGCCATTTTAGAAGACCCAAAAAATATCTTGAACACTCTGAAACATGTTCACCCAACTGCAATGTGTGCCGTACCAAGATTCTACGAAAAAGTATATCAAACTTTAGTTAAAAAAATAGAAGCTTCTTCTCCTACGAAACAAAAACTTTTCAAAAAAGCTTTGGAAGTGGGCGCTAAAGTAGCTGATAAAAAAAGAACAGGTGCTAAAGTTCCGTTTGGTTTACAATTACAGTTTAGTTTCTTTGACAAATTGGTTTTCAGAAAAATTAAAAATGAATTGGGCGGAAATCTTTCGTTTTTACCTTGTGGTGGAGCGATGCTGAAAAAAGAAATTTCAGAATTTTTTGCAGCCATTGGTTTACCTGTGATTGTAGGTTACGGACTTACCGAAACTACTGCTACCGTTACTGCACTTCCTCCGAAAAATTATGTGTACGGAAGCGTAGGAAAAGCTCTACCAGGTGTAGAAATTAAAATAGGAGCAGATAATGAAATCTTGGTAAAATACCAAG
Source organism: Cloacibacterium caeni (assembly GCF_907163125.1). Lineage (NCBI taxonomy): Bacteria > Pseudomonadati > Bacteroidota > Flavobacteriia > Flavobacteriales > Weeksellaceae > Cloacibacterium > Cloacibacterium caeni. The sequence goes on from NZ_OU015319.1 coordinate 2,006,759, forward strand.
GTGTGATGAAAGGTTACTACAAAAACGAAGAAGATACGGCTAAAGTTTTCACAGAAGATGGCTACTTCAGAACAGGTGATGCTGGTAGAATAGACGAAGAAGGAAATCTCTACATTACCGATAGAATTAAGGATTTAATGAAAACTTCTAACGGAAAATATATTGCACCACAAAGCATAGAAATCCCATTACAAAGCAATCCTTACATTGCTCAAGCGATGGTAATTGCCGAAGGAAAACCTTATGTTTCTGCGGTGATAGTTCCGAATTTTGAAACTTTGATGGAGAAATACGAAGAATTTAAAAATTACCTTTCTCTGAACATAGAAGAGAAGAAAAAATTACTGGAAACACCTTTCATTAAGGAAACTTTTGAAAAAGTAGTGAATGATATTCAAAAGGAATTTGCAAGTTTTGAAAAAATTAAAAAGTTCAAACTTTTACCAGAAGAATTTACCATAGAACGTGGAGAAATTACTCCAACACTAAAAATAAAACGTAAAATTATTCTGGAAAAATTCAAAGCTTTGATTGAAGGAATGTATGCGTAGTCTTTATATACTTAAATTATAAAAACGGTTTTATTTTTGAAATAAACTTTAATGAAGAATATAATTATTTTGATTATTACATTCTCTTTATCTTCTTGTTTGCATCAACAAAAAAATACGCAAGGAATTTTTAAGGAAATTGTGGATGACCAAGAATATGAAAAAATGAATATTTATGCATGGAGTTTTACTCCAGAATTGACCGATTCATTAAAAAATGATGAAAACTTCAAGTTCACAATGAAAGAAGTTAAAGAAGAAGATTTTAGTTTATATTATAAAGCTAAAAAATACGCTCCTCAGATAAATTGGAAAAATTACAAATCTAAAAGCAAAATAACTGAAATTAAAGACAATAACATATTACAAATTTCAACGCCGCTTTTTATAAGAGACAACCAGGAAGCTTTGATTCAACTTAAGACTTTTTATAAAAATGAGTTTAATGTCTATAAATATAAAAACGGTAAATGGATATTATCTTACAGTTTTGGAAATAGAATAAAAAATTAAAAATTCACCTATAAACAAACCCCTCCAAAAAATTTGGAGGGGTTTTTGATTTGTAAAACGGTTATTTCTTTTTCTGTGAGAGAAGCCACTTGTAAAATTCTGGGTTAGAATAAGTAGAATCCCAAGAATTGTGATTATCATTCGGGAAGATAATGAGTTCTGCTTTTGGATTAATCGGGTGAACTTTCATCCAAAAATTAGTCGCGTTTTCTGGCAACACCACATCATCCATTCCGCCTTGAAAAATTTTAAGGTTCATATCTTTATAATTATGAATATTCGCCAACATTACTCTGTCTGTAGGTGCACAAACAGAAGCTACTGCTGCAAACATTTCAGGATGTTCTCCTGCCAATTTCAATGTTCCCCAACCTCCCATAGATAAACCTGTGAGGTAAATTCTAGAAGCATCTATTTTATATTTCTGCACGATTTCTTGAATCAAAAAATACACGGCTTGTGTATCCCACCACATATTTTCGGGACATTGCGGTGCAAGAATTGCCACGGGTTCCTGCATTAAATTTTTATAAGTAAACGGACTGTGCGCTTTTACCATTTCTAAATTGGTTCCTCTTTCGCCAGAACCGTGTAAAAAAACAATCAACGGAACATTTCCTTTAGCGTTTTGAGGATAATCAAAAACGTAGGAAATATTTTTTTCTACTTTTACTTCTTTCTTGAATTCTGCTTTTATTTCTTGAGCATTTGCTTGACTGACAAAGCCAAAAGCTAGTAATACCGTGATTTTTAAAATGAATTTCATCTTTTATTTAATATTATATCTCTATGATTTATTTATTCCAAGTGATTTTTTGAGAAACGGTCTTTTGAGAATCACCTCCTACAAAAATTTCAAATTCGCCAGATTCCCAATCGTATTTTAGGTTATTATCATAGAACTTTAAATCTTCTGGAGTTATATTAAAGGTAACCGTTTTGGCTTCTCCTGCTTTTAAGAATATTTTTTGGAAACCTTTTAATTCTTTAACTGGTCTTGTATTGCTACCTACCATGTCTCTGATGTAAAGTTGTACGATTTCGGCACCATCATATTTTCCTGAATTTTTCAATTCTACAGAAACTTTTAAAGTTTGATTTCCTTTTAAATTTTTAGAACTAACATTTAGATTATTGTAAGCAAACTGAGTGTAACTTAAACCATAACCGAAAGGATAAAGCGGAGTGTTACATTCATCTAGATAATTAGAACGGAATTTATCAAATTGGCATTTTTCAGTAGACGATTGAGAAAGTGGTCTTCCTGTATTTTTGTGATTGTAAAAAATAGGAACTTGACCTATACTTCTTGGGAAAGTCATCGGTAATTTAGCGGAAGGATTTACTTTACCAAAAAGTACATCCGAAATTGCTAAACCAGCTTCTGATCCTGGGAACCATACATTAAGAATAGCATCTGCTAATTCACTTTCTTCATTGATTTCCATTGCTCTACCTGCAAATAATACCAAAACAATTGGCTTACCTGTTTTTTTCAATTCTTTTAATAAATCTTTTTGAGCTTGTGGAATAGAAATATTGGTTCTAGAACTAGATTCGCCGCTCATTTCAGCAGTTTCACCAATGGCAAGAAGAATTACATCTGCTTTATTAGCAACCTCAACTGCTTCTTTCAGCATTTCTTCTTTGCTTCTGCTGTCTCTGTAAGTGTTTTTGCCAAACATAGCAGCGTTTTGTTCGAAAGTTGCATCATAATCTATATTAGAACCTTTAGCATAAGTAAAATTCACAGAATTCCCGAAAGTCTTTTTAAGACCTGCTAAAAGTGAAATCGCATCTTTATGTTTTGCTGCAACGCTCCAAGTTCCCGGCATATTTTCAGCATTGTCTGCTAATGGCCCAATTACAGCAATATTTTTTTGAGATTTTAAAGGAAGAATTTCATTGGTATTTTTCATTAAAACCATTGATTGTGCTGCAATATTTCTGGCAATATCTCTATTTACCTGACTGTAAACTTCATTTTTTGTTCTGTTTGCATCACAATATTTATATGGATCCTCAAAAAGTCCTAAATCATATTTTGCTTCAAGAATTCTTTTTACTGCTAAATCAATTTGTTTGATATTTACTTTTCCTTCTTGTACAGATTTTTTAAGGGTAGTAAGAAAACCTTCGCCTACCATATCCATATCTACACCTGCGTTCATTGCCAAAGCCGAAACTTGTTGTAAATCTCCCATTCCGTGGTCTATCATTTCATTAATACCAGTATAATCAGTCACCACGAAACCTTTGAATTTCCATTGATTTCTTAAAACATCTGTCATCAACCATTTGTTTCCTGTTGCAGGAATTCCGTCTACTTCATTAAAAGAAGCCATCACAGAACCTACACCTGCATCTACAGCTGCCTTATAAGGCGGGAAGTATTCATTATACATTCTTACGTGGCTCATGTCTACCGTATTATAATCTCTACCAGCTTCTGGAGCTCCATACAATGCGAAATGTTTTACACAAGCCATTATTGTATTATTGAGAGATAAATCTTTTCCTTGATATCCAAAAACCATTGCTTTTGCCATTTCGGAACCTAAATAAGGATCTTCTCCAGCTCCTTCTGCAACTCTTCCCCATCTTGGATCTCTAGAAATATCTACCATTGGCGAGAAAGTCCAGTTAATACCACTTGCACTTGCTTCATTTGCTGCTACTCTTGCAGATTGCTGCACCAATTGAGTATCAAAAGAAGAAGCCAAACCTAGAGGAATAGGAAAATTGGTTTCATAACCATGAATTACATCCATCCCGAAAAGCAAAGGAATTTTTAAACGGCTTTTCTCTACGGCAATTTTTTGAACTTCTCTAATTTTTTCTACTCCTTTAATATTAAAGAGACCTCCTACTTTTCCTTCTTGAATTTTCTTTGCAATATCAGAACTTTGAGCTTGTCCCGTGGTAATATCACCAGCTCCTGGAAGATTAAGTTGACCTAGCTTTTCGTCTAATGTCATCTTTTTCAACAAAGAATTTACGAAAACAGACTTTTTAGATTGATACTCTTTTGTTTGGTAATTGTAGTATGGTTTATTTACAACTTCTTGAGAATGAGCATAACCAGAAATTAATACTACTGCTAATAAGAATTTTGACTTTATGCTAAACATAATTTTAATTTTAAGGTTAAAGTTAGATAATTATTTTTGAGGAAAAAAAATTTAACAATAAAAAACCGAGAAAATTCTCGGTTTAAATATTATTGATTTTCGCGCATTTGACCATCTAAAACGGCTATAGTTGCCAAGTTCACAATTTCATCTACACTTGCTCGCATTTGTAAAACGTGAACAGGCTGTTTTAGTCCTAATAAAATTGGCCCTACTACTTGTGCTACTTTCATTCCTCTGATAATTTTATAAGAAAGATTAGCACTTTCTAGATTCGGGAAGATAAAAGTATTGGCTGGAGTTTTTCCTAATTTTGAGAAAGGATAATCCTGAAGATGGTCTGCACTCATCGCAAAATCTGGCTGAAACTCTCCATCTACAATCATATCTGGATATTTTTGATGTAGAATATTTACTGCTTTTGCTACTTTTTTAGACGTCTCAGAATTGGCCGAGAAATTTTCGTAAGAAAGCATAGCAATTCTTGGTTGAATAGCGAAAGATTTAATTGCATATTCTGCCATCTTCGCGATGTTGGCCATTTCTTCTGGTGTAGGATTTACATGGATAGAAGTATCAGCAAAGAAATAAGGCTTTTTATCTGATAAAATCATCATCATAGAAGCAATTTTATCTACTCCTTTTGCTTTTTCTATAATTTCTAAAACAGGTCTCAGAACAGTTCTGTAATTTTTAGAATATCCTACAATGAGTGCATCAGTGTCACCATGTTGCAACATGAGTGGCCCGAAATAATCTCTGTTTCTTACCAATCTTTTGGCAATATATTCATTTACACCTTTTCTATTGCGAAGTCTCCAAAGCGTTTCTCTATATTTTTTACGATTTTCGTCTTGGTCATCATCCATCGGATCTACAATCGGAACATCTAAATGAATTCCGAATTTTTCCATTTGTTCTTTGATGAATTTTTTCTCTCCTAATAAAATAGGGTGAGCAATTCCTTCTTCATAAAGAATTTGTGCCGCTTTCAATACGTTATATTCTTCAGCATTTCCTAGCGTAACACGTTTTGGGTTAGAACGCGCTCTGTTTTGCATCATTCTGATGAGTTTTTCGTCTCTACCCATTCTATCTAGCAACTGATTTTCGTATTCTTCGAAATCAGCAATAGGTTTTCTAGAAATTCCGCTTTCCATAGCCGCTTTTGCTACTGCAATGGAAACTTTGGTTAATAATCTATTATCAAATGGTTTCGGAATGAAGTATTCTCTACCAAATCCTATATTTTTAACATTGTAAGCCAATTTCACCATTTCAGGAACTGGCTCTTTTGCTAATTCTGCGATTGCTTTTACAGCAGCCAATTTCATTTCTTCATTAATTCCAGTAGCTTGTACATCTAATGCACCTCTGAAAATATATGGGAAACCAAGAACGTTATTCACCTGATTAGGAAAATCACTTCTTCCAGTTGCCATAATAACATCTGGTCTCGTTGCGATGGCAAGATTATAATCAATCTCTGGAGTAGGATTTGCCAAAGCAAAAACAACAGGATTTTCCGCCATTGAACTAAGCATTTTTGCAGTCATTACATCTCCTTTAGATAGACCAACAAAAACATCTGCTCCTTCTAAAGCTTGTTCCAACGTAGAAATATCTGTTTCTGCTATAAAATCTAATTTTTCTGGAGTAAGATTTTCTCTCTTATGATTAATTACTCCTTTAGAATCGCACATCAATACGTTTTCTTTTTTAAGACCTAGCGCAATGTATAATTTGGTACAAGCAATTGCAGCTGCTCCTGCTCCATTTACCACCATTTTCACTTCATCTATTTTTTTATCTGCCAATTCTAAAGCATTAATTAATGCTGCTGCAGAAATGATGGCAGTTCCGTGTTGGTCATCATGCATCAAAGGAATATTAAGCTCTTCTTTCAGTCTTTGTTCTATGTAGAAAGCTTCTGGCGCTTTGATATCTTCTAAATTGATTCCTCCAAAAGTGGGCGAAATTCCTTTAACGATTTCTATAAATTTGTCTGGATCTTTTTCGTTAATCTCAATATCAAAAACATTGATATCTGCAAAGATTTTAAACAATAATCCTTTCCCTTCCATTACTGGTTTAGAAGCTTCTGCACCGATGTCTCCCAATCCTAAAACAGCAGTTCCGTTTGAAATTACAGCAACTAAGTTTCCTTTGGTGGTATATTCATATATAGTAGAAGGATTTTTTTCGATTTCTAAACAAGGTTCTGCAACTCCTGGTGAATAAGCTAGTGATAAATCTCTCTGTGAAGAGTGAGGTTTAGAGGGAATGACTTCTATTTTTCCTTTAGGTTCATTTCTGTGATAATCAAGTGCTGCGTTTCTAAATTGCTCTTGATCTCTATGCGTTTTATTTGACATAAATTTTTAAAAATTTAATTAAAAGTAAATTCTATATTAAAAAAAGAAGAGGAAATATTTTTTTATTCCTCTTGGTTGAAAATGTATTTTTTATGATACTCTACTAGGCTTTCTATAGGTCTTTGTACAATTTTTCCTACGGTAAGATTAAGTTCTGCGGCGGCAGATCTCAAAATATCTTCGTACACAAAAGCGATAGAACCAATAAAGTTAATCTCTGCTTCTCTGGCTTCTTCATAAGGAAGCACTTGATATTCAAAGAAATTTTTCATCTCATCAAATATCATATTTTGAAAATATGGATGTGATTTTTTGAGGACTACAAATTTATTAAATTCTGCGAGATAAGCATTAGCTCTAGGATTGTGATACATATTTCTGATGGCATCTTCTATGGTAAGATGATAAGTAGCCATGAAATCTTCGTGTAAATCTTTGGGCAATTTTTTCATGAAAAACCTGCGCAACAATTGTTTACCAAGCGCAGAACCACTTCCTTCGTCACCAATTAAAAAACCTAATGATGGTAAATCTCTTCTTACAGTTTCTCCATCAAAAAAACATGAATTAGAACCCGTTCCTAGAATACAAACAATTGCTGGTTTACGATTGTAAGCTGCATAAGCTGCGGCTGTCATGTCTTCTTTTACAATCACTTTGGCATGTGGAAATGCTTTTTGCAAATTAACTTCTAGCAAAGCCGCATTTTCTGGAGTACCACAACCAGAACCGTAAAAATAAATTTCTTTTAAATGTTCTTTCAGGAAATACAGATGCTGATTCTTCTCAATTTCTTGAGGAATCAAATCTGCATTAATAATATTTGGATTAAAACCGAGCGTTTCGGTCTTTTGAGAAATCTTACCAGAATGATCTAGAATTACCCAGTCACATTTTGTAGAACCACCGTCAACAATTGCAATCATACACAAAGCGTTTAAATTGCTAAATTAGGAAAATCTTTTTTATTCTATGCTTTCCTCATCTTTTAGGTCTAGCCAATGGTCTATTTCATCTTCTAAATAATGAGTCTGTAATTTAAGGGCAAACATAAAATCATCTGGCACAGAAGCTCTATCGCCAGTTTCTATGTCCCATATTTCGTCTGTGAGGTTTTCGAATTCTGAAAAAATTCTTTTGAAGCGTGGATTGTGCTCTTCTAAGTCCTTAATTTTTTCTTGCTTAAACTGAAATTTTCTGTATGGTCTCGGTGTTTTCATACTTTTATTTTTTGATTTGGTGTGGTAAACATCAATGAACAATCTGGTGTCAAGACAAAAAAATCACTTTCATATATAATTGAAAATGAATTTTTTATCAGGTTTTGATGGCATCTTTTATAATACTAAATTATATATTTTTTTGTTATAAAAAAATAATTAATGATAATTTATTAAACTTTAACATTTAAGTTTAAATTTGTAGTAAGAAAATTTTATGAAACAACTTTTATTAAAACAAAAGCAAGTTCTATTTTTTATTATTGCGGGAGGTTTAAGTGCGATTGTAGAAATTGGGAGTTTTAAATTATTCAGTGTTAATATCCCTATTTTTTTTTCAAGTGAGACTAATTTTCACGGAATTCATTTTCCTTTGAGCAACATATTATCTACTACTTGTGGTATCGTTTTCAATTATTTTTTAAGTATTTGGTTTGTTTTCGAACGCGGGAAGCACTCTAAAAAAAGGGAATTTGCTTATTTTATGGTGATTTCTTTTTTCTCTACCATATTGAGTTTATTATTTTTCCAATTATTTTACAATACCATCTTTAGAGATAATCTAGACCTGATTATTTATACCTTCAGTCCACAGATTTTAAGTAAAATCGCTGCCATTGGATTAGTTTCTATCCTTAATTATTCAATCAAGAAAAACGTAATTTTTAATGGTTAAAAACATGAAAAGAGCACTTAATTATCTTTGGCGAGGCTGGATGGTTTTACTCGCTGGAATTTTACTTATTCTATTCTTTATTCCTGTTTATTTGCTCTCCATAAAAAAAGAACACTATAAATATGCTTATTTTTTCGTGAGACTTTGGTGTAAAGGTGTTTTTTACGGCATGGGTTTTAGATATGAACTCATTAATAAGACCAACAAAAAAATTGACAGAAACCAACAATACGTTATTATTGCCAATCATACTTCGATTGTAGATATTTTTATTCCAGTTTTATTATTCCCTCATCATCCTATTTGCTTTGTTGGTAAAAAAGAATTGGTTAAAATTCCTATTTTCGGTACTATTTATAAAAGAATCTGTGTTATGGTAGACAGAAGTTCGCCCAAAAGCAGAGCAGAAGTCTATGAAAGATGTGCAGAACGTATGGAAGAAGGAGACAGCATTGTGATTTTTCCAGAAGGAGGCGTTCCAGATGACACGTCTGTCATTTTAGACAAATTTAAAGATGGAGCTTTTATTTTATCTAACAAACATCAGTCTCCACTTGCTGTTTTTACGATTGTAGGATTGAAGGAAATGTTTCCTTTTGACCATGGAAAAGGCTATCCAGGAAAAATTAAAATTTATTTTAATGAGATTTTAGAGCCAACAAAAAACATTCAGGAATTGAAAGAAGTTTCACATAATCTTATTAAATTTACCCTTCAAAATAATTAAAAAATCTATTGTATCATTTTGAGAAAATAATAATATATTTGTTAGCATAATTTCTGCTCAGGATTTATAAAATAAATTAAAAAACAAAAATATGGACACTAACCAAAACAAACAAAGCTATGCTTTACCGATTGCAATGATGTTTGCACTCTTTTTTATGATTGCCTTTGTTACAGGTTTACAAAACCCGATGGGAGTAATTGTAAAAAACCAATTTCAGGCAAGTAATTTACTTTCACAATTAGGTAATTTTGCCAATTTTCTCGCCTATGCTTTCATGGGAATTCCTGCAGGGTTAATGCTGCAAAAAATTGGTTATAAAAAAACTGCTCTTACTGCAATTTTGGTAGGTATTGCTGGTGTAGCAATTACTTTCTTCTCTGGTAAAATCGAAAGTTTTGCCGTTTATTTAATCGGAGCATTTGTAGGTGGTTTCTCTATGTGTATGCTAAATACTGTAGTAAACCCTATGCTGAATACTTTAGGTGGAGAAGGAAAAAGAGGTAACCAATTATTACAATTCGGTGGTACTTTAAACTCTATGGGAGCTACCATCGTTCCAGTATTAGTAGGTTATTTAATGGGAGATGTAGCAAAAGCTACTATTTCAGATGCTAATCCAGCATTATTCTTAGCAATAGGAATTTTTGTTTTGGCATTTATCGTATTATATTCTATGAGCATTCCAGAGCCACACATTGTAGCAGAGAAAAGCACAGAAAAAAATACACACAGTCCTCTTTCATTCAGACACTTTGTATTAGGTGCAATTGCAATTTTCGTATATGTAGGTGTAGAAGTAGGAATTCCAAATATTGCTAATCTTTATATGACTGGTGATTTACAAATTAATGCTACCACTGCTGGAACTGTAGTAGGAACATATTGGTTCTTAATGTTAGTAGGAAGATTAACTGGAGGAGTTTTAGGTTCTAAATTTTCTAGTAAATCAATGTTAAGTTTCGCAGCAGTTCTAGGATTGGTATTTGTACTTTTAGCAATCTTCTTACCAAAAGACCAAATGGTAAGTATGCCTGTTTTTCAATCTGATATTTCTTTCGGATTAGCTCAAGTTCCGGTAAGTATTATGCTATTGGTATTATGCGGATTATGTACTTCTGTAATGTGGGGAGGAATCTTTAACTTAGCTACAGAAGGATTAGGAAAATATACTGCAGCTGCATCTGGTATTTTCATGGTGATGGTTTGTGGTGGAGGAATTATCCCAGCAATCCAAGGTTATGCTGCTGATATCTTCGGATATGTACAGAGTTATTGGGTAGTAGTAATTGGTATTTCTTATATGCTATTCTATGCATTAGTAGGAAGCAAAAACGTAAATAAAGACATTAAAGTTGACTAAAATGAAAGAAAAATATGCAATTGGTATCGATGTAGGTGGTACCAACACCAAATTCGGTATCGTAAATAAAAAAGGGGAAATTCTAGTTCAAGACAGAATTAAAACCAATGAACATGAAAATGTAGAAGCTTTTATAGATGATTTAGCAGAAAAACTAAGTCCTATGATTGAGCAATATGGCGGTCCAGAAGCATTCGTAGGAATAGGAATGGGCGCTCCTAATGCTAATTATTATCAAGGAACAATAGAATATGCTGCCAACCTAAAATGGAAAGGCATTATTCCTATGGCTGAACTTCTAGAACAGAAATTTAAAATTCCAGCTAAATTAACCAATGATGCTAATGCTGCTGCTGTAGGAGAAATGCAATATGGTGCTGCTAAAGGAATGAAAAACTTCATCACCATTACTTTAGGAACTGGTGTAGGTAGCGGAATTATCATTGATGGAAAAATCGTTTTAGGACACAACGGTTTTGCAGGAGAATTAGGCCACGTAATTGTAAGAAATGGTGGTAGAGAGCACAAAGGAACTGGACTGAAAGGTTCTTTAGAAGCTTACGCATCTGCAACAGGTGTAAGAGATACCGCTATTGAATTATTACAAGAAACCCAGCACTCTCCTAGTTTATTAGAAAATTATCCTATCAATGAATTAACCAGTGAAACCGTATTTAAATGTGCAGAACAAGGAGATTCTCTAGCCAATGAAGTTTTCGAATTTACAGGTCAAATTTTAGGAGAAGCTTTAGCTACTTTCGTACATTTTTCTGCACCTGAAGCCATTGTACTTTTCGGTGGATTAACCAAAGCTGGTGACCTTATCATGAAGCCAACCAGACAAGCTATGGAAGACAACTTATTACAAGTTTTCAAAAATAAAGTTAAAATTTTGTACAGTGACTTACAAGAAGCAGATGCTGCAATTCTTGGAGCAAGCGCTTTAGTATGGTGAAAATTTTAAAAAATAAAAAATCATTATTTTGGGCAGGCTTATTGTTTGCCCAATTTCTTTTATTCTATATCTTTTCAAAAAACGAAATAATCGTTCAGCAATTCACTGCTTTTTTTCACTTCAAAAAAGAATTTCAAAATGAGCTTTTCTCTCATTTCAAATATTCTTTTGGGGATATTTTTTATATCATTTTCATCTTTTTCCTTTTACTTTTTCTTTTCAAAAGCATTAAGAATAGAAACTTTAGCGTTCTATTGATTATACTAAATATTTCTTATTTTATTTATCAAATTTCGTGGGGAATGCTGTATTTCCAAAAACCTCTTTATGACAAAAATAAAGTAGAAATCTCCCCCAAAGAATTAGAAAAACTTACTTTAAAATACATTGCATTAACCAATCAAGAAAGAAAAAAAATTGAAACAAAGCATGTATTCAAAATTAAAAATATTGAAGTATTAAAGTCAAGCATACTTCATTCTCAAAAGCGATTACCAAAAAAGTATTATCCATTTAAAACGTCAAATATTGACAACTTTAAAGCGAGCTTATTTAATCCACTAATAAGCTATACAGGAATACTTGGTTATTACAATCCATTTACCACAGAAGCACAATTTAACGCAGAGTTACCTAACACTTACATTCCTTTTACCTTGTCTCATGAAAGTGCGCATCAATTAGGTTTTGCAAGGGAGCAAGAAGCTAATTTTATAGGCTTCCTCATTTGTAAAAACTCTAACAATTCTGAACTCAAATACAGTGCTTATTTATATGCAACTAAAAGTTTGGTAAACGCATTGCGAAACACTAACCCAGAGTTTGCTGCTCAAGCAACTTTATTCCTTTCTAAAGAAGTGAAAAGTGATTTAAAAAACGAGCAATTATTCAAAGAAAAAAACGATTCTTTTATTACTGAAATATTCTATTTCACCAATGATATTTTCTTAAAATCAAACCAACAAGAAGGTAGCGTTACTTACTCTTATTTCATTGATTTACTTGTGTTATACGAACGAAGAAAGGCATAAAAAAAGAATCACATCCTAGGATGCGATTCTAAAAACACAAATGATGAAAAAAAATTTATTGCCTTCGAGCAATAGCTCTTTGAAAGCGGTGTAAAAATACATATTTCTTTTATACTACCAAAATTTTTTATCTCTTTTTTCTACTAATTTTTATCATTATTTCACTATGAGACAATAAATTTTTTATTGATTAAAAATAGAATTAGAAAGATCTAAAAAAAATATTTTTCTTGTGAAAATAGAAATTTGATGAGAAATCATATTATAAAAAAAAGCAATAAATATTCTAGATATTTATTGCTTAACTTGTAGCGAAGACGGGATTTGAACCCGTGACCTTTGGGTTATGAATCCAACGCTCTAACCACCTGAGCTACCTCGCCGTTTTTCGTGGTGCAAATATATAAATAATTTTAAAGTCTACAAATTATTTTAGCTGTAATAATTCTAAAATTTCAGAAAAGTTATCTGGCTTAGCTATAATCTTATTTTTAGCATCTACAATATAGAAAGTTGGAGTAGCATGCACATTATAGGTATCTACATAACTGCTGTACCAACCTTTGAGTTCTGTATCATTAATCCAAGGCAGCATTTTTACTTTATCAGAATAAGACTTCGCATCAGAATCTAAAGAAAGACCTACTACTTCTATATTTTTTTCTTTCAATTTATTATACTGAAGCACCATTTCGCCAATTTCTTTTTCGCAGTGAGAACAAGTAGAAGACCACAATATGATAATCTTTTTATCTGCTTTCACATCGTGTAGAGATTTCACTTTAGTATTTACAGGATTTACGAAAGTATTATTGGGAATAATCTTTCCAATTTCTGTATTTGCATTAGATTTTATAGTATTGGCCAATCTATCATTAATGGTACATTTTAAATTTTTGGCTTCTGTAAGATATTTTTCTTTTAAATCTTTAATGTTGTAAACATTAAAAACTTCAATTAATTCTGAAAGTATAGTTTGTCCGCGAGGTGTTTCTACTTTTACAGTGGTAAGTAATTTATCTACTTCATCGCCTAAACTTGATCTACTTGTATTGCTTAAAAAAACCATTAAAATTGGCTTGAGCAATGAAGAGGTTTCTAAGTAGTTTTGTGTATTATTTAAAAAAGAAATGATCTCATCGTTTGTAGGATTCTTTTTTCCTGCAGATTCTTGTAAAAAATTTTGGTAGGTTTTGAAATAATAACTTAAGAAAGGATGCTTGTCCGAATCAAAAACAATGTCTGCACTTAAGTTAGAAACTTCATTTTTTAGTGCAAGACCAAAATCTGAGTTTTCTTTATAAAAATTTTGTATTTGATAGAGTGCTGGTAGAATTTGTTCTCTTTTTTTCTGTTGGTCTTGAATACTGTAAAATATATTATTGACTTCGTCATAATAATCTATCTGCTGTACTTTATTATTTTTAACCGAAAACTTAAGGTCTACATTCTTATTTTCTGAAACCAGATTTAAAGAAGTATTAGCCTGAGGAAAATAAACTTTTAATAATCCTAAATAGCTATTTTTAACCTGAAATAGCCATGTATTATTTTTTTTCTCGGCTTTGTCAATTAGAATGTCTTTAGAGCCATTGACAGTATAAAGATAAGCTTCATTGAATGAAAAATCTTCTGGAGATTCTACCTTAATTGTAAACTGAGCTGAAGCAATACAGCTAAATAATATAAAAGTAATTTGTGAAAGTCTTTTTTTCATGAGATAAAGATAAAAAAACTCACAATAAAATTGTGAGTTATATATTTAATTTTTAGCTAATCTAACTATTTTTTTATGATAATAAAATAATAATAAAATTACAACAACAGCCAAATGAACCAAATACATATCTATTGCAGCTTGAGGAGCGCCATCTCCTTCGTCTGGTGGGGGAGTATCATCTCCTTCTAGCTGACTGAAGAGAAGATTATTAAACCCAAAAACGAGCAATAATATTAACTTATATTTAAGATTGTTTATTATATTTTTCATAAAAGAGCTATTTTTATTTAATTGTTTTTAACTTTCTTATAGTTCCATCATTATATTTAACTATGATTACATAAACTTTATTTCTTTCGAGCTCTAATGTGTAATCATTAGCTGTTGTTATATTAGAAAGATCATTTACTAACTTACCACTCATTTCATAAATTTGTACATTAGCTTTACCTGATTTTTCAAATCTTATTTTACTAAAACCGTTTTCAAAATAAATATAAGTTGATTTTTTAGGATCCTCAACAACACCTATGGCCAAAGTACTCTGAGGAGTATAAGATTTCCAGTACACTTCGAACCTTAAATTATAATCGTTATTTGAAACAACAAATTTATAAGATTCAGCGGCTGTGATTTCTGTAACTTTATTAGCTTCTTTATCTAATAAATAAAATTTATCAGTAGATAATTCTTTTACTTCATTAAAAATAGAGCCTTCATAAAGGTTAAACCTTAGCTCATACTCATTTCCTATAACAAGATTATTAAACCCAATTCCCAAAGGTTTTCCTATATAAGTATCAGTATTAAAAGTATTAAAATCTTTTTTACTATCATAAGCAATATTAGCGGTTCCAGGAGATATTCCAAAAGCAAATATATCGTTCGTATTTGCACTGATTCCTGCTGATTCTGTATTATAATTTGCCCCAACTAAATAAGTAGGAGATCCAAGTATTGTTTCATTATTAACTAAGAAAATTTCGGCTTGATAAAAGTTATAAATATTTGACAAAGATGCTTTACTTGATGTTTCTGAGGCACTACTATATAAAGAATTTTTTCTTGATACAGGAACATCCGAAACACCTGGAGTATAACTAAATGTTTTATGAGCATCATTAAAATTAACTTCCACGTCCAAAATTCTAGTATTTCCCATTTTTGTTTTGTCAATTAATGGAAAATTAAGATTGAAAGTTTCAAAAGGTCTTATTAATAAAGCCTGAGCATCACCTATCCATTGTACACCATCAAACAAAGCTTTATAATAAGTTGAAGTACTAGAAGTATTGTTATGCTGCGAACCTCTGGTAGGATTCCAGGTAATTCCGTATGATGAAGTTCTTTTAGTGATATAAAAATTTTTTATCATAATAAAATCACTAGCTTGCTTTAGCGTTCTAATGACACCATTATTTTTAATTTTTAACCATGCATTTGCTCCATCAAATGCACTTAAGTCTAAATTAGATGTATAAGGATTACCAAATCTGTAGGTGTTTTTAGCATGAACAGCATTCGTAGTATTTACATCACCAAGATAAGATTTATATTTTTCTCTGTACTGGTTTAAGTATTCTTTCCATGTATTGTACCCAAAATTAGAAAAATCAGCCTCACTATAACCATTGATGACTCCTTTTGCAGTAGATACATAAATTTCTGGCGAAGGAATTCCTTTGTAAGAAATTATTCCATTCATACTTGCCTTTATACTATTATCTCTCAAATTTAAAAGATAATAATCCCCTGCCTTAAAAATGGATTCTGTAGGAACTACATCATTTACAACTAGGTTATTATTCCATTTTCTTAAGGTCATGTCGTAAATAGAATTACCACAATTTACTCCTATAGCACAACTTCCTTTAAAATCAGAAGCCTGCATTCCGAAACTATTCATTAAGTAACTTACACTATCATTAAAGGGAAATGCTATAGGAAACGTAGAATTGAAATAGGTGGACGAAGCTGCAGGTCTTTGAACAGTCATTCTCGCATTAGTACCAATAGCTCCGCCAAGAATTTTAACCTGTCCATAATCATTAGAAGATGTATAAACATTTACGAATTCTTTACCATCTAAGGCTGCATCTGCGGAAATTCCTTTTTGGTAATTACCTAATATTGTGATATTTCCTCTATTTTCAACAGCTTTTTCAAGATTGGAATTAAGTTGAAAATCCCCTCCTGAATAAAACAACGTACCGCTTTTTACATATAATTTAGTTTCACTCCCAACATATGTGAGTACTTGTGCATTAGAAATACCAAAAAACAAGACCAACAAGCCTATTTTTGGTAATTTATTTTTCATTTTATTTGTGTTTTAAAGAATAAACATATCTTTTATAGCACAAAATTATGATTTTTTTTAACCTCACACAAATATTAAAGTATGTTAAAAATCAATATTCCCCTCTATTCTAAGTTCTTTTTCTAACTCATCTATTCTATACATATAATCTTCTAAAATCTTCTCAGTAGTACCTCTAAGACCTCTTGCTCCTAAACCTTTGTCTATGGTATAGTCTACTATTTTTTCAAGGGCTTGATCCGTAAAATCAAGTTTTACGCCGTCTAACCTAAAAAGCTCTACAAATTGATTAATAATAGAATTTTTAGGCTCTGTAAGGATTCTAAGCATTGTTTCTTTGGTCAGTTTATCCAAATGAGTAACAATAGGAAATCTACCTAACAATTCTGGAATAAGCCCGAAACTTCTTAAATCTGTAGCATTTAATTTTTCTAAAATATAGCTTTCTTCTTCTACTTTAGAATGTTTATCTGTACTAAAACCTATCGCTTGCTTATTGAGTCTTCTCTCAATGATTTCTTTAATCCCATCAAAAGCTCCACCTGCAATAAATAAAATATTCTGAGTATTGACTTGAATGTATTTTTGGTCAGGATGCTTTCTTCCTCCTTGCGGTGGAACATTTACAATACTTCCTTCTAGAAGCTTCAATAAACCTTGCTGAACCCCTTCACCAGAAACATCTCTGGTAATACTCGGATTGTCTGATTTTCTAGCAATTTTATCTATTTCGTCAATAAAAACAATTCCTTTTTCCGCCTTTTCTACATCATAATCAGCCACCATTAAAAGTCGAGACAAAATACTTTCTACATCTTCTCCTACGTAACCTGCTTCTGTTAAAATAGTAGCATCTACAATACAAAACGGAACGTTCAATTGCTTAGCAATGGTTTTTGCTAAAAGTGTTTTACCTGTTCCTGTTTCGCCCACCATAATAATGTTAGACTTCTCAATCTCTACAGATTTATTTTCGTCTTTATTATGAAGAAGTCTTTTATAATGATTATAAACCGCTATTGACAATTGTTTTTTGGCTTGATCTTGACCAATAACATATTCGTCTAGAAATTCTTTAATTTCTCTAGGCTTTTTAAGTTCTTCAATCGAGGTAGCTGGCGAAAACTCATCTTCATGTACACTTTCTTTTACGATAGCATGCGCTTGTTCTACACAGTTCTCACAGATAAATCCATTTTGTCCCGAGATTAAAATTTCAACTTCAGATTTTTTTCTTCCGCAAAATGAGCATTGATTAGGATTCATTCTTTTTATTTTTGAAAAAACTCAAACTTCGCTATGAAATTTGAGTTAATATATTTTAAGAGTTAATTATTTTATTTTGAATTTCTTGATATTCTTCTGGTGAAAGTTTCAGCCTTTCGTTTCCAAAATTAAGGTCTTGCATGGTATTCATGGGAACCAAATGAATGTGCGCATGAGGAACTTCTAATCCTATCACAGCCACTCCCACTCTTACACATGGCATCGCTGTTCCAACTTTTTTGGCTACTTTTTGAGCAAATCCCCAAAGATTTTTAAAATCTTCTGATTCTAAATCAAAGATTAAGTCTACCTCTTTCTTAGGAATCACAAGAGTATGACCTTTTGCTAATGGCATCACATCTAAAAAAGCCAAATAATTTTCGTCTTCAGCGATTTTATAGCAAGGGATTTCTCCGTTTACAATTTTGGTGAATATAGAACTCATAATTTGTAAATTTTAAATATTAAAATTACAATGAAATTTCTAAAACTTCAAAAGAAAGTTTATTTCCATTTGGCAATACAATTTCTGCAGTTTCGCCTACAGCTTTACCTAACAATCCTTTTGCAATAGGAGTATTTACAGAAATTTTCCCTGCTTTAATATCAGATTCATTATCTGGAACCAATGTAAATTTTTGTTCTTGCTTGGTCGCATTATTTTTAAGACGAACGGTACAAAGAATAGAAACTTTAGAAGTGTCTAATTGACTTTCGTCAATCACTTTAGAGTTTGCGATAGTATCTTTAATTTTAGAGATTTTCATTTCTAGCAAACCTTGCGCTTCTTTCGCTGCGTCATATTCTGCATTTTCAGATAAATCTCCTTTGTCTCTTGCTTCTGCGATTTGTTGAGTAATTTTAGGTCTTTCTATGCTTTCGAGTAGTTCTAACTCAGTCTTCATTTTTTCCAAACCTTCTTTGGTCACATAATTCATTACTTTACTCATATCTGGTTATTTTGCGTTAATGTTAATATAAAAAAATAATCCGACCTTTGCCGGACAATATTCATTAAAAATTCGAGTTACAAAGATATGATTAATTTTAATATGAAACCAAGCCTTTTAAAAATAATTATCCCAATTTTACTGGCTTTCAGCGCATTAAAAACGCTCAACTCTTGTTCTAACAGAGAAGAAACTACCAGTTGTTTTCCCAATCAATTTATTTCTGTTCAGCTCAATTTAAGCCTACCTTCCTACTATCCTCTTAACAATATTGGAGGCTGGATTTATGTCTCAGAACAGCAATCTGGAACCAGAGGCTTAATCGTTTATAGAACCAATGATGGTTTCAAAATTTATGATAGAAACGCTCCACATATTTGTCCTTCCGCAGACACTACATTAGAAGTAGAAAATGGCAGTTTGGTTATTTGCAAAAAAGACAATGCAAAATGGTTTCTCAATTCTGGAGCGCCTGCTTCTGTAAGTCCTTATCCTCTGAAACAATATTTTTATAATTATAATTCTTCTACCAACATTTTAAATATTTATAATTAATTTAGAGGCATGAAAATAGTAGTTCAGCGTGTAAAAGAAGCATCTGTAGCAGTAGAAGGAAAAATTGTAGGAGAAATTTCGCAAGGCTTACTCCTTCTCATCGGTGTAGATGAAAACGATACTCAAGAAGATGCCAATTGGTTAATTAAAAAAGTGGTAGACTTAAGAATTTTTTCTGATTCTGAAGGAAAAATGAATCTTTCTGTAAAAGATGTAGTGGGAGAAATTTTATGCATCAGTCAATTTACTTTAATCTCTGATTACAAAAAAGGCAACAGACCGTCTTATATAAAAGCGGCAAAACCAGAAAAAGCCATTCCTTTATTTGAATATTTTAAATCTGAGATTTCTAAATCTGGCCTAAAAATAGAAAGTGGAATTTTCGGGGCTGATATGAAAGTATCTTTACTGAATGACGGTCCTGTAACTCTGGTTCTGGACAGCATCACCAAAGCTTAAAATCTCATGAAAATATAAAATAAAAAAGCATCCAAAATTTGGATGCTTTTTTTTGGGTGAATGATGGGTCTCGAACCCACGACCTTCGGAACCACAATCCGACGCTCTAACCAACTGAGCTACAATCACCGTTTTTGCGTGTGCAAATATATAAAATTTTTAAAACAATTAACAAATAATTCCTTCAAAATTTTTAAATGCCAATAACTTTTCAGTTGTGAAACCTTCTGCATATTCTACTCCACTCAATCTTCCTAAATCTTGCGCTCTATAAGTTAGACTTTCTAAAAAATCTTTGGTAGCGATGGGAGTCATTGGTTCTGTGGAAGTTGGGTCATAAAACTGAGTTTTATATGCTAAACAAGCTTCTATTTTTTTGTCTAAAAATCCAGAAATATCCATTACAAAATCCGGTTCAATATTTTTCCACTGAATGTAATGAAAAACTTGTTTTGGCCTCCAAAATTTTTGAGATTCACCTTCATAATCGGTTTTTATCTTAACCAATCCAGATAAAAAACACGCATCTGAAACTAATTTTGCGGCTTTCGCATGATCAGGATGCCTATCATCTATCGCATTACAAAGCACGATTTCTGGTTGATATTTCCTAATCATTTCAATGATTCTAAACTGATATTCTTGAGAATTGATAATAAAACCATCTTTCATTTTAAGATTTTCTCTAGCAGAAATTCCTAAAATTTCAGATGCAGTTGCCGCTTCTTGCGCTCTGGTTTCATTAGTTCCTCTTGTTCCTAATTCACCTTCGGTAAGGTCTATGATGGCTACTTTTTTTCCTTCGGAAATTAATTTTGCTATAGTTCCTCCACAGCCTAACTCTACGTCATCTGGATGTGCTCCTATTGCTAAAATATCTACTTTCATGGGCCAAAAATACAGAAATTAAATTTAAATTTTCAAATTTAGAATTAAAAAAAGCTTCTCAATTGAGAAGCTCATTTTTTATTTCATTAATTCTTTTTGTAAAAGAAGTGAGTTTTTATCGTCTGGTTTCATCGCAAGTGCTTTTTGTAAAGCTTCATTTGCTTTTACTTTATCCGTAGTGTGTAACAAGTAAGCTACAGAATAGTAAGCTCCAAACAATGTTTCTTGTAAAGCTTGTTGTTCTGCTGGAGTTTTAGTTAATGCTACATCTATATATTTCTGGAAAGCTACAGCAGCTAATTCTTTATAACCAGCTTGTTGTAATGCATAACCTTTGCTATAATAAGCCGGTTCCCAAGTTGGAAGAAGATCATTCATCTTTTGCCAAGCTAGAGCAGCACCATCCCAGTTACTTACTTCTTGATAAGCCATTGCTAAATTAAACAATGCAGTAGTATCTTCTTTGTTTGCAGCTACTTGTTTTTTAAGAGCCACGATGTTGTCATTAGAAGGACCTGCGTCTGCTTTTGCTTGAAGTTCCGCAGCACCACTTGATGCTTTTGCAAATTCTGAATCCCAATCTAAGGTATCATCTTTAGCAGCTTTTACAACCGCTAATTTCTCATTAGCTTTTTGCATTAAGACAGCTTTTGCAGCAGCGTCTGCTTCTTTAGATGCTAATCCTGCATAAATTACCGCTTCTAAACCTGCATCACTCGGGATGATTCTAGATTGCTCTACTTTTGCATAATAAGTTTCTAGATTAGTTTTAGCGTTTACAAAATCATTTTCATTATATTGTAAATAAGCTCTTAACTTAAACTTAATTGGATCATTTACTTTGTCAAAAACCTTATCTAAAGTCGCTTTAGATTCAGCAAAGTCACTATTAATAAAGTATAACTTAGCAATCTCTAATGCTGTACTTGGATCTTCATCTGCATACTTCGTATAATTAATCAAACTCTGAGTAGTTTCCTCATGTTTTTGGAAAATTTTATTATACTGAGCTTGTGCTTTGTACGCTGGAGCATAAGTAGCATCTGTATTGATTGCTTTTACAATGTTTTCTTCTGCTTTTTTATACTGCTTAGCAGCCATCCACAATGTTGCCATTCTGTAGAAAACAGAAGCTTTATTTTTAGCAACTTCAGAAGCTCTATCGTAAGCAGTCATGGCATTTCCTGGATCTCTAGTTAATCTGTATGCATCTCCTAAAGTATAATAATAGTAAGCAGGAACACCGTATTTCTGTGCTTTTTCAATTGCTTTATTGATATAAGTAATGGCTAAAGCTGGATCATTGTTATTTTCGAACATGGTAAGAGCTTCTCCAATTCTATAAAGAACTTCTGCGTCTTTTTCTTTAGACTCTTTTGCAACCTGAGTAAGTTCAGCGATTGCTGAAGCTTTTTGACCTTTCCCTAATTTAATGGTAGCAAGACCAATTTTATTAAGATAGCTTTTAGAATCAATTGCTAAACCTTTCTCGAAATTTTCTTTAGCTAGTTCAAAATTTGGTTCAAACTGACTTAAATATGAGTATCCTAAATAATAATAGTTTTCTGCAGTAGGTGATTTGGCAATCATTTGATTAAAAACTTCTTTAGCCTTAGCATACTTATGGCTATCTAAATTAATAATCCCTTCTGACACTGTTTGTGCGCTTGCAAAACTTAATAGAAAAGTTGCCGCTGCACCAAAAACTATTTTTTTAGGAAGTCTGAATCTATATTTCATTTTTCTATTTTTTTATTGTTAATGTATTATGTTAATTACTAATACACAATTACCGTTCCAAAATTAAATTAAATCTCTTAAAATTAAAAATTTTTTATCTCATCATTACTTCTCTCTTATAAATATTATATGGTTGAAGTCCTTCTTTGCTTACCACTATTTGACCTTTTTGAGTGCAAGAGAATCTGATAAAACCATTTCCTAACCCAAAATGTCCTTCATTAGTTAAAAAATAAAGAATCCTGGTGAAAGGATATTTCATATTTCTTACATTTTCTCTGTTCGGCTCGTAAGCTATATTATTTTCTGTAACAGAGAGAATTTTTATTTGTTTCCTTAAATTTTCAGCTTCTCGAGAGTAAGGATTCGAGATGGTATTAAGACTAATAACCCCTATACTATTAGGGAATTTATTAATTTGCTCTACAATTCCTTTATTACCTTTAATTAGTGAATATTTTATTTTTTGAGTGGGTAAATTTAATTTCTGAGCTACAAAATTAAAATTACTAGCATTTACACCGTCAAAAATTATATTTTTTTCATCAGATTGTAGTTCATTTTTTATTTCTTGAACACTAATTGAGTTTTTAGGAGAATCTTTAGCAACTACAAATACCACTGCATCTCCAGCGAATTTTGCAGGCTCTAAAGGAAGATCTACCATTTCTTCATAGAGTTTTTTTTCTTTTGCTGTAAGTTCTCTAGACATCACAATAACTCTTACGTTTCGCTTCAATAAATCCATTAAGGCATAGTCTTCTTTCTGAAATTTGAGATGAAGTTTAGTTTCAGGATAATGCGCAACATATCTTTCTGCCAAAGCTTCTGTTACGTTTCTAAAAGATTCATCTGCAGCGATGACTATTTCACCTTTGTTTGGTCTGCTTGATTCATTTTGAGAACAAGAAATAACTGAAAAAACTAAAGTAAAAACAATAAAAATCTTAAACGTCTTCTTCATCCTTTCTTCTTATGTAATAAATTGCTCTTCCTATTCTAAAAATTCCATATAAAATGAGTAATCCACCTAATAAATAAGATGGTATCTCATCTAATTGTACTAGAAAAAAACGATATACAATTACAAAAACTCCTAATGCAATATAAAATAAACCGATTAAAATAGATAAGTAATTAAACATATACAAGTAATTAACTTTATTAATAAATGACATAAAAAAGAGAAGCTTACGCTTCTCTTTTTATATGAAAATTGGTAAGTTTATTCAAAATTCATAGTTAATGGTAACCTAAATCTTTGTCTTACTGGTTGACCATTAATTTTCGCAGGAACCCATTTAGTTTTAATACTTTTCACTGTTCTTACAGCTTCACTATTAAAATCTGAGTTAGAACCAGATGCTTTGACATCAGAAATTGAACCATCTCTTTCTACAATAAATGTAACTGTAGTTTTAAGCGTTCCTTCTCCTCCTTCCATTGCAGAGTTATCAAAGTTTTCAGCAATTTTATTTCTAAAAGAGTTTAAACTTCCTGGGAATTCTGCTTCTTGGTCTACAGATTCATAAACCTCTGTAGTACTTGGAGCTTTAGACTCTACTGCAGCAGCTTTTGGTGGAGCCTGTACTGGCGGCGGTATGTGTGCCGTCTGTTTAACACCTTCTTGGTTAATAAGACCTGTGGTAGTTTTTAACTGCTCAGAAATTGGCGGAGGTGGAGTTTCCACTTTAGGTGCCTTCACTGGTTCAGGTACTACGTTTTGTATAATTTCAATTTTTTCTTCTACTTTAGGTGGTGGAGGTGGTGGAGTTTCTTCTTTTTCCACAATCTCTTCTTTCACTTGTTCTTCAGGAAGAATTTCAATAAGGTTAGCATCTACTTCTGTCTTTTCTTTAGCAGCTAATTGCTTAATTTTCATTACTACAAAAGGAGTAATTGCTGCTATACAGAAAATAAGAGTTCCAATGATCATAGATCTTGTTAAGATTCTTCTATAACTTGATCTTAAATCATATGCACCGTATTCTTTATTTCTATGCTCAAATACAATTTCATCTAAAGACGGATTGTAATTTAAATTTTCATTTTCCATAATATTCAAATAAGTTTTGAATTAATTATTGAGCTGGTGCCGGTGTAGAACCTCCAACTTTTTTCTCGTAGATTACTTTTTCCCATGGCTTAATGTCTGTAACACCATATTGCTCTGACTTAGTAATCGCCATTTCATCTAAAATATCTACGAAATTTTTATATACTGCATCATCTGTAGGCTTGATAATTACTGTAAATTTAGTAACATCTTTAGCATTACGTTTTGCTTGCTCGATTACTTTTGTAATCCCTTCTCTATCATAGGTAGTCTCTTGTAAAGTCTGTTCATTAAGACCTGCTTGATCTAACTGGTGATAGAAAATTCTATTATTTTTACCAATAATCAACGAAATTGAATTCGTTAAATCAATCTGAGTATCTTTAGGTTTTGGTTGATCAACTTTTGGTTTAGCTGGTAACCCTAGGTCCATTACGTTAGGTTTACTAAATGTAGTAGTAAACATAAAAAACATTAGCATCAAAAAGTTAAGGTCCACCATTGGTGTCATATCAACTTTAGTACTCTGCTTTTTGGAACGGACTTTACCTCCCTTTTCGCCTTTTTCTTGTACTTGTACTTCTGCCATTTCTTTACTATTTATTAGTTTCCTGGCTAGTAATTAACCAAAACTTATAATACTCTATATCTCTAAGCCCTTCAAATAAATTTTTTACTTTAGGGTAATTAGTGTTTGCATCTCCTTTAATAGCCAATTTATATTGTGGATTAATTTCAAGACTGCTACTAATCCAATCTATTAATTGCTTATTTGTACTGTCTAATGGAACTCCCGCAGTTTTTACAAACTTTCTTTGATCTTCAGGCATATTAAGAAAACTCTTTAGCTGATTCATAGGAACTCCAATTGCAGGAGTTTTGAAAAAAGCTACTTTGTCTGCGTCTGAAAATTTTACACCATATTTAGCTCCCATTTTGTCTAGCAACTCTGATCTTTCATTAAAGTTTTCAACAGCTGCGAAATAAAACTTACCGTCTGGAGTAACATTAACTGTCATTAAGTTCCCATCTGGAAGTAATTTTTCAGAAATAGAAGTTGGCGGTTTAATTTGCTCTACATCAGGCTTTTTAAACTGAGTAGTCATAATAAAGAATGTAAGAAGCAAGAAAGTAACATCACACATTGCTGTCATGTCTGTTACAACACCGTGTCTTTTTGGTTTGACTCTCGCCATTTTATTATTTTTTATTAAATTAAACTTCTAGTTATGCATTCTTTATATATTAAAGAGTGCAATTTTTTTGCCAAAAATTAACTAATTAGTTAAATTCTGCAAAAGATTGTTGGATAGACATACCAATCTCGTCGATTTTGTATGTAAGTCCATCAATTTTAGAAGTAAAGAAGTTATAAAGAATAATAGCGATAGCTGAAGTACCAATACCTAATGCAGTGTTGATAAGTGCTTCAGAAATACCGATTGATAATGCAGCAGCATCAGGAGTACCTCCAGCAGCACCTAAAGCTTGGAAAGACTTAATCATACCGATTACCGTTCCTAATAGTGCAACTAACGTAGCTACTGTACCTAGAGTAGAAAGAATCATCATGTTCTTTTCTAACATTGGCATTTCTAAAGTTGTAGCTTCTTCAATTGATTTAGTAAGCGCTACCATTTTTTGCTCTTTGTTAAGAGTTGTATCATTTGCTAAAGCTTTGTAAGTTGTAAGACCTTCTTTCACTACGTTACCTACAGAACCTTTTTGAGCATCACACTCTTCTACAGCTTCATCAATTTTATTTTTGTCAAGTAAATTTCTAACTTTAATTACAAAGTTTTCTAAGTTACCTGTACCTGCTGCTTTTCTAAGAACGAAGAAACGCTCAATAGCGAAAACAATAACAGTAATCATGAATAAAATCAAAATGTGAACGATTGGTCCCCCCATGTAAATAATTCCCATGAAAGAATCTGGATGTAAGTCCTTATTCTCTACATCAGATAAAGCAACTGAAAGACCAGTAACCCCTTCGTTCTTAAAGTTACCAGGATTTCCTAAAATAAAAATATAAATACCTAACGCTATAACATATAGAATAGGTAAAACAACTGCAGGATTAAGACCTCCTACTTTTTTAGCAACTACTTGCTCCTCTTGTGTTGAAACATTCATTTCCATATTAAACTAAATTATAATTGTTAATTTTTTGAGGCTGTAAAATAAAGCTATTTTATTGGAAAATGCAAGTTAAAAAATCAAACTATGACAAATTTCTTGTTTCTCGAAAACCATTGTAGATTACAGATTTAACAATATATTTTATATTTTTTGTGAGATATTTTCACATGATGTTAAAATCATAAAAACTACAAAATTTTTAGCCTTATTTTTTTTCAAATATTCAAAGAAATTTTTATAAATTTTTAAAAAATATTTAACAATTCCTTAAAAAACGATATTGATAATCTTCTTTGGCACAATAATTATTTTTTTAGGAGTTGCACCCGCTAAAATTTCCTGAACCTTTTCATTACTCATCGCTATTTCTTCAATTTGTTTAGCATCTAAATCCGCTGCTAAAGCCAAGGTAAACTTCATTTTACCATTGAAACTTACCGGATAATTAATCTCATCTTCTACCAAATAAGCTTCATTTAATTCTGGCAATTTTTCGAATTCTATTGATGTATTTTTACCTAATTTTTCCCATAATTCTTCGCAAATATGTGGCGCATAAGGCGAAACAATAACCGCTAAAGGTTCTAAAATTGCTCTTTTATTGCATTTCATTTTTTGCAACTCGTTTACAGCAATCATAAACTGAGAAACCGATGTATTGAATGAGAAATTCTGAATATCAAACGTAAATTTCTTAATCAAAGTATGCAGTACTTTTAATTCTGCTTTGGTTGGTTCCTCATCTGAAACTGAGAAGTTATCTCCATCAAAATAAAGGTTATAGAATTTCTTCAAAAATCCGTATACACCGCTTAAACCTTGTGTATTCCAAGGTTTTGATTGTTCTAAAGGTCCAAGGAACATTTCATACAAACGCAAACAATCTGCACCATATTCCTCTGCAATATCATCTGGATTTACAACGTTGTATTTCGATTTTGACATTTTTTCTACTTCACGTTCGGTGATGTATTTTCCGTCTTCTAAAATAAATTCTGCATCTTTAAATTCCGCTCTCCAATTTTTAAAAGCTTCAATGTCTAATTCGTCCGAAGTTCCCTTTAATAAAGAGATATCAACGTGAATTTTTTGTGTTATATAATCATTAATAAGACTTTTAGAAACAAATTGGTTTGTTCCAACCGCTCTATAAACAAACGCACTCATCCCCAAAATCATTCCTTGATTAATCAATTTTTGGAAAGGTTCATCTTGGTTAATGTAACCTCTGTCTTTCAAAAACATATTCCAAAATCTAGAATACAATAAGTGACCAGTTGCGTGTTCGCTTCCGCCAATGTATAAATCTACTTGTCCCCAATAATCTGATAAATCTTTTGCACAAAATTCTCCATCATTTTTCGGATCCATATATCTCAAGAAATACCAAGAACTTCCTGCCCAACCTGGCATTGTAGAAAGTTCCATCGGGAAAACGGTTTTTTCATCAATTAAATCTACAGAAACTACTTTTTGATTCGCTTCGTCCCAAGCGAAATTTTTAGCGTTTCCTAATGGCGGATCACCATCTTCAGTTGGCAAATATTTCTCTACTTCTGGCAATTCTAAAGGCAATGCAGAAACTGGCAAAGTATATGGCATTCCTTCTTTATAATACACAGGAACGGGTTCTCCCCAATATCTTTGACGAGAGAAAATCGCATCACGCTGTCTGTAATTGGTAGTTCCGTGACCGATTCCCATTTTTTCGATTTCTGAAATAATTTTTGCTTTTGCGTCGTTATAATTCAGTCCGTTCAAAAATTCAGAATTTACACAAACTGAATCTTTAGAATCATAAGATTCTTCTTGAATATCTTTATCATTTTCGATGACATTAATGATTTCTAACCCAAATTTTTTAGCAAAACGATGGTCGCGCTCATCATGCGCAGGAACCGCCATTACAGCACCCGTTCCATAACCCATCAAAACGTAATCTGAAATATAAATTGGGATATTTTTCCCTGTAAAAGGATTGATGGCAAAACTTCCTGTGAAAGCTCCAGAAACGTTTTTCACGTCTGCCATTCTATCACGTTCCGTTTTTTTAGAAGTTTCTTCGATATAGTTTTCAACTTCAGATTTTTGCTCTGCCGTTGTTAATGTTGAAACCAAAGGATTTTCTGGTGCTAAAACCATAAAAGTTGCTCCAAAAATAGTATCAGGACGAGTAGTGAAAACTTCAATTTGCTCATCTATTCCAGAAACATTGAATTTTACTGCAGCTCCTTGAGATTTTCCAATCCAATATTCTTGAGAATCCTTCAAAGGTTGTGGCCAATCTAGTTTTTGTAAACCTTGCAACAATCTTTCAGAATAAGCAGTAATTCTCATACTCCACTGCATCATTTTTTTCTGAAAAACAGGATAACCACCACGTTCAGATTTTCCGTCTTTTACCTCATCATTAGCTAGAACCGTTCCCAAAGCTGGACACCAGTTTACAGTAGTTTCGGCTCTGTAAGCTAATCTGTAATTGAGTAAAATATCTTGTTTTTCGTTTTCATCAGCAGCATTCCATTCTTCTGCGGTGAAGTTTAATTCATCATTCTGAACTGCATTTAAATTTTCAGTCCCGAATTTTGAAAAATGTTCTACCAAAGTTTCGATAGATTCTGCTTTATCAGAAGTTTTATTGTACCAAGAATGAAACAATTCTATAAAAATCCATTGCGTCCATTTATAATATGAAGCATCAGAAGTTCTTACTTCTCTGCTCCAATCGAAAGAGAAGCCAATTTTACGCAATTGCTCTTCGTATCTGGTAATATTTTGCTCTGTAGTAATCGCAGGATGTTGCCCAGTTTGAATCGCATATTGTTCTGCTGGCAAACCGAAAGAATCATAACCAATAGGATGCAAAACGTTAAAACCTTGATGTCTCTTGAACCTTGCATAAATATCCGAGGCAATATAACCCAGAGGATGACCTACGTGTAAACCTGCTCCAGAAGGATACGGAAACATATCTAGAACGTAGAATTTAGGTTTTGTAGAATTATTTTCAGTTTTATAAGTTTGGTTTTCTTCCCAAAACTTCTGCCATTTTTGCTCTATCTGCTTGTGATCGTAAAACACGCTGTAATATTTTAAAGTATTGTTAAACTTGATTTCTAAGAATTTACAAATTTATGATTTTTAAAAGAAAAATCCCTATCGTTATGAATAAGGATTATAAAATATCTCGTTTACAAATTAATTAATCTTAATATTGATCACTTTTACAATATACATTTTCTCCGCCAATTTCTTTTTCCCCCTTTTACAATGAGTTTTTGAGCGGTGAAAGAAACTACTTCTACTTTTTTCACAGCTCCATCTTAAAAAATCCCTTACGGAAAGCCTCTTAAAAAAACTTTGGCTAAATACAGAATGCGAGAAGGAAGTGTTTCCCGAAATAAAACCAATATCATGAAAGACCAATATTTGGTTTACAAAGAACACATGAATTTTTCCACGCTCAAGTCTTTGTATTATACCGCCAATTGGGCTTTCAATGGATTTAAGAAATATTCTAAATTTTTTAATTAAGAAAATCTACTTTGCCGTCACTAAGATGGTAATAACCACCAATTACTTTCAGTTCTCCTTTATCAATTAAATCTTTCAATTCTTGATTTTGAAGAATTTTCCGAATTTGTTGGTCTACGTTATAATGAATTGCGTCATCTAATTTTTCAGACTTTCCTACGAAAGGCTCCACTCCTCTTCTGAGCGTTTCAATAAGATTAGAAATTTCTTTGGGTTCTTTTCCTTCACTGTGTTGAGAAATCGCAGCAGTTATTCCGCCACATTTTTCGTGACCTACTACAATAATTAATTTAGTGTGTAAATGATTCACCGCATACTCCAGACTTCCCATCGTCATATCATCATCTAATGAATTCCCTGCAGTTCTTATCACAAACAAGTCGCCAATTCCTCGATCAAAAACCAATTCTACAGGCACTCTAGAATCAGAACAACTCACAACAGTCGCGATAGGATGTTGCCCAGAAACTTCTTCCTTCATTCTGGCTTCATCTAAATGCGGAAAAGCATTTTTGTGATGTACAAAATGTTCATTTCCAGTTTTTAAAACTTCTAAAATTTTATTTGGATTAAGATTTTCTTGGATATGGGTTTCTTTTTGAGAAATTTGGTTAGAAGTACAACCCGTAAAACTCCACATTGCGCCTACCAACATTAAAACGCCTACAATTACTTTCTTCATGATAATTTTTTGCAAAATTATGAAGATTATAAATCGCTTCGAGATGATTGTTATCAGGTATTATGCTCAGAATAAATTATGCTAAAATTTTCTCTAGAATAATCTCAGAAGAATTCGGTTGAGAATGAACGAAATTTCCTGCGTTTTCACTCATTTCTTGTAACAGATTTGAATTTTTTGACAATTCAAGGACAAAATCAACTGCCAATTCTTCATTATCGAAAGATTTACCTCCATTTTGTGCAATTAAAGCATCTGCTTCTGGATTTTTCTTGTATTGATTTCCAAAAATTACAGGAACACCGAAAGTTGCCGCTTCTAAAATATTGTGCAAACCTTTATCGTGAAAACCACCACCCACAATTGCAATATCTGAATAAGAATAGAGTTTGGAAAGCAAACCGATACAGTCGATTATGAGTATGTTGGTATTTGGTAATTGGTAATTAGACTTTAATTCTGAATACAAAATTGCGCTTGGAAAAATTTGTTTGAGATTTTGAACTCTTTTCAAATCGTGTGGAGCAATGAGAATTTTAAAATTTTCTAATTTTTGAGAAAGAATTTGAGCCATTTTTTCTTCGGCTTCCCAAGAACTTCCGAAAACCAACAGTTTCTTATCTGCTTTAAATTCAGAAATAAATTCTACAAAATTATCTCGGTTTTTAATTTGTTTCACTCTATCAAATCTGGTATCTCCAGAAACCGAACCTTTGGTTAAACCTACTTTTTGAGCCAAAGAAAGAGACTTTTCGGTTTGATGAAAAATCCAATCCACATTTTTTTTCAGTTCATTCACAAACCATTTTCCTTGTGGTTTAAAGTAAACTTGATTTTCATAAAACAATGCTGAAATCACAAAAACTTTGGTGTTTTGCTTCTTTAATTCTTCTAAAAGATGATACCAAAAATCATATTTTACGGTAAAGAAAATTTCAGGATTTACCGCTTTTACAAATTCTGAAATCGTAGATTTTTTATCAAAAGGGAGATAACACAAAATATCTTCTTTATTCTTTTTCTCCACGTTTTCATAGCCAGAAGGCGAGAAAAAAGTAATTAAAACTTTATGAGTCGGATATTTTTCTTTCAGTTTTTCTAAAACAGGCAAACCTTGTTCGTATTCTCCCAAACTTGCAGCGTGCATCCAAAGGACTTTGTCCTCATTTTTTATTTTAGATTTTACAATTTCCAAAGACTTTCTTCTACCTTCTAAACCGCGTTTAATTTTATCATTAAACCACGACAAAACCTTGAACGCTAATTCAAGATGAAAAATGGATATGTTGTAGATAAATTTCAATGTGAGAATGTAATTTTATTTTTTGTAATGATAATAGGTATTAAAACCAACAATAGAAACCAACATAACAATAATTATTGTAGGGACAAAAAAAGATAAACTTTCTTGAAATCCTTTAATAATTTTTATTTCTTCAAATAAAATTCTGGAAAACAAGAATAGAATAAAAACTAATAGTGCATTTACAAAAGTTCTTGCTAATTCGGGCTTTGCTTTTATTTTTGGAGATATATTTAGTAATTCTGAATCTGTATTTTTTGAGACATGATTGAGCAAAAGAAAAAGTAAACTCCCTATAATAGGCAAAGTCCAAATCATGCTTTTATTTCCATAAACATTTGGTTTTCCATCAAATCCATAATGTTGAGGAATTATTTCGGGAAGTTCAGAAAAATGAATTATTGTGAAAATCCATAAAAATAAAAACAATAGAACTTGAATAATTAACAGTAGTTTATTAATGTTTTTGTAGTTTATCATTTAATAAAAATTTTTTTTTAAAACTTAGTCATTATTTCACAACTTCCAATTTTTAATTAAATCATTGTTTTCACAAACCTCAATTTGTGCGTGTGCTTATTTTGTTCTGCATTATAAATTCCAGAAAAATCTAAAGAATCTATTCTCACTTTTCCGCTTGCATGAATGATTTCAAAAGGTGACAATACCAAACCTACATGAACAATTTTTCCTTCTGCATCTTCAAAAAACGCTAAATCTCCTGCTTCGCTTTCTTCTACAAAATCACGAGCTGTTCCTTGTAAAGCCTGTTGTTCTGGGTCTCTCGGTAAAGCAATTCCGTGAACTTTGTATAATAACTGCACAAATCCGCTATCATCTATTCCAAAAAAGCTTCTTCCTCCCCATAAAAAAGGGACATTCAAGAATTTTTTGGCAGTTGCTACTAAACTTTCTCGCAGGTTATTTGTATCAATAGTATTTTCTGTTGCAAAACCGACTTCACTTCCTATGGAAAGCAAACTTTTACCTTCTGGCAAATTAAATTCACCAAAAGACTGCTTAATCACATTTTTAGAAATTTCAGCATTTTGTTTTTTCAAAACTGAAGTATTTATCCAACCTTCATAGCCATCAAAATCCATTTTGATTTTACTGAAATTCCCTTCCGTTTCTAAAATTTCACAGGTTTCACCATATAAAATCTGAGAAATCATTTCAGATTTTTCTGAAACTTCGGCTCTCATCGGTGAAACAGATACGCTGCAGTAGTATTTTTCCATAACTCTTATCTCTCGCTGATTTTGCTGATTGGGCAGATTCTAATCTTCAAATTTATTGACAATTCTTTTAATAGAATTTAAAATCTTATCAGTATTAAAATTCACTAAAATTCCCAGTTTCTTATTCGAAAGTTTTAAATAAGTTGAAACTTGCTTATAGTGTACATCTTCTAATTCTTTTACAGATTTTAATTCAATGATAACCAAATCTTCTACTAAAATATCAATTCTAAAGTTACAATCAAAAACTATATCATTATATACAATTGGAATAGGAACTTCACATTTCACTTCTAAACCTAAATCTTCAAGCTCATATACTAGAACTTTTTGATAAGCAGATTCTAGTAAACCCGGACCTAATCCGTTATAAACATTAAATATTGCTTTTCTTATTAAATAAGAAATTTCATTTTCGGTCATAGTTTTTATTATATTAATTCGCTTTTTAAACTTATTTCTCGCTGATTTTGCTGATAAAGCAGATTTATTTCTACTACAACTATCAAAACCTGCCAAATCTACTGAATCTGCAAGAGTTTTTAATTTAACTCATAATGTGAAAACAGATTTATTTCTATTATAATTTTTAAATCAGCAAAATCTGTTCAATCTGCGAGAATTTCAATTTTTTCTCTCGCTGATTATACTGATAAAGCAGATTTATTTCTACTACGACTTTCAAAATCTGCTGAATCTGCAAGAGTTTTTAATTTAACTCATAATGTGAAAACAGATTTATTTCTATTATAATTTTTAAATCAGCAAAATCTGCTCAATCTGCGAGAATTTCAATTTTTTCTCTCGCTGATTTTGCTGATAAAGCAGATTTATTTCTACTACAACTTTCAAAACCTGCCAAATCCACTGAATCTGCAAGAGTTTTTAATTTAACTCATAATGTGAAAACAGATTTATTTCTATTATAATTTTTAAATCAGCAAAATCTGCTCAATCTGCGAGAGTTTATTTTTTACGAACTAAATGAATTCCGTCTCGCAAAGGTAAAATTACATTTTCAAAATCCGCATTTTCAGCAACCAATTTATTCACGAGTTTTATCTGTTCGGTTTGCTTATTTCCCTTTTCATCGAGCACTTTTCCGTACCAAAGTACATTATCAATCATCAAAACACTTCCTGATTTCATTCTGGGTTTTACCAATTGTAAATATTCAGGATAGTTTTCTTTGTCTGCATCAATGAAAATCAAATCAAAGGTTTCGCTAGAATTTTTCAAAAATTCTTTAGCATCTTGTAATTTAAAGTCTATTTGAGAAGCAAATTCACTTTGGGCAAAATATTTTTGAGGTAAATAAGCCAAATCTTCATTAACATCTAAAGTGGTTAATTTCCCGTCTTTCTGTAAACCTTCAGCCAAACAAAGCGCTGCATAACCTGTGAAAGTGCCAATTTCTAAAATATTTTTCGGAGAAATCATTTTTGAAATCAAAGAAAGCAATCTACCTTGAAGATATCCCGAAATCATGTGTGGTTGTGTAGTTTTCTGAAAAGTTTCTTTGCGCAATCTTTTCAAAATTTCTGGTTCTGCAGAAGCGGTATCTTCTAAATATCTATCCATTTCTGGATGCAATTCTTCGAAATAACTCATGGATTGATGTGATGATTTTTTACAAAATTACAGAATTTCTAATGATTTTTTGAAAATAAAAAACCTTCAAGGATTCTAAATCCTTGAAGGTTTGGTTCATTGCTAAAAAGCAAATTTATTTTTTTACTGGAGCGATGTCCATTAGTTTCATGAATTCATCTAGCTTAGGCATGATGATGATTTCTGTTCTACGGTTTTCTGCACGTCCAGAAACGGAAGCATTAGTCGTTTTAGGATTGTACTCACTTCTACCTCCCGCTGTAATTCTGTTAGGATTTACCCCAAATTGTGTTTGTAAAATTTTCGCAACAGAAGTAGCTCTAAGCGCTGATAAATCCCAGTTGTCTTTTGGTAAATTAGCACTTGCTAAAGGAACATTATCCGTATTTCCTTCGATAAGAACGCTGTAAGTATCATAATCATTAATCACTTTAGCCACTTTTCCTAGCACTTCTTGAGCAGCTGGTAAAATGTTGTAATCTCCTGTTTTGTAAAGCATTTTGTCAGAAAGTGAAATCATCACTACTCCTTTTAGAACTTTTACATCTACATCTGCATCTGCTACATTATCTAAACTTCTTTTTAATTTATTAGATAAAGCTAAATTTAAACTGTCATTTTTGGAATTGGTAGAAATCAAACGCTTAATGTAAGAGTTAGAAGCATTAATCTCTCCGATTAATTTATCAATATTAGCAGAACCTTTTCCTGCGTTAGACAAACAAGCGTCTAGTGAAGATTTAAGTGCACCATTTTGGTCTCTTAATAAATTGTTTTCACTGGTCAAACCTGCATTTGCTGCTTGTAAATCTTGAATTTGTCTTTGTCTCTCTCCTGCATTCTCAATACATTGTTTGTAATTAAGATTTAGCGCTTCGTATTGTTTTTTGCTTACACAAGAAGTAAGCGTAAGTGCGATTGCTCCAACAGCAAAAATTTTTAAAATTTTCATAAAGCTTTTATTTTTTTAAAATTATTGTTACCAAAATTACAAAAATCATTCCAAAAGAAGAATTATATTTGCCTAAAAAAAGGCAGTTTTGTTAGACTTTAACAATTTTAAGGAAAATTTAGAAGTTTTAGGAGAAGATATTTTTTCTAAAAAATTTCTTTTGGCTGTTTCGGGTGGTGCAGATTCTATGGTGCTTTCGCACTTGTTTAGATTTTTCGACTCCGCTCAAAATGACAAAGGTCTAGAGTTTCAAGTAGCTCATGTGAACTATCATTTCAGAGGAGAAGATTCTAATCTTGATCAAAAAATTGTTGAAGATTTTTGTAGAAAAAATAAAATCAAATTTCATCTAAAAGATGTTTCCGAAGAAGAAAAAACTCAAATGAAATCCCTTCAAAATTGGGCTAGAGAATTGAGGTATGATTTCTTTTTTAAAATTTTAGAGCAAGAAAATCTTGATTATATTGTTACGGCACACCATCTCAATGATGAGTTGGAAACCTTTTTCATCAATCTTTCTCGTGGTTCTGGAATTAAAGGATTAAGCGGAATTCCGAAAAACGAAAACAGCATTCTTCGTCCACTTCTGAAGTTCACCAAAGCAGAAATTTATGCTTTCGCAGAAGAAAACCACATCGATTTCAGAGAAGATAAATCCAATGAAAAAAACGATTATCTTAGAAATAAAATCCGAAATCAACTCACTCCAAAAATTGTAGAAATTTTTCCACAGTTTCTAGAACAATTCGGTGAAAGTTTGTCTTATTTAAGTTCAGTAAACGATTTTTATCAAAACGAAATCGAAAAGACCTTTCAAGAAATTTTAACAGAAGAAAATGAAGAAGGATTTACCTTGAACAAAGAAATTTTATTCCGAAAACCGAAAGTTCTCATCATTGAAATCATTAGAAAACTCGGTTTCACTGGAATTGAAATCGAAAAAATCATGAATGCTGAAAACGGTAAATTTTTCCGAAGCAACACTTATGAAATTTCTATCAAAAGAAAAGAAATCGTTTGCACCAAAAGAAAAAAATGAAATTTCACAAGAAATTGATAAAATTAATTCTTAAAATAAGTTAAATCAGACTGTTTATATCTTTTAAGACCTACAATTTTATATTTTTGTACCTCTAAAAATTAAATAATGAAGAAGTTTTTGCTTTTACTTTTTATCGCTGTTACATCATTGTTCTCTGCTCAAATTCAGAAACACGTCACGATAAAATACGATGTAAAATCACTCCCAAATAACGAATACGAAGCAGTAATTACGGCTAATATTGACAAAGGATGGCATATTTATTCTAAAGACATCGACCCAGAATCTGGAGCGATTCCCACAGAACTAAAACTAAATTCTAAAGACATTGAACTGATTGGAAAACCTGTAGAAACAGGCAGTAGAAAAACTGAATTTTCTGAAGCTTTCGGTACAGATTTAATTTTCTTGTCTGGAAATGTGACGATTAAGCAAAAATTTAAACTCAAAAATCCTGAAAAACCAACCAATGTAATCGCTGAGTTTACATATCAAACTTGTGATGACAGAGTTTGTCTAGCTCCTGAATCTTTAGAATTTGAAAAAACAATAGCTGGTTCAGCAGTTGTAAAAACTGAGGAAAACAAAGAAGCGGTACAAAATGTAGATTCTTTACAATCTGTAGCTGCAACTATTCCTGTAACAACTGAAAATACAGAAATCGCTCCTCAACAAGAAGGTTTAAAGGTTTCTTCATTGGATTTCGAAAATCCTTTAACAGACTGTGGCGTAGCTAAAGAGAAAAAATCTGAAAACTACCTTACTTATTTATTTTTAGGGTTTTTAGGAGGATTAATCGCTTTGTTAACGCCTTGCGTTTTCCCAATGATTCCTTTAACCGTTTCGTTTTTTACCAAAGGACAAAAAGACAAAGCAAAAGGAAAAAGAGACGCTTTCATTTACGGGTTTTTCATTCTATTAATCTTCGTTTTATTGAGCGTTCCGTTTCACATTATTGATGGAATTGCGGGAAACATTTTCAATCAAATTTCTACATCAGTTAGCTTAAATATTGCATTTTTCTTGATATTCTTATTCTTCGCAGGAAGTTTCT
The DNA here is from genome assembly GCF_907163125.1 of Cloacibacterium caeni. NCBI lineage: Bacteria > Pseudomonadati > Bacteroidota > Flavobacteriia > Flavobacteriales > Weeksellaceae > Cloacibacterium > Cloacibacterium caeni. The sequence goes on from NZ_OU015319.1 coordinate 2,044,816, forward strand.
TCGGATATTATGATATTACATTGCCAAGTTCTATCGCCAATAAATCTTCAAAAGCAGAAGAAGCAGGAGGAATCATCGGGATTTTCTTTATGGCTTTAACCTTGGTCATTGTTTCATTTTCTTGTACTGGACCAATTTTAGGAAGTTTATTAGGAAGCGCTGTTACAGGTTCTGCAAACGTTCCGATGCTATTAACCTTCGCTTTAGCAGGATTTGGTTTAAGTTGGGCAATCGTTTTCGGATTATTGGCATTATTTCCGCAAGCGTTACAAAGTTTACCAAAATCTGGTGGCTGGATGAATACTGTAAAAGTAGTTCTAGGATTCGTAGAATTGGCTTTAGCATTGAAATTTTTATCAAAAGCAGATTTGGTTTCCAAAACATTCTTATTAAAACGTGAACTTTTTATCGCAATTTGGATTATCATCACCATCGGTTTAGTGCTTTATTTATTTGGAAAAATCAGATTTCCACACGATGATAAAAACCAAAAAATTTCTGTCACTCGAAAAATCTTTGGAGTTTTAGGAATTGGATTTTTAGTATATTTAGTTCAAGGATTAGTTCCTGCAGAAAGACCAAAATTACAGATGCTTTCAGGAATTTTGCCTCCAATTAATGTAAGCTATCTTCATGATGAAAAAGACGGAATTCTAGGAATGCATCCAGAACATGATTATTTCAAAGCGATAGCACTGGCGAAGAAAGAAAACAAGCCCGTTTTAATAGATTTCACAGGTTATGGTTGCGAAAACTGTAGAAAAATGGAAGAATTTGTGTGGAGCGAACCTGATATTTTACCGACTTTACAAAACGAAGTCATTCTCGCTTCTCTTTATGTAGACGACAAAGAAGAATTGCCAGAAGCTGAACAGACCAAAGTAGATTTAGGAAACGGACAAATGAAACGTATTAAAACCATTGGTGATAAATGGAGCATGTTCCAACAAGTGAATTTTAATAATAATTCTCAACCACATTACGTTTTGGTAACTCCAGAAGGAAAAGTGATTAACACTCCTGTTTCTGGTTATATGCCGAAAGAAGATTTCAAAAAATTCTTAGAATGTGGAATCGAGTTTTATAAAAAACAGAAATAAAATCATCATTTCATGGATAAAAAAGAAAGCTTTCAAAATTTTGAAAGCTTTTTTATTTTAGTCAAGAGAATATTAAAACGAATTTTTATTTTGCCAATTCTTCGTTTACCGTTTTGGTATTGATTCCGTTGGTTACATTTTTTATTCCATTATATTCTAGAATCGCTTTCGCTTGTCCGCTTCTGTTTCCTGTTCTACAAAAAACAATTACAGAAGGTTTTCCTTTGAATTCATTCAATCTACTTTCTACTTCATCAAGCGGAATATTCACGGCTCCTTTTACGCTTCCTTCTGCAAATTCTTGTGGCGTTCTTACATCTACCAAAAATGCTCCGTTTGCAACTTGTTCTTTAATCGAAACTTCTTTTTGGGCTTCAGTTTGAGCATTACTTTCTGCAGGTTTAGGAGAAGAACACTGTGTTCCTAAGATTACTAAAACTCCTAAGCTCAATATTGATATTAACTTTTTCATTTTTTTCTATTTTTTACAAAACTATTTCATTAGCGAGAGTTCTTATGTAACAAAAGTTACAATAGTAAATTTTGGTTTTGAATAATTTCGCAATCGATAATTCAGAAAGAACATGCTTCAAAAAAAATTACTTCTTCAACTCCTCTTTTTAGCACTCGCTGTATTATCTTTTTCACCACTTGTTTCTCCGCCAATTGCTTTATTATTCGGAATTCTTTTTGTGAATATATTCGGAAAAGTTCTCGAGACAGATACTTTTGTTAAAAAATTATTGCAGTATTCTATTATAGGATTAGGTTTCGGAATTAACCTGAATACCGCAATAGAAGCAGGAAGCCAAGGTTTTCTTTTTACTGTTTCTACGATTGCTTTGGTCATGATTTTCGGTTTATTATTAGCCAAAATTTTAAAAATTGACAAAACCATTGCTCAACTCATTTCTGCAGGAACCGCAATCTGTGGAGGAAGCGCCATCGCAGCAGTTGCACCTATTTTAAAAGCCAATAGCAAACAAACTTCTGTGGCTTTAGGAATTGTTTTTGTCTTGAATGCTGTTGCACTGTTTATTTTCCCAGAAATTGGGCATTTTTTTAATTTAAGTCAAAATCAATTTGGAATTTGGAGCGCTATCGCCATTCACGATACAAGTTCTGTAGTTGGCGCTGCAAGTAAATACGGTAACGAAGCTTTACAAATTGCCACTACCGTAAAATTAGCACGAGCTTTATGGATTATTCCGTTGGCTTTTCTTATTTCTATTTTCACCAAAAGTGAAGGGAAAATTAAGATTCCTTATTTCATTGGTTTCTTTGTTTTAGCGATTTTAGCAGGAACTTATCTTCCTTTTTTACAAAATTTCAATTCTATCATTTCTGAAATTTCCAGAGACACACTCAAGGTTGCTCTTTTCTTAATTGGAGCAGGATTATCTTTACAAAATCTCAAAAATATAGGTATTAAGCCTCTTCTTTTAGGAATTATTCTTTGGATTTTCATTTCTAGTATTTCACTTTACGCTGTTTTAGAATTTTTGAAGTAAGTATCGGTAGAATAAAAAGTTTGGTTTAAATTTGTATTCAAACAATACAAATTAATTTGATAACCATGAAAAAAATATTTTTTATTCCTTTGATGCTCATCGCTTTCTCGTGCAACAAAACCGGAGAAAATAATTCTAAAGATGTAGACAGCACTAAGATTATTGATTCCATCAATGCGGTGAGAATGAAGTACAATGACAGCATCAGAGCATTGAACAACAAAAATAATTACAGTGATTTAAGCGGAAAACATAAACTTACTTTCGTATCTGACGATGGCGTTTCATTAACTGGAACCGTGAATTTCAAAAAAATTATGAGTGATGGTTACGAAGTAAAAGGAAATGCAAAATCTGGAAAAAACATCCTCATCATTGACGGAAAAGCTGATAGAGTATCGCCAAAACACATTAATTTTTACGGAAAAATCACACAAACTATCAATGGTAAAACGGAATCTAAGAGCAACAGCAATACGTTCAGAGATGAAGGAAAAGGAGAGTTCTTTAGACTTCAACAGAAAATAAACGCTCAAGGTTTTGTAGATTACATTGATATTTGGAAATAAATTGAGGTAAAGGTAAAGGTAAAGGTTGAAAAATTTGAAATCTTTAATCTCGTATCTCAAATCTCGTATCTCGTATCTCGCATCTCTCATCTCTCATCTAAAAAATTAAAAATTATGCTACATCACGAAATTTCAGGAAACGGCAAAAAACCATTGGTTTTACTTCATGGTTTTATGGAAAATACTACCATTTGGAACGAAATGGAAGCTCATCTTTCTAAAGATTTTACGTTGATTAAAATAGATTTACCTGGACATGGAAAATCTAAAGTTTATCAAGAAATTCACACCGTAGAATTGATGGCAGAAAAAGTAAAAGAAGTAATTGATGCTCTAAAATTAGAGAAAATCAATTTGCTAGGACATTCTTTGGGAGGTTATGTTTCTTTGGCTTTTGCAGAAAATTTTCCTGAAATTTTAGAAAGCATGACTTTATTTTTCTCGACTACAGTGGCAGATGATGAAGAGAAAAAGCAAATCCGTAAAAGAAGTATCGCAGTAATTGATGAAAATTTTGAAACTTTCGTCAAAACTTCTATCCCCAATCTTTTTAGCAATAATGAAAAAGATATTTTAGAAGGCAAAATAGAATTGGCGAAAAACATTGCAAAATCTACTGATAAAGAAGGCGTAAAAGCAGCTCAATTAGGAATGGCAGAAAGACCAGACCGAACTGAAATTTTAGAAAATTTAGATGCAAAAATCCTCATCATTGCTGGGAAATATGACAATGCTGTAAAAACCGAAAATCTTCTCAAAATTATTCCAGAAAAGACCAACATCAAAACGTATGTTCTCGATTGCGGGCACAATGGTCATTGGGAAAAACCAACCATTTGCGCAGAAATTATTAACACGGAATTGTTGCATAACTTACCGAAGCATTTTTTACTCTAAATTCTAAAGCAACCCTAAATTTTCAACCACCACTTTTCCACCGTAAACGATACAAAGTATAGAGGAAATAATCACCAAACTGGCTTGTAATTTTTTAGATTTCAAGAGACTTTTAGTGTAAGGAATACTGAACAAGTACGCCGCTAAAAACATCCCAAAAATAGAGCCTAACCCGAAAATAAGAATGTACATCAATCCTTCTAAAGGTGTTTTCATCTGAGAAATTACCAAAACAACCAATGCTCCACTCCCAGCCAAACCGTGAATTAATCCCACACCAAAAGCTGCTCTAGAAGTGTTATGAGTATGGGTATGTTCTTTCGGAAAATAGAGTTTGAAAACTCTATAAAGCCCCAAAATAATAAGCATAACGCCAACTCCAGCTTCAAAATTTTTAAAAACTTCTTCCCCAATATTGAACTTAAACCCAATCATTAAAATTCCAATAAAAAAAATAGTTGCGGTATGACCAATTCCCCAATAAATTCCATCTTTCATGGATTGTTTCAGATTTTCGCGGTGAGAAACGAGCGTATTCACCGCCAATAAATGGTCGGCTTCAAAAGCGTGTTCTAAACCTGAATAGATGGTAAGAAATATTTTAAACATTTTTTAAGATTTGAGATATGAGACTTTAGATATGAGATAATCATTAAATGAGATGTAATTTTTTTAAAGAAAAATCTGAAATCTCACTTCTTGAATCTCACTTCTATTAACTGTAATGATAATACGCTGCACAAGCTCCCTCTGAAGAAACCATTGGTGCTCCTAAAGGATTCCCAGGATTGCAAAGTTTCCCAAAATGCGGACATTCAACTGGTTTTTTTATTCCTTTCAGGATTTCACCAGCAACACAAAGATTTTCTTCTTTTTTATCTAAATTTTCGATGTCAAATTTCTTAGAAGCATCAAAATCTTTGTACTTTTCTTTCATGACTAAACCAGAATTTGGAATTTCGCCAATTCCGCGCCATTCTTGAGTTCCAATTTCAAAAATTTCGTTTACCACTTTTTGAGCAGGAACATTTCCTTCATCTTTTACCAAACGTTCGTAGCAATTTTCTACTTTATGTTCGCCTTTTTCTAATTGCAACACAGCGTGATAAATGGCTTGAAGTAAATCTGCAGGTTCAAATCCAGAAATCACAATCGGGATTTTATATTTTTCTGCCAAAGGAAAATATTCTGAAGTTCCCATAATGGTACAAACATGACCCGCTCCGAGAAACGCATCAATATTACAAAATTCGTCATCTAAAATGGCTTCCATTGCAGGCGGAACCAAAACGTGGGAAACCAAAAGGGAGAAATTTTTAAGACCTAATTTTTGGGCATGAACCACGCTTAAAGCATTACTTGGAGCTGTAGTTTCAAAACCTACTGCGAAAAACACCACTTCTTTATTTGGATTTTGCTCTGCAATTTGAACCGCTTCTAACGGAGAATACAAAATTCGCAAATCGCCACCATCAGCTTTGGCTTGAAGTAAGGATTTTTTACTTCCCGGAACTCTTACCATATCTCCAAAAGAACACAAAACTGCGCCTTTTTCCATTAAAGCTACTGCTTTATCAATCAACGAAATCGGGGTAACACAAACTGGACAACCAGGACCGTGAATCATTCTCACTTTGTCTGGAAGCAGTTCTAGCAAACCATTTTTTACTAAAGAATGGGTTTGTCCGCCACAAATTTCCATGATATTCCAAGGTTTTGTGACGATTTTTTCGATTTCGTTTAAATAAAACTTTACGAGTTCTGGATTGCGGTATTCTGTGAGAAATTTCATTTTAAGTCAAGATTTAAGATTCAAGATTTTTTGGTGGTTTATTCTTATTTAAAAGAGCTTTTGCATTTTGAGAAGTTACTACTTTTTTGCCTGTAGATTCTTCTAATTTTTCTCTTGCAACTTTTGCAACATCCCCACCTTTTTTGGCAACCTCTACATTTTCTTCAAAATTTTGTGGATTAAATGACTGAGAAATATCTTTCGTGGACGCTTCCGCTAACATATTCAAAATCAATTCTGTATTCGTCATATGATCACGAAGATTTTCCTTTTTTAAATCTTTCAACTTTTTATATTCTTTGGTTGATTTTCCTGACCAAGTTTTGGTAATAATATCCGTTAAAACAGCAAATTGAAGTCCTTCTTTCATTCCTCGCTTCTTCCATTCATCTGTTAATTCTTTACGAATTTCAATACTTTTTAATCTTTGATTAATCCAATTTTCAGAATATCCTAATTGCAAATATTCTTGCATAGCACGTTCTACGGTGAGCTCAGGATTTTGCATTTCATCTAATCTTTCATTAGCGATTTTCGCCAACCAAAGTTTAAAAGGTTCTGCTTTTGGTGATGGAATAGACTGAATTAAACGGAAAAGTTGTTCGGTATCAGTAACATCGGTTTTATAAAATTTACCATCCGAAGATTGCATTTTCAGTTGACTACAATTTGTAGCCAACTCACTTCCTTCTTTTTTAAGTCGAGTTTTTAGAACACTCCAATACTTTCTAGCATTTGGAGATTCCGTCAAAACTTCTATTACATCTACAATAGAAAAATACCATTTTTCTTGTTCATCATCCCAAATAGTGCGAATTTTTTTGGATTCAAAAATTTGTAAAGCGTTTTGCTGTGTCATTAGTTTTCAAAATTTATAAACCAAATATACTCATTTCTAAAAGAAATAAGTGTAACTTAATTTACCAAAAAACGGAGTTCCTGGCGTAAAGTGAATCTCTGAAACAGGCTGAATTTCGTTATACAATCTACTTTCTGTATCAAATTGGGTTTCTTTCCATTTCACATTAAAAATGTTCTGAACAGAAACTCCCAATTCCCATTTTTTAGTGGTATAATTTACCGTTCCATCCCAAACAAAGTATCCTTTTGCCACCACAGAATTATCTTCATTTGCAGGTCTATCTCCCATCAATCGGTAACGCAAACTTCCGTTGAAACCCATTTGTTTTCTGTAGGTAATTCCTCCTGTGCTTACTAATTTTGGAGCTAGAGGAATGAAATTTTCATCAGCAGGAAAATTTAAACTTCTTGGTTTCGCTATACTTAAATTAAAATCTGCAAACCAATTTTGGTAAATTTCGTAGCGAGCAGTGATGTCAATTCCCATTCTTTCGGTTTTCCCACCTTCTTCTACCACCGCTTCATCGCCTACATAAACGAATTCTTGGTCTAACCAAAGATACCAAACCGCCGATTGAAGAATGAGTTTTTTGCCAATTTTAAAAACTCCACCAAAATCTGCTCCTAAAGCAGGAGGCAAAACTTTTTTACCGTTTTCTACAACTGCAACTCTGGTGTCATTGCTGTGGAAACCTTTTCCAAAATAAGAATACAATTGCACATTTTCATTGAAACGATAATTCATTCTTAATTTTGGACTGAAAATATTGGAATTTGATTTTAGTTTTTGCTGAAGAAGTTTGTCATTATACTGATTATCAAAATAATCAAATCTGATAGAAGGCGTAATATCAAAATTTTGATTTAAAGCAATTTTTTGACTCCAAAAAGCACCGAAATTCATTTCATTTACGTCACCAAATTTTAAAGCTTCTGTAGTGATGGTTCTGTCTTTGGTTCTGGAAAGTTCTAAATCATTTACATCATCATAACGCAATTGAATTCCTGCAATAGTCTCTGATTTAAAACCAAAAATTTTTGTAGATTTTTCGTAAGTAGAATTAAAACCGTACAAATTTCTATCTTCTTTTTGGCGAATTTGGTCGCCGTTAATTGGGTCATTTAAGAAAAATGTAAAATTAGAATACAACTCAAACTGATATTTAGAATAAAAAATCTGATTGGTGAATTTTCCTCCATTATTGAGATAAGATTTCATGTTGGCAGTGAAATTATATCGAGAAGTTTTGCCACCTTCATTGTCATCAATTGCACCAAACCAACCAATTGTTCCATCTTCTATCGCTCTATCAGGTATTTGACCCGAAGCGTTCCATTTACTGGAAAGTCCAGATAAATAAGCGGTTAAGAAATTATTATCATTCAACTTTCCATGATATTTCAGCATTCCATTAAAACGGTTAAAATCTTGAGGGCTGTCAAAATATCCATCTGTAAAATAAGCTTCTGTAGCTAAAAATAAGCTATGGTCTTTTATTTCTTTATTGTTTTTCAAAAGGTTTAAACCCAAAACACCACGGTACGTTTTGAATTGCCCAACTTCTAATTTGGCAAAATTATTTTCCAGAAAATCTTTGGTTTTGAAATCTACAAAACCTGCGGTGGTAAAATTTCCTTTTTCCGCAAAATAAGGACCTTTATCAAAATTTACTTTATCAATAAATTCAGGAATCACGAAATGCAAATCTGCATAACCTTGTCCGTGAGCGTGAGAAACCATATTCACGGGAATTCCGTCCACAGAAATGCTTACATCCGTTCCGTGATCTACATCAAAACCACGAATAAAAAGCTGCTCCGCTTTTCCGCCTCCAGCGTGTTGACCGATGAAAAGCCCTGGAACAGAACGCAAAATTTCTTGCGAATTGTTAATCGGACGAAGATGAATATCTAATTCTGATATGGTTTGAAAAATATTATTTCTTACAGAATTTTTCAATTGAACTTCCGCAATACTTACCACTTTTGGGTTGAGAAAAATGTAGCCAAAATCTTTTTCTTTTTTAATGGAATCTAAGTTAAACTCTTCTTTCTCATAACCAATTCCAGAAACATAAATTTTTTGATTTTCCGAATTGAAATTTTGAAGACTCACAAAACCATTTTCGTCTGAAACTTCTTGAAAACCATCATTAAAATCACTTATTAATACTGATGAAATTGGCTTTTTTGTAATTTCAATTAAAACATAAATTCCTTTTAAATTTTGTGCAAAAAATTCATTAATTGAAATTAAAATTAATAAAAAAAGAAAGATTTTTAACCTCATACCGTATTACTTTTTTATATTTTCGTGTTACTTTTTGCAAATTAAAAACCCTTTCAGAGTTTGAAACTCTGAAAGGGTTAGTTTATATCATTTTACTGGTTACCAATTTCCCATGAATAATCCCTTTTAAACCAATTAATTTATTGGCTAAATCGGTTAAACGATTTGCGTTTCCTTTTACTGCAATAATTTCTAAGCAATTATCATGATCCAGATGAAAATGTTGTGCTGAAAGAATTTCTTTGTAAAATTCATGCTGAATATCATTCATCTTTACTCCTACATCACCTTTATGATGATCAAAAAGCAACACGATAGCACCAGAAACCACATCATTTTCTTTCCATTTCTTTTCTACAATTCGGTTTTCTACCAAATGTCGAATCGCTTGTGAACGGTTTGGCAAATGATTATCCAGAACGAATTGGTCTAATTCTTTCAAAACTTCTTCGTCTAAACTTACGCCAAATCTTACTTGCGCCATCGTGTTACTTTTTAAATATTTCTTGTTACTAAAATAATTAAATTCCAGAGAGTGAATAAATTATTTTACATGATTTTATTCAGTTCTATCACAAAAACCAAAGTTGCATTCGGTTGAATCATTGGTGGCGCTCCGTTTTCTCCGTAAGCTAAATGTGGCGGAATATACACTTTCCAACGAGAACCTTCTTGCATTTTAGTCAACACTTCTTTCCATCCTTCTATCATTTCTGAAATTCTAAAAACTTGCGCACCTACATCTCTAGTAGAATCAAAAACCTGCTTATCTAGCAAATAACCTTCATATTCTACTTCTACCTCATCGGTTATTTTTGGAATTTCTCCGTTTCCTTCTACCAAAATTTCGTATTGCAAACCGCTTTCTAATTCTGTAATTTTAGGATTTTCTTTATTTTTTTCGAGAAAAGCTTGTCCTTCATCTGCATTTTTTTGCAACATTTCGCCACGAAGCAACAGCACATAATTGTTGAAGATATCAATAGATTTTTTTGGCGAAATTTTTCCCATCTCATTATTGAAAACAGTTTTCATTCCCTCCGTAAAATCATCATATTTAATATCTTCAAAGCCCATATCTTTCAAGCTCATCGCCATTACCACACCAGCAGAATAAGAAACTTTGTCTTCGTCTTCGGTGTGGTCTATTTTTCCTAATAAATCGTAAATGTCCATTTATTTTAAATTTTAGATTTTTTTAATGTCATTCTGAATGCAGCAAAGCGAAATGAAGAATCTTTTACCATTAGATTCTTCACTACATTTCATTTCGTTCAGAATGACAGTATTCATTTTATTATTTTAAGTTTAAGTAATAATTCAATTGCCCGAAACTGATGTTCTCATCATTTGGAGAAAGTATTTCGTGGAAATGAAGTTCAAATTTATCTCCCAAAAATTCTATTGCCAAATCTACTAACAAAGCATTTTGCCAAACTCCACCAGAAAAAGTGATTTCTTTCACCGCAAAACGCTGTGCTATTTTTTCAATCGCTTTAATTAAAGTAAAATGAAAATTCAGTCCGATTTCGCCAGCGCTTTTTCCTGATTTTTTTTCTTCCAGAATTTTAGAAAACAGTTTTTTTGTAGGGATATTTTCAAATTCATCATTTTTCAAATAATCTTTCAATCTGTGAAAATCTGTGAAATCTGTGGGAAACTTTTCCTGAGAAATTTTCTCCAACCACATAGCAGATTCTCCCTCAAAAAAAATGTTTTTTTCATAACCTAAAACAAAAGCAACCGCATCGAAAAACCTTCCCATAGATGAAGTTTTCACTTCTGACTTCTCTATAAGATTGGTGTAGATTTTCCATTCGTTTTCATCAAAAGCAAATTTCAAATCTTCATTATTTTCCGAAATAGAAAGTGCTGAAATTTTGGGAGATTTCGACATTTTATTGCCTAAAATCCAAGCGAAATTTTCGAGTTGAGCCACTCTTTCCATTTTTTGATTTTCAAAAAGGAAAAATTCTCCGCCCCAAATTTCTGTAGAAGTTCCGAAACCAATTCCGTCCCAAATAATGCCCAAAACTTTATCTTTTTTCCAGAGTTTTTTTTCTCCTAAAATGGAGGCGAAATGTGCTTTATGATGCTGGATTTTATTATTTCCCACAGATTCCGCAGATTTCCACAGATTTTTTATAATTTTTTGGTTTTCGTATTTAGGATGTAAATCGGAAAGAATTAAATTGGGTTCAAAATTGAAGATTTTTTGATACGATTTTACAGTATTTTCAAATCTTTCGTAGGTTTCAAAATTGGCTAAATCACCGATAAATTCTGAAATGTAAACGTGATTGTTTGGAACAACGGCGAAAGTATTTTTAAGATCTCCGCCTAAACACAGAATCTTGTTTTTTTCTTTATTGAGTTCCGAAAGTTCTTCGGCAAAGAAATAATTGGGAGCAAAACCTCTGGAACGACGAAAAACAATTTTCTGCTGATGTTTTGGAGAAAATTTAATCACAGAATCGTCTTGAGGATGCTGAATTTCTAATGTATTATGCAAAAAATAATCTGCAATTTTACCTAAAATTTGCTCAGCTTCTTCTGTAGTAGAACAAATTGGCGAACCATGGAAATTTCCACTGGTTGCGATGAGCGGTTTTCCGAAAGTTTTCGAAATCAATTTCAACGTGCCAGAATAGGGAAACATCGCGCCAACAGAATTCATATTCGGTGAAATCTCTTCAATTGCCAAATCTTTTACCTCCTTAATTTTAGTAACAATTATAGGACTTTCAGAGGATTTAAAATGCTGAATTTGCAGTTCTGACACCTCTAAATATTCCTGCATTGTTGAGATTCCAGAAAATAAAACGGCGAAAGGTTTCGTAGGTCTGCGTTTTCTTTTTCTCAACTCTGAAACGGCTGCTGAATTGGTGGCATCACACATCAATAAATAACCTGCTGTATTTTTGAGCGCTACGATTTTTCCTTTGGATAATTCTTTGGCTAATTTTTCAAAAATTTCTTTGTTGGAGCCTTTGAATTTGTTTCCTTGGTTGCCTTTTAACCAAATTTGAATACCACAATTCGGACAAGAATTGGTTTGAGAATGAAATCTTACATCATCTGGATTTTTATATTCTGCTAAACAATTCGGGCACATTTTGAAAACTTCAATCGCTGTATTTTCCCTTTCGAAAGGGAATTTTTTGGTTATAGAATATCTCGGTCCGCATTGTGTGCAAGTGGTAAAAGGGTAAAAATAACGAGGATTTTTCTCATCAAAAAGTTCAGTTTCACAAGATTCGCAAGTTGCAAAATCAGGCGTTAACGGAATATCTACCACAATGTTTTTTTCGGTAGGTTTGATGAAAAATCTATCAAAAATTTCTGCTGTTTCAATTTCTTTGATTTCAGAAAAAATGATTTCAGAAGATTTCGGTTTTCTGTGATGAATATCATTAAAAAATTGCTCAGAATTTTCACCTTGACAAACAATAATTACGCCCAACTCGTCATTCGAAACGTAGCCTTTTAGTCCGAATTCTTCAGCCAAATTGAAAATAAAAGGACGAAAACCCACTCCTTGAACTCGCCCTGAAATATGTATTTCGTATGATATCATTAAATTATTTCTCGCTGATTGCGCCGATTAAGCAGATTTTTTTATCAATTTGAAATAAACTTTTGTAAAATCAGCGGAATTCTAATTATTTCTAATTTTTTGAACTAATTCTAGAGCCATTTCGGTTACTTTTGGAATAGCAGCCGCTACTTTTGGTGAAAGCTCAAGATACATAGGCTCCATTTTAGAAATGGTAACCGTAAAAAGATAAATATTAGGCATTTTATCCATAAAAGTAAGAATATCTACCATGTCTTTTAATCCAAAATTATGACCGCTCAACGAAACGGGGAAATCGTCTGAAAATTTAGGGGTAAGAAGTGTAATGGTTCCTTCTTCTTTTCCGTCCATCGTAGCATCTACAATGATGACATGCTCATGACTTTCTATGTAGGGAACAAGTGAAAATCCGCCAGTTCCTCCATCTAAAAAACTGATATTTTTTGGAAATCTAGAAGTGTCTAAATTTTTAACAAATTGAACACCAATTCCTTCGTCTCCCATCAAATAATTCCCTATTCCCAAAACGAGAATATCATTTCCGTCAGAATGAAATTCGTCTACGGTATATTGGAAAGTTTCTGTATTATTTTTCAAAATTTTAAATTTTTGAGGCAAAAAATTCCCCGAAAATGATCATTATTTCAGGGAATTCGGTTTAGTTTAATATTAATGTTTCTCCTCTTCTTTATAATCTTCAAATCTTTCTGTACGACAGAATTTATAACCACTTACCATCGCTGAAGATTCACCACGACCTTCTAACCAATCGTGGAATAAGACTAGGTAAAAATGTACTGCAATGAACAATATAAATGCCCACATTACAATATGGTGAATTCTTCTGATTAAAAATTCATCTGTAGTAATCAACGAGGTAGCCCAAGCAAAAAACTTAGGGAAAAACCATGTAGATGTAGGCGCATACAATGCAAATCCGGTAAACACCATTACTACTGCTAGAATGAACATTACCAAATAAGATGCTGCAGCAACTGCATTATGACCAATAGGAATATTGGTAAATTTATATTCTTTTTCGTTGAATAAAAAGATATCATACTTGATTACGTGCCACATTTTTTCTCTTCCTTTTTTATCAAAAGGTACAAATTGTCTCCAATTGGCAAATCTGTTTCCTACAAAAGCCCAATAAACTCTCATAAACATTACAGCAACCATTGCATAAGCACTTATGAAATGTACTTGTCTGATTAGTCCCATCCAGAATTGTCCTGACGCTTCTTTTGCGGTCATAATTGCAGGAGGATTTGCGATTAAAAACCCTGTAATAATGAGAAAAGTAATTGCAAAACCATTAATCCAATGGAAAAAACGAACGGGCAATTGCCAAATGTACGCTCGTCTGAAGGTGACCGTTTTAATAGGAACGCCTTCTTGAATTTGAGTTGTGTTTTCCATTTTAAAATATTTTTAGATTAAACGGTACAAACAGAAACGTCATTAATTTCTTTGATGATATTTCCTTTTTCGTCATACAAATGCACTGCACAAGCAATACAAGGGTCAAAAGAGTGAATCGTTCTAATGATTTCTAATGGAAGTTCTGTGTCTGCAACTGGAGTATTAATCAATGTACTCTCGTAAGGAGAGCGTTGTCCTTTTGGATCACGTGGTGATGCATTCCAAGTAGAAGGTACAATTTGTTGGTAATTTTCTGTTTTACCGTCTTTTATTACAATCCAGTGGCTTAATCCTCCTCTTGGAGCCTCTACTCTACCTACACCTTTGGCTTCGGCTGGCCATGTAGAAACTTCCCATTTCTCCATATTTGCCATTCTTTCGTCTCCTCCTTTGATGTTTTCAATTAATTTATCATAGAATTCTAAATTCCACTGAGCTACTAATTGAGTTTCTAAACCTCTAGCTGCTGTTCTACCTAAAGTAGAGAATAATGCTTCTGCAGGAACATCTAATTTCGTTAATGCAGAATCTACTACTTCTTTGAAATCTTCTCTTCCTGAAGCATAACCTAATAACATTCTCGCTAATGGGCCTACTTCCATCGCTTGACCTTTCCAACGAGGAGTTTTGATAAAGCTGTATTTATTTTCTACATCTAAGAATTCATAAGGAGGTTTCGGACCTGTATAATTGATATTCGTTTCTCCACTCCATGGTTGTTTTCCAGCATTTGGATCACCTGTATAATCGTACCAAGAGTTATTCACATGCTCTTCTACTGTTTTCAGATTTTCTAAATCTACATCATGTACTTTAGATAAATCTTTATTAAGAATTACACCTGCTGGGAATTTGTAGGTACTCATGTCTTTATTTCCGTAACCAGCCATTGGGAAATCTCCGAAAGCCATAAAATTATGGAAACCACCAATTGCGCCCCAATCTTTGTAGAAACTAGCAATCGTTAATAAATCTGGAAGATAAACTTGTTCTACAAATTCTTTTCCTTGAATTAATAATTTCTGAACTAGAGCAAGTCTCTCTGCGTTAATACCACTTGCGTCATCTACATTAATTGCACAAGCCATTCCTCCTACTAAGAAATTAGGGTGTGGATTTTTACCTCCGAAGATAGCGTGAATTTTTACGATTTCTTTTTGCCATTCTAAAGCTTCAAGGTAGTGAGCTGTTGCCATTAAATTCGCTTCTGGTGGAAGTTTCATAGCTGGGTGTCCCCAATATCCGTTTGCGAAGATTCCTAATTGTCCGCTGTCTACAAATTTTTTCAAACGTTTTTGTAAATCAGCAAAATATCCTGGTGAAGATTTTGGCCAATTAGAGATGGATTGTGCTAATTGTGATGTTTTTATAGGGTCTGCACTTAAACCATTGACTACATCTACCCAGTCAAATGCATGAAGATGATAGAAGTGTACAATATGGTCATGTAAATATAATGAACCCAGCATTATATTTCTTACCATTTCTGCATTAGGTGGTACATTAATTCCTAATGCGTTTTCTACTGCTCTAATAGAAGCAATAGCGTGGGTAGTAGTACATACTCCACAAGTTCTTTGTACAAAAGCCCAAACATCTTTTGGGTTTCTGCCTTTTACAATATTTTCTAAACCACGCACCATTGTTGATGAAAGGAATGCGTCTCTGATGGTTCCGTCTGTGATTTCTACCTCTGCTCTTAAATGACCTTCAATCCTTGTAATAGGATCTACTACTATTCTATTTGCCATTTTTTAAATTTTTAAATCTTGTCTTTAGCTAATTTTTTTTCACTTTCTTCTGCTTCTTTTATTCTTCTTTCTAAATCTTTTCTCTTAGAAATATTAGAAGCTACGGCATGTATTGCAGCTCCGGCAACTACACCACCAAGAGCAACTTTACCAACAGTATCAGCATTGCTCTCTGCGAAACCGCCTATTGCAGAAATGTCTCTAGAATAGAAACTATCTGCTGCATCCCAGAATTTATCTGCACTACAACCTAGACATCCGTGACCAGACTGAATTGGGTAAGAGATACCACCATTCCATTTCATATTACCACAGGTATTATAAGTAGATGGTCCTTTACAGCCTACTTTATATAGACAATATCCTTTTTTAGCATTTTCGTCATCGAAACTTTCTACGAATAGACCTGCATCAAAATAAGGTCTTCTGTAGCAACTATCGTGTACACGTTTAGAATAGAAAGCTTTTGGTCTTCCTGCAGCATCTAATTCTGGTAATTTACCAAATGCTACATAATGTACAATCACTCCAGCCATTACCTCACCAATTGGCGGACATCCTGGAACATTGATAATTGGTTTATCTGTAATAATTTTATTAATAGGAACCGCACCAGTAGGATTAGGTTTTGCTGCTTGTACACAACCTGTAGTTGCACAGCTTCCCCATGCTATGATAGCAGCAGCGTCTTTAGCAGACTCTTTTAGAATATCTATAGCTGTTCTTCCTGCAATTACACAATAATTACCATCATCTCCTAGTGGAACAGAACCTTCTACACAAAGAATATATTTTCCTTTGTATTTCTCCATCGTAGATTTTTTCGCAGCTTCTGCTTGATGACCACTTGCCGCCATCAATGTTAAAGTGTAATCTAATGAAATCTTATCAAGAATTATATCCGCTACGATAGGATGGTCTGAACGGATAAAAGACTCACTGCAACAGGTACATTCTTGGAAATGTTCCCATATTACAGGTAATCTTGGTGTAGTAGCTAATGCTTTGGCTACTTGACCAAGAGCTGAACTTTCGATACCCATGTATGCGCCAATGAAAGCAACAAATTTCATGAAATCTCTTCTAGAATATCCTTGTCTCTCAATACTCTGAAGATAAGTTTCATTGGTTGAAGTTTTAGTCCCCATATTATTTTTTATTAATCCTTCTAAAATTAGAAAAATTTTGAAATACAACCGAAAAGAATTACGTTATTTATAATTATTTTAAATTTATTTTAAACAAAACATCCCATAAACAGTGACTTCATTAAACACATGTCACTTTTGTTACTGATTAAAATCATATAAAAGTCCTATTAAAAACACAAAAATCATTTAAAAAATTAATCAGAAAAGTGTAGATTTGTTACATATCATTTAACAAAAAAATGCACGAACTTTCTATTGCAACCTCTATTTTAAAAACTGCCACTCAAGAAGTTGAGAAAATTAACGGCAAAAAAGTAGAAGAAATTTACCTAGAAATTGGCAAAATTTCTGGTATTGAAATTCCTTCTTTAGAATTTGCGTGGGAACAATGCATGAAGGATAGTGTTTTAGAAAACGCCAAAGTTCACATTACAGAACCCGATGGTTTTGCGAGATGCGCAGAGTGCAATCATGAATTCGAGATTTCTAAAATTTATGATTCCTGTGAACGCTGCGGAAGTCCTTTTAAGGAAATTATTACAGGACAAGAAATGAAAATAAAAAAATTAATTATCAGCTAAAATTTAAACATATGTGCTCAACTTGCGGATGTAGCTCCAACGAAAACGGAATTACTTTAACAAAAATGGGAGAAAACCATCATACACACCATCATCACGACGGTCATACTCATTCCCACGAACACCATCATGGAGATCACTCTCACAGTCATGAACACCATCACGAACATGGACATGAACACAATCATAACCACGAACATCATCATCACGACCACAATCATGGTCATCACCACCATCATGATGTAAATATCGTAGAATTAGAAAAAGATATTCTTCATCAAAATCAATTGGGTGCAGAAAGAAACCGTGGATTTTTTGAAGCGTTGAATATTTTCGCAATGAATTTGGTTTCTTCACCTGGTTCTGGGAAAACTTCGCTTTTAGAAAGAACCATCGCTGACTTAAAAGGTGAAATAGAATTTTCTGTAATTGAAGGTGACCAACAAACTACCAATGACGCAGCCAGAATTCACGCGTTAAACGTTCCTGTTCTTCAAATCAACACTGGAAAAGGTTGTCACCTCGATTCAGAAATGATTGCCAAATCTTTAAAAGAACTAAAACCGAAGCAAAATTCTACACTCATGATAGAAAATGTAGGAAACTTAGTTTGTCCTGCCATGTTTGATTTAGGAGAAAACCAAAGAGTAGTCATTATTTCTACCACTGAAGGAGAAGATAAACCTCTGAAATATCCAGATATGTTTTTCAGTTCTAACATCTGTATCATCAATAAAATTGATTTATTGCCATACTTAAAATTTGATGTAGAAAAACTGAAAGAAAATACCAAAAAAGTAAATCCAAATACCCAATTTTTTGAAGTTTCAGCTACTTCAGGAGAAGGAATGGAAGCTTGGTATGAGTTTTTAAGAAGCAAAATTGTAAAATCGTAAAACCTCGAAAGAACTATTTTTACAGTTTTACAACTTTACAAATCATCAACTTAACAAAGAAAATTATGTGTTTAGCCATTCCAGGAAAATTAGAAAACATTACTTCTCAGCTAGACGAAGTCTTTAGAATAGGAAGTGTAGATTTTGAAGGCATCAGAAAAGAGGTAAATCTCGCTTTGGTTCCAGAAGCGAAAGTTGGCGATTATGTTTTGGTTCACGTAGGTGCCGCTATCGGAATAATCGATGAAGATGAAGCCAAAAAAACGATGGATGCCCTGAAATTAATGGGAGAAGATTTAGAATTAGAGCCGGAAAACTAGGTAATCATCATGATTTTCTTATTTTTGTTAAAACTTTATAAGAATTTTGTGATAAAACTTAAAAATGATTCACCTAAAAAAAGCAGTTCGTTCCTTTGTGCAATCTAAATATTTAGACCTATTCGGAGCAGCATTAGTCCTCGTTATCAGCATTTATAATCAATATCATCTCACTTATTATTTTCAAGGAAATGTAAAGTTCGAAGTTCCTTTTTCAGAGCAAATCGCACTCATAAAACAAGGCGCTTTTCCTCTAGGAATTTTCTCCACAATTGGAGCCGTTTTTTCTTTACTTTCTACCAGATTTGTAGGCAAACAAAATAATGTGGGCAATATTATTAGCGTTTTTACTACTATAAATTCGGGAACTATTGATTACTTTTTAGGAAATCATTCCGCAGCAATTACCTATCCTTTAACATTTATCATCACTTATTTCGCAGTGATTAAATGGAAAAAAGGTGAAAAAATTAGAAAAATAGACTTCAACTATTACCTCATCAATAGCGTAGGCTTAGTTTTAGGATACTTATTGGTTTACATAGGAACAGAAATCTTCGGAGGAAGAGACGATTTATTGTTTTTCAACATTGTTTCTATCACTTTCGGACTTTCTTTAGGAGCCAATTTCAGTTCGGCGCTTAAATATGAAACCACGTTTTTAAGTTGGACCATTTATAACGTTGTACAGCTGATTAAAGCATTTTTACAACTGAATATTGCAAATATTGCCAAATATATTTTCTATATGATAAACGCTGCCATCACTTTGGGAGACTGGATTTGGAACAGAGATGTTAGAAAAAAAGCAGCATTATCTTAATTAAAATTTAAAAATTAAGCATCATGCCAGAAAGCATTAACCTTCAACACGGAAGCGGTGGCGAAAAAATGACCGAACTTCTCAATAACCTTATTTTTAAAAATTTAGGAAACGAAATCTTAAACAAAAAACATGATGGTGCTTTTCTAGAATTATCTGGAAGGTTAGCATTTTCTAGCGACAGTTTCGTGGTTTCTCCTATTTTTTTCAAAGGGGGAAATATTGGCGAATTGGCAGTTTTCGGAACGGTAAATGATATTTCGATGTGTGGTGCAGAACCCAAATATTTATCGCTTTCGTTTATTATTGAAGAAGGTTTTGCAATGGAAGATTTTGAAAAAATCATTCATTCTATAAAATTAGCCACCGAAAAAGCAGGTGTACAAATTGTAACAGGCGACACTAAGGTGGTAGAACGCGGAAAAGGCGACAAAATCTACATCAACACCTCCGGAATTGGTGTAATTTATGACAATGCAAAAATCGGAATTGAATACATAAAACCTAACCAATCCATCATCATCAATAGAGATATAGCTTCTCACGGAATGGCGATTATGAGCGAAAGAGAAGGTTTAAAATTTGATTCTGAAATCTTGAGCGATACTAAAAATCTCAACTTTGAAATTAAAAAACTCATCGAAAATTTTGGCGCAAAAATTCATTTCCTACGAGACGCAACAAGAGGCGGTTTAGCTTCTGTTCTCAATGAAATTACCTCGGAAAGCAACCTCGGAATTCATCTTTTTGAAGAAAAAATTCTAGTACAAAGACAAGTAAAAAGCGCTTGCGAATTGCTAGGTTTAGACCCAATGTACGTTGCGAATGAAGGAACATTTCTTTGTGTTTGCGACGATGAAATTGCCGATGAAGTTTTAGAAATTTTACAAAGAGTAAACCATCACGCTTCGAAAATCGGTTACATCACCGAAGAACACGCTGGAAAAGTCATTATGGAAAGTGCTTTTGGTGGAAAACGCGTGGTAAATCCTTTGATTGGGGAACAATTGCCGAGGATTTGCTAAAATATGCCACGAATGCACGAATTCAATTAAAAATATTTGTGCATTCGTGATGAAATTTTTAGAAGCTATATCCAAAACTACTACCGATAGTAGGATAAATTACTCCAAATCCTTGTGCCAGATTAAATCCTAATCCCAAACCAACATGATATCTGTAAATCCAATGTTTCCCTAAAGGCAGTTGTTGTCCAAAATAAATGTCATTAGTTAAAACATCATCCACATTTTTGTTAAAAACCATTTTCGATTGAAACCCTACAAAAGAACCTGTATTATTCAGTAGTGAATGTCCTCTTTCTTCTCTCTTATCTCTATTAAAATAATAACGCAGTTGTGCTCTTAAAAAAGGCGAAAGATAAGTTTCTGATGCCGTAACTCCCATTTGATAATTAATACTACTACCTTCAGGAATTTCTACTACGCCTCCAACTCCAGCATTAAAATCTAACAAAAGTTTATTAGAAACAGGTTTCTCATAGCCAAAATTTAAGCCTTGAAACCCTATTTCAATTTTAAATTTCTGGTTTAAATCTTTAGATTGAGAAAATAGAAAAGAGGAAAATAAAAGAAGAGAAATTTTAATGAATTTCATAATTATTGTTTTTGTTGATTAATTACAAATATAACAAACAAACAAACAAACAAACAAATAATTAATCAACTTTTTTCATTTTTTCCTCAAGAAAAAAAATTCAAAATCCAAAAAACAATATAAAAGTTCAATAAAAAGACTAGAACTAAAACAAGATATCGTATCAATCTATTGATCGTTTTAGGCAAATTTTTAATAAAACTTGGTTGATGATCTTTCCAAACAAAAATTAAGAAAATAAAAATTAAAATAAAACTTACAAATCCAGCAACTCTAGCTAACCAAAGTTCCCTTTCCGCACTAAACCATTGTTGTAAATATTCTTTTAACTCTGCGAAAAATTGATTAAAAATCTTCATTCTCAATCTTCGATTTAAAATCTTCGATGGTTTCGTAGATATTTTTGAAATATTTACCACCAGATGCATTGATATGTCCACCTCCGTGGAAATGAGCTCTCGCAAATGCATTGGTATCTACATCGTCTTTGCTTCGGAAAGAAATTTTGATAAAATCTTCATATAAATCTTCCATGAAAAAAGCAGACATTTTAGTTCCTGCAATACTCAATCCGTAGTTTACAAACCCTTCTGTATCGCCTTTTTCGAAGCCAAATTCTTTCAGCTCGTCACGTTTTAAATAAAGAATCGCCACTTTTCCATCTTTTACCAATTCTATTCTTCCTAAAATCAATGACAGAAGATGCAATCTAGAAACGGTATTGGTATCCCAAGTATTAGACGTAATCATAGACGGATCAGCGCCTTTTTCTATCAAATTCGCAACAATTCTGTGCGTATCTGCAGAAGTAGAACGAAAACGAAAACCTCCCGTATCGGTCATAATTCCCGTATAAAGACATTCTGCCACGTCTTGATTTACCAAATCTTCTTTTCCCAAAGCTTCAATGAAATGATACACCATTTGACAAGTTGCAGGAATACTGGTATTAGAATACACATAATCAAAATGCTCAGGTTGCTGATGATGGTCTATCAAGATTTTTTTCGCCCAAGATTTTGAGAGCCAATCTCCTAACATTCCAATTCTAGAAGGAGCATTAAAATCTAAACAAAAAATTACATCTGCATAATAAATTGCTTCGCCAGCAATTTTACGTTTGTACTCTGCGATGACTATTTTTTTCGCTTCGGGCATCCATTTTAGAAATTTCGGAAAATCATTTGGAACAATTACCGTAGCATCTACTCCTAAATTTTTAAGAAAATGTTTTAAACCAAGACTACTCCCAATTGCATCACCATCTGGATTGTAATGCGTGATAATCACTACATTTTTATTCGGTTGCAAAAGGCTTTTGATTTCTGTTAGTTGGTTTTCTGTAAACATTGTAAAAATTTATGGTGCAAAGATAATTTTTTTACTCCAAAATCCCGAAACCTCAAAGATGATGTTTGAACGCTCAACATTTATAAAATGATTTTCAGAATCATATTAAACAGAATTTAAAGAAGTTCAATCATTAAAATCGCTTGAAAATAGTCATTGATAAAAGTTTTATCTCATAGATTCAAAAAAAACTTAATTATTTCTAAAATTAATTTGCAGAAAATAAAAAAAAACATATCTTTGCAACCTCAAAAAGAAGAATAATTACGGACCCATTATAAATTGAAGTAATGAAAAGAACATTCCAGCCATCAGAAAGAAAGAAAAGAAACAAACACGGTTTCAGAGAAAGAATGTCTACTCCAAATGGTAGAAGAGTATTAGCTGCTAGAAGAGCAAAAGGCAGAAAGAGATTAACTATTAGCGACGCAAGAGCTAAGAGATAATAATTTCTTTTGATTTTATTATAAAAGACATGCTTGGAAATTTACTTTCCGAGCATTTTTTGTTGTTAAAATTTCCTTAAAATTTAGGATAAAAAAAAGGTTTTCCTTATTTTTGAAAGTTGATAAAAAAGTAGGCTTTATTATCAACCAGAAAAAATCAACCATCATTTATAATCATTATGCCACATCATAACACCTACGGAGAAGACATTATTACTCTGCAAGACGCGAAAATTGTACAAAAAAACTTTACCGTTTTATCTCATGTGAATTTACACATTAAGAGAGGTACTTTCTGTTACCTTATTGGTAAAACAGGCTCTGGAAAGAGTTCATTGTTAAAAGTTTTGTACGGACACTTGCCTCTAAAAGAAGGAAACGGAGAAGTAGTAGGATTTGATTTACAGAAATTAAGAGCATCAGATATTCCTAACCTTAGAAGAAGATTAGGCATTGTTTTTCAAGATTTTCAATTATTGACGGATAGAAGTGTAGAAAGAAACCTACGCTTCGTACTAGAAGCTACTGGTTGGAAGGATAAAAATCTGATGGACGACAGAATAAACGAGGTTCTAGACAGTGTAGACATGAAAACGAAAAAGCACAAAATGCCTCACGAACTTTCTGGTGGTGAACAGCAGCGTATTGCTATTGCAAGAGCTTTACTAAATCATCCAGAATTGATTCTTGCAGACGAACCTACTGGAAACCTAGACCCAGAAACTTCTAACGATATTATGAATTTATTGAAAAAAGTATCTTTAGAAAGAAACTGTGCAGTTCTGATGGCAACTCACGATTATCACATGATTCAAAATTTCCCTGGAGAAGCGATTAAATGCGAAGATGGCGGAGTTAAGGTAATGAATACCGTAGAACTTTTTGAATAAATCTTATTTTCCAAAAACGTGAAACTCTTTGGTGAGTTCTAAATATTGGTCCGAGTATTTTCTCGGACTTTTTTCTATCGTAAAATCAAGAGTTTCCAATGCTGATTTTTTCTTAGAAAATTCTAAAACATTTCGTTTTAAAACACCGTTTTCAATACCGAAAATATTTACTTTTCTTACCAAATATAAATCAAAATCTTCAGCTAAGTTTTCAAATTCTTGTGCAGATTCCGATGGAATAATTACCGAAAAAATTCCTTCTGAAGATAAAATTTTCGAAGCTTTTTCTATTAAACTTCTAAAAGTAAGTTCTACTTGTTGTCTCGCTAAAATATCTTTCACAGAATTATTTTCCTCAAAAAAAGGTGGATTACAAACCACAAAATCATATTCTTTTTGTGATGCAAAAGTTTTAAAATCTTGATGAAAAACTTGTAATCTTTCTGAAAACGGAGAATTTTTAAAATTTTCTTGTGCCAATTTCACCGCATCTTCATTTAAGTCTAAAGCAGTAATCTCAGCATTTGGATTTCGCTGAGCTAGCATTAGAGAAATCAAACCTGTTCCCGTTCCTACTTCCAAGATTTTCTGAGCGTTTTCAACTTGACACAAAGCTCCAAGCAAAACACCGTCTGTCCCTACTCGGAAAACATTTTTATGCTGTAAAATATCAAATTTTTGAAATCGAAAAGGTTTCATTGTAAAGGAATATAGTAAATGAGAAAAGTAAAAAGGTTAAACGTTTGTTGGAAGAATGATGGTGAATTTGGTTCCTTTTCCTTCTTCGGATTTCACAGAAATATCGCCTTTATACTCTTCTATCATTTTTTTGACCATGGTTAAACCGAGTCCCATTCCAGAATTTTTGGTCGTAAAATTAGGCTCGAAGATTTGCTCTAATTTATCTTTAGGAATACCAATTCCGTTGTCTTCTATAACGATGATGATTTTCTTATTGAAAAGTTCTGCATCTATATTGATGATGGATTTTCTTTGTTCAGAAACCGCTTGTTTTGCATTGGTAATCATATTGGTGAAAATCCTAGAAAGATAAATTCTATCCATTCTCACAGGCATCATATCTTTATTCGCATGGAAATAAATATTACCATCATCATTGAAAACTCTTACCAAATTTTCTAATTCTTCTTTTAAGTTAAAAGATTCATCATTTTTTGGTGGCAACTTGGCAAATTCTGAAAAAGCACTTGCTACAGTAGCTACTAAATCGATTTGATCAACCAAACTTCGACTTAGATTTCTAACTTTTTGGTCAATTTCTGGGTCATTTTTATCAAATTTCCTCTCAAAATTCTGAATGAGCAACTTCATTGGCGTGAGCGGATTTTTCACTTCGTGGGCAACTTGTTTCGCCATTTCTCTCCACGCTTCTTCTCTTTCTTTATTAGCCAAAAGCATTTTTTGGTCTTCAATTTGGTAAATCATTTTGTTATAAGATTTTACCAAACCACTTAATTCATCATTTTGAAAATACTTAATCGGTTTCATTTCTCTACCAAAAAGCGTAGTTCTGGTAATGAGCTCAGAAATCCTTGTAATCGTTTTGGTCAAATTTTTAGAAATCACCCAACTTAGCCAAATACTCAACAAAATGAGGAAAAGATTGACCAAAATAATGTACTGAACATATTTATTAAATGCACCTGCATAAATATTATCATTGTGATAAAAAGGAAAATACACAATCGCAATAGGCTCTAACATGTTATTCCTAAGAATCATATAAGAAGAGGTGACATTACTGCCCACTTTTTGATCGTATTCTTGTACATCTACTCTTTTGTCAGACTCCAAAACATTCATTAACGTTTCATGAGGAATTTTTTTCTGCGCTACAAGATTCAGTTCCTTATTGGAAACCAAATAATTACCTTGTAAATCATAAAGAATTACATCATGTTTATTAATATCTGAAATCTCGTAAATTTCGTTTTGGAGAATATTGACTAAATCTTTGTCTTGAGTAATATTAGTATGGCTTACTGCGTAATCTAGCGTTTTCATTAATGCTTCAAACTTATTTTGCATTTCTGTAACGCTCTGTTCATCTGTAGATTTTTTGATGATAAGATAAGACATAGCTGTAGAACCTATGATACTGAAAAAACAGACTACCATAAATCCTATAAAAATTTTAGTTCTTAAGCTATAGCTATGTAATGCCATGTTTTATCTCTTCATAAGCTTGGCTACATATTTTCCAATAATATCGAATTCTAAATTTACACGGTCTCCCACTTTTAAAGTATTCATATTGGTATGTTCCCAAGTGTACGGAATTATCGCCACAGAAAACTGATTTTCTTTGCTATCAGCAACAGTCAAACTAATTCCATTTACAGTAATAGAACCTTGCGGAACTGTGGTAAAAGAACCATCTTCTTCGTAAGTAAATGTTAAATAATAACTTCCGTTAATATTTTCGATAGCAACAATTGAGCCAGTTTTATCTACATGACCTTGTACAATATGACCATCTAACCTGCCATCCATTTTCATACAACGCTCTAAGTTTACTATGCTACCTACTTTCAATTCGCCCAAATTGGTTTTTTCTAGCGTTTCATTTATTGCCGTAACCGTGTACAAATCACCATCTATTGATTCCACAGTAAGACAACAACCATTATGCGCTAAACTCTGGTCTACTTTAAGTTCTTGTGTAAAAGGACCGCTAAAAGTAAAGACAACATTAGTCCCTTGTTTTTCCAATTTTTCTACCTTTCCTGTCGCTTCAATTATTCCTGTAAACATATTTTGTTTATATAAGTTAAAGTTTTAAAATATTAGATTAAAGATTTATAAATTAAAAATCACTAAATTTGTAACAATCTTTTTTTAAAATTCAAAGATAATTAAAAATGAATTCTAAACACCATAAAATTAAGGTAGGAATTTCAGTGGGAGATTTTAACGGAATAGGCGTAGAAATCATCCTAAAAGCACTGAAAGACAAAAATATTACTGACTTTTTCACTCCAGTAATTTTCGGTTCTGGAAAATTATTTTCTTACCAAAAAAATGTGTTTAAGATTAACACCACTTTTAATTATGTACAAAGTGCCAAAGAAGCCGCTAATGGAAAACTCAACATTGTCAATCTCTGGAAAGACAATGTAAATGTAGACTTCGGGACACCTACTGAAGAATCAACTAAAATGGCTATAGATTCTTTAGAAGCAGCTACAGATGCTTTAATGAAAGGTGAAATAGATGTTTTGGTAACCGCTCCTATCAATAAAGACGAGATGATGAAGCAAGGCTTCAAACATGCCGGTCACACTGGTTATTTTGAAGAAAAATTTGGCAAAAAAGGACTTATGTTTCTCGTTACAGAAGGATTAAAAGTTGCCGTTTCTACCCATCATATTCCTGTTTCAGAAATTTCTAAAAATATTTCTAAACAAAAAATAAAGGAACAAGTAAGAGTTCTCAACCAATCATTGATTGAAGATTTCTGCATTCAAAAACCCAAAATTGCTATTCTAGGCCTTAATCCTCATGCTGGAGACGGCGGTGCAATTGGCAAAGAAGAAATAGAAATTATAGAACCTGCTATTAAAGAATTATTTAATGAAGGAATTTTAGCTTTTGGCTCTTTCCCTGCAGACAGCTTCTTCCAACCAGAGAAATACAGTTCATTTGATGCTGTTCTAGCAATGTATCATGACCAAGGATTAGCTCCTTTTAAAACATTAGCTTATGAAGAAGGCGTAAATTACACTGCTGGATTGCCTTTCATAAGAACTTCGCCAGATCATGGAGTAGCGTATGACATTGCAGGTAAAAATTTAGCAGATGAGCAATCTTTTTCTGAGGCTATTTTTACAGCGATTAAAATTTTTAAAAATAGAAACGAGTATCAAGACCTCATAGAAAACCGCTTGAAACCAAGAGTTTTAGCTCACGACAATGGTATAGATGAAGATTTACCAGAAGAAAATGAATAAAACTTTTGTTATTTAAAAAAATTAACTTATTTTTGCACACCATTTTTTATGGACAAATTTAGAAATTATGACGTAGCATTTTCAGGGCTTAAGACTGGAAAGCACGAATTTAAATTTGAAGTAGAACAAGCGTTCTTTGATTTATTCGAGACTGAACAAGAGTTTTCAGGCGCTAAAATAGACGTAGATGCACTATTAGAAAAGCACTCTACATTTTTAGATTTCCTGATTAAAATCCATGGAATAGTAAATTTAGTTTGTGACATCACCAGCGAAACATTTACTCATCCTATAGAAAACGAAATAAAATTCTTGGTAAAATTCGGAGAAGAATATGATGATAGTAATGAAGAAGTAATTACCATCCCACAAGGAGATAGTGCTTTTAACATTTCTCAGGCAATTTACGAAGCAGTAATATTATCTATTCCTATGAAAAAAATCTCTCCTAATGTAAAAGAAGAAGATTTTGAACTCATCGAAAAATTCAGTCCCAAAGAAATTGAAGAAGAAGAAACCCTCGAAATAGACCCTCGTTGGGAAGCTTTGAAAAAATTAAAAGACAAAAAATAGAAATCTTACATAAAGTTTAAAGAATTACAAAATGGCACATCCTAAAAGAAGACAGTCATCTACTAGAAGAGATAAAAGAAGAACTCACTACAAAGCTGTGGTTCCTCAATTAGCAAAAGATGCAACTACAGGTGAATTACACTTGTATCACAGAGCACATTGGCATGAAGGAAAACTATACTACAGAGGAAAAGTAGTATTAGAGAAACAAGTAGAAACTACTGAAGACTAATTAAGAAAAAGCGTAGCTTTTTTCTTTTCGATAAAAAAACCATTCTCTTTTTATGAAAAATTGAATGGTTTTTTGTTGTTTTATTACTATATTTGAAGCCGTAAAAAATTATATATATGGACTCTAAAGAATTATTAAATCTTATAAGATTCGTAGCAAAAGCTGGTGTTTCTGAAGTGAAATACAAAACAAAAGATTTCGAAATCAACATAAAAACTCCACTTGCTGGTAGTGAAGCAGTAAGTTATGTACCTCAACCTGTAGCTTATCAAGCTCCTGCAGCTCCAGTTGCCGCACCTGCTGCCGCTCCAGCTACCGAAACAAACGCTGAATCAACTTCTGACGACAGCAAATATATCACTATCAAGTCTCCTATGATTGGTACTTTCTACAGAAAACCATCTCCAGACAAAGATGTATTCGTAAATGTAGGTAGTGAAGTAAAAAATGACACAGTGGTTTGTGTAATCGAAGCAATGAAATTATTCAACCAGATTGAAGCAGAAGTTTCTGGAAAAATTGTTAAAATTTTGGTAGATGACGCTTCTCCTGTAGAATATGACCAACCGTTATTCTTAGTAGACCCATCATAAGTAATTTTAAATTATAAATTATAGATTTTAAGTGAATCTTTTTCATTTTAAAATAATTTAAAATTCAAAAATTTAAAATTTAAAATTTCTAAAAAGATGTTCAAAAAAATATTAATTGCCAATCGTGGAGAGATTGCTATGAGGATTCTTCGTACTTGTAAAGAAATGGGAATCAAAACAGTAGCAGTTTATTCTACTGCAGACAAAGACAGCTTGCATGTGAGATTCGCAGACGAAGCTGTTTGTATAGGACCTCCTGTAAGTAAAGATTCTTATCTTAAAATTTCTAATATCATTGCTGCTGCAGAAATTACCAATGCAGATGCTATCCATCCTGGTTACGGATTCTTATCAGAGAATGCAAATTTCTCAAGAATTTGTGAAAAAAATGGAATAAAATTCATTGGTGCCACTCCAGAACAAATAGAAAAAATGGGAGACAAAGCTACGGCTAAATCTACCATGAAAGAAGCTGGTGTTCCTTGCGTTCCTGGTTCTGATGGCTTAGTTCCTAACTATGAAACCGCTGCTAAATTAGCCGAAGAAATTGGCTATCCTGTAATGATTAAAGCTACAGCTGGTGGTGGAGGAAAAGGAATGCGTGCTGTTTGGAAGGCAGAAAACCTAAGAGATTTATGGGATTCTGCTGTACAAGAAGCTACTGCAGCTTTCGGAAATGGAGGTATGTATATGGAAAAACTTATTGAAGAACCAAGACATATTGAAATTCAAATTGCTGGAGACCAATATGGTAAAGCATGTCACCTTTCAGAAAGAGATTGCTCTGTTCAGAGAAGAAATCAAAAACTAACTGAAGAAACTCCATCTCCATTCATGACCGAAGAATTGAGAGAAAAAATGGGAGAAGCTGCTGTAAAAGCTGCAGAATATATTGGTTATGAAGGTGTAGGAACTATAGAATTCTTAGTAGACAAACATAGAAATTTCTATTTCATGGAAATGAATACCAGAATTCAAGTAGAGCACCCTATTACTGAACAAGTAGTTGATTTTGACTTGATTAGAGAGCAAATTTTATTGGCGGCTGGTCAACCAATTTCTGGTAAAAATTACTATCCAAAATTACACTCTATAGAATGTAGAATTAATGCGGAAGATCCTTTTAATGATTTCCGTCCGAGTCCAGGAAAAATTACTGAATTGAACATTCCTGGAGGTCACGGAGTAAGAGTAGATACTCACGTTTACAAAGGATATACCATTCCTTCTAACTATGACTCTATGATTGCTAAAATTATTACTACAGCGCAAACTAGAGAAGAAGCAATTGCAAAAATGAAACGTGCTTTAGAAGAATTCTACATTGCAGGAATTAAAACAACCATTCCTTTCCATAGACAATTGATGGAGCATCCTGATTATCTTGCAGGAAACTACACCACTAAATTTATGGAAGATTTTGTAATGGATAAATCTTACGAAAACATTATTTAAAACATTTTAAATAAATGAAAAAGTTGTCTTGAAAAAGGCAACTTTTTTTATTGAAAAATTCTAAAATTAAAATGTACATTTGTAAAAATTCAATAATACATTTATGTCTACAAAAAACGCTCAATATTATATAGATTTAGAAGATAAACATGGTGCTCACAACTATCATCCGCTTCCTGTTGTATTAGATAAAGGAGAAGGTGTATATGTTTGGGATGTGGAAGGGAAACAATATTTTGATTTTCTATCGGCATATTCTGCTGTAAATCAAGGACATTCTCACCCAAAAATTGTAAAAGCACTTACAGACCAAGCTCAGAAACTTTCTCTTACTTCTAGAGCGTTCTACAATTCAAACTTAGGAGAATACGAGAAAAAAATCACTTCGCTTTTCGGATTTGACAAAGTTCTCCCGATGAATTCTGGTGCAGAAGCCGTAGAAACTGCCATTAAACTCGCTAGAAAATGGAGCTACGAAGTCAAAGGAATTAAAGATGGTTATGCTAAAATAATCGTTTGTGAAAACAACTTCCACGGAAGAACTACCACGATTGTTTCTTTTTCTAATGACAAAGATGCACACAATAATTACGGACCATTTACACCCGGATTTTTAAGAATTCCATACAACGATATTGAAGCACTAGCAAAGGTTTTAGAAGATGAAGCAGAACACATCGCTGCATTTTTAGTAGAGCCTATTCAAGGGGAAGCTGGTGTATATGTTCCAGATGAAGGATATTTAAAAAATGCTTCAGAATTATGTAAAAAGTACAATGTTCTTTTCGTGGCAGACGAAGTTCAAACAGGTATTGCTAGAACAGGAAAATTAATCGCTTGTCACCATGAAAATGTACAACCAGATATTCTTATTTTAGGAAAAGCACTTTCTGGAGGAATGTATCCAGTTTCTGCTGTTTTGGCAAATGATAACATTATGCAAGTTATCCATCCTGGTCAGCATGGTTCTACTTTTGGAGGGAATCCATTAGCTTGCGCAGTTGCAGTAGCAGCTTTAGATGTAGTAGAAGAAGAAAAACTATCAGAAAGAGCAGAAGAATTAGGAAAATTTTTCCGTGCTGAAATTCAGAAAATCATTGCTAAGACAGATTTGATTTATCAAGTGAGAGGAAAAGGCTTATTGAATGCTATTTTAGTGAATGACACTCCAGAGTCACCTACTGCATGGAATCTTTGCATGCAATTTGCAGAAAATGGTTTATTAGCAAAGCCTACTCATGGTAATATTATAAGACTAGCTCCACCATTGGTAATTACCAAAGAACAATTGCTAGAATGTGTAGCCATTATAGAAAAAGTAATCTTGAATTATAAAAAATAAAAAAATCCCGAGTATTTTAGACTGCACCCAAAAGTTTAGACAAAATTAAACAATATTTTCAAAGGAAAGAGTTCGGTACTGTACCGGACTCTTTCCTTTGAGATTGAGTCTTATTCTATCATTGTTGTAATAGTGAATGTACTTCACTATTTCCATCTTAAGTTCCTGAATGGAACCAAACTTTCTGGCATAAAACATTTCTGATTTTATCGTTCCAAAAAAGTTTTCTATCACCGCATTGTCCAAACAGTTTCCTTTTCGGGACATACTTTGAATAATACCTTTTTCTTTTAACAAGTTTTGGTAATGTTTCATTTGATATTGCCAACCTTGATCAGAATGTAGAATGATGTTTTGTGTAGATTTTACTTTTCTGAATGATTTCTTTAGCATTCTGATGATTTGGCTAAACACAGGTCTTTCAGATAAGTCAAAACTGACAATTTCACCATTAAATAAATCGATGATTGGAGATAGATAAAGTTTATTACCCGATACATTAAACTCTGTAACATCGGTTGCCCATTTCTGATTAGGAGTGTCCGATTTGAAATTCCTCTGTAGAACATTGGGCGCAATTTTCCCTTGCTCTCCCTTGTAAGATTTATATTTCTTCACTCGGATAATACTCTTTAAACCTAATATTTTCATAAGTCGTAAAACAGTTTTGTGATTAATCA
This sequence comes from Cloacibacterium caeni, assembly GCF_907163125.1. Classification (NCBI taxonomy): domain Bacteria; kingdom Pseudomonadati; phylum Bacteroidota; class Flavobacteriia; order Flavobacteriales; family Weeksellaceae; genus Cloacibacterium; species Cloacibacterium caeni. The sequence continues at coordinate 2,077,509 of NZ_OU015319.1, forward strand.
AAATTCCTTTTTCTTTCAAAAGCAAAGTAATTCTTCTATAGCCCAACCTTCCTTTGTGACGATGATAAATCTGCTTAATCATTTCTTTTATTTCCGCATATTTATCTTTCATTTGAAAGCGTTTTTGATAGTAATAAAAACTGCTTCTTGCCATCGATGTACAATGCAGCAGTACTGCTAAATCAAAGTCCTGCCTTAACTCTTCGATGGCTTTGGATTTTTCCTTTCCTGAATTAAGGCGTCTAACTTTTTTAAAATGGCGTTCTCGGCTTCTAAATAATAAATCCTCTCCAACAGTTCTTCCTCCCTTGTTAAGGGCTTGCCTGTTTTCTTTTTTTTTCGCTTGTAATTACTCATGGTTTTAGGTCTTCCTCTGGGTCTGTTTTCTAAACCTAAAATACCATTTTTTTTGTAATTTCGCTGCCAACTAAGAATACTGGACTCCGCAGGAATATTAAACCTTCTCGACGCTTCTTTTAAACTTAAATTCTCTTTCTCAATTACTGATAAAATCTTTAATTTAAAATCTTTTGTGTAATGCGTATTGGAAAGCCGAACAAGTCCTGAAACTCCATAAAGTTCATAAAATTTTATCCATTTACGAACCAAGGAACCACAAACTCCAATGCGTTTTCCTAAATCGTCTGTTCCAATATCCCCTTTGTGATATCTCTTTATAGCTTTTAATTTAAAGTCTACTGAATATTTACTTTTCCCCATAAAAAATGCCCCTAAAAAGTGTCTAACTTTTTGGGGGCAGTCCATTTTCGGGATTTTCTATTTTAATTTCTTTCGTAATCGTCTTGTATTCTTACGATATCATCTTCGCCAAAATAAGTTCCAGTTTGTACTTCTACAAAAACCAAAACTTTATCACTGCGATTCTCTATTCTATGTTTAGCTCCTTGAGGAATAAAAATACTCTGCCCATATTGTAAGAAATTTTCTTCCCCGTCTAATACTACTACCGCCTCTCCTTCTACGATTGTCCAAAATTCTTGACGATGATGATGGTATTGATAAGAAAGTCTTTGATTAGGTAAAACTTCTATTCTTTTTAATTTAAAATTAGGTTCATCTTGTAATACAAAATACTTTCCCCAAGGTCTTTCACCAATTTCTAGCATGTTTTTAAAGTTTAAATTATATTACAAAATTAAGAAATAAAAATTTTAGGTACTCCATAATAATCAGAAAACTATAAAAATCGTAAATTTGCAACTTAAAATTTCTAAAAAATGAGCAAAGTAAGAGTGCGTTTTGCACCAAGTCCGACTGGACCTTTACATTTAGGTGGTGTAAGAACAGCGTTATACGATTATCTTTTTGCCAAAAATCAAGGCGGAGATTTCGTGCTGAGAATAGAAGATACAGATACAGCAAGATATGTAGAAGGTGCAGAAGAATACATTATGAAAGCTCTAGAATGGTGCGGCATTATTCCAGATGAATCCCCAATTCATGGAGGAAACTACGGACCTTATAGACAATCAGAAAGAAGACATATTTACGACAAATACACCGCAGAAATCCTGAAAACGGATTATGCATATATTGCTTTTGACACTCCCGAAGAATTAGAAAAAGTAAGAGCAGAATACGAAGCAAAAGGCGAAGTTTTTTCATACAATAATTTCACCAGAAATAGTATGAGAAATAGTCTTACACTTTCTGAACAAGAAACTCAGGAACTCATCAATCAGAACGTTCCTTATGTAGTAAGATTTAAAATGCCGATTGATAGAATTGTAAATTTAGATGACATCATCAGAGGAAAATCTTCTGTAAACACCAATACTTTAGATGATAAAGTTTTGGTAAAAAATGATGGAATGCCAACTTATCATTTCGCCAATATTATAGACGACCACGAAATGGAAATCACACACGTAATCCGTGGTGAAGAATGGCTTCCTTCAATGCCTTTACACATTTTATTATATGAAGCAATGGGTTGGACTGCTCCAGAATTTGCACACCTTTCTCTGATTCTAAAACCAGAAGGAAAAGGAAAATTAAGCAAAAGAGACGGCGCAAAATTTGGATTCCCTGTTTTCCCGATGAATTTTTATGACGAAGCAACTGGCGAAACGTACAAAGGTTACAAAGAAGAAGGTTATTTACCAGAAGCTTTTGTAAATTTCTTGGCACTTCTTGGTTGGAGTCCTTCTGATGATAAAGAAATCCTAAGTCTAGAAGAAATGGCTGCTGAATTTGATTTGCATAAAGTACACAAAGCAGGCGCAAGATTTTCTAAAGAAAAAGCAGAATGGTTTAATCATCAATATCTTCAGAGACAGTCTAATGAAGAGCTTTTAGAAGGTTTTAAAAATTTAGAAGAAACCAAAAATATCAATCTTTCAGACGAAAAATTATTAAAAATCATTGGCTTAATGAAAGAAAGAGCCACTTTCGTGAAAGATATTTATACACAAGGAAAATTCTTCTTCGAAGCACCTGCTTCTTACGATGAAAAAGCAGTAAAAAAAGCTTGGAACGAAGAAACAGCTTCCATCATGACAGAACTTTCTGAAAAATTAAACACTACAGAATTTAAATCCGAAATTTTGAAGGAAGAAATTCATCATTTAGTAGAAGAAAAAGGTTTAGGTTTTGGGAAAGTCATGATGCCTCTTAGACTCGCTCTAGTAGGGGAATTAAAAGGACCAGACGTGCCAGATTTATTAGAAATTTTAGGCAAAGAAGAAAGTTTAACAAGGCTAAAATTAGCCATAGAAAAAATAAAATAATTCTTTCAAACAAGAAATTTTACTACATTTGGAGGATTAATTCTAAACAAAAATGGAATATTTAGATTTTGAATTACCAATTAAGGAGTTAATGGAACAATACCAAACTTGTTCTTTAGTTGGTGAAGAAAGCGGTGTAGATATGAAATTGGCTTGCAGCCAAATTGAAGACAAAATCATCGAAAAAAAGAAAGAAATCTACGGAAATCTTACGCCTTGGCAAAGAGTTCAACTATCACGTCATCCAGACAGACCATACACATTAGATTTTATTAATGGAATAGTAGACAAAGATAGTTTTGTAGAATTACACGGTGATAGAAATTTTGCTGATGATCCTGCAATGGTAGGTGGTCTTGCAAAAATAGACGGTCAAAGTGTAATGATTATCGGAACTCAAAAAGGAAGAACTACTAAGGAAAGACAGCGCAGAAGATTCGGGATGAGTAATCCTGAAGGTTACAGAAAAGCGCTTAGATTAATGAAATTGGCAGAAAAATTCAGAATTCCTGTTGTTACTTTCATTGATACTCCTGGAGCTTATCCTGGTTTAGAAGCCGAAGAAAGAGGTCAAGGTGAAGCCATTGCTAGAAACATCTATGAAATGTGCCAAATGAAAACGCCTATTATCACCATTATCATTGGAGAAGGTGCTTCTGGTGGTGCTTTAGGAATTGGCGTAGGAAATAAAGTATACATGCTAGAAAATACTTGGTATTCTGTAATTGCTCCAGAAAGTTGCTCTTCTATTTTATGGAGAAGCTGGGAGCACAAAGAAACTGCTGCCAATGCATTAAAACTTACTCCACAAGATATGCTGAAAGAGAAAATCATCGATGGTATTATAGAAGAACCACTTGGTGGAGCTCATTACGACCCACAAATAGCTTATAATAATGTAAAGAAAAATATTTTAACCAATATTAAATCTCTCAAAAATTTCACTGGTGATGAATTAGTAAATCACAGACAAGAGAAATTTATTGCAATGGGTAGATTTGTAGGTTAATTTTTCTAAAAAATTTTAAATTAAAAAAGTCAGAAATTATTTTCTGACTTTTTTTGCTGCATTCAAGTTGATTTCTATATCTTGAGTAACATTTTTTACAGATGCGTATTGCGCATTACAAATCATCGTGGTAATTCTGTACGTCCCTTTCTGCACCAGAATATAATTTTCACCCATTTTAGGAACATCTAGATTATAGAATTTTTTTCCTTCGAATTTTACAATGAGGTTACATTCAGATTTATTTCTAATCAAAACGTAAGCATCTTTTTTATTGGGGTCATTATTAAATAAGTGCGTAAGAACTTCGGCAGTACGTTTTGCTTTAGCATCTGGTTCTCCTTTCGCCTCACTTTTTTCTACCTGTTTTTCTAATTTTTCTGTATTCAACGGTTGTATACTCGGTTTAGCGGCTGCATTTCCACTCCCAGTCATACTGTTTAGCTTTCTCTGTAGAAAAGGAGTGTTTTTATTATTAGGATATTTTTTAATAAATTCTGCAATCACTTTAGTGTCTTTACTCAGCATTGCTTTGTCTAATTCCTGAGAAGTTTGCGAAAACGAAAAGGTGGAAAAGACTAGCAAAATAAGAAGTAAAAGTTTGTTTTTCATTTCAGTTTATTATCAATTATTTTTAGAAATATAACGCAAAAACCCTATTTTTAGTTTACACGAAATTTCATATCTTTGCATCTCAAAATTTATGCCACAATAATAAACAAAAAATTTCAATTATGTATACACCAGTTGCTGCAGACGTAGCTAAACTTAGAAACACGACAGGTGCAGGTATGATGGACTGCAAAAAAGCGCTTACAGAAGCTGAAGGAGATTTCGAAAAAGCTATTGAAATCCTTAGAAAAAAAGGACAAAAAGTAGCTGCTAACAGAGCAGATAGAGAATCTACAGAAGGAGCTGTAATTGCTAAAGTAAATGCTGACCACACTGCAGGTGTTGTAATCGCATTAAACTGCGAAACTGACTTCGTTGCTAAAAACGAAAGCTTCGTAAAATTAGCTCATGATTTCGCTGAAAGAGCGCTTAATTTTGACTCTAAAGAAGATTTCTTAGCTTCTGACTATAATGGTATTTCAGTTGCTGAAAAATTAATTGAACAAACAGGAGTAATCGGTGAGAAAATTGAAATCGGTGCTTTTGAAAAATTAGCAGGTGATTTCGTAGGTTCTTACATCCACGCTGGTAATAAAATCGCTACTCTTACTTCTCTTTCTGCTAACGTAGAAGGTGCAGAAGATGCTGCTAAATCTGTAGCAATGCAAGTTGCTGCTATGAACCCAATCGCTTTAGACGAAACTCAAGTTTCTCAAGAAGTTATTGACAGAGAATTAGAAATCGAAAGAGATATCTTAACTAAAGAAGGAAAACCTGCAAACATTATTGACAATATCCTTAAAGGAAAAATGCAGAAATTCTACAAAGAAAACACTTTAGTACACCAAGCTTTCATTAAAGATGGAGGTATGTCTGTAGCTGATTTCGTAAAATCTGTAAACGGAGACTTAAAAGTAACAGGATTCAAGAGAGTTGCTCTTTCTTAATTCTTTTTAAATACTTAACTCATAAAAAACTCTGTAAGAAATTCTTACAGAGTTTTTTTTATGCATTATTGATAATAATAAAGTAAATTTGCTGTCCATTTTATAAAAATGAATTCATCTAAGAATCTTAGTTTCATATTATTACTATTCATCACGTTCATTAATGCTCAATACATTAATGTAAACACTTCTTTTTCGGCAAATGATTTAGTCGATAAACTTATTGGCACAAATAATAATTGTTTATTAATATCTAATGTTTCAATTTCTGGATGGGATTTTGGCGCTGGTGATACTAGCTATGGATTTTTCACTAAAGGATCTAGCAATTTTGAAATAGATGAAGGCATTATATTATCTACTGGAAAAGCTAAAAAAGCTGAAGGTCCTAAAAATGATACACAAAGTGAATACAATTTTTATTGGGGAAAAGATCAAGATTTGATTGATATACTAAATAAATATCATTTAGACACGACAAATATCCGAAATGCAACATCTTTAGAATTTGACTTCATCGCCAATACTGACAAAATAAGTTTCGAGTATATGTTCTTATCTGAAGAATATAGACCCAGAAATTGTTACTATTCTGATGCATTTGCCTTTTTGATTAAAAAAGCCGACAACTCCGAAGCATATCGAAATATTGCAATTGTACCAAACACTACATCGCCCGTTACCTCTCTTACGATAAGTGGAGCAAACACCTGCCCACAAAACATTAATTATTTCGGAGGATACCTAGGAATTGACGACCCGAACAACTCGCCGACAAATTTCAATGGACAAACCAAAGTACTGAATGCAGAATCTAGCATTGAAAAAGGTGTAAAATACCACATAAAACTTGTAATTGCTGACCATGGAGACTCCAGTGGTCGCTATGATTCTGCTGTTTTCCTGAAAGCAGGAAGTTTTGTAGGCAGTAAAGATATTGGTACAGATAGATTAATTTCAACCAACAATCCGCTTTGCGAGGGAGATAATTTGACTTTAGATGCTACTGAACCCGGATCAACTTATCAATGGTACAAAGATGGAAATATACTCTCAGGGGAAACATCTGCTACTTATACAGTTAATTCGCCTGGCAAATATGAAGTCTATATTTCTAATTCTAGTTGCAATTTAAGAGGCGCAATTCTAGTAGAATATCTAGAAAAAGTAATAGTAGCTCCTACAACATTCACGAATTGCGATACTAATTTTGACGGAAATATTCCCATTAAATTAGATGACTTAAATACTACTATCATTACCAATTACAAACCTGAATTTGTAGTAAAATATTATCAAAATTTAACAGACGCTACCCTTAGTAACACCAATACTTTGCCCAACAATTGGTCATACAATACAGACACTACCATTTATGTAAGAGTAGAAAACGGTGTTTGCGCGCCAGAAATTCAACCTATTGAATTTAAATTAGGAACTACGCTAAATCTTTTAACAAATGAGGCTACACCTCCATCTATTTGTGATGATGATTTAGATGCTATAAAATCTGTAAATCTTAAAACATTTGAGCCTTTCTTTACCACAGACAATAGCGTTTCCATCACTTATTTCAACTCTGAAAATGATGCTAAAAATAATGTCAATCCTATTTCGAGCACACAAAATATTACTTCAACCGGATCTTATTTCTTAAGATTCGAAAAAGCTAATTTTTGTCCGAATTGGGCCAAAATTACCGTAAATATTAAAGCTCCAAAAGCTTCTACTGATTTACAAAACAAAACCATTTGTAAAAACACCACCGCTGAGGTAGATGCAGGTACCAATTTCATTTATTACAAATGGAGCAACGGAACCGAAGGAGAAACGCTCCACAATGCTACTTATGGAATAGGAACGCATTATGTAGAACTTACTTCTACAAATGGTTGTGTTTACAAGCAATCTTTTACGATTTCAGAAGCAGTAGACCCTGTAATTGACAGCGTGATAGAACAAGGAAACAGGATTACCATAAATGTTTCTGGCGGAACTGCACCTTATGAATATTATTTAGACCAGAGAAATTGGCAGAATTCTAATGTTTTTTATAATCTTAATAGAGGTATACAAAAAGTCTACGTAAGAGATGCATATGTCTGTACACCTGTTGAATATGAATTTACCATTATTAATATTATTAATGCCATTACTCCAAATGGTGATGGAATAAATGACGTCTTAGATTACTCAGATTTACGAGTGAAAAAAGACGTGAAAATTTCTATTTTTGATAGATTTGGGAAAAAAGTGTACTCTAGTGAAAAACAATCCAATTACATTTGGAATGGAACAGAAAACGGAAGAAGCATCGTCACGGGAACATATTGGTATGTTTTAGAATGGACAGAGCCTGATACCAACACTAAGGTTACATATAAAAACTGGATTATTGTGAAAAACAGGAATTAAATACGATACAAAGCTTCCTAAAATTTAGGAAGCTTTTTTATTAAGAAAATTTAATTTTCATGATTAAAAAAAAACGTTTAATTTTGCAAAGAAAGTAAAGATGTCTATTCACAACAAAATCGTAGAAACCGCCATCACTTTCGATGATGTGCTTCTTATCCCTTCTTACTCAGAAGTTTTACCCAATCAAGTTTCTCTTAAATCTAGAATTTCAGACAAAATCACGCTCAATGTCCCTATCGTTTCTGCAGCGATGGACACCGTTACAGAAGCAGATTTGGCGATTGCTATTGCCAGAGTTGGAGGTTTAGGTTTTATTCATAAAAATATGCCTATTCCAGAACAAGCTGCACAAGTAAACCGTGTAAAACGTTCAGAAAACGGAATGATTGCTGATCCTGTTACGCTTTCTAAAGATCATACTTTGGCTGAAGCCAAGGAACTTATGGCGAAATATAAAATCTCTGGACTTCCAGTAGTAGATACAGACAATAAATTAATTGGAATCATCACCAATCGTGATGTAAAATATCAAGAAAATCTTTCTGCAAAAGTAGAAGAATTGATGACCAAAGAAAATCTTATCACTTCTGATAAATCTACCAACTTAGAGCAAGCCAAAGAAATTTTACTCAAAAACAGAATAGAAAAACTACCGATTGTAGATTCAGAAAATCATTTGGTAGGATTAATTACCATAAAAGATATAGACAATCAATTAGAATATCCTCAAGCCAATAAAGACCAAAACGGAAGATTAATCGTAGGAGCTGGAGTTGGTGTAGGAGATGACACGATGACTAGAGTTGCTGCATTAGTAGAAGCTGGTGTAGATATTATCGCAGTAGATTCAGCGCATGGTCATTCTAAAGGTGTTCTCGATAAAATTACAGAAATTAGAAATGCTTTTCCAGATTTAGATATTGTAGGCGGAAACATCGTAACAGCAGATGCAGCTGAAGCTTTAATTAAAGCTGGAGCTAACGTATTAAAAGTAGGAGTTGGTCCTGGTTCTATTTGTACAACAAGAGTTGTAGCTGGAGTTGGTGTTCCTCAACTTTCGGCGATTTATAACGTTTACGAAAAAGCTAAAGAATATAATGTAGCTGTAATTGCCGATGGTGGAATTAAACTTTCTGGTGATATTGTAAAAGCTATCGCTTCTGGAGCTGGTGCAGTAATGCTTGGTTCACTTTTAGCAGGAACGGAAGAAGCACCAGGTGAAGAAATTATTTTCCAAGGTAGAAAATTCAAATCTTATCAAGGAATGGGAAGTCTTTCTGCCATGAAACGTGGTGGAAAAGAAAGATATTTCCAAAGTGAAGCCAAAAAATTTGTTCCAGAAGGAATTGAAGGAAGAGTTCCATACAAAGGAAAATTAGAAGACGTTATCTTCCAATTAACTGGAGGAATTAGAGCTGGAATGGGCTATTGCGGAACAAAAGATATTGAAACTTTACAAAAAGACGGAAAAATGGTGATGATTACAGGTTCTGGATTGAAAGAATCTCATCCTCACGATGTAATTATTACGCAAGAAGCTCCGAATTATTCACTATAATTCCTAGAAACTTTAAAATAGAAATCTCTCAAAAATTTTTGAGAGATTTTTTTTTATCTTTACTAAAAACTTAAAACTATGATTGAATTAATATGGGGAATATTAAATTTTGCTTTAATCTTCTATTTATTTTATATATTACTTTACTCTGTAAAACTAATAAAAGAAAAATTTGGAATTTTTGCTTCATTTATTTTTGTTTTTGGGATAATGTCTCTTGCTTCTTCAGAAAATAAAGAAAATGACTCAAAAGAATTTCCTTTAGAGAAAAAAATAAATTCTGAAATAAACAAAATAAGTAGTTTTAAAATAATTAGAATAGATAAGCAAATTTCTACATCAAAAAATTTATTTATTTATTTTAAAAACATCAATGGAAGTATCGCTCCAGTCAAATATTCAAGTACTTATGATGGCTTTGTTTCTGGAAAATATTGGGATGTTTCTGATATTAATTTAACAAAAGTTCAAAATAATACATATAGGTATAAAGTTGATGGAACTCTTAAATGGAGAATTTTTGGTTTAGAATTATATTCACAACCAAAGTATTATTTTGGAACAGTAAATTTTTAAACCAGAACTTAAAAATATGAAAACAGTTTACAACATTTTATGCATTCTCTTCGGAGTGGGAATGATTATTTTCGGGGCAAATAAATTTTTCAACTTTATGCCAACGCCAAAACTAACTCCACAACAACTAGAAATGTTCAATGCTTTTGGCAAAATTGGTTGGTTAATGCCTCTCATTGCGATTACAGAAATTCTAGGAGGACTTTTAGTATTACTTCCAAAAACTAGAGCAGTTGGCGCATTAGTAATATTGCCTATCATCATTGGAATTTTAGCGCATCATTTTCACCATGATCCTGCTGGAATTGTTCCAGGATTGGTTTTCGCGGTGATTTTACTTTGGATTTTGTGGGAAAACAGAAAAAAATATGCTCAACTGATGAACTGATATTCTAAAGCTCAATTTTTATTGAGCTTTTTTATTTTTCACAAAAAACGATAACCCAATTCCCAAAGCTATTAAAACCAAAGCTACTTTATAAGCATATAACCCTGCGTTTTCGGCGAAATGATCTTTCATGTAAGCGGTAATTTGTGGGCCTAAAATTCCTCCAACTCCCCAAGCTGTAAGTGCTGCTCCGTAAACTATCGGCATCAGTTTTGTTCCAAAAAAATCTTTGATTAAAGACGGTAAAACGCCGAAACCTCCTCCATAATTGAGTAAAATCAAACAAACTCCTACAGAAAATAAAATGGGTGATTTAATAAAAATCAAAGAAGCAAAAACGCACATTTCTATTAAAAGTAATAATCTGAAAGTGGTTACTCTTCCTAATTTATCTGAAATACTTCCCCAGAAAAATCTTCCTAAACCATTGAATAATGCACTAATTGCAATTAAAGTGGCTCCACTTTTTTCTAGCGTTGCGGTGTCTATATTTACGTTTTCGGCTTTCAATAAATCTTGTAATAAAGGTGATTGAAACGATATGAAAATCATTCCTGCAACTACATTAAACATGAAAATCAACCAAATGAAAATAAAATTTGGAGAGAGAATTTCTTTGGTAGCACTTAATTTTTCGGCTGAAATTTCTGTCGATTTTTCTTCTGTTGGCAAGTTCAGAAAATTGGCAAAAAACGGAAGAAGAACCAAAAGAGTAATCCCAATTGCAAGGAAAGTTTTGGCTAAATCTTTTTCAAAATATTCTAAAAATATCGGAGCCAAAAGTTTTGACATGAGCAAAGCGCCCAATCCAAATCCCATTACTACCATTCCCGTTACTAAGCCTTGCTTATCTGGAAACCATTTAGAAACCGTAGCAACTGGCGTTACATAAGCCAAACCTAAACCAATTCCTCCTACAATTCCATACCCGAAATACAGCAACCACAAACTTTCGTTTTGTAAAGCAAAATAAGAAATAATATAACCGAAAGCGTAGAGAAAAGCTCCTATTAACGCTAATTTTCTCGGCCCAAATTTCTGTAAATTTTGTCCACCCCAACTTGCAGTGACCCCCAACATAAAAATGGCTAAACTAAATGCCCAAGCTGTTTCTGAATTGCTCCAACCAAAAGTTTCGGAGACGGTTTTCTGGAAAAAACTCCACGCGTAAACTGTTCCTAAACACAGATGTACCAAGGTAGCCATCACGGCAATAAACCATCTTTTTCCCGAATTCTGCATAGCACTTTTCATATATAATTTGACGATGCAAAATTATCACTTGAAAAAACTTCCAGAAATTTTATGTGGCTGAATTATCGCAGGTTTTCGAAATTTTATTTTCCCAGATTATTTTTAAAATTCTCTATTCTAAAATCTGTAGCGGCATTTCCTTTTTCTATTTTTTCCTTAGAATATAGTCGGTAATCGTTTTCGGTTTTATCGAGAAGATAATCATAAGGTCCAACTGATGAAATTAGCTTCACCAAAACAGGAGAAATTTCTAGCGTAATAAACATCATCATAATGAAAAATGAGGCAAGAGCCATAATTTCATTGGTTTTCCCAAGTTCGTCTAAAGCTTGTAATCTCGCAGCAAAACCATCAAATTTATTTTCTGCTTGTTCAGAATTTTTCTGTTCGGTTTGTAGATTTTGATACACACCAGAAATTTGAGAATCCAAATATTTCAATCTCGGCTCCATTTGTTTTTGGTAATTTTCTAAATCTTTTCTGCGTTGTTCTTTCAATTCAGATTTTCTTTTAGCATTCGTTCCGAAGCCTACTTTTCCTGAAGTTAATCCCGTTTTTGTTCCTAGAATTTCTTTTTCTAATTCCACCGCAGCAGAATCATAAGAAGCTTGATATGTAGCAATTTGTTTCTGAATCTTCTGTTTTTCTTCAGCAAAAGGACCAGATTGTTGCAAAATTCTACCATTCATGGTTTTCTGCAATTCGGTTTTATTTCTTTGGATGATAGTGTTCAACTGCTTATTGACTTCTTTTTCAAAAATTTTCAATTCCAAAGGTTTTGAAATCACAATTCCAAGAAAAGTTGCCAAAATCAAACGCGGAACCGCCATGAAAAATTGATTCCAAAAACTACCCGTTTTTTTGATGGAAGAGACAATATATCTATCGAGATTAAAAATCATGAGTCCCCATAAAATTCCAAATCCAGTCGAAATCCAAACATCTTCGAAAACCGTAAACATGGCATAACTCGCTGAAAGTGTAGCAAAAACGGCAGTGAAAAGTACAATTCCGCCAATTCCTGCGTATTTATTCCATTCGCTAGGAGATTTTTGTAAAATATGTAGATTAGAACCAGAACACATCATCAGAAATTTCTGAAATCCGTTCATCTGATGATATATTCCGCTTTTGGTAGGAATATTTTTATCTGGAGTTTGCGTTTTATTTTCCATAGGAATATTTTTTGATTGGTCGAATAATAACGCAACAATGTTACGAATAGTATTAGGTTTTACACAGTAAAATATTTGTAAAATCATTTTACAATTTTAAAATATTGAATTACAGTAAACTAAAATTTAATTTTACAAGATTTAGAACTCTAAAAATTACTTAATTCTATCAGGATTTTGTTTCAAAAAACTTGCCCAACCCGTGTAATTTTTATCATTTTCAGGTTTTCCTAGATTGAAACTGTGACAAACCGCCACTGCTAAACCATCAGAAGCATCTAGATATTTGGTAGGAAATTCTTTCATTGCAAGAAGATTTTGCAGCATTCCTGCTACTTGTTCTTTACTAGCGTTTCCGTTTCCAGTAATCGCCATTTTTACTTTTTTTGGAGAATATTCGGTGATGGGAATATCACGATGAAGACTTGCAGCCATTGCCACTCCTTGAGCTCGTCCTAGTTTGAGCATAGATTGTACATTTTTCCCATAAAATGGAGCTTCTAGAGCAACTTCGTCTGGATGAAATTCGTCTATTAAAGCTAAAGTTTTGTCAAAAATCCTTTTGAGTTTCGTTTCATGATTGGGTTCTTTTTTCATTACCAATTCATCTATGGCAATGAGTTTCATTTTTCCTTTATGAACAGAAATAATCCCGAAACCCATTACAGAAGTTCCCGGGTCGATTCCCAAAATGATTTTTTCGGCTTGCATAAGGCAAATGTAGAGAATTTTTTCTTTAGAAATAAAGCTATCTCACGTTAGAATTATTATAATTTCTAATCACGAAATTGAGTCCAGTTTCTAGAATTTCGCCCATAGATTCACATTTTTTGAACTGAATGCTATAAGTAAGTTTGTGTAATCCTGCTTTCAATTCTTCTACATGTTCTGGTTTAGAAATCTCATCTCTTTTCATAATTTCTAGCAAATGAGGCAATCTTCCGTCTGTACTGGCGCGTTTTGCAATGGCAGAACGAACTTCTTTACGGTATTGTTCGATGGAATTGGGTTTAAGTCTATCATAAACCATTTCTACCATTTTTTTATTTTCTTTGAAATATTGAGGCAGATAAATTTTGAGATTTCCTTCGTAGCATTGCTGGTCAAAATCAATCGGACGAATTCTATACACCACTTGGTCAAAATCATGCGCAGGAATCACCACGTAATTGTAAGAACGCATATCTCCAAGTAAACCAATAAGACATCTTTCGTTAAATTTCACAAACTCTTTGGCAATTTGAGCTTTTTCTTGAGGTGAACATTGGTCTAAATGCTTTTCTATAAAGACATCTCCAGGAATTCCTAAAATATGTTCCTCAATTAAAGTGTCTTTGTACAAAAGGAAATTAATACGATTTGGAGACAAAATTTCTTCTAGTTCCAGTCCATAAATCCTAGAAGCATCTGCTTTTTTGATGTAAAAATTGGTGTAATTATCATTCAGAATATTTCTTACTCTAATTCTGAACGGTTTAGAATTCCCAAACGTACAAAAATGAATAGAATCTACCTTCAAAAAAGGAAGTACATCTACATCTCCATCAGAATGTAAAAGCGTGTAAATTTTATTGAGATTGGCTTCGATTTCGGCGTGTTCAAATTCTGGGTAATACACATTGAGCCAAAGTGTGTCCTTGCCTTCTTTATCATGAACAGGCATATAATCTGAAAAACGCAATAAATCATCATAATAAAATCTGATATTGGTAAGTCGATGATTTTTTTCCAAATAATCCATCAATTCTGGATTTACGGGATACATTGGTTTTCTGAATTCTATTTTTACGTCTTTCATCCTCCTGAATTTGTCTTTTCAAAGATACAAAATCTTTTGCAGGGCTTTTCTTTAACCTCAACAAAAAACCTCCAAGAAAATCTTGAAGGTTTGAAATATCATGTGAAATAATTTTATGCTTTTACAGGAATGGTTTTCAGTTGTCTGAAAGTAATCATTCTGTAATTTTCTTCGTCCCAAAGCGTATAAAAAGCATATTTTACACTGCTTAATAAAGTAATAGTGGTCACATATTTTTGGAAAATTGGATTCTCCTTGCTGCATTTTTCTAATTTATAGAAAGGAACTTTCGGAGCCAAATGGTGAATATGATGATACCCAATATTTCCTGTGAAAAAGTTGAAAATTTTTGGCAGTTTATAATAAGAACTTCCTTTAATTGCTGCTAAAAGATATTGCCAATCTTCTTTCCATGCTTTGTAATTTGGGTCGTGCTGATGTTGCATGTAAAAAAACCAAATTGCTGTAAAAGCAAACGTGATAAGGATAGGAATGTATAAAAGTGCTAATTTTTTAAAACCTTCGATAAGGTCAAAAGTCGGCAAACTTAAAATCATTCCTAAAATGGCAAAAAATCCTAATAAGTATAAATTAGTTCTCAACAGAGTTAAACGCTCTTTTTCCCAACCTTTAAATTTGATAAAAGGAATTCTGTTGTGAATAAAAATGTAGTAAATAGGCCCCAAAACAAACATCACGGGTACCGAACGATAAATTCTGTATTTAATCTTTCCCCAATTAGAAAGTTCGTTGTATTCTCTCACTGTCAACAAAGTAACATCTCCAATGGTTCTGGTATCTAATTGACCTTGGTGTGCATGATGATGATTATGAGAGCGTGCCCAATATTTGTAAGGAATACACGTCATCAAACTCATTAGAAATCCTGTTCTATCGTTTTTAGTTCTGTCCGGAAAAAAAGATTGATGCCCGCAATCATGCTGAATAATAAAAATTCTGGTTAAAAATAATCCTGCCAAAAAGCAAATTCCTAAAGCGCCCCAAAATTGAAATTCATAAACTATGGCTGCCGCTATAAAAAGCAAACCGAAAGGTAAAACTGTTTTCCAAACCTCTTTTCTTGCTAATTTTACTTCAGGTGTAGCATAAGGTTTGATGAGTTCCTTCCAGTTTTTTAAGTCGTTAATGATGTTTTGTTCTCCTCTCATTTAATTATTATGTTAAAAAGACAAAGATATTATTCTATGAATAAAAATTTTAAATTTTAAGACTATTTAACGTATAAATAATTAAATTCGTGAAAAATAAAATCATGAATCGCAAAGAATTTCTTACCACTTCTCTTGGCGCAACTTTAGGTGTAGCATTTTTACCTCAACTGTTGGCTTGTACTTCACAGAGAAACATTTACAATGCATTACTTCCTTTAAAAGGCGAGGTTTCTAAAATCAGAGGAAATGTAAGCAGCTTTACCAATCGTGGTGGAACTGTAGGTTTGTTAGAAACCAAAGATTCATTTGTAGTTATTGATGCTCAATTTCCAGATTTTATTCAACCTTTAATTGACTCTATTTCTCAAGTCAAAGGAAAACCGATTGAGTTTCTTTGCAACACGCATCATCACGGAGATCACACTGCAGGAAATTTCGCTTTTAAAAATTTGACTCAAAAAATTGTGGCACAAAAGAATGTTCCAGAATTGCAGAAAAATGCAGCAGAACTCGCTAAAAATGTAGACAAACAAGTTTACGCCAATATTTTATTTGAAGACCAATACCTCATCAAATCTGGTGGAGAAAGAGTAACTGCTTATCATTTCGGAGCGGGACATACTTTTGGTGACGCGATGTATCATTTCGAAAAAGACAATGTGGTTCACATGGGAGATTTAATGTTCATCAACATGATTCCTGTTTATCGCGTAAAAGATGGTTCTAATTTTAGAAGTTGGATTTCTGTTTTAGAAAAAGCCATTTCTACTTTTGACAAAGACACTTTATTTATTTTCGGACATGCTCCAGATAAAAATCTCACAAAAGGAAACCTAGAAAATCTCACCGAAATGAGAAATTTCTTAGAAGCCAGCGCAGATTTTATTAAAAAATCTCTCGCCGAAGGAAAAACCACAGAACAACTCACCGAAAATCTAGTAGTTCCAAAATTTGAACACCGAAAAGCCATGAACAAAGATTTCACCAAAACCTTTGTAGAAGGAATTGCTAGTCAGTTGTAACAAAAAAACTCCAGAGAATTCTCTGGAGTTTTTAAATTTTTGGAAGCCGAACTTCGGCTACATGTTTCTTCTGTATTTTCCACCCACTTCGAAAAGTGCGTTGGTTATTTGTCCGAGAGAGCAATATTTCACCGCTTCCATCATCACTTCGAATAAGTTTTTCTGATTGATCGCAGCCATTTGAAGTTTCTGCAACCATTCATGAGTTTTATCTTCGTTGGATTTCTGGAAATTCTCTAAATTCTGAATCTGCAATTGCTTTTCTTCTTCAGTAGAACGAATTACTTCTCCTGGTAAAACCGTTGGCGAACCATCTTTTCCGAGGAAAGTATTCACGCCGATAATTGGATATTCTCCTGTATGTTTTAACCATTCGTAATGCATGGATTCCTCCTGAATTTTAGAACGCTGATACATGGTTTCCATTGCTCCTAGAACTCCGCCTCGTTCTGTAATTCTGTCAAATTCTGCATAAACTGCTTCTTCTACCAAATCCGTCAATTCTTCAATAATGAAAGAACCTTGAAGCGGATTTTCATTTTTCGCTAAACCTAATTCTTTGTTGATAATCAACTGAATCGCCATTGCTCTACGTACAGATTCTTCAGTTGGCGTGGTAATCGCTTCATCATAAGCATTGGTATGCAACGAGTTACAGTTGTCATAAATTGCGTACAACGCTTGAAGCGTAGTTCTGATATCGTTAAAATCAATTTCTTGTGCGTGAAGTGAACGACCAGAAGTTTGAATGTGGTACTTCAACATTTGACTTCTTTCATCAGCTCCATATTTAAGTTTCATGGCTTTTGCCCAAATTCTTCTCGCTACTCTACCGATTACCGCATATTCTGGGTCGATTCCATTGGAGAAGAAGAACGATAAATTCGGAGCAAAATCATTGATATTCATTCCTCGGCTCAAATAATATTCCACATACGTGAAACCATTTGCCAATGTAAATGCCAACTGAGAAATTGGATTTGCGCCAGCTTCGGCAATATGGTAACCAGAAATAGAAACCGAGTAGAAATTTCTCACTTTATTTTGAATGAAATATTCCTGAACATCGCCCATCAATCTCAAAGCAAATTCTGTAGAGAAAATACAAGTATTCTGCGCTTGGTCTTCTTTCAAAATATCCGCTTGAACTGTTCCACGAACCGTTGCAATAGTTTCTGCTTTTATCTTTTGATACGTTTCTGCATCTACAATTTCATCACCAGTTAAACCTAGAAGTTTTAAACCCAATCCGTTATTAGATTCCGGCAAATTACCGTTATAAACTGGTCTTTTTAAGCCTTTATCATCGTATTTTTCTTTCAACTTTGCCTCGACCTTGTTCTCAAACTCTGCCTTAACCTCTGCCTCAACCTGATTAATATATTTTTCTACGTTTTGGTCGATGGCTGCATTCATGAAAAACGCTAAAATCATAGGAGCTGGCCCGTTAATCGTCATCGACACTGAAGTCAATGCATTGATTAAATCAAAACCTGAATATAATTTTTTAGCATCATCTAAAGTCGCGATAGAAACTCCAGCATTCCCAATTTTTCCGTAAATATCTGGCGGGTAAGCAGGATCTTGACCATATAAAGTCACAGAATCAAACGCTGTAGAAAGTCTTTTCGCAGGCATTTCCGCCGAAACATAGTGGAATCTTCTGTTGGTACGTTCTGGACCACCTTCACCTGCAAACATTCTGGTAGGATCTTCACCCGTTCTCTTGAAAGGATAAATTCCCGAAGTATAAGGAAACGCACCTGGAACGTTTTCTTGACCTTTCCAACGAATTAAATCGCCCCAATCTTGGAATTTTGGCAAAGCAATTTTTGGAATTTTAAGATGAGAAAGCGATTCATATTTGGTTTCTACCTTAATTTCTTTTCCACGAACCAAATAAGAGAAACTATCTTGTTGCATTTCTTCTTTGAAATGATGCCAACCTTGAAGGAACAACCTGTTTTCCTCCGAAAGTTCTTTTTTCGTTTTTAGGAAAACTTTTTCAAGTTTATCTGTAGTATGTTCATCATCTGTAATCAGCGCTTTCGCTCCTTCAATAAGGTACATTTTCTTAGCAATTAGCGCTTGTTCCTCAACTTGTTTATCGTAGTTTTTGTTATTATCTACGATTTCTGAAAGATAACGAACTCTTTTCGGTGGAATAATGGTAGATTCTTCCGAAACGTTTTGTTCTTCGTATGATTTTAAATCTAATGAAGTGAATTTAGCATTTACTTTTTCAATCAATGCATTGTACAAAGCGGTAGTTCCCCAATCGTTAAACTGACTTGCCTTCGTAGAAAAAACTGGCATTTCTTCTAATGGCGTTTCCCATAATTGGTGGTTACGCTGAAACTGTTTTCTCACCGCTTGAATAGCATCTAAAGCTCCTCTTTTGTCAGATTTATTCAATGCGATTAAATCTGCATAATCTAGCATATCAATTTTTTCTAACTGAGTAGAAGCACCGTATTCTGGCGTCATTACATACATAGAAACGTCTGCAATTTCAGTAATTTCGGAACCAGATTGACCAATTCCAGAAGTTTCTAAAATGATAATATCTGGACTAGAAATTTTAAGAACATCTAATGCAGAATGAATGTAAGGCGAAACCGAAACATTATTCTCACGAGTAGCCATAGAACGCATGTAAACTCTAGAATCATTGATGGAATTCATTCTGATTCTATCGCCTAAAAGAGCGCCTCCTGTTTTCTTTTTAGAAGGGTCTACAGAAATAATTGCGATTTTTTTATCCGCGTTAGCTCTTAAAAATCTACGCACCAATTCATCTGTTAATGAAGATTTACCAGCGCCTCCAGTTCCTGTAATTCCGATGATGGGAATATTGAAATGTTTTGCTTTTTCTTTTAATGCTTCCACCAATTCTGGTTTTTCATCTGAAAAGTTTTCTACTGCAGAAATCACTTGCGCAATAGATTTAGCATCTTCAAATTTAATTTTTTCAATATCAGTAACCGAAATGCTTTCGCCCGTTGCAAAATCAGATTTCTTCACCAAATCGTCGATCATTCCTTGCAATCCCATTTCTCTACCATCATCTGGAGAATAAATTCTGTCGATTCCGTACTCCATTAAATCTTTAATTTCTTCAGGAAGAATTACTCCACCACCTCCACCAAAAATTTTGATTTGAGGAGAGTTCTTCTCACGAAGTAAATCATAGATGTATTTAAAATATTCATTGTGACCGCCTTGATAAGATGTAAGTGCAATAGCGTTTGCATCTTCTTGAATAGCACAGTTTACTACTTCTTCTGCGGATTTATCATGGCCAAGGTGAATAACTTCGCATCCTGTTCCTTGAATCACTCTTCGCATAATGTTAATGGCAGCGTCATGTCCGTCAAAAAGTGAGGCTGCAGTAACTACTCTTACCTTATTGTTAGGTTGATATTTTTGGGTTTCCATAAATAACTTTTCGATAGGTCTCAAAGATAGAAAAATCCCGATAATTGAAAAATTAAGTATTTTTGTAAAAATTTTAAAACATGAAGAGAGCTTTATTGTATACAATAGCAGGAACCTTAATCAGTTTTTTAATCAATCATTTTTTACTAGAAAGTGGTGGATTATGGCTAGAACTTTTTTACAGTTTTGCTTTCGGATTAGCTTGGGGAATGGCTTTTTATTTAGACAATCCTGTTATTTCTTTACCGAAAAAACTAGTAATTTCTTTTGGCGCGATGATTTTTTTAGTACTGATTGGCGCTTTCATTTTTGATTTAGAAAAGGCTTTACCTTCTGTTTTTAAGTTTTCTATAGTATTTGTGGGGTATTATTTACTGGCAAGTTTCAGAAACAACAAGTCATTAAGAGATTGAAAATTAATTTTTTAAGGTTAAATTTACGTTTAAATCTTGATAAAGTTTTTCAATTCCAAAAAAAATTAATACCTTTGCACACCTTTTTAGGGGAAAATTATGTTTAATCGTAAACGATAATAAGTGAATACATTAAGTTACAAAACCGTATCAGCTAACAAAGCTACCGCTAAGAAAGAATGGGTTGTGGTAGATGCAGCTGGGCAACCGTTAGGAAGATTAGCTTCTAAAGTTGCAAAGATTTTGAGAGGTAAGCACAAAACGAATTACACTCCACACGTAGACTGTGGTGATAACGTAATCGTTTTGAATGCAGAACAAGTTGCTTTATCTGGCAACAAGTGGGCAGACAAAGAATACATTTGGCATACTGGATATCCAGGTGGTCAAAAATCGTTAACTGCTGAAGAAGTGCACAAAAAAGACAATTGTAAATTGGTAGAAAAATCTGTAAAAGGAATGTTACCAAAAAACAAATTAGGAAGTGTTATCTACAAGAATTTGTATGTATACGCTGGGTCTGAGCATAAGCACGAAGCACAGCAACCAAAAGTTATTAACCTTAACGAAATTAAATAATTATGTCTATAGTTCACAAGATTGGAAGAAGAAAAACTTCTGTAGCTAGAGTTTACGTGAAACCAGGTACTGGTAACATCACTGTAAATGGTAAAGATGCAAAAACTTACTTCTGTACTGACATGTTAGTATATAAAGTAAACCAACCGTTCTTATTAACTGAAACTGTAGGTCAGTACGATGTTACTGTAAACGTTTTCGGTGGTGGAATTACAGGTCAAGCTGAAGCAATTAGACTAGGGATTTCTAGAGCACTATGTGCAATTAATGAAGAAAACAGATTAGCGCTTAAGCCAGCTGGTCTTCTTACTAGAGACGCTAGAATGGTAGAAAGAAAAAAACCAGGTCAGAAAAAAGCAAGAAAGAGATTCCAATTCTCAAAACGTTAATCTTTTTTCTCGGTTTATTTACAAATTATTACAAAAATTGCCCGTTATGTTTAGCACCCAAACTTTACTCCCATCCAACGTAAAGTTGATTGCTTAAAAGCGGAACGTAAACTAACAAAAATTAAAAAAATGGCAAAAGCACAAGTTAAAGACTTATTAGAAGCAGGCGTACACTTTGGTCACATGACTAGAAAGTGGAATCCTAATATGGCTCCATACATTTTCATGGAGAAAAACGGTATTCACATTATCGATTTGCATAAAACTGCAGTGAAACTAGATGAAGCTTGCAACGCTTTAGAAAAAATTACTTCTGCAGGAAAAAAAGTTCTTTTCGTGGCTACTAAAAAACAAGCTAAAGAAGTAGTAGCAAAACACGCATCAGAACTTAACATGCCTTACATCACTGAAAGATGGCCAGGTGGAATGTTAACTAACTTCGTTACAATCAGAAAAGCGGTTAAGAAAATGAACGCTATCGATAAAATGAAGAAAGATGGTACATTCGAAACTTTATCTAAAAAAGAAAGATTACAAGTAGACAGACAAAGAGCTAACTTAGAGAAGAACTTAGGTTCTATCGCTGACATGGTTAGACTTCCTTCTGCTGTATTCGTAGTAGATATCATGAGAGAACACATCGCTGTAACTGAAGCTAAAAAATTAGGTATTCCTGTATTTGGTATCGTAGATACTAACTCAGATCCTAGAAAAGTAGACTTCGTAATTCCAGGAAACGATGATGCTTCTAAATCTATTGACATGATTCTTTCTGTAGTATCAGAATCTATCAAAGAAGGTCAATCTCAAAGAAAAGCTGATAAAGAAAAATCTAAAGAAGGTGAAAAAGTAACTGCTGATGCAGATAAAGACTTTGACGCTGAATAATTTTTCGAAGATCAACAACAAAAAACTCTCAAGAAATTCTTGAGAGTTTTTTTATTTTTGATTCAATCTAAATTTAATATAGGTAATGGTTTTGCCTTTAGCAGAAAATAATTCCTCATAATAAGTTTTTATTTCCCTTAGATAGAGAGTATCTGGTTCATATTCTGGCGCTCCATATATATCATGGTGAGCGGTTAGAATTTCGTGGCCATATCCTTGTAAAATCCCCAAAGTATAACCATGCAGAAACTCAGAATCTGTTTTCAAATGAATAATTGCGGAAGGTTTCAGAATTTTTTTGTAGCGATTTAAAAAATCTGGATGGGTGAGTCTATGTTTCCCTCTTCTGTATTTAATCTGAGGGTCTGGAAAGGTAATCCAGATTTCATCAACTTCATTTTCATCAAAAAAGCAATCTATCAATTCTATTTGGGTGCGTAAAAAAGCTGCGTTATTTAAACCTTTTTCTACTGCTTCTTTTGCTCCAAACCAAAATCTTGCTCCTTTAATATCTACTCCGATAAAATTTTTCTCAGGAAAAGCTTTTGCCATTCCTACACTATACTCACCTTTACCACAACCAAGCTCTAGAACAATAGGATTGTCGTTTTTAAAAACCTTTTCTCTCCATTTGCCTTTGAGTTCAAAATTACCTAAAGCTTCTTCTCTAGTTGGTTGTATTACATTTGAAAGTCTTCTATTTTCTTCAAATCTTGCTATTTTATTCTTCCCCACAAGTCAATTTTTAAGAAAGCAAAGATATAATTATTTTAAATTTAATAAAAATTAGGAAGATGGAATTGCCCTATCATTGTTTAATTTAAAACTTCTTGAAGGTGAGAGTTGCGTAATCTTTTTTGATAAATAGGCAAATATTTTTCTATAGAGACTTTTACAGCCTCATAATTAGCCACATCTAAATAAATTTTCAAATTATCAGAAGTATATACAAATTGCAGAAAATTATCAACTAAATGTACGGGAACTTTTAATCTGGTAAAATAATCATCACCCAAATATGCTTTAATATTTTTAATGCCAATTTGCATTCTTTCATATTCTTGAAGGCGTTGTTTTTTCTTGGCTTGCCCAGAAATTACATCATAAAGACTCTCTAAACCAATGCTTAAACCACCATTCGCTAAGCTTGCAACAGGCGTTATTGGCGGAGTTCCATCGCCTTTTGGAGCTGGCAAACCTATTATTTTCGCTATTTCAAGAGAAGATTTTTTAGAATCTAAAGTACGAACATCTTTTCTAAGATTTCCTGTAGGTTTAAATCTACTCAAAATCACTTCTTGAATTTCTCTATAAGCCACTTCGAGTTCTATCAAATTTCGAGGATTTTCAAGCAATTGAGGAGTAATTTTGATGTCTTTTCGCTCCGAAACAATTGAGGTAAATCTTATTACATCTCCTACTTTTGCAGGAATTTTAAATTCTCCAGTGTAAGAAGTAAGATACGTTCTCTGTTCATTGAGATTGGTAACGTAAATCTGGTTGAGATAGAAAGAAGATTTATCTCGCATAAATAGAGTTCCAGAAAAAGTTTGAGCGCTTATTGAAGTTAAAAACAGCAAACAGCTTAGTAATAAAATTCGCTTCATAAATATGGAGCAAAAATACTTTGTTTTTCGGACTAAATAAAACGTTGATAACTAAAATTATAGTTAAACTTCTATTAAACTTTTTTTTCAACTGTTAATAATTGTTAGAAGAAACTCAAGGATTCTAAAAAAAATTAACATTCTGGGAATTTCGCTTTATTTTAAAGCAATTTAGAGAATTTTTTTTTGGAGAAATTTAAAACTTACTGATGATTCCCCAATGAATTTTAGTGTCTTGGAATTTAAATGGATTATTAAATTCTTGTCCGTTGGAAATCTGAAAAGTCATCAAACCAATCGGTAATAAAAAATTAAAACCCAGTCCGAAACTATAGAGTTTAGAGGTAGTTTTCAATGAAGAATTTCTCACATTAGCCAATTGCCCGAAAACATCAAAAAATGCTTGATTACTCACCAAATAACGATATTCTATTCCACCAAAAGCATAAAAATCGGTAAAAAGAGACTGTTCATTAAAACCTCGAAATGAATTATAACCACCAATTCTGAAAAGTTCATTAGTAGTAATTTCTCCATCTGAATCCAGCATTGCAGATTCTGCTTTCACATTGAAATAATGATTTCCTTTGAGGTGAAAATTACGCTCTGCAAAGAGAAAATAACGGGTTTGTTGAAAAGTTTTATCTAAATTTTGATAAAAAGAACTGAGTAAATCTGCCTCGCCAATAATTTTGGTTTTGTAAATAAAAAGCGGTTCTTCCGAAGTATCTGTAAATTCGTAAAAAGCTCCAATTCCTTTTTTGCTAAAGTCTTGTCCCGAAGTATAAGTGTCATCTAAAACCGAAGAAATCTCGAAATTTCCTCTCGCTCCAATTTTTTGTTTGGACGAGAGATGAAAATACAACGCTGGACGAAATTTCACATTGGCAAAAGTAGAATCTTGACGGTAAATATTCATATTGAGATTCGTGCCGATGTTAGAACCAAAAAGATACGGAATATCGGCTTGTAAATCGAAGTTTTGTCCACTCTGTTGGTTTCTTTGCCAATACAAAGAAATGGTCTCAAAACTATTAAAAACGTTCTTCAGATTGAGATTAATGCTTCCTGTAAAAGTAAATTTCTTCTTATCATTATTCCCAAAACCGATAATCCCGTCAAAATTATTGGATTTTTTCTTCTGAAAAGTAAGGTAAATTTGCGTAGAATCTTTGGTGAAAAGGGTTTGCGGAGTTTTTTCTAGAACCAAAAAAGGATGGTTTTCTAACCGAGAATTGATTTTGAGCAGATTACCATCATCATACGTTTTTCCTACAAATTCTTTTTCTAAATTCTTCACAAAGCGTTTCGGAACTTTGGTGAATCCTTGCAAAACAAAACCATTGATTACTCTTTTATCACCTTTAAAAATAGAGATTTCAACTTTCGGAACATCGTTTTCAAAGCCTAAAAATTGTGTTTTCACTCGGTTAAAAGCAAAACCTTCGTCTGTATATTTTTGATTGATGACTTGTTTAAGAGAATCTAGATTTTTGGCGAAAATTTCGGGTTTTGATTTTAAAAATTCTGCGGTTTCTGTCGAAAATTTCACTTTGGCTTCATAGAAATTTTTTCCTTTGTCAAAAACGATTTTTGTGATTTTCTCTACTTTTTCAACGTTTAAAATTTTAGTGAAATAGTAATTGTTTTCCGCCAAAGAATCTAGAAATTTCACTGCAGAAAGTGAATCTCTTTTCACGAATTCTTTTTGGGTTTGAACATCAATTAAGATGAATTTTTTCTGTTGGGATTTCAGAAAAAAAGGAAGAAAAATTAGGAATATGTACAGATTTTTTTTCACGCAATGTCGCAAAGATGATTACGCAAAGAACGCAAATTTTTATTGAATTAGTATTTGGCAATCGCCACGAATGCACGAATAAACATTATAAAAATAAAATTTAACTGCTTTTTAAAATTAAACTCTCGCTGATTTAGCAAATTTTGCTAATTGAAACTGTTAATAAATCAGCACAATCAGCGAAAAAAATCTATAAATTTATTCGTGTATTCTTGGCAACCTTAATCCATTTTATTATACTTCTTCATCAAATTTTCAAACGTTTTCTGAGGAAGAATCCATTTCAAAGGAACGCCAATTTTCTGCCCGAACTTCCCGAAATAATAATGTGCTTTCCAAGATTTTTTTTCTAATAATTTTTCGATGTAAAGTGCCACTTCCAAAGGTTCGGTTCCTTCGTCAACGTGAGCGTTCATTAAAGAATATACCTTGTCAAAAACGTTTTTATACGATTCTGAAACTTGAGTTTTCACTCTATTTTCTGCAATTTTGGTTTTAATATCTCCCAAATGTAAACTGCAAACCTCTACATTCCATTGATAGACTTCGTAACGCATTGCTTCTACCACTTTATCCAGTGCAGATTTTGAAGCCGAATAAAATCCACGAAACGGAAGTCCCATTTCACTACCAATACTCGAAATATTGATTATTTTTCCGAATTTTTGTTCACGCATTTTTGGCATTACTGCGCTCATCATTTGCACAGCTCCTACTAAATTTAGGTTAAACAATTCTGTGATATTTTCTTTGGTAGAATCTTCTACAGCGCCTACCATTCCCATTCCTGCATTGTTGATGAGCACATCTATTCTGCTTTCGGTTTTTAGAATTTCTGAAATCGCAGCTTGAACTTGTGTGTTATCAGTAATATCGGTTGGAATCGAAGTAAAATATTGATTTTCCACATTTTTTCGACTTAAGCCAAAAACTTTATGTCCTTTTTCTCCGAAATATTCAGCGAGTGTAAAACCAATTCCTGTGGAAGTTCCTGTTATTATTATTGTCATCAATTTTGTTCGTTTTTATATCACAAAGTTCTCAAAGCATTTCACAAAGTTCACTAATTTTAGATTATTGAGACGCTTTGCTTTTTGAAGAGAAATATTAAAAACCTTTGTGCTCTCCGTGCAAAACTCTGTGAACTCTATGTTACAACTTCTCTGTAATTTCAAAAAAATCCCTCCAAAAATCTGGATAAGATTTTTCTACCACATCTTCGTTTTGTATGTCTAATTCTTTTACCAAAGCAAACGGCGCAAAACTCATCGCCATTCTGTGATCATTGTACGTGGCAATAGAAATATCATTTTTTTGTTCAAAAAATTCTAAAGATTTGATGGAATTTTCGGAAATTTCTGTTTTGCAACCAATTTTTTCTAATTCGTTTTGAAGTGCGACTAGTCTATCTGTTTCTTTCACTTTCAAAGTTCCTAAACCTGAAATTTCAAAAGGCAATTTCAGTGCAACACAAGTCACACAAACCGTTTGTGCAATATCTGGACAATCATTCATATCCAAAACGAATTTTTCTGGATATTGAAAATGAGTATCTGGAAGTAATGTAATTTTATTCTCTCCTGCGTCAGAAATGGTATTTACTCCAAAAAATTTCAAATAAATTTCTTTTAAAGCTGAATCTCCTTGTAATGAATGAGCATAAAAACTCTTGAGATGTATTTTTTTCTTACCAATCGCCACCAAAGAATAAAAATAAGAAGCAGAACTCCAATCACTTTCTACGGTGTAATGCTTAATCTTAGAAGAGTGATAATGCCTATCTAATTTTTGATTCGATAAAGACGACTCCGCACTTAATATTTTTATAGTATTTCCTTCAAAACGTGTTTCAATTCCAATGTCTTTTAAGATTTTAAGTGTCATTTTAATATAGGAACGAGAGGTAATTTCGCCTTGCAAATCTATTTCTAAACCGTTTTCCAGACTAGCGCCAATTAACAAAAGCGAAGTAATAAACTGTGAAGAAATATTGGCAGGAATTTTTACAAAATTCTTCTCAATTTTCTTTCCTTGAATTTCTATAGGCGGAAAACCTTCATTTTCCAGATAATTAATTTCCGCGCCTAATTCTCTTAATGCGTCAACCAATGGTTTTATGGGTCTTTGCTTCATCCTTTCCGAACCCGTAAGAATGGTTTTTCTTCCTTCTTGAATGGCATAAAATGAGGTCAAAAAACGCATTGCCGTTCCGGCGTGATGAATATCTACCGTTTCAGCATCTTCGTTCAGTGCTTTTTGTAAAAGTTGAGTATCTTGGCTATTTGAAAGGTTTTCTATTTTTAAATCTCCGAATAATTTTCCCAAAATAAGCAAACGATTCGAGATGCTTTTCGAACCTGTTATGGAAATGGTTTTTCCGTCTAAAAGATGTGATTTTGAAATTTTCATAATTTATAGAAATGCTAAATTATAAGGAAATTTAATCAAATGCAATTATATGATGTTCGAATTTTAAAATTTCTTACTTTTATAAAAATTTAGATTATGAATTTAATTTTTGAAAATCATAAAAACGGAAACGGAGGCTTTATTTCTCTTAAAAATGAAAGCGAAGAAATCGGGAGGCTGACTTATACAATTCAGCCAGAGAAAAACACACTGATTATTTCTTATGTAATGGTTTTTCCTAAATTCGAGGGAATGGGAATGGGGAAAAAACTCGTAGAAAAAGGCATAGAGTTTTCGAGAGAAAACGATTGGACTATTGTTCCGCATTGTTCTTATGCTCGTTCTGTAATGCTTAGAATGAAAGATATAGAAGATGTATTTCCTCAATAAGAAAGCCGCAAAATTTGCGGCTTTCTTATTTTTATAGAGAATTCATCAGTTCATCTGTAATTTCCATATTGTGGTAAACGTTTTGCACATCATCATCATCTTCGAAACGTTCTAGCATTTTCATATTGGCTTTGAACTGTTCTTCGTTTACTTCTTTGGTATTATTTGCTATTCTTTGTAGTTCCGCACTTTTAGCTTCTATTCCAAGCTCATCTAATTTATGAGACATAGAACCAAAATCTTCAAATGCAGTGGTAATCATCACTTCTTCTTCATCGCTATCAATTTCTTCTGCACCTCCATCAATCATTTCCATCTCGAAATCTTCCCAATCCATTTTGATTAAAGATTTATCTATGGTGAAAATTCCTTTTCTGTCAAAGATGAAAGCTAACTCTCCGTTCTTACCTAAATTACCATCAAATTTATTGAAAATTGCTCTTACGTTTGCAACCGTTCTGGTAGAGTTATTGGTTGTACATTCTACAAAGAAAGCTACACCACCTTGTCCATAACCTTCATAAGTAACTTCATCATAATGTTCTGCATCTGCACCAGAAGCTTTCTTAATCGCTCTTTCTACATTGTCTTTAGGCATATTTGCCCCTTTTGCATTTTGGATACATCTTCTAAGAGCAGGGTTAGAATCTGGATCTGGACCGCCAGCTTTTACTGCAATAGCGATATCTTTCCCAATTTTAGAAAACGTTTTGGCCATTTTATCCCAACGAGCCATTTTTGAAGCTTTTCTATATTCGAATGCGCGTCCCATAATTATAAATTTACGAATGCAAAAATACAAAATTTAGTGCAAAAAAACACCCCCAAAATTGAGGGTGCTTATTATTTTGAAAAATAATTAATTATTTTTTCTTTTTAGCTGGAGCTTTTTTAGCTGGAGCAGGAATATCATGTTTAGGTAATGATTCCCAAAGTGTAGTAATTTCTTCTACTACTACTTTTCTGTCTTTCAATCTAGCTTCATCAGATGCAGTTGCAGGCTCTGTAGCTTGAGCAGATCCAACTCCTCTAGATTTTAATTGATCAGCAGATACACCTCTAGCTTCTAGAGCTTTTACTACAGCAGCAGCTCTTTCTCTTGAAAGTTTTAAGTTGTAAGCATCAGTACCTTTTTTATCAGTATGACCGATTACTAAATATTTACCGTTACCATATTGTTTAAGATATGCAGCAGCAGCATCTAATTTAGGTTCAGATTCTGGTCTTAAAGTAGCTTTGTTAAAGTTGAATAAGATATCTTTAAGTTGACCTGTTACATCTTCAGCTACTTTTCTAGGGCATCCGTTAAGTTCTTTTAATCCAGGAACTGTAGGACAAGCATCATCTTTATCAAGAACACCGTCACCATCTGTATCTGGCCAAGGGCAACCATTGTTTGCAGCAGGACCTGCTACTGACGGACAAGCGTCGTCTTTATCAAGAACACCGTCACCATCTGTATCTGGCCAAGGACAACCGTTATTTTCTACTGGACCAGCAACTTCTGGACAGTTATCATCTTTATCAGCAACACCGTCACCGTCTGTATCTGGACAACCTTGGAATTGAGCAAGACCTGGTTCATCTGGACAAGCATCTTCGCTATCTTTGATACCATCTTTATCTCTATCTGTATTACCGAATCTGAACATGAGAGAAGCAGAAGCTTGCCAGAAATCAGGTACATTTGTATTATCTCCAGGTGTAGCTACATAATCTCCTTGTAAATTAAATCCAAAGTTTTTAGTTAACCATAAGTTTGCACCTAACCCCGCTGCAGCTGAGAAATGGTTCGCTTTTCCAGTTACATCATCACTATTATAAGTCCCTCTTAATACATCATTTGCATTGTCATATCTTGGAAAGGTAAGACCTGAGTAATCATGTCTTAAGTAGTTAGCCCCAACTCTTGCATATGGATCAAACCAAGATTCTTCATTCCAAAGACCTGCAAATTTAAATTGTAAACCAAGACCTGTTTGTAGGAAAAATTCTTTCCCCATATCAAATCTCTTGTTATCAATATTTCCTACTGAAGTTTGCCAATCAAGAACAAAATACTTGTTAAGGTTTCTTGCAATAGTTAATTTTGATAATGGAGGTGTAATAGTATAGTTGTTAAGCGTGAAAACTTGATCGAAGTTGTCAAATACTTTGTCAACACCACCGTTAGCAACACCCATGTGATTCACTCCATGTGCACCAACTCCGATAACCCAAGGGTTAGAAGTAGTTTGAGCGAAAGCAGTAGAGGCAAGTGTAAGTGCCAATGCTGAAATTCCTAATTTTAGATTTTTCATAGAATTAAATGATTAAATAATTGATAATGCAAAATAAACACAAAATATCGTTAAAAACAAAGTTTTTTTAGGTTTTCTTTAATATTCTGTCTAAATTTCTTTTATTTTCTCTGTTTTTTATTGTTTCTCTTTTATCAAAAAGTTTTTTTCCTCTACCTAAAGCAATCAACATTTTTGCTTTTCCTCGGTCATTTATGTAGAGTTTTAGGGGCACTATAGTCATCCCTACATCTTTCAACTTTCTTTGAAACTTTTGCAATTCTTTTTTGTGTAATAAGAGTTTACGCTCTCTTTTGATTTTATGATTATAAAAAGTTCCCAATTTATACTCATCAATACTCATATTCACAACGAATAGCTCATTTTCTATAAACTGACAAAAACTCTCTGTAATAGAAGCTTTAGACGAACGAAGCGCTTTAATTTCGGTTCCCGTAAGAACAATTCCTGCTTCTATCTGCTCTAAAATTTCATATTCGAATTTTGCTCGTTTATTTAAAATATTTATGGTTTTTTCTATCTTCATTGTATACTGCAAATGTCTAATTATTGCTAAAATATAAATTTACATAATTTATATTAAAGTTTATAAAATTTTACCATTTTTATTGAATTCTGAAATCTTCATTAAAATGACAAATGACTTGAAAAACCTTGAAACAAGCACCAAAGCACGTGCCAAATTCAGTTTTTCCGCTCATTTTAATTGAATAAAAAAACCAACTTACTGATAATCATTTATTAAAATTTATTAATTTTTTATGAATCAAATAATTTTAAAGGTCAATTAACCTACCCTAGAAATCTATTTTCCTTTATAATAATTCATTCTTTATCCGAAACTTAGCCTCGAAATACCAAATTCTTTTCTTACTTTTGCGCCAAATTTACGAAACAATATGTTAACAGTATCTAATTTATCACTACAATTCGGGAAGAGAGTTTTATTTGACGAGGTAAACATCATGTTTACCAAAGGAAATTGCTACGGAATCATCGGAGCAAATGGCGCAGGAAAATCTACTTTTCTGAAAATTTTAACAGGAAAACAAGAACCAACTACAGGAAATGTATCACTAGAACCTGGCAAAAGAATGTCTGTTCTAGAACAAGATCACTTTGCTTACGATAATTTTACCGTTTTAGAAACTGTTTTAAGAGGAAATAAAAAACTCTTCGAAATCAAAGAAGAAATGGATGCGCTTTATGCTAAAGAGGATTTCTCTGATGCAGACGGAATAAAAGCTGGAGAACTCGGTGTAATCTATGACGAAATGGGAGGCTGGAACGCAGAATCGGATGCGCAAACCATGCTTTCTAACGTGGGAATCAAAGACGAAATGCACTGGCAAATGATGGGAGAGCTAGAAAACAAAGACAAGGTAAAAGTTCTTTTGGCTCAAGCACTTTTCGGAAATCCAGATGTTTTGATTCTAGACGAACCTACCAATGACTTAGATATTGACACCATCGCTTGGTTAGAAGATTTCTTAGCTGATTATGAAAATACGGTAATTGTAGTTTCTCACGACCGTCACTTCTTAGACACCGTTTGTACGCACATTGGTGACTTAGATTATTCTAAATTAAATCTTTATACAGGTAACTACTCTTTCTGGTATCAGGCTTCTCAGTTAGCTACAAGACAACGTCAACAAGCAAATAAAAAAGCTGAGGAAAAGAAAAAAGAATTACAAGATTTCATTGCTCGATTTAGTTCTAACGTTGCTAAAGCAAAACAAGCAACTGCTAGAAAGAAAATGATTGAGAAACTGAATATTGACGATATAAAACCTACTTCTAGACGTTATCCTGCAATTATTTTCGAAATGGAAAGGGAAGCAGGCGACCAAATTCTTGAAGTAAAAGATTTAGAAAAAACCAAAGACGGCGAATTGCTTTTCTCTAACGTAGATATTAAGTTAAAGAAAGGTGATAAAGTAGCTATTATCTCTAAAAACTCTTTGGCAATTTCAGAATTTTTCGAAATTATTTCAGGAAACGCAACTGCAGATAAAGGAGAGTACAATTGGGGAGTTACTACGAACCAATCTTACATGCCTCTAGACAATACTGATTTCTTCCAAGATAAGAGCTTAAATTTAGTAGACTGGTTAAGACAATTCACTAAAAATGACGAAGAAAGACACGAAGAATTTATGCGTGGTTTCCTTGGCAGAATGTTATTCTCGGGAGACGAAGCATTGAAATCTTGTACTGTACTTTCTGGAGGTGAAAAAATGAGATGTATGTTCTCTAGAATGATGCTCCAAAAAGCAAACGTTTTACTTTTAGACGAACCAACCAACCACTTAGACCTAGAAAGTATCACTACGCTGAACAACTCACTTTCTAATTTCAAGGGAAACATTTTATTGGCTTCTCATGACCACGAAATGCTTCAAACGGTTTGTAACAGAATCATAGAACTTACTCCAAAAGGTGTTATCGATAGAGATATGACTTACGATGAATATCTAGAAGACAAAAAAATTAAAGAATTACAACAACAAATGTATTCTTAAGCTGAAAGGCGAAAGAAAAAAGTTAAAAAATATACCGCTCAAAATTTTGGGCGGTTTTTTTTGTTTTTAAAATAGAACTAATAACAAATGTCTATTAAATTAGCAATTATTTTTTCCCTAACTTTGCATTTATGAGCCAAAAATGGATATATAAACCAGTACCTGATGAAGAAATTGTAGACAGCATCAGTTCTTCAATTGGTTTCGGGACTTTAGAATCAAAAATTTTGGTTCTAAGAGGCATTGATGATTACCAAAAAGCCAGAGAATTCTTCAAACCAAAATTAGAAGACATTCACAGTCCGTTTTTGATGAAAGATATGCAATTGGCAGTAGACAGAATTGCCTCTGCAATAGAAAATGGCGAAAAAATTCTGGTTTACGGCGATTATGATGTAGACGGAACTACTGCAGTTTCGCTCATGTATCTTTATCTTTCTAAAATTGTAGAAAAAAAATATTTAGATTTCTATATTCCAGATCGTTATTCTGAAGGTTATGGAATTTCTGATGAGGGAATTAATTTTGCTAAAGAAAACGGATTCTCACTTATCATCGCATTAGATTGTGGAATTAAGGCCTTAGATAAAATAGAATATGCCAGTTCTCTAGGTATTGATTTTATTATTTGCGACCACCATTTACCAGGCGAAGAATTACCAAAAGCTTTTGCCGTTTTAGACCCAAAAAGAACCGATTGTAGATATCCTTACAAAGAACTTTCTGGTTGTGGAGTAGGCTTTAAATTATGTCAAGGTCTTAATACTATTTATAAAATTCCAGAAAACGAGCTCTATGAACTTACTGATTTACTCGCTATTTCTATTGCCGCAGATATTGTAGCAATGACTGGCGAAAATAGAGTTCTAGCAAAACTGGGATTAAAAACATTAAGAAAAACCAGAAAATTAGGAATAAGACTCCTGATTCCTGAAGAAAAAATTTCTACGTTTGATATTTCTAACATCGTTTTCGAAATTGCTCCGAAAATCAATGCTGCAGGAAGAATTTCTCATGGAAAAGCCGCGGTAGAATTGATGATTTCAGACAACTTGAAACACGCTCATCAAATTGTAGACGACATCTTAAACCTCAACGATTCCAGACGAGAATTAGATGCCAATACTACTCAATCTGCCTTTAACCAAGTCATCGAAACCCAACAAGAAAATAATTTCACCACTGTAGTTTATCACAATGAGTGGAACAAAGGCGTAATAGGGATTGTAGCTTCTAGACTGACGGAAGTGTACTACAAACCGACTTTGGTTTTCACCGATGGAAACAATGGCGAAATGGTAGCTTCTGCGAGAAGCGTTTCAGATTTTGATGTGCACGAAGCCTTAGAAGCGTGTAGTGAATATTTCTTAAAATTCGGAGGACATCAAGCTGCGGCTGGACTTTCGATGGAAAAAGATAAATTTGAAGCTTTCAAAGAAAAATTTGAAAAAGTAGTGGCCGAAAAAATTCAAGAACACCAAAAATTCCCTTCCATTACGATAGATTCTGTCATTGAAATAGAAGATTTAAACCGCGATTTCTTTAATTTTCATAGAAAATTATCACCTTTTGGTCCACACAATATGAAGCCTGTTTTAGAACTGAGAAACCAAAAAGTTTCTGGTTATGTAAAACAAATGGGTAAAGACGGAAATCACCTAAAATTCTATATTCATCAACCGGTTTCTGGTAGAAATATAGAATGTATTGGCTTTAAATTAGGTCAATATATGGATGATTTCAAAACTAAAAATTTTGACATTGCTTTTACCGTAGAAGAAAATCATTGGAAAGGAAACGTGACCTATTATTTGAACATTCGTGATGTGAAATTTAGGGATTAGGAATTAAGATTTAGGGATTAGTTATGGGAGATTTCAAAAGTTTGATTGTTTGGCAAAAGTCTGTTTCTTTGGTTACAGAAATTTATCATTTAACAGAAAAATATCCTAAACATGAAATCTTCGGCTTAACTTCCCAAATCAGAAGAGCATCCGTTTCTATCCCATCTAACATTTCAGAAGGCCATTCTAGAAGAAGTTCTAATGATTATATTCAATTTTTAAAAATTGCAAGAGGAAGTTTAGCAGAATTAGAAACACAATTTCTAATTTCTAAAAACTTAAATTTTATTTCCGAAGAACAATATCAAGATTTTGATACAAAATTTATAGAAATTGCTAAAATGCTAAACTCTCTTATCACATCAATCCAAAAATCTAATCCCTAACTCCTAAACCCTTTAATGAAAAAAATCGGACTATTTTTCGGCTCATTCAATCCCATTCATATTGGGCATTTGATTTTGGCGAACTATATTTTAGAAAATTCGGATATGGATGAACTTTGGTTTGTAGTTTCTCCGCAAAATCCATTTAAAGATAAAAAATC
This sequence comes from Cloacibacterium caeni, assembly GCF_907163125.1. NCBI lineage: Bacteria > Pseudomonadati > Bacteroidota > Flavobacteriia > Flavobacteriales > Weeksellaceae > Cloacibacterium > Cloacibacterium caeni. The sequence continues at coordinate 2,113,318 of NZ_OU015319.1, forward strand.
ATTGCTTACAGACCATAATCGTCTTGATATGGTGCAACTTGCAGTGAAAAACTATCCTAAAATGCGAGCTTCTAATGTAGAGTTTTCTTTACCAAAGCCAAGTTACACGATTGATACGCTTACTTATCTCAAAGAAAAATATCCCAATTATTCTTTTGCGCTGATTATGGGCGAAGACAATCTAGACTCGCTTCCTAAATGGAAAAACGCAGAAAAACTGATGTCTGATTATCAAATCATAGTCTATCCCAGAACTTTTGAAGGTGAGAAAAAAGACAGCGAATATTTACAGAGCGAGAACATCAGCATGGTAAATGCACCGATAATAGAACTTTCTGCCACAGAAATTAGAAATATGATTAAAGAAGGCAAAAATGTAAGACCTATGCTTCCACCAGAAGTTTTTGAATATTTAGACGGAAGTAGTTTTTATAAGTAAAATTCATTATTAAATCTTTATTTTTGTACTTCAAATAAAGTAACTCACTACACAATGGAATTCATCGAAAATTTCTTTTTATCCAAATATTCTCAAGAAAAACTCATCAAATGGTTTAGACAAATTTGTATCGCCGAAGCTATTTCTTGGCTTTTGCTTTTCTCTGCTATGATTTGGATTCGTGAGGACAAGGAGGGAATTTTACCCATTATTTACATCAGTGTGATGGGAAGTATTCATGGTTTATTTTTCACACTATACCTGATTTTAGCCTTTCCTTGTAGAAAAATTTATCAGTGGGATGACGAAGATTCTGTATTCGCACTTCTGGCTGCGTTTTTTCCGTTGGCAACGATTTGGATTGACAAAAAACTGGCAAAATTTGAGAGAGAATAAAGATTTGACCTTCAAAATATTATAAAAAGTGGAAAGAAATTTTCACTTTTTTTTGTTTTTTTGATGTAATACTTATTCCATTTAGATTGTCTTATTTCTGAAAGCAATTCATTAACTAAATTTTTATCACTGAAAATCAATAAGTTAAATCAAGTAATAAATTTTATTTACTACTTTGTATTGCATAATACTAAATTAATTATATATCTTTGCAATGTAAATTATTTAACAAAACATACTTCAGCTAAATAGAAGAAAATTTTTTAGAAAAACTTTTAACCATTTAAAAACTAATAACTAAAACTAATAACCAAACTTGAAAAAGTCGCAGTGAAAAAATTAATAACCACAAAAACTAATCACCACACCAAATCACTGAACTAATAACCTACTGCGACTTTTCTTTTTTTCACAACATTTAAACTTAAAAATTACACCATGAGAAAAATATTATTTACCGCCGCACTTCTTACTTCTCTTTTTTCTTATTCGCAAGAAGAAAAAACGAAAGACATAGAAGAAGTAAAAATGACCAAAAAAGTGCTTCAAAAAAAATCTGACAGATTGGTTTTTGATGTAGCAGCATCGCCTATTGCTAAAGGAAATAATGCTTTTGATTTATTGAAAGAAACGCCACTTGTTTCTTCTACCGATGATAAAAACATAAAAATTTCTGGAAAAAGCAATGCTGTAATTTTCATTAATGGTAGAAAATCTAATATGAATGCAGATGCTCTAGAATCTTTTTTGAAAAGTATGCCTGCAGAAAATATTGCAAAAATAGAAGTCATTACAGTACCTGGAAGTGAATATCATGTAGAATCTAGTGATGGCATCATCAACATTATTCTGAAAAAGAAACTCACCGACGGTACAAACGGAAATTTACGATTCGGGAATACTCAAGCCAAAAGAAATAGCCAAAATGCTTCTGCATCTATTAATTTCAGAAAAAATAAGTTAGCAATAAGTTCTAATTTTAACAGCAGAAACACCTTTAGAGACCAACAATACACGCTTAAAAACGGAGATGCTAATTTTAATAACACTTCTGTAGGATACGTAAGAAATAATGATTTAGATTTAGGCGGTTATGTAAATGTAGACTATGACCTTACCGAAAAACAAAACATAGGTTTAAGCTATAATTCTTGGTACAGCGAAACAAAAGACGCACAAAGTAATTTACTGAACACTCTACTCTACCGAGATGATAACAATGTTACTAAAACTACTTATAATAGAGCTGTAAATAATATGAACGCTCGTGATTTTAACAACTCTATCAACTTAAATTATGAAGCAAAATTAGATGACAAAGGAAGCAAAATAAACCTTAATGCAGCTTATCTTAACTTTACTAAAGCTCAACAAAACATTAATGTAACCACTATTACAGACGTTTTAGGGAATAATATTTCAGAAGTAGGAAAATTTAGACAAGAAATTCCTCAAAACATCGATAACCTTTCTACAACACTGGATTTTACAAAAGTTTTTAAAAATTTCACCCTTTCTACTGGTGGTAATTTTAATAAAACCAAAACAGATAATGATACTTACTTAGAAAGATTTCACTATCCTTCGCAAACCTATATTAAAGACATTAATCAAAGTAATCATTTTGTATATGACGAAAAAATAGGAGGTATCTATGCCAATGCAGAAAAAAACTTTGGAGAAAAATTCTCAGCAAAAATAGGAGCTAGATTAGAATTTACAGACAGCTACGGCGAAATTCTAAACACCAATATTAATGTGAAAAGAAATAACACCAATCTGCTCCCTACTGTTAATCTAAATTACACCATCAATAAGAACAACTCTCTTTCTTATGCTTTTACCAGCAGAGTAAAAAGACCTAGCTTCTGGGAAATAAATCCTGAAAGAGTATACCTTACAGAAATTAATTATATACAGAATAATCCTTTTGTAAAAGCTTCTTCTGTATACAACCAAGAATTAATGTACATGTATAAAAATTCTTATTTTTTACAAATTTCAGACTCATATACCAAAGACGCTACCACACAAGTTCCTCTGCAGAGAACCATCAAAAATTCTGACGGAGAAAATGTAAAAGAACTAAGATACATCAGAACCAATTATGGCTCAGAAAATAATTTCTCTGTAAATCTAGGAATGAATAAGAATTTCTTTAACCAAATCTGGACTGCAAATTACGTATTAGGTTTACAAGTAAATTCTTTTAAAGGAACTGTAGACACAGATCCAATTACTGGAGAAAAATTCGCGCCGTTTCACGCAAATGGAAGCATGACTACTCCATTTTTACAACTATCAAACAATATTAGACTCTCATCTAAAAAAGATTGGTTTCTGGGCGTAAATTACTTCTACCTTGGCAAACAGAGAATAGATTTAGGCATTCTAGACCCTATTTCTTCTTTAGACTTCTCTGTGAAAAAAATATGGAATGATTTCACATTTGCGGTAGACTTCAGAGATGTACTTAATACCAATTGGGTTACCATAAACAGCATTCAAACAGATGGAAATTACAACTATATAGACCAAAACCAATACAACAGAAGATTTAACCTCTCTATTACCTATAATTTTGGAAACAAAAAACTGAAAAAGGCCAGAAGCATAGATGGAGCAGCAGATGAAATCAAAAACAGAACAGGAAACTAATCTCACAAAAACCCATCATATTAAACTAAATTTTAATTAAAGAAATCACGAGCAAAATTTTGTTCGTGGTTTTTTTTATTTTTACAACATGATATACAGAAAAGCAACCATTAAAGATATTCCTCTGATACAAGTAGTGAGAAATTCTGTAAAAGAAAATCAACTTTCTAATCCTAACTTAATTCCTGATGAATTGGTAGAAGAGTTTATTACCAAAAGAGGAACTGGTTTCGTGTGCGAAATTGATGATAATATTGTAGGCTTTTCTATTGTAGATTTTATAGAAAATAATGTTTGGGCGCTATTTCTTCTACCCGAATACGAAGGAAAAGGTATTGGCAAAAAACTTCATCAATTAATGCTTGACGAATATTTTAGCAAAACCCAAAAAACCATTTGGCTTTCAACAGAAACAAATTCTAGAGCAGAACTATTTTACAAAAAACAGGGCTGGAAAAACGCAGGATTCCACGGAGAGGAAATAAAATTTGAAATGAGTTTTAAAGATTGGAAAAAATAAAAGCACCGAAAACTTCGGTGCTTCAGTTTATATTTTATTTCTTCGGTAAGAAAACCTCAGCAAGCATGCATCTTGCGCTTCCGCCACCATTTATTTCTATGGTTTCTAGATTAGAATAAATAATTTCATTGTACTTTTTGATAGCTGAAATTTGCTCTGGCGTTAAAGAATTGTAAGCCGTTTCACTCATTACCAAAAACTTTTTGCCATCTTCGTTTTGTACTTGAAGCATATTTCCCGCGAATTGTTGCATTTGATCTTCAGAAATTTCTATAATTTCCTTTCCTGATTCTAAAATCGTATTCACTACGTTCACTCTTTCGGTTTCATCATCAATACAATCTAGGCAAATCACCACAAATTGGTCTGCTACACACATCATCACATTGGTATGATAAATTGGTAATCTTTCTCCATTCGCTGTTTGAAAAGAATGAAAAACAACAGGGGTGTAACCAAATTTCTCACAAAATTCTCTGAACAATTTTTCGTCTAACCTCAGCGAAACAGAACCATACGCTAATTTGTGGTCATGATCGAAAATCATGCTTCCTGTTCCTTCTAAAAATTTTCCTTCTTTTTCTGGCGCCGAAAAATCAATGATTTCTTTTACCTCAAATTTCTCTTGAAGCGTTTCTAAAATATCATTTCTACGTTCCCATCTTCTGTTCACGGCACACATTGGATAGAGAACAACTGTTCCATCTTGGTGCATAGAAATCCAATTATTAGGAAAAATAGAATCTGGAGTATGAGGTTCTAACGTGTCTTTAATCGTCATCACATTGATGCCATGACTTCTTAATTTTTCTGCAAAATTTTGAAACTCTTGCAGTGCTTTTCCTTGCGTTTCAGCATTTTCTGAATTTACTTGGAAATAATTATTCTGTGCCGTTTCTGCATTAAAACCAAATGCAACGGGCTCTATCATTAAAACGGTGTTGGTTGTTTGCATATATTTTTCTTGTCTGCCAAAAATACAAAAAATAAAGCGTCATTTTTCAGAGAAAAACAACGCTCAAGGAAAAAACAAGTTAATAATTATAAAATATCAATCAACACAAATGACACCTCATCTTGATGCTTTGTGAAAACGTCTTTTAGTTGCTGAAAACGAATGCTTCCTACAAAATAAGCATCTTCTCTATTGCCATAAAACTCTTCAATTTCTTCAAAATAATTTTCAAAATTTTGGCTGTCTTTGGCTTTATGTCTAAATAAAACTTTCAAAGGAAAATCTTGAGCCAATTTCAGATTTTCTGAGTTGGCTATTTTCTTGTATTCATATCTGTAATCATAAGCAATGGCTGAAATATCAGACAAAACTGCACTTGCAGTAGGCAATGAACCCGCTCCTCTTCCGTAGAAAAATTGCTTATCGGCAAAAGCGGTTTGTACTTTTACTCCGTTAAAAACATCACTCACTGTAGAAAAAGTATCAGTAGATTTTACAAATTTCGGAATCACAAGTGCGATGACTTCTTCTTCATTTCTTTTTTGAGCGTAAGCCAATAATTTAATTTGTAGATTTTTTTCTTTGGCATATTTGAGTTCTAAATCTCCCAAATTCTGAATTCCCACATTGAAAACTTCTTCTGGCTTCGTGGTAATTCCGAAAGAATGCGTCAATAGAATTTGAAGTTTAGAGCGTGCATCAAAACCGCCTGTATCCAATATAGGATTGCTCTCTGCATAGCCTTTTTCTTGGGCTTCTTTCAGTGCCTCTTCGTAGCTTAAATTATCTTGGAAAGTTTTGGTCAAAATATAATTGGTAGAACCATTTACAATTCCTTGAATAGATTGCAGAAAGTCATTATTGTAATACTCTTCTAAATTTCTAATAATCGGGATACTGCCACAAACTGCCGCTTCATACAAGAAAGGAACCTGATGCTTTTTTTGCAGTTCATGCAATTCTTCGAAATGTTCTGCAATCATTTTTTTGTTCGCCGAAACCACTGCTTTTCCGTTTTCTAACGCAATTTTTACAATTTCAAAAGCTGCATCTGCATCATCTATTAATTCTACGACCAGATTGATTTCTTCATCTTGCAGAATTTCGTTTTTATCATAATGAAAATGCTCTGGCGAAATATTTCTAGGCTTATCTTTATGCTTTACTACAATTTTTTTGATGGTGGCATCTACCGTTTTACTTTTGTGCAAAACATCATAAAGACCAGTTCCTACCACTCCATAACCAAACAATCCTATCGTTAATTTTTTGCTCATTTTTTTAATTTTAATTTTTTGAAAATCATCATTTGTGTTTTCTTATAAGTTGAAATGCTTTTTAAGCAATGTTGAAATCTTATCAGTTTCAATTAAAAAACCATCATGTCCATACAATGAAGAAATCACTTCCAACTTAGCGTTTTTAATATGTTCAGCTATAAATTTTTGCTCCGAAACAGGAAAAAGAATATCGCTATCAATTCCTATCACCAAAGTTTCTGCTGTAATTTGGTTCAAAGCATTTTCTACTGAATTCCTTCCTCTTCCCAAGTGGTGAGAATCCATAGCTTTAGAAAGCATGAAATAACTTTCTTTAGAAAATCTTTTTCTGAGTTTTTCTCCTTGATGTCTTTGATAAGAAGCTGCTCTATATTGTTCTAATTTTTCTTCTTCATCAGTTTGAGTGGCTTCAAAAGTATCATAGTTTCTGTACGAAAGCATGGCGATAGCTCTTGCTGCATCTATTCCGTTTTCGCCTAATTCCAGCGCCATTCTTTGTGCTTCGTTAAAAGCAATTCCCCACGCAGAATGCTTTGCATTGGTAGCAATTACAAATAATTTTTTGATAAAATCTGGTTCTGCAATCGCCCACTCTAAACATTGCATTCCGCCGAGAGAACCTCCTAGAAGCAATTCTATTTCAGAAATTTGTAAAAATTTGGCTAACTCTTGGTGAAGTTTTACCATATCACGAATGGTGATTAATGGAGGTTTTTCTTGTTTTTGGAAACTCGTTCCGTAGCAAGAACCTAAAATATTGGCACAAACTATGGTATATTTTTCGGTGTCTAAGGTTAAATTTTTGCCAATGAAATTAGGCCACCAATCTTGCACATCTGAATTTGCAGTTAAGGCATGACAAATCCAAATCACTTTTTTTTCTGGAGCTAATTCACCAAAAATATGATAAGCAATGTTTACATTTTTTATTTCAGTTCCACTTTCTAGGGCAAAACTTCCTGCCGTAAAATTTTCCAAAATTTTCAAATTTATATTAAAAAAAGATTGTTTTAATCTTAAGTTTTGGCTAAAGCCAGTTGAATTTTTATTTTTTGAAATCGGGCTAAAGCCCGATTCTATTGATAATTTCCGATTTCAGCCTTCCAATTTCTATATTTTAGAGAATGATTGCTCTAAATCTGCGATAATATCATCAATATGTTCTATTCCTACGCTTAATCTAATTTGTCCCGGAGTAATTCCTGCTTTTAATCTTTCTTCATCTGAAAGTTGTTCGTGTGTAGTAGAAGCAGGGTTAATAATCAGCGTTTTAGAATCTCCAACGTTTGCTAAATGCGAAATCAATTGTAAATGATCGATGAATTTTACCGCTGCTTCTTTTCCGCCTTTGATTTCAAAATTAAGTACCCCTCCGAAACCTTTTTTCAAATATTTTTTGGCATTTTCATAATCTGGGAAACTAGGCAAACCTGGATACAATACTTTTTCAACTTTAGGGTGATTTTCTAAAAATTCCGCTAATTTCTGAGCATTTTCTACGGTTCTGTCTACTCTAAGCGATAATGTTTCTAAACCTTGAAGCAATAAAAATGAATTGAATGGAGAAATCGTAGGCCCGAAATCTCTAAGACCTTCTACTCTGGCTTTGATGATAAAAGCAATATTTCCAAAAGGTCCATTAACTCCAAAAACATCTGAGAAAACCAATCCATGATAACCATCTGAAGGTTCAGAAAACTGTGGAAATTTACCATTTCCCCAATCGAAATTTCCTCCATCTATGATGATTCCGCCAATAGAAGTTCCGTGACCGCCAATCCATTTGGTTGCAGATTCTACCACTACATTTGCGCCATGTTCAATCGGTCTAAACAAATAACCACCTGCTCCAAAAGTATTATCTACAATAAGTGGAATATTATGTTTTTTAGCCACTGCAGCGACTGCATCAAAATCCGCAACGTTCAACGTAGGGTTTCCTATGGTTTCTAAATAAATCGCTTTGGTGTTTTGGTTAATGAGTTCTTCAAAACTTTCTGGCTCATCGTCTTTAGCAAATTGTGCTTCGATTCCTAATTTTTTGAAAGAAACTTTGAACTGATTATAACTTCCTCCGTACAAATAAGGCGAACTCACAAAATTATCTCCTGCTTGTAAAATATTGGTAATTGCCAAAAATTGCGCAGCGTGACCAGAAGCGGTAGCCAAAGCAGCTACTCCACCGTGAAGTGCAGCCACACGTTTTTCGAATACATCTGTAGTAGGATTCATGAGTCTGGTGTAGATATTCCCAAATTCTTTTAACCCAAAAAGATTGGCAGCATGTTCTGCATTGTTAAAGGTATAAGACGAAGTTTGGTAAAGCGGCACCGCTCTAGAATTGGTAGTTGGGTCGATTTCTTGACCAGCGTGAAGTTGAAGCGTTTCAAATTTTAAATTGCTCATTTTTTTAATAATTTTTTAATTGTTAAATATTAGAGCAACTTATTTGCAGAAAATTCTTGACGAAAGAGCATAAAAAAACTCTTCCGACAAGTCGAAAGAGTTTTTGATATAGTGTATGACTATTTTAAACTGATTTCAGACTTATCTTTCCCGAATTTCGGGGTTGAATTTGGCACCTTACTCTCATTTCTGTTAGCAGGTTGCCAAGGTTTCGCAGGGTCAATTCCCTCCACCTTTCTTAATAAGTTGCGTGTATAAAGAACGTTTATCGTGGTGCAAATATAAAAACAAGTTTTACAGAAAACCAAATTTTTAGAAGAAAAAAAATATTTTTTTCATTTTAACAAATCATAACCAACTGATTAACAGGTGATTTATTGATTTTTATTTTTAAATCTTTAATCTCAAGATAAGTTTTTTGAAAAATTTATTATCTCATTTTGAGATAATAATAAAAAGTTGTAGTTTTACTGAACCAAAAATTAATTCTTATGTTCAAGAAAATTGCACTTGTTTGCTTAGTCTCGTTAATGAGTTTTCAAGCAAAAGCACAAGAAAAAAAGACACAAATTTATTTAGATGATTCGCAACCTATAGAAGTCAGAGTAGAAGATGCACTTTCTAAAATGACTTTAGAAGAAAAAGTAGCGATGCTTCATGCTCAGTCAAAATTCAGTTCACCAGGTGTTCCAAGATTAGGAATTCCAGAATTTTGGACTACCGATGGACCACACGGAATTCGTCCTGAAGTAAAATGGGATGAATGGGATCAAGCTGGTTGGACCAATGACTCCATCATTGCTTATCCTGCGCTTACTGCACTCTCTGCAACATGGAACAAAAAAATGTCTTGGAATTACGGAAAAGCTCTTGGAGAAGAAGCTCGTTATAGAAAAAAAGATATTCTATTAGGACCTGGTGTAAATATTTACAGAACTCCATTAAACGGTAGAAACTTCGAATATATGGGAGAAGACCCATTTTTATCTTCTAAAATGGTGGTTCCATACATTAAAGGGGTTCAATCTAATGGTGTAGCTGCTTGTGTAAAACATTATGCACTTAATAATCAGGAACAATTTAGACATACCAGCAACGTAATTGTAGATGATAGAACGCTGTACGAAATTTATTTACCTGCCTTCAAAGCAGCTGTACAAGAAGGAGACACTTGGTCTATCATGGGAGCTTATGATATGTACAAAAATCAGTATGCAAGTCAAAATCAATATTTATTAAACGATATTCTGAAAAAAGAATGGGGTTTTAAAGGAGTAGTGATTTCTGATTGGGGCGCTGTAAATGATACCAAACAAGCCATTATGAATGGTCTTGACATGGAATTCGGAAGCTGGACAAATGGACTTTCGGAAGGAACTAGCAATGCTTATGACAATTACTATTTGGCACATCCTTATTTAAAACTCATCAAGTCTGGTGAAGTAGGAACTAAAGAATTGGATGATAAAGTAAGAAGAATCCTAAGATTGGCTTTCTTAACCACAATGAATAAAAACAAACCTTTTGGAAACATTGCTTCTGAAGAACATAGAGCGATTGCCAAAGAAATTGGTGAAGAAGGAATTGTATTGCTAAAAAATCAAAAAAATGTATTGCCAATTAACGTTGCCAAAACTAAAAAGATTGCTGTAATTGGTGAAAACGCCATCAAAATGATGACTGTAGGTGGTGGTTCTTCTTCCTTAAAAGTAAAATATGAAACTTTACCTTTAGACGGAATCAAAGCAAGATTCGGGAAAGATGCAGAAGTAGTTTTTGCGAGAGGTTATGTAGGAGATGTAACTGGAGAATATAACGGTGTAAAAACTGGAAAAGACCTTACTGACAAACGTTCACAGGCGGAATTAACCAAAGAAGCGGTAGAACTCGCTAAAAATTCTGACTTTGTAATTTTTGTAGGTGGACTTAATAAAAGTGATTTCCAAGACAGTGAAGGAAATGACAGAAAAGATATGGGCTTGCCTTATCATCAAGATGAATTAATTTCTGCTTTAGCAAAAGTGAACAAAAATTTCTCTGTAGTTTTAGTTTCAGGAAATGCTGTAGAAATGCCTTGGGTAAAAGAAGTTCCTAGCATTGTTCAAGCGTGGTATTTAGGTTCAGAAAGTGGTCATGCTCTCGCTTCAGTTTTAGCAGGTGACGCTAATCCTTCTGGTAAATTGCCTTTCACTTTCCCTGTGAAATTAGAAGACAATTCAGCGCATCAATTAGGAGAATATCCTGGTAATAAAGAAGAATTGGCACAAGGAAAAGGAAAAGACCAACAAAACCCTATCAACATAAAATACAACGAAGGTATTTTCGTAGGTTATCGTTGGCATGACACCAAAAATATCAAACCACTTTTCAGTTTCGGGCATGGATTAAGTTACACCACTTTCGAGATTGGTCAAGCTAAAGCAGACAAAGCCGTTATTACCGAAGATGAGACTATTACGTTTACGATTCCAGTAAAAAATACAGGCAAAAAAGCAGGTGCAGAAGTAGTTCAATTGTACATAAGAGACGTAAAATCTTCTTTGCCAAGACCATTAAAAGAACTGAAAGGTTTTGAAAAAATTTACTTAAATCCGGGTGAACAAAAAGAAGTAACCATCACGATTGACAAATCAGCTTTAAGTTTCTTTGACCCTGTAAAACACGATTGGGTAGCAGAACCTGGTGATTTCGAAGCGCTGATTGGGAATTCTTCAGACGCTATAAAAACGAAAATCAAGTTTTCATTACAATAATTTTTTATTTCTTATTTCTTTAAATCGAAAGGACAACCTCTTTATGAAGTTGTCCTTTTTTATTTTGATAAAAACAATCTAATTATTCTCTAACCAAAGGCATGGTAGAACATCTGAGCAAACCGCCCATTTTAGAAATTTCACGATACGGAATTTCTTCTACCGTAAAACCCCATTCATTTCTCAGAAAGTCATTCATTCTGGTAAAAGTTTCGTCTGAAACCACCACTTCTGGCGAAATAGAGAAAATATTAGGATTCATCTCGAACATTTCTTCTGGTGTAATGTGGAAGCAGTTTTCTTCCCCGAAAATATCGATGATAAGTTGGTAATCACTCTCATCTACAAAACCATCTTTATAGATAATACATTTGTCTTTTCCGATAGGATTAAACGTACAATCTAAGTGCAAAACTCCTTGATACGGAACCTTGTCATTTTTCTTAAGGTCAAGGTCTATGATACGTTTTTTCGGGAAATATTCTTTCAGAATTTCTATGGCGTATTCATTGGTTCTGGCTGTTTTATAATTTCTGTAATCTTCGGAGAAACATGTTCCTACAAACAGAAAATCATCCCAAACAATTACATCTCCGCCTTCTATATGAGCAGTTTCAGGTAGATTAATAATTTTGCGCCATTCTACTTTTTCAAAAATCTTGCGATAAGCTTCCTGTTCATCTGCTCTATCTTTGATGACGTTTGAAATAATCATTTTATCTTCGATGACGAAGGCTACATCTCTTGCGAAAACCTGATTGTAATCTTTGATAATATTCGGTCTGAAAACTTCTACATCATATTTTTTGAGCACTTTTTCGAAGGCGGTCATTTCTGCGATGATGTCTTCTTCTTTAGGATAAATGCCATTTTCTATGGAGTAATATGACTTAGCATCATAACTTTCTTCTAAAGTAGGAACTGGGCCAATAGACTTTGGCTGACCTAGAACTACCGATTTTAATCTGCCTGTTTCGTTTTTTATATTGAGCTTCATAAATAATTTCTGCTTAAAGCAAATATAAATAAAGGTTTTGAAGTGAGGAAATTTTTACAGAAAATCAAGCGGACTTCTTAATTTATGTTTCTGAACATCTGTTATATGAGTGTAAATTTCCGTAGTCTTTATCGAGTTATGCCCAAGAAGCTCTTTAATAATCCTTATATCAGTTCCATTCTCTAATAGATGTGTGGCGTAAGAATGTCTGAGAGTATGCACAGAAGCCTGAGTTTTAATTTTTGCAATTTCTATTGACTTTTTAAGAATCTGCTGAACGCTTCTTGCAGAATATTTTCCGCCAAGTTGCCCTTCAAAAACATATTCTTTTGGTTTGTATTTTTTATAATATTCTCTTAATAGATCTAAAAGTTTGGGTGAAAGCATTACTATTCTATCTTTATTTCCTTTTGATTGTCTAATAACAATACAATCTTGTTCTGATTTTATGTCAGATATTTTTAATTCTAATAATTCACTTAATCTAAACCCGCAAGAATAAATAGTAGTAATGATGGTTTTATGTTTTAGGTTTTCTGTAATATCAATAATTTTTTTAATTTCATTTTGTGTAAGAAATTTTGGTAATTTATTTTCTTTTCTTTTAGGATAAAGATGAGACAGGTTAACTTCTCTATTAAAAATTTCTTTATAAAATTTTTTTAGTGTTGCTAACATTGCTTTTTGATAAGATTGACCAATATTTTTTTCATTCACTAGCCATATAATAAATTTTTCTAACTGATTATCAGTTATATCTTCTGGTTTATACTGATTAGAAATTTTTAAAAAATAAATTAGTTGACTTTTATAATTCTCAATTGTATTTTCTCAGAATCTTTGTACCCTCAGTCTAGTTAAAAATTTGTCTACTAATTTGTAGTCCATATTACAATTATTGCGCAAGTCCAAAATTAATAAAAATAAAATACTGATTATCAAATATTTATATATTTTTATTGTTTTTTTACGCAGGTATATATAATTAAATTATACGCAATGCGTATATTTGGATGTTAGCGGTCATTGTAAAAAGACGACCGTACGAGCATTAAACGCCCGACAAAAAAACTAACGCTTCGTTGGTCTTGTTAATTATTTTTCGCAACTCGTCATTGACTTCTTATACTTTGTTTATATATTTGTGCCATTATGAGGCAATAATATTTTCAGAGCGATCAACGTTTTTTTTTCTTGACCAAATCTGGTTGAGACTTCTTTCCATTGAATTTATTATTAACAAACTGCATTATGCTTTTTCAGAGTAATGCTATAATTTATCGCTTCATAAAAATGAAATCAAATCATAAATCAACATTCATATTTGTATTAATCGTTGTCGTAATTGACACCGCAGGTTTTGGACTAATTTTTCCAGTTCTACCACAACTACTAACTAATCTACTTCATTCAGACATCAGCACAGCCGCCAAATACGGAGGCTGGCTTTCATTTGCTTATGCAATTATGCAATTTGTTTTTGCACCAGTTTTAGGGAATTTAAGCGACCAATATGGCAGGCGACCAGTGCTTTTATGCTCATTGTTTGGGTTCAGTATTGACTGCATTTTTCTTGCTTTTGCACCAAATATTTTGTGGCTTTTTGTTGGGCGGACAATTGCAGGTATAACAGGAGCAAGCTATTCCGTTGCATCTGCTTGTGTTGCCGACTTTAGCACAGACGATAATAGAACTAAAAATTTCGGGCTTATAAACGCAGGTTTTGGTTTAGGGTTTATAATTGGGCCCATAATTGGCGGAACATTGGGACAATTCGGAACTCATACACCCTTTATCGTTGCTGCTATTTTAAGTTTTATCAATTTTATTTTTGGCTATTACTTTTTCCCGGAATCGGTAAAAGCAAATAACCGCAGGAAATTTGACTGGAAAAGAGCTAATCCATTTGGTTCCCTCAAACACTTACAGAAATTCCCATTGATAAAAACTTTAGTGCTATCAATGATTTTTGTTTCCATCGCCAATCACAGTATGGAAAGTGTTTGGGCATTTTTCACCATTGAAAAATTTAAATGGAGCAGCTCTCTTGTTGGCTACTCATTAGCATTTATAGGCATTCTATCAATTATCGTTCAGCTATGGTTAGTCGGTATTTTGGCAAAAAAACTGGGCGATAAACGAATGGCAGTATTAGGGTTTGTACTTATGATGACAGGCTTTTTTCTGTTTGCTTTTACACCGTGGCAATGGTTACTCTTTACAGCATTATTACTTTTCATAGTTGGTGGAATTCAGGGAACAGCCGTTCAAAGTATTATGTCTTCTGCAATGCCCGACAACGAACAAGGCGAACTTCAAGGTGCTTTAGGTAGTTTAATGGGCTTGACAACTCTGGTTGCACCACCGTTAATGACAAGCAGTTTTTCTTACTTTACGGGAGAACAATCCGAGATTTATTTTCCAGGAATTCCTTTTTTAATTGCTTCAATATTGACATTAATTAGTTTAATTTTGTTTCTTAAAAGTTTTAAAAAATCAAATAGACTGCTAAAATCGGTGGACAAGTAATGGCCAAATAGACCGAAAACAACGAACCGCTAACAGCAGCTACCCAAAAGTGGCGGGGAAGTGCGTAAACGGACATTGGTGTTTCAAACAAACATTGAGCGTATAGACAGTTTAGTGTTTCAAAACGCCACCTTCGGGTAGCTGCAATCCGTTAGCAGTAATGGTAGGACGACCCAACCGACAACAATAGAGAATGAGAAAAACGACATTTAAAATATCAAAAATGGACTGCCCATCCGAAGAGCAAATGATACGGATGAAACTTGCCGACTTGACAAACATCAACTCGTTGGACTTTGATATACCTAACAGACAACTGACCGTTTTTCACACAGAAAACCATGACCAAATTTTTCAGCGACTTGACAACTTAAAATTTGATACTTCTCTTATTGATAGCGTTTCGGCAGACAATTACATTGCAACAACCGACAACACTGACCGTGAGAAAAAATTGCTTTGGCAAGTTTTAGCCATAAACTTTTTCTTTTTTGCACTTGAACTTACGACAGGTTTTATTTCAAACTCAATGGGACTTGTAGCGGACAGTTTGGATATGCTTGCCGACAGTATTGTTTACGGACTTGCACTTTTTGCAGTTGGCGGAACAATGACACGAAAGAAAAATATTGCAAAATCGGCAGGTTATTTTCAATTGACACTTGCGGTTTTTGGTTTTATAGAAGTTATCAGACGATTTGTTGGAACGGAAACAATTCCAGCATTTCAGACAATGATAATTATTTCACTTCTTGCTCTTATTGGTAATGGACTTTGTTTGTATTTACTGCAAAAAAGTAAAAGCAAAGAAGCTCATATGCAAGCAAGTATGATTTTTACTTCTAATGACGTAATTGTAAATCTTGGAGTAATCGTAGCAGGCGGACTTGTTTACTTGACAAACTCAAAATATCCTGACCTTATCGTTGGAACAATTGTATTTTTCATCGTTGGACAAGGAGCATTTAAAATTCTAAAACTATCAAAATGACGGACGAAAGAAGAACCACTACTGCTAACAGCGGTAGCTGTTGCACAACTCCTTTTTTTAGAAAATAGTTTTCAAAAACATAAAATTTTGACCTCTTTAGAAGCAATTTTAGAGAGGTTTATTTTTTAATTAAGATTCAAAATCATAAAATTTGGGGTGCTTAAAATTGAGTTATTGATGCTTGGGAAGACTGATTTTATAAAAGCAAAGTTCTTCCCTTGTTTTAGAGATAGAACTTGGGCTAAAACACTCGGTTTTTTGGTGATAAAGCGTAAGTATTTTTTCAAGTTGTAGGTTAAACTTGCCATTAATACGTGTTTGTTTGCGTTTTTGATGCCTCGTGTATTGACTCTCTTCATGTTCGTAAAGTTGACCAACGTTCCTATCACGGGTTCTACTGTTTTACTTCGCACTTTTACCATTTTCTTGGCATATTTCTCGTTTTGGGTGAGTTTTTGGTGCATGCGGTCGTAATGTTCTTTGTGGATGCTGTCGTCTAATTTTTTGAACTTGGTGCTTTTGCCACAGCATTGTTCTCTTAGTGGACAGTTTTTGCAATCTGTTTCGCTACTTCGGTACGTTCGTTTGGTGTAGCCTTTACTATCCCTTTTTTCGCCTTTGAAAAGCAGTTTCGCTTGGTTGCCTTCGGGTTTTGTGCATTGGTAATAATTTTCTTCTTTGTTGAAGGTAAAACCTTCTCGCTCGGGTTTGTATTGTCCGAAGTTTGGGATGTAAGCGTTGATGTTTTTTTCATGTAAATACGCCAATGCTTCACCACTGCTGTAACCACCATCGGCTAAGAGTTCTTCGAGTTCGATTCCGTTTTCTTTTAAGTTTTCTTCGGTAAGTTCTACAATTTGTTCTAAACATTGACTGTCGCGTTTATCAGCAAAATCAGAACACGCTCCTGTAATGACATGGTGCGCATCGTCTACTGCGATTTGTCCAAAATAATTTAATTGTCTCGCTTTGCCAGGTTTTACGCTTACTCTGGCATCTGTATCTGTGGGAGAATAATGGGTGTGATTAGACAAGTATTTGGGACGGATGAGATTGCCGTTTTCGTCGGTTTGATTGCTGTTGCTATTTGCTGGCATTCCTTTATACGCTTCTGCTTTCCAATCGTGGTGGCGTTCTACCAGTTTCTTGCGGGTGGAAGTTACTTTGTATTCGCTGTTTTCTTCTAATTCGTTTACAAAAGCACTGGCATCTTCCAAAACTTCCTTCTCTACCAAACTATCCATACTGGCGTTGGCTTTGATGAAAACGCTGTCCACCGCTTGTCGTTTACCACGAACCATGCCTTTAGAAACGCACATTCTCAAGACTTCTTTAAACAAGTTTAAAAACACTTCTTCGCCATATAAATTGCGAGTTCGGCTAATGGTACTGTGCCAAGGAAGCTGCTCATGTACATCATAACCTAAAAACAATCGTATCGACAAGCTATCACTACAAAAAGCAATTAATTGTCGATCACTATTGATGTTATTCAAATATCCCACCAACAATATCTTAAAGAAAACTACAGGATCTATACTCTCTTGGCCTTCTTTGCCATAATACTTTTGAGTAGCTTTGTAAATGAAATGTAAATTGAGTTCGGTTTGCAATTTTCTGTAAAAATTATCCTCTGGAACCAAATCCAACAAATTAACCGAAACAAATAATTGGGGCGTAAAACTCTTCTTTCCTTGCATATTTAAATTTACGAAATATCCAATTTTTATACAAATTTTTGTATATTTGAGTTGTGCAACAAGCACAGCGGTTTGGCAAAAGGCGGGGTTTCGTGCTTCGTAGAAACATTTGTGCAAGGTTCAACATTTGTACTTCGTTTAAACTTTAGTGCTAAAAATCCCGCCCTTCGCCAAGCCGCAAAACGTTGCAAGAAACCTTATGACGAACATCACGCTAAAAAGAAAACCTTATATAATAAATGAAATACACTTTTCACAACAAAAAATGACCGTTTGGTGTTTACCATTTTTTATATCAGATAGATTAACCTAATTTTGCAAATAACCATAAACCAAACTTTATACATAAAATGAAAACAATCTTACTTTTTTTACTACCTCTATTTTCTTTTAGTCAAACTGAGATAGTCTCAAATATAGATTTTGGGTCTTCTATTGATTTCACGAATCAACCTATTTCTCCGCAATCAGACTTTTCAAAATCACAAGTTATATATTACAAATCTGATCTGAATTTTAAAGGTTTAATAAATCAGATAAGGTACTTAACCTCTTTTTCTAGTATATCACTTGAAAACTCTAGTCAATGGATTGTTAAATTAGGAACAACAAGCATTGAGGAATTTGGCAATGGTGTTGGGTTCATCAACCAATCTGAACTTACTGAAGTTTTTAATGGTTCTATTGCTAGAGGTTCTGGAGAAGTAATAATTAATTTTACAACGCCGTTTAATTATACAGGAACAGAAAATTTAGTTATCCAAGTAGAAGAAATCGCTCCAGGTTCAACCTCGAGCGCATTATCAGGATTTAAAGGAGGAGAAAACTTTAATAATCCTCCCAAAAGAAGTATTATGTCGTTGACCGATTCATCTGGAACATCAGTGCTAATTGAAAATTCCTATCCAGCAACACGTTTTTTTGGGTCACTTGAACGTTGCATTTCTCCAACATTTCAAACTGGTGTTCAAAACATAACTCAATCAACTGCAACTATAAACTTTCAAAACAATCCGTTAATTAATGCTTACCATTATTCTGTTTATCCAGATGGCACTACTATTCCTTCTACTCTGAAAACCACTACTTCTAATACTCTTAACTTAACCAACTTACTTCCAGCAGAAAAATACCGATTTAGTGCTACATCCGACTGTGATAGTCCAGCACCACGATATGCTAACCAAACTTTCTCAACAAAACCTTTAGAAATTAGTGTCCCACACATCATTACTTTTGATGGACAGTATTCTAGAGACTATTTTTTACCTACAGGATATTTAGGAAACTCATCTGTTAGTGCAGTTGCAGCAGATAATTCAACTAATGGATTACTCTTTAGATCATCTGATTTTAAGTTGGGTACACCAAGTTATACAGAAGCTGGAAATATTTGGGATAATAATTCTGATTATATTGCCCAAGCAGAATTTTTGGTTGACTTGACCAATAACCCCGTTAATCCTATATTTAGTTTCAGATTAAAACAAAAATTAAAGTCGAACTTACGAGTACTAATTGACAATTTGCAAGTAGGTTGGACCTACAGAACAACCACAAGCGATGATACTGAATTTCAAACTGTTATTGTAGATTTAAAAAAATACATAGGCAAAAAATTCACATTAACTATAGAACATGTAAGCGATTTTTATAGTCCAAACAATCAAAGAAGTGCATGGGTTGATACCATTGAATTAAAAGAAGAAAGTTGCTCTATCACCGATCAAGAAATAAGTATTTCAAAAACAACAAATTCCATAACTTTATCAGGGCTTGATAGCACCACATTGTATGATATTGCCTTTGTTAGCCAAGCATTAGAATTAACAGATGATAGTTGGATTAGCTCCACTTTACCCTATACTTTTCAAAATTTGAGTGTTGCTTCTCCGTATAAAATTTATATTCGAAAAAAATGTAGTTCGAAAAATAGCAAGTGGAATGAATTTTTTGTTTCTACATTACCCAATATTATTTCGCCACCTTATTCTGTTTTTTTTACTACCAATACAACAGGACAGTTTGTATCACCACAATTCAGCCTTTTTGGCACAGTAAATTACACCAGTGGCAACCCAGCCGTTTCGTTACATCAACGAGGAACAGAAATAACTTGGATTGGAGGTAACAATACTACAGAATCTCAAGCTTGGAATGAAAATAAAGATTTTATTTCATCTTTGTTCATGAAAGTTGATGCTCAAAATACAACTACTTTGAATATGACCGTAAGACATCGAGTTAGACGATTTGGAACAGTCAATAATTCTTGGTTTAGAGTTTTGGTAAATGGTACACAAATTGGACCAAGTTATCAAGGTGCTGTAAATGCTCAATATCAAAATTTGATTATCAATCTTGATAGCTATGCAGGAACACAATTTACGGTGGAATTACAACACTCTGGTCGATTCGAAGGCTACTTATTTAATGGAGCTGATGATAGAGTTGATATTGCAAGTGTTGTTTTTGATAAAGTAACATTGGGAGTAGTCGAAAATAGCCTCAAAAATTTCAAAATTTTCCCAAATCCAACAGATGAAATTTTATTTATTGAAACCATTGATAAACAAATTCAAAAAATTGAACTTTTTGATTTACAAGGCAGGTTATTAAAAACGATAAACGAAAACAAAGAAAAATATCAGATTGATATTTCCAATTTTTTATCTGGAACCTATCTTATAAAACTATCAGAAGAAAAAGGAAGTCAAACAGTAAAAATTGTAAAGAAATAAAAATAAAGCCCTTTGAAGAAATTTTAAAGGGCTTTTAATTTTCAATTAAATTATTTCTTATTTTTGCACTATAAACTTTTAAATCAAAATATTATGGCTTCAAATTCAGAAACGGGTCACAATAAAAATGTGGCAAATTTTAGTACCGCTTACCAAATTTTAGAAGAAATGGGTACGCTTTACAATCCATCTAATGCAAAAATACAGTTAGTGAACCTCGACCCTATCCGTACTTCATTGCAAACTGTAATTACAGAGTTAAACAATAAGAAACCAATTTATAAAAATGCGGTTTCAGCTCGTGAAGTTGCTATTGCTCCATTGGGAAAACTAATGACAAAATCTTCAAACTTTGCAAAATCATTAGATATTTCAGCCACAGACAAAGAAAACATAACAAATCAAGCTAAAAAAATACGTGGCGACCAAAAACCAAAATCAGTAAACCCAGAAACTACAGAAACAGATGGTATTTCTACCTCACAAATGAGTTATGACAGCCGTATTGCTAATTTAGATACATACACAACTCAATTAGCTTCACATCCAGAATATGCTCCCAACGAAACAGAAATACAAATTACAAGTTTACAAGCATTACATTCAAATTTGGTTACATTAAGTCAAGCAGTAAATTCAGCAGGTAATGCTTTAATTACTGCAAGATCAAGCAGAAATAATATTTTGTACAAAAATGAAACAAATGTAATACAGTTAATTAAAGATGTTAAAGCCTATTTAAAATCATTAGGAGATGCAGGAAAACCATATTACAACGCAATTGTAAAACTACAATTCAAAGAAACTAAATAAAAAAGAGATAACACAAAAGGGCTACCTCCCTTTTGTGTTATTCTTTCTATTTTTAATAATAAGCCATAGTAAAACCCTAATAATCAATCAACAATTTATATAAACGCTTCGTAAAACAATAATAACGAATAGTTAAAAACAAATAACAAACCTTCAACTCCTAATATTGAATCTGTAAATTTTAATAAGACATAGTAAATTAACATTAACAAACCTGCAATTCCTAACAACATATCCGCAACTCATAATATTGAACCTGCAAAACCTAATAATGAATAGTAAAAACCTAATATCGAACCTGAAAAATTTGATAATGAAAAGCAAAAAACTAAATGCAAACCTTAAACCAATAAGTACCGACAAATGAAAGGCTTCTTGCAACAAGCGTTTTGCAAGATTGCGGGGTAAGTGATTAATTTAAAGTTTTGGCTTATCTTTGAGGTCAGTGATTAACCGAAAGTTACGGCTAATTTAGTCCGCAACCTCGCAAAGCCTGGGAACGTTATGGCAAAAATCCGCTCTGCTATTTTTTTTTAATTTATCCGCAAACCGGATTTTTTGTAGCTTAATTCAATCATCTTTCTTCTCAATAAAAACAAAAAGCCTCTCAAAATTTGAGAGGCTTCCTTTTTATAAATTTGTCAAAATTATCTGTTTTCCATAGGAACATAGTCACGTTTTGGAGCACCTTGATACACTTGTCTTGGTCTACCAATTGGGTCACCGTGAAGACGCATTTCTTTCCACTGAGAAATCCATCCTGGTAAACGTCCTAATGCAAACATTACTGTAAACATTTCTGTAGGAATTCCTAATGCTCTATAGATAATACCAGAGTAGAAATCTACGTTTGGATATAGTTTTCTTTCTACGAAGTAATCATCTTCTAGCGCTACTCTTTCTAATTGCATTGCAATGTCTAGAGCTTTGTCGTGAACTCCTAGTTTGTTTAAGATATCGTCTGCAGCTTTTTTGATGATTTTAGCTCTTGGGTCAAAGTTTTTATAAACTCTATGCCCGAATCCCATTAATCTGAAGCTGTCTTCTTTATCTTTTGCTTTTTGTACATATTTAGCAACATCTCCACCGTCTTTTTCAATCATTTCTAGCATTTCGATTACTGCTTGGTTTGCACCACCGTGAAGTGGTCCCCATAATGCAGAAACTCCCGCAGAAATAGATGCAAATAAACCAGTGTGAGCAGAACCTACCATTCTTACTGTAGAAGTAGAACAGTTTTGTTCGTGGTCTGCGTGTAGAATTAGTAATTTGTCTAGCGCAGCTACAACTACTGGATCAATTTCGAAATCTTCGTATGGTTTTCTGAACGTCATTTTGTAGAAATTCTCTACATAATTTAGACTGTTATCTCCGTGATTAAGCGGGAAACCATTGGTTTTTCTGTAAGTCCAAGCACAAAGATGAGCGAATTTAGCCAATAATAATTCTGCAGCATGGTCCATTTCTTCTTTAGATTTTACGTCTACAGCTTTTGGGTTAAATGCTGTAAGCGCAGAAGTAAGAGCAGAAAGTACACCCATAGGATGCGCAGAACGTGGGAAAGCATCAAGAATTTTTTTCATTTCTTCGGCTACGAAGTTGTAATTCTTAATGTTATTCTCGAATTGCGTAAACTGAGTAGCGTTTGGTAATTCACCGTGAAGCAATAAGTACATTACTTCAGAAAAATTAGATTTCTCCGCAATTTGCTCAATAGGATAACCTCTGTAGAAAAGTTCTCCCAAATCACCATCTAAGTAAGTAATATCACTTAAAGTGGCTCCTGTATTTTTATAGCCTAGGTCTAAAGTAATAAGTCCGGTTTGATCTCTCAACTTAGAAATATCAATACCTCTATCACCAATTGTGCTTTCTACGATAGGATACTCATAAGAATTTCCGTCGTAATTGAGTATAACTTTATTATCTGACATGTTTTAGAATATATTTTCAGTAAAAATACAAAAAAAAGAATTTTAGCGAAAACTTTCTATTATGCAAACCTATTTATTTTTACTATATCTGTAATAAACTTGCTAAATTGATATAGTTGCTGTTTTTAAAAATAAAATTACTATGAAGAATCCACAAAAAAACCTCCTAAAGTAGGAGGTTTTTCAGATTTATGTAGATATATTATCTTTTAATTTTAAAAGCATCTAATCCTGGGAAAATTGCATTCTCGCCTAGAGCTTCTTCGATTCTTAATAATTGGTTATACTTCGCCATTCTATCAGAACGAGAAGCAGAACCTGTTTTAATCTGACCACAGTTGCAAGCTACCGCTAAATCTGCAATTGTAGCATCTTCAGTTTCACCAGATCTGTGAGACATTACTGATGTATACTTATTATGCTGAGCCATTTGTACTGCTGCTAAAGTTTCAGATAATGAACCGATTTGGTTTACTTTAACCAAGATTGAATTAGCGATATTTTCTTTAACTCCTCTAGAAAGTCTTTCTACGTTTGTTACAAATAAATCGTCTCCTACTAATTGTACTCTATCACCGATTTTATCAGTTAACATTTTCCAACCTTCCCAGTCGTTTTCTTGCATACCATCTTCAATAGAGATAATTGGATATTTGTTTACCAATTCTGCTAAGTAAGAAACTTGTTCGCTGCTTGTAAATTGTGCAGAATCTGGAGTTTGGAATTTTCTATAATCGTAGATTCCATCTTTGTAGAATTCTGAAGAAGCACAGTCTAATGCAATCATTACATCATCACCTGGCTTATAACCTGCTTTTTCGATTGCTTTAAGTAAAGTATCTAAAGCGTCTTCAGTTCCTTTGAAAGTTGGCGCAAAACCACCTTCGTCACCTACAGCAGTAGATAAACCTCTGTCATGAAGAATAGATTTAAGATTATGGAAAATTTCAGTTCCTTTTCTCAAAGCGTGAGAGAAAGAATCTGCTTTTACTGGCATAATCATAAATTCTTGGAATGCAATTGGCGCATCTGAGTGAGAACCACCATTAATTACATTCATCATAGGAACAGGAAGTGTATTAGCATTTACACCACCAATATATTTGTAAAGAGGTTGTCTTAATTCAGCAGCAGCAGCTTTAGCAGCAGCTAAAGAAACTCCTAAAATAGCATTAGCACCTAAGTTTCCTTTGTTTTTTGTGCCATCTAAGTCAATCATAATTTGATCGATAAGATTTTGGTCAAAAACTGGAAGTCCTACTAATTCTGGAGCGATTACTTCTTTTACATTTTCTACGGCCTTCAGTACGCCTTTCCCCATATATTCTGAACCGCCATCGCGTAATTCTACTGCTTCGTGTTCTCCGGTAGAAGCACCAGAAGGAACAGCTGCACGTCCCATTGCACCGCTTTCGGTAAATACATCAACTTCTACAGTTGGATTTCCTCTAGAATCCAAAATTTGTCTTGCTTCAATAAATGAAATGTAACTCATATTATTCTATTTTAAAGTTTCTATTGTAGGGCTAATCTTTCAAAAAAATGAAGACTAGCTCTTTTCTTATTTTTTGCATTGCAAATTTACGCATAATTTAGCAATGTAAGTTTATGATTTTTGTAGGGTATTTTTTGTATTTTTAAAATATAAAATCCTTCAAATTTTATTTAAAGATACTTATTAATTTTTAAAAAATTGCAATGAAAAAATCTTTTAACTATATCTTAATATTAGGCTTCATAGGCATTATCAGCTGTGACAAGGAAAACAAAACCGCCATAGAAAAGGAAGTAAAAGTAGTCAAAACAATAGATGCTAATGGAGTAAGCAAAACAGATTCTGTAATTTTAGAAAAAACCAATTTAGAGGGCAAGATGACCAAAACCGAAAATAAAATTGAAAAAAAGGAGTACGTTTATCATGCTTTTGATGGTACAGAAGCCAAGGTAACTTTTACTACGGGAACTAAGGAAGGTAACTTTATACTTATTGAAAGAAATAAACTTAAGATAGAATTGCCTCAAATCGAAAGTGATATTTATGAAAAAGATGGTATAAAGGCAATATCTAAAGGCGATTTACTAACCATTACCCAAAACGGACAAATTTTCGAGTTAAGTCGTAAAAAATAAGCATAAAAAAACCATTCAGAAATCTGAATGGTTTTTTATTTATAGAAATTCTGAGAATTATTCTTCAGTTTTTTCTTCTGTAGCTTCAGCTTTTGGCTCTTCTACTACAGCAGTTTCTTCTACCACTGGAGTAGCTACTACAGCAGCAGCTTCTTTCTTAGTAGATCTTCTGCTTCTTCTAGTTGCTTTTTTCTCTTCAGCATTAGGATTGTAAAGTTCATTGAAATCTACAAGCTCGATTAATGCAGTATCTGCAGCATCACCAGGTCTGAAACCAGTCTTGATGATTCTAGTGTAACCACCATTTCTGGTAGCAATTTTAGGAGCTACAGTTCTGAAAAGTTCTGCAACTGCTTCTTTACTTTGTAAGTAAGAGAAAGCAATTCTTCTGTTGTGCGTAGTATCTTCTTTAGCTTTAGTTAAGATAGGTTCTACGTATACTCTTAAAGCTTTAGCTTTAGCAACAGTAGTATTTATTCTTTTATGTTCAATTAGTGAGCATGCCATGTTAGAAAGCAAAGCGCTTCTGTGAGAGGCTGTTCTACCTAAGTGATTGAATTTTTTTCCGTGTCTCATTGTTAAGGATTATTTATCAGCGTCTAACTTATATTTTGCAACATCAAACCCGAAGTTTAGTCCTTTTGAGTGAACAAGTTCTTCAAGTTCTGTCAATGATTTCTTACCGAAATTTCTGAATTTCATCAAATCAGACTTACTATAAGAAACTAATTCACCTAGAGTTTCTACTTCAGCTGCTTTTAGACAGTTAAGAGCTCTCACAGAAAGATCCATATCTGCTAATTTAGACTTAAGTAATTGTCTTGTGTGAAGGGTTTCTTCATCGTATTGGATTGATGCTTTTACAGCTTCAGTTTCTAGAGTAATTCTCTCATCAGAGAATAACATGAAATGATAAATTAATATCTTAGAAGCTTCAGTTAAAGCATTTTGAGGGGTGATAGAACCATCCGTCTCAATGTCTAATACTAGTTTTTCGTAGTCTGTTTTTTGCTCTACACGATAGTTTTCAATGCTATATTGAACTTTCTTAATAGGAGTAAAGATAGAGTCAATTGCAATCGTTCCTATAGGTGCATTGTTAGATTTGTTTTGTTCTGAAGGAACATAACCTCTTCCTTTGTCGATGTTGAAATTCATTTCGAAAGACACCTCTTTTGTCAAGTTGCAGATTACTAAGTCTGGATTAAGTACCTCGAAGTTATTCATCGAGCTAGCAAAATCACCTGCAGTGATTACTTCTTTACCAGAAACTTTCACACTTACTTGTTCTGCTGATGTGTTTTCTACTTTTGCTTTAAGTCTTAATTGCTTAAGGTTAAGGATGATTTCCGTAACATCTTCTATTACACCTGGAATTGTTGAAAATTCGTGCTCTACTCCTTCTATTTTGATAGATGTGATAGCATATCCTTCTAGAGAAGAAAGTAAAACTCTTCTCAAAGCATTACCGATAGTAAGTCCGAATCCTGGCTCTAATGGTCTAAATTCGAATTGACCTTTGAAATCCGTAGAATTAAGTAGAATTACTTTGTCGGGTTTTATGAATTGTAAAATTGCCATAATATTGGGTTGAGCAAAAATTTGATTAAAATTATTTAGAGTATAATTCGACGATTAGCTGTTCTTTGATATCTTCAGGGATCTGAATTCTTTCAGGAGCTGAGATAAAAGTACCTTCTTTCTTTTCGTCGTTAAATTGTAACCATTCATAAGATGATTTAGAAGCTAATGAATCAGCAATTACTTCTAGAGACTTAGATTTTTCTCTAATAGCGATTACGTCACCTGCTTTTAATAAATATGAAGGGATGTTTACAATTTCTCCGTTTACTGTTACGTGTCTGTGAGAAACTAACTGTCTAGCACCAGCTCTGGTTTTAGAAAAACCTAATCTGTATACTACGTTATCTAATCTAGATTCACATAATTGTAAAAGAACCTCACCTGTAACGCCTTTGCTTCTGTGCGCTTTATCGAAAAGGTTAGCAAATTGTCTTTCTAAGATACCGTAAGTATATTTAGCTTTTTGTTTTTCAGCTAACTGTACAGCATATTCAGATTTTTTAGCACCTCTTCTTTTGTTAGGTCCGTGTTGTCCTGGTGGTTGATTTTTTCTTTTTTCGAAACTTTTATCGTCTCCGTAAATTGCAGCACCAAATTTACGTGCAATTTTAGTTTTTGGTCCAATATATCTTGCCATAGGTTAAATTTCTAAAAATTAAACTCTTCTTCTTTTAGGTGGTCTACATCCATTGTGTGGCATAGGAGTCACGTCAATGATTTCTGAAACTTCAATTCCTGAATTGTGAATAGATCTGATAGCAGATTCTCTACCTGCACCTGGACCTTTCACAAACACCTTTACTCTTCTTAAACCAGCTTCGTAAGCTACTGAAGAGCAATTTTCTGCAGCCATTTGAGCTGCGAATGGAGTATTCTTTTTAGAACCTCTGAATCCCATTTTACCGGCAGAAGACCAAGAAATTACTTCTCCGTTTTTGTTTGTCAAAGAAATAATAATATTATTGAAAGAAGCTTGGATATGTGCTTCACCAATAGCTTCTACTTTTACTTTTCTTTTTTTAACTACTTTAGTTTGTTTTGCCATAATTCTAATCTAAAGATTATTTACTTGCTTTTTTCTTGTTAGCAACTGTTTTTCTCTTTCCTTTACGGGTTCTAGAATTGTTTTTCGTTCTTTGGCCTCTTAAAGGTAATCCCAGTCTGTGACGTATTCCTCGTTGGCAACCTATGTCCATCAATCTCTTGATGTTCAATTGCACTTCAGAACGTAATTCACCTTCTACTTTAATGTTTTCAGTGATGTAATTTCTGATTGCAGCCAATTCATCGTCATTCCATTCGTTGACTTTCTTGTCTTCGCTGATACCGGCATTTTTAAGGATTTCAGAAGCTGTGCTTCTACCAATTCCGTAAATGTAAGTTAAACCGATAACGCCTCTTTTGTTTTTTGGTAAATCAATACCTGAAATTCTCGCCATAATTTAATTTTAGCCTTGTCTTTGTTTAAATTTTGGGTTCTTCTTGTTAATAATGTACAATCTGCCTTTTCTTCTTACGATTTTGCAATCTGCACTTCTTTTTTTAATTGATGCTCTAACTTTCATTAGTATTTAATTTAATATCTAAATGTTATTCTTCCTTTTGATAAATCATAAGGAGAGAGTTCTAATTTTACCTTGTCTCCTGGTAAAAGTTTTATGTAATGCATTCTCATTTTCCCTGAAATATGAGCGATGAGAACATGCCCATTTTCCAGTTCCACACGGAACATGGCGTTAGATAGTGCCTCCACTATAACGCCATCTTGTTCTATATGTTTTTGTTTTGCCATAGATGTTTTTTATAAGTTTGATGTTCTAGATAATTTAGATTGCATCAATCCATCATAGTGATGGTTCAACAAATACGTATTGATTTGCTGAACTGTATCTAAAATTACTCCTACCATGATCAATAAAGAAGTTCCTCCGAAAAAATGGGAGAATCCTTCAGTCTGAACAAAGCCTCCATGCACTAAAGCTGGAAGGATTGCAAAGATAGATAAAAAAAACGCACCTGGCAAGGTTATTTTAGATAAAATATCATCTAAGTAATTTGCAGTCTCTTGTCCTGGTCTTACTTTCGGTATTAAACCTCCATTTCTCTTTAAGTCATCTGCCATTTGATTCACTGGAATAGTGATGGCTGTGTAGAAATAAGAGAAGATGATAATTAAAATTACTAATAATACATTATACTGCCAGCTGAATGGATTTTTGAATCCTGCTAAGAAAGTATTGGTATCATCGAATTTAGTTAACAAACCAGGAACAAACATTAATGCTTGTGCGAAAATTAGTGGCATTACTCCAGATGCATTTACTTTTAGAGGAATCCATTGTCTTGCTCCTTGTAATAAATTTCTGTTTGCACCACCTGTTGCGTGAGCTCTACTTACATACTGAATAGGAATTTTTCTTACCGCAACTGAAAGTACAATTGCTAATAAGATTACTACCAACCAGAATAAAACTTCGATGAGAATCATGATGCTTCCTAAACCTCCGTTTCCTGTTTGAGTAGTAAATTCTTGTAAAAATGCAGTTGGTAAACCAGCTAGAATCCCTACCATAATTAAGATAGAAATCCCGTTACCAATACCTTTATCTGTAATTTTTTCTCCTAACCACATTGCAAAGATAGAACCTGCAACTAATATCACTACACTTGGAACATAAAATGCAATAGATTGCGGATCAATATAATACGCAGATCTAAACTGTTCGTAAGGTAAAAAAACCTGTGTAATAGTACCTAGGTAAAATGGTGCTTGTACGAGACAAACACCTATTGTTAACCATCTTGTAATCTGATTTAAGGTTTTTCTACCACTTTCACCATCTTTCTGAAGTTTCTGTAAATAAGGAATTGCCATTCCCATAAGCTGCACAATAATAGATGCGGAAATGTACGGCATGATTCCTAAAGCCATGATTGAAGCATGACTGAAAGCTCCTCCAGTAAATGATGATAATAGACCTAATAGACCTGCAGCTTGTTTACCGCCACCTTGTTTCTGAAAATGATCTAATAAATTTCCTACTTCTGCCATGTTAATAGCTGGTAGAGAAATATAAGAAGCAAATCTATATACTAGAATCAAAGAAAGAGTGACAATAATCTTGTCCCTCAATTCTTGTAAACTCCAGATGTTTTTAAGTGTTTGAATAAAACCTTTCATTTGTTTTTATTAAAGAGTGATCGCTTTACCTCCTGCTTTAGAGATTGCCTCTTCAGCAGATTTAGTGAATTTGTTAGCAGAAATAGAAACAGAAGATTTAAGTTCTCCTCTACCCATAATTTTCACTAATTCATTTTTAGAAGATAAACCATTTTCCACCAATACTTCTTTAGTAACTTCAGAAAGATTTTTAGCGTCTACTAATGCTTGAATAGTATCAAGATTAATAGCTCTGTATTCTTTTCTGTTAATGTTATTAAATCCGAATTTTGGTAATCTTCTTTGTAAAGGCATCTGACCACCTTCAAAACCTATTTTCTGTGAGTAACCAGCTCTTGATTTTTGACCTTTGTGACCTTTTGTAGATGTACCACCTTTGCCACTACCTTGTCCTCTACCTACTCTTTTTGAATTATGAGTAGCTCCAGATGCTGGTTGAATATTATTTAAATTCATTTTGTTAAAATTTAATTAGTTTTCCTGTACTTCTACTAAATGTCTCACTGCTGCTACCATACCTAAGATAGATGGAGTAGCTTCGTGTTCTACAACTTGGTTTAATTTTTTAAGACCAAGAGCTACTAAAGTATCTTTTTGTACTTTAGGTCTTTTGATAGCACTTCTTACTTGTTTGATTTTAATTGTTGCCATGATATAAAAAATTAACCGTTAAACACTTTAGTTAAAGAAATTCCTCTCATTCTTGCAATTTCTTCTGGTCTTCTGATATCTAACAATGCTTTGAAAGTTGCCTTTACCACATTGTGAGGGTTAGAAGAACCTTTAGATTTTGAAAGTACATCATGTACTCCTGCAGATTCTAGTACCGCTCTTACCGCACCTCCTGCGATTAATCCTGTACCGTGAGAAGCTGGTCTTAAGAAGATATCAGCACCACCGTATCTAGCAGAAGTTTGGTGAGGGATTGTATGATTCATTACAGGAACTTTCACTAAATTTTTCTTAGCATCTTCTACTGCTTTAGCAATAGCAGAAGCAACTTCTTTAGATTTACCTAAACCGAAACCGATTACACCGTCTTCATTACCTACTACTACGATTGCAGAAAATCCGAAAGCTCTACCTCCTTTGGTTACTTTAGTTACTCTGTTTACGGCAACTAGACGATCTTTAAGTTCTAGACCACCTGGTTTTACTCTTTCTATATTATCTAATCCTAACATAATTTTTTAATTTTTAAAATTTCAAACCACCTTCTCTAGCACCGTCTGCAAGAGCTTTTACTCTACCGTGATATACGAAACCGTTTCTATCAAAAACTACTTTTTCAAATCCAGCAGCTAAAGCTTTTTCAGCAATTTTCTTACCTACTGCAGTTGCAACTTCAGTTTTAGTTCCATTAGCATCTACTCCTTTCTCTCTAGAAGAAGCAGCTACTAAAGTTTTACCTTCTTTATCGTCAATTAATTGAGCGTAGATTTCTTTGTTACTCTTGTAAACAGAAAGTCTTGGCGCTGAAGAAGTTCCAGAGATTTTGCCTCTTACTCTTCTTTTAATTCTATCTCTTTTTTGTACTTTTGTTAATGCCATTGTCTTAATTTTTAAGCAGATTTACCAGCTTTACGTCTAATTATTTCACCAACGAATTTCACACCTTTACCTTTGTATGGTTCTGGTTTTCTGAATGAGCGAATTTTAGCAGCCACCATTCCCAATAATTGTTTGTCATAAGATGACAAAGTGATGATTGGGTTTTTACCTTTTTCTGTTAAAGTATCTACTGTGATTTCTTTTGGAAGATCTAGTACGATACCGTGAGAGAAACCTAGAGCTAATTCTAGTTTTTGACCAGAGTGAGATGCTCTATAACCTACCCCTACTAATTCTAATTTTTTTGTGAAACCTTCTGCGGTTCCTACAATCATATTATTGATTAACGCTCTGTATAGACCGTGTAATGCTTTATGATTTTTAGCTTCAGATGGTCTGCTTACAGTGATTTTACCATCTTCTTGCTCAAGAGTAATTCCGCCTGTAATTTCTTGAGAAAGTTCTCCTTTAGGACCTTTCACAGTTACTACATTATCGTTTACAGTAACTGTAACACCTGCAGGAATTTCTATAATTGATTTACCAATTCTTGACATTTCTTCCTAATTTTTACAATTAATAAACATAGCAGATTACTTCGCCACCTACTTTTTCTTCTCTGGCTTTCTTATCAGTCATTACTCCCTTAGAAGTAGAGATGATAGCTACACCTAAACCATTTAATACTCTTGGTAATTCTTCACTACCAGCGTATTTTCTCAAACCTGGTCTAGAAGCTCTTTGGATAGACTTAATAGCCGGTTTGTTAGTTTGCTTATCATATTTCAAAGCGATTTTGATAGTCCCTTGAACAGCGTTATCTTCAAACTTGTAGTTTAAGATGTAACCTTGATCAAATAAGATTTTCGTAATCTCCTTTTTGATTTTTGATGCAGGAATTTCCACCACTTTGTGGCCTGCGCTTTGTGCGTTCCTTACTCTAGTTAGGAAATCTGAAATTGGATCTGTTACCATTTTTTTATTTTAAATTATTATTGGTGAATGATATTCAGTATTGCAGATGGCTTTTAATTTTGAGGCTAAAAGCCATAAGCAACTTAAATATCTTGATTAAAAACTAATTGTTACCAACTTGCTTTTTTAACTCCCGGGATAAGACCATTGTTAGCCATTTCTCTGAAAGTAACTCTCGAAATACCGAAAGTTCTCATGTAACCTCTTGGTCTTCCTGTTAATTTACATCTGTTGTGTAATCTTACAGGAGAAGCGTTTTTAGGTAATTTCTGAAGTGCTTCATAATCACCTGCTTCTTTTAGGGCAGCTCTTTTAGCAGCATATTTAGCAACTAGTGCTTCTCTTTTGCGCTCACGCGCTTTCATTGATTCTTTTGCCATTTCTTAGTTCTTTTTAAACGGTAAACCGAAATGAGTTAATAATGCTTTTGCTTCTTTGTCAGTTTTAGCAGTAGTAACGAAAGTGATGTCCATCCCTTGGATTTTTTTCACTTTGTCGATCACGATTTCTGGGAAGATAATTTGCTCAGTAATCCCTAAGTTGTAATTACCTCTACCATCGAAACCATCGGCTTTGATACCGTTAAAATCTCTAATTCTTGGTAAAGCAGATGAAGTAAGTCTATCTAAAAATTCGTACATTTTTTCTGCTCTAAGCGTTACTCTTGCACCTACTGGCATACCTTTTCTTAATTTGAAAGCTGCCTCGTCTTTTTTAGATAAAGTTCCTACTGCTTTTTGACCAGTGATAGCTGTAAGTTCTTCTACTGCATAGTCTACGATTTTTTTGTCTGCAGTTGCAGCACCTAAACCTTGAGACACAACAATTTTTTCTAATTTAGGTACTTGCATGATAGATTTGTACCCAAATTCTTCCATCATTGCTGGAACAATTTTTTCTGTATATAATTTTTTGGGTCTTGCTACGTATTCCATAATTAGATTTCTTTACCTGTTGTTTTAGCAATTCTTACTTTTTTATCACCTTCTACTTTATACGCTACTTTTGTAGCTTTTCCGTTTGCATCTACAAGAGATACATTAGAAATATTAATAGATGCTTCTTTTTCTACGATTCCGCCTTGAGGATTAGATGCAGATGGTTTTACGTGTTTTTTAACAACGTTTACACCTGCTACGATAACTCTAGCATCAGCGTTTTCTTTCTTAATCACTTCTAGAACTTCACCTTTATTACCTTTGTTTTTACCAGTAGTAACGATTACGTTATCTCCTCTTTTTATTTTAACTTTTGCCATTTTTTCTAAAATTTTTAAAATTATAATACTTCAGGAGCTAATGAAATGATTTTCATATATTCTTTGTCTCTCAATTCACGAGCAACTGGTCCGAAAACACGAGTTCCTCTCATTTCTCCAGCAGCGTTTAGAAGAACGCAAGCATTGTCGTCAAATTTGATGTATGAACCATCTTTTCTTCTAACTGCTTTTTTAGTTCTTACGATAACTGCTTTAGATACTTGTCCTTTTTTTGCATTTCCTGATGGAGTAGAATCTTTGATAGTAACTACGATTTTATCACCTACAGAAGCATATCTTCTTCTAGTTCCACCTAGAACTCTGATTACTAGTACTTCTTTTGCACCAGTATTATCAGCAACTTTTAATCTTGATTCGGTTTGTAACATTACTTAGCTCTTTCAATTATACTTACTAATCTCCATCTTTTATTTTTGCTCAAAGGTCTAGTTTCTGTAATTAAAACTTTGTCTCCTTCGTTGCACTCGTTGTTTTCATCGTGAGCGGTATATTTTTTCGTTTTTAATACGAATTTACCATACATTGGATGTTTCATTCTCATCGTTTCACTAACTACAATGGTTTTTTCCATTTTATTGCTAGAAACGATTCCGATTCTTTCTTTTCTTAAATTTCTTTCCATGATAAAATGAAATTATTGTTTGTTAGTTAACTCAGTTTCAAGTCTTGCGATTGTTCTTCTTAAATCTCTGATACTGATAGGATTTTCAATCGGGCTAATTCTGTGCGCTAATTTCATTTTAGTGTAATCAGCTTTAAGAGCAGCTAATTGATTTTTAATATCTCCTGCGCTTAGATTTTTGATGTCAGCTTTTTTCATTTTTCAAAGATTATTGAGGTTGAACAAAATCGTTAGCTACTACAAATTTGGTAACTATTGGAAGTTTCTGAGCTGCAAGTCTTAACGCCTCTTTAGCTATTTCATAAGGAACTCCACCTACTTCAAACATAATTTTACCAGGTTTTACTACAGCTACCCAATATTCTACAGCACCTTTACCTTTACCCATCCTTACTTCGGCTGGTTTTTTAGTAATAGGCTTATCTGGAAATATTTTAATCCATAGTTGACCTTCTCTTTTCATATATCTTGTAGCAGCGATACGCGCAGCTTCAATTTGTCTTGCAGTGATCCAAGCACCGTCTATAGCTTTAATTCCGAAAGTTCCATACGCAAGTTGAGATCCTCTTTGCGCATTTCCCTTCATTTTCATTTTATGAACACGACGGAATTTCGTTCTTTTAGGTTGTAACATGTTTTCTAATTTAGATTTTAGATTTCAGATTTTAGATTTTAGATTTTAAAAAAGTAACGGTAATTTAAAACTTAAAATTTCAATCTAAAATTTTAATTATTTTCTGTCTCTTTTTTTACCAGCTGGTGCTTTTTTCTGTTGACCAACAAGTGGAGATAATTCTCTCTTGCCGTAAACTTCACCCTTCATGATCCAAACTTTCACTCCTAGCTTACCGTACTGAGTAAGTGCTTCACCAATGTGATAATCGATATCTGCTCTGAAAGTAGACAATGGGATTCTTCCTTCTTTGAAAGACTCGCTTCTTGCCATTTCAGCTCCGTTTAATCTACCAGAGATTTGAACTTTGATACCTTCTGCACCCATTCTCATAGTGCTGGTCATAGCCATTTTAACAGCTCTTCTGTAAGAGATTCTGTTTTCAATCTGTTTTGCAATACTTTCTGCAACTAGAATTGCGTCTAGTTCTGGTCTTTTGATTTCGAAGATATTGATTTGGATGTCTTTATCAGTAATCTTTTTCAATTCTTCTTTAAGTTTATCAACTTCTTGACCACCTTTACCGATGATAAGACCTGGTCTTGCAGTAGTGATTGTTACTGTTACTAATTTTAGGGTTCTCTCGATGTAGATTCTAGAGATACCACCTTTAGATAATCTAGCTTCAAGGTATCTTCTGATTTTGTAGTCTTCTGCGATTCTGTCTCCATAATCGTTTCCACCAAACCAGTTAGAATCCCATCCTCTGATGATTCCTAATCTATTACCAATTGGATTTGTCTTCTGTCCCATACCTTTGATTATTGATTATCTTGTTTGTTACCTAATACTAATGTTACGTGATTAGATCTTTTTCTAATTCTGTAACCTCTACCTTGTGGTGCAGGTCTTAATCTCTTAAGTTGTCTTGCACTATCCACATAAATTTCTTTTACAAAAAGATTAGCAGCTTCTATGTCAGCACCTTCGTTTTTAGTTTGCCAGTTAGCAATAGCCGAAAGTAAAAGTTTTTCTAACTTGTTAGAAGCATCTTTTTTAGAATATTTAAGGATATATAGGGCTTTATCTACGTTTTCTCCACGGATGATATCAGCAACGAGTCTCATTTTTCTTGGAGAAGACGGACAATTGTTTAATGAAGCTTTTACAACGTCTTTGTTAGCTTCTTTTCTTGCGATTGCGCTATCTTGTTTTCTTGATCCCATGATTATCTGCTACCTTTATTTTTGTTACCTGCGTGACCTCTAAAAGATCTCGTTGGAGAAAATTCGCCTAACTTGTGTCCTACCATGTTTTCAGTTACATAAACTGGGATAAAAGATTTCCCGTTGTGTACTGCGATAGTTTGACCTACCATGTCTGGAGAGATCATAGATGCTCTAGACCATGTTTTGATAACTGTCTTCTTATTTTGTTCTATGTTTGCCTGAACCTTCTTTTCTAAATGATGAGCGATGAAAGGTCCTTTTTTAAGTGATCTTGCCATAATTATTTTCTTTTAGATACGATGTAACGGTTAGACACTTTGTTTTTCTTTCTAGTCTTGTAACCTTTAGCTGGTTTACCGTTTCTAGATCTTGGGTGACCACCAGAAGATCTACCTTCACCACCTCCCATTGGGTGATCTACAGGGTTCATAGCTACAGCTCTTGTTCTTGGTCTCTTACCTAACCATCTGCTTCTACCTGCTTTACCAGAAACGGTAAGTTGGTGATCTGAGTTAGATACTGAGCCAATCATAGCCATACATTCTACTAAAATCATTCTAGATTCTCCTGAAGGCAATTTAATGATTGCATATTTACCATCTCTAGAAGTTAATTGCGCAGAAGAACCTGCACTCCTAGCAAGGATAGCTCCTTGTCCTGGTCTTAGTTCGATGCAAGAGATCACAGTACCTAATGGTATGTTTTTCAATTTCATTGCATTTCCTACTTCAGGTTCTACATTATCTCCAGAAACTACAGTTTGACCTACTTTAATACCGTTTGGAGCAACGATGTATCTCTTTTCTCCATCAGTGTATTCTACTAAAGCGATAAACGCAGTTCTGTTTGGATCATACTCCACAGATAAAACAGTAGCAGCTACATCAAACTTATTTCTTTTGAAATCGATGATTCTGTACTTTTTCTTGTGTCCACCTCCGGTATAACGCATGGTCATTTTACCAGTGTTATTTCTACCTCCTTTTTTAGAAAGCCCTACAGTTAGAGACTTCTCAGGTTTGTTGGTAGTAATTTCTTCAAAATTGTTTACAATTCTGAATCTCTGTCCTGGGGTGATAGGTTTTAATTTTCTAACAGACATTACTATTAATTATATAAAATTATTAATTTGTTGCAAAAATATCAATGGTTTCACCTTCTACAAGTTGAACCAAAGCTTTCTTCAATTTATTGGTTTTACCAACTTGAAGTCCTTTTTTAGTGTATTTCGCAGAAACTTTAGGAGCATAAATCATTGTTCTTACGTCTTCTACCTTTACACTATAAGCAGCTTCTACAGCTTGTTTGATTTGGATTTTATTAGCTTTAGTATTTACTAAAAACGTATAAACTCCGCTCAATTCTGATTGGCTGTTTGCTTTTTCTGAAATGATTGGTTTAATAATAACTGACATGACTTATTTTCTTAAATTTTCTTGAAATTTTTCTACAGCACCTTCGAAGAATACTACTTCACCAGCATTAACTAAGTCATAAGAAGAAATCTCATTATAAGTTAAAACTTTTACTTTCGGTAAGTTTCTTGAAGACAAATATACGTTCTTGTTTGTTTCAGCAAGCACGAATAATGCTTTTTTGCCTTCCAAACCTAATGCATTAAATACATTGATGAAATCTTTAGTTTTAGGAGCAGCAAATGTTACTTCTTCTAATACTTTAATAGAGTTTTCTCTCATTTTTTGAGAAAGAACAGATTTCTTAGCTAATCTTTTTAATGCTTTATTTAATTTGAATCTGTAATCTCTTGGCTTAGGACCGAATACTCTACCCCCACCTTTGAAAGTTGGAGATTTAATATCACCATATCTAGCCGAACCAGATCCTTTTTGTTTTTTAAGTTTTCTAGTAGAAGCAGTAATTTCGCTTCTTTCTTTAGACTTATGAGTTCCTTGTCTTTGAGCAGCAAGGTATTGTTTCACTTCTAAGTAAACCGCGTGCTGATTTGGCTCAATTCCGAAGATAGCTTCGTCTAGTTGCACTTTTCTTCCGGTTTCTTTTCCTGATGTATTTAATACTACTAGTTCCATTTCTTGATAATTACATAAGAATTTTTAGCTCCCGGAACAGCACCTTTTACTACTAAAAGATTTTGTTCTGTATCTACTTTTAACACTTGAAGGTTTTGAACAGTTACCTGTTTTCCTCCCATTCTACCAGCCATTCTAAGTCCTTTGAAAACTCTAGAAGGGTCAGAACCTGCACCGATTGAACCTGGAGCTCTTAATCTGTTGTGCTGACCGTGGGTAGCTTGCATTACACCACCAAAGTTATGTCTTTTAACAACCCCTTGGAAACCTTTACCTTTAGAAGTACCTGTTACGTCTACATATTCACCTTCGTTGAACATGTCTACGATTACTTGATCTCCTACTTTCACTTCGTGTTCGAATTCATTTCTAAACTCCACGATTTTCGCCTTTGGCGTAGAACCAGCCTTTTTGAAATGACCAGCTAACGCTTTAGATACGTTCTTCTCACTCTTGTCATCGAAACCTAGTTGCACCGCTTTGTAACCGTCAACTTCTTCGGTTCTGACCTGTAAAACCGCGCATGGACCAGCTTGAATAACTGTACAAGGGATATTCTTCCCTTCTTCGTTAAACAAAGATGTCATACCGATTTTTTTACCAATAATACCTGACATTATTAATATATTATACTTAAATTGTTTATTATAACTCTCTATTCTAGAGGAATTTAGTAATATCTACGTCTGAAATAGGCATACTTCTTCCCTAAAATGAGTGTGCAAATGTAAGAATATTTTTTGAACTGACAAACAGTAAGTTAAAATTATTTTCTATTTTAATCCATTCATGTTCAGTCACTCGTGAAACCATAAACTGAAATTTATTCTATCATAAAGATTAATTAAAATATGATGTTTGTAATTAGGAAACGGAAGTCCTTTTAATGCTTATATTTTTGCTAAAAATTTAAAATAGCTGTCAAATCGCATGTTTTTCGACACTTGATTTACTTTCATAACCGTTTTGAAAGCCGTATTTTTGCAAAATAAATTTAATCCTTTCTAAAAATGAATCATTCAGTATACGTAATTACCTCTTCTGCACAAAGCGGAAAATCTATTGTAAGTCTTGGATTAATGCAAATGCTGAAACGCACCACTCCTAATGTAGCGTTTTTTAAGCCTCTTATCGAAAATAAAAATGTAGTAGACAATCATATAGACACTATTTTATCTCACTTTAATATTAACATGAATTATGAGGATGCTTACTCATATTCTAGAAGTGAGTTTACGGAACATCAAAATCAAGGAAAAATCAATGAGGTTTATGATACCATCATCGAGAAATATAAAAATTTAGAAAATGAATTTGATTTTGTATTGGTAGAAGGAAGTGATTTTACAGAAGAAGGTTCTGTTTTTGAAATAGATTTCAATGGTTCTATTGCCAAAAATTTAGGAATCCCAGTTTTATTAGTGGTAAAAGACAGTTTCGAAACCGTTCCTGAATTGGTAAATAATGTGATTGCAGAAGTCAATTCATTTTTAGAAAAAGACGTTAATATAATAGGAGTAATTGTTAATCGTTGCGAAAAAGAACAAAGCGAAGTACAAAAACTCATCAACAAAGAAATTAAAAAAGGAATCTTCGTAGCCGTTATTCCAAACAATCCAGAATTAGGAAAACCATCTATCCGCGAAATCATCAATCATATTAGAGGTCATGTTTTATTCGGGAAAGAAAAACTAGACAACATTGCGAAAACCACGGTTATTGGAGCGATGCAATTAGCGAATTTCTTGCCTAGAATTACACCAGACAGCCTCTGTATTATGCCAGGAGACAGAAGCGACCTCATTGTAGGAACTTCTTTGGCGAATATTTCACCGAAATATCCTAATATTTCTGGAATTGTTTTAACAGGTGGTTTCACGCCAGAAAGATCTATTATCAAATTAATGCTCGACAATCAAAAACCTATTCCGATTATCACTACTAATCTCGGAACTTTTGAAGCAGCATCTGTAATTTCTAGAATTAAACCGAAAATTTACGCAGAAAATAAATCAAAAATAAAATTAAGTATTGACTTGTTTGAAAGTTCTGTTGACGTAGAAGAGCTCAATGCCAAAATAAACTCTGTGAAAACAGAAAGTCTCACCCCGAGAATGTTCCAATACAATCTCTTGAGTAATGCTAAAAAAATTCAAAAGCACATTGTTTTACCAGAGGGCAATGACGATAGAATTCTAACCGCTGCATCTCAAATTGCAGAAGACAAAGTGGCAAAAATTACCATTTTAGGCGACCCTGAAAAAGTAAAATCTAGAGTAGCGCAACTCGGATTAAACTGGGACGAAAGTAGAATTTCTATCGTAGACCCTCACAACAGTGAATTCTACGAAGATTACGCCAACGCTTTATATGAATTAAGAAAATCAAAAGGTTTAGAATTGACATCTGCACAAGATTTAATGCTAGATGCTTCTTACTTTGGTACCATGATGGTACACAAAGGTCATGCAGACGGAATGGTTTCTGGTGCTGTAAATACAACAGCTCACACCATAAAACCTGCTTTACAATTTGTGAAGACAAAACCTGGTTTCAAAACTGTATCTTCAGTATTTTTCATGCTGTTAGATGACAGAGTTTTGGTTTACGGAGATTGTGCCATTGTACCCAATCCGAATCCTGAACAATTAGCAGAAATTGCGATTTCTTCTGCCGATTCTGCCAAAACATTTGGTATAGAAACGCCTAAAGTGGCGATGCTTTCTTATTCTTCTGGAACATCTGGAAGCGGTGAAGAAGTAGAAAAAGTGAGAAAAGCTACAGAAATTGTAAAATCTCTACGTCCTGATATTTTAGTAGAAGGACCTATTCAATATGACGCTGCAGTAGACCCAATCGTTGGTAAAAGCAAATTGCCAAACTCACCTGTTGCTGGACAAGCCAATGTTCTTATTTTCCCAGACTTGAATACAGGAAACAACACTTACAAAGCGGTTCAAAGAGAAACTGGTGCATTAGCAGTTGGCCCAATGTTACAAGGTCTAAACAAACCAATTAACGATTTAAGTCGTGGTGCTACCATTGAAGATATTTACAACACCGTAATTATTACAGCGATACAATCTACTAACAATTAAACCTCATATTTAGACAGCTCGTCTTAGCAGCCCGACTTGAGTGGAGCTCTTTTTATTTTTTGAATGAAAAAGCTTTGGTAAAAATAAAAAAGCGGGAACGGAAGGCGGAAAAGCTGCCCAAATTAAAAATTTTAAAAAATTATTACATGAACATATTAGTTATTAATGCAGGAAGCTCATCTCTGAAATATCAAATCATCAATATCCTTTCACAACAAGTTTTGGCTAAAGGTTTAGCAGAACGTATCGGAATTGAAGGGGGTAGAATCAAACATCAATATGCAAAAGATGATGGCTTCGGCGAATATATTTTAGAAGAAAATTTACCAGAACATGCTACAGCTTTCGAGGCGATTACGGGTTTATTAACTCATCCAGATTTTGGAGTTATCGAAAATCCTGAAAGCATCAAAGCGATTGGTCACAGAGTAGTTCACGGCGGCGAAAAATTCACAAAAACGCAAATCATTACTCCAGAAGTGAAAGAAGCGATAAAAACTTTGATTCCATTGGCTCCACTTCATAATCCGGCAAACTTAATTGGGATAGAAGCTTCTGAAAAGTTCTTTCCAAATGCTGTTCAGGTAGCAGTTTTTGACACAGCGTTTTTCGCTACTCTTCCAGAACACGCTTACCGATATGCTATTCCTAAAAAATTCTATACAGATAATAGCATTAGAGTGTATGGTTTCCACGGAACGAGCCACAAATTTGTATACAATGAAGCCAAAAAAATTCTGAAAAATGACCATTTAAAAGCCATTACCATTCACTTAGGAAATGGTGCAAGTATGGCTGCAGTAAATGAAAACGGAGAAAGTATAGATACGACTTTAGGTTTTGGCCCACTTTGTGGATTGGCGATGGGAACTAGAAGTGGCGATATAGATCCTTCTGTGATTTTTTACATGGTAGAAGAATTAGGCTTTTCTTTACAAGAGGTGAAAAACATATTGAATAAAGAAAGTGGAATGCTTGGTTTAGGCGGAAGCAGCGATGCAAGAGACATCAACGAAAAATGTGAACAAGGCGATGCTGATGCTAAACTGACTTTAGAATTATATACTTACAGAATTAAAAAATACATCGGTTCTTATTTTGCAGCGTTGAATGGAATTGACTCCATTATTTTCACGGCTGGTTTAGGAGAAAATGATGCAGTGGTAAGAAGTTGGTCTTGTAAAAATTTAGAAGCGCTTGGCATAAAGCTAGACGAAGAAGCCAATGTGAAGTTTAATCACACAAAAGTTCCTGTAGAAATTCAAGCACCAGAAAGCAAAGTGAAAATTCTGATTATTCCTACCAATGAAGAATTAGAAATTGCACAGCAAACGTATGAATTGATTCAGTAATTAGATTTTAAATAATAGAAAATGATAAGAATTTGGACTAAGAATATTAGTCCAAATTTTATTTTAAAGGAAGTTTTAGAAATTTTATGTCGGAAAACAAGCATTCCCAAAAGTGAGCCTACACTTCCGCCGAGAAATGAGAGCAACAAAAGAACAAACTCCGAAATTCTATTTCCACCACGAGTTGCATTTCTTTTGTCAAAACCAAATAACAAAAAACTAAAAATAGAAATAACAAGTATATAATTCAAAATCATTTCAACATAAAAGTTAATGGAATAGAAAGTCTTTTTGCCCAAGATTTTTCGCTGTGGTCTTCTCCTTCAAATTTTAAAGTTTGCCAGTTTTTCTTCCGAAACTTTTTAGCTTTCATGATCTCATCTACTTTCATTTGATAAGGTTCATACAATTTATCAAGCGTTTCTGTACCGAAATCAAAATAGATTTTATGCGTTTTAGGATTGGGCAAATTGGCTTTTAAATAGCTTTGAAAAGCAAGAGGAATAGGATTGTTTTCTGACGCAAAAATTCCTGGCCAATGTGTAGACATACAAATTGCACCGCCAAAAATTTCAGGATATTCGCAAATAGCATACATAGAAATCAATCCGCCCATAGAACTTCCCATGATAAACGTGTGTGGTGCATCTGTATAAGTGCTATAATTTTTATCTACAAAAGGTTTGAGTTCTTTTACTAAAAATTTCAAATATTCATCTGAATAGATTTTACCACCAAAAAGTGATTGATCTTTACTTCTGAAAAGATTGTATAGAGAATCTTGCTTTTTTTGAGACAAACTTTCAAAAGGTTTCTGCGGAAAATATTCGCTATGACGGTTTTTATCTGCATTGTCTATGGCAACTACAATTGTAGGTTTTATTTTCTTCTCGCGAACGAGTTCTCCTAAATTTTCGTCTAGCTTCCATTCTTGCTTGTTCCAAGTGATGGTTTCATCCCAAAGCATTTGTCCGTCATTGGCATAAAGAACTTGGTGTTTTACCTTTGGATTATAATTTTCGGGAAGCCAAATTCTCACGGTTCTTTCTCCGATGATTTCGGATTTAAAATTTTTGTATTCTATGATTTTTCCAGAAGAAACTTTTGGCGTTTGAGCGAAAGTAAAAAGGGAAAGGAGAAGGAATACTAGGTTTTTCATTCGTTAAAATTTTGAATAAAATTACGAATTAAAACAAAACTCCCAAACTAAATAGTTTGGGAGTTTTTATCATAGCAAAGTGATTAATTATCACACTTTGATTTCTACGTCTACACCTGAAGGTAACTCTAATTTCATTAGAGCATCTACAGTTTTAGAAGAAGAAGAATAGATATCCATCAATCTCTTGTGAGCAGAAAGTTGGAACTGCTCTCTTGCTTTCTTGTTTACGTGTGGTGATCTAAGAACTGTAAAGATTCTTTTGTGAGTTGGCAATGGAATAGGTCCGTTTACCACAGCACCAGTAGCTTTTACAGTTTTCACGATTTTCTCAGC
The DNA here is from genome assembly GCF_907163125.1 of Cloacibacterium caeni. Classification (NCBI taxonomy): domain Bacteria; kingdom Pseudomonadati; phylum Bacteroidota; class Flavobacteriia; order Flavobacteriales; family Weeksellaceae; genus Cloacibacterium; species Cloacibacterium caeni. Next base: position 2,157,587 of record NZ_OU015319.1, read on the forward strand.
AGACTTATCTACTAAATTGTAATCGTAAGACTTAAGTTTTATTCTGATTCTTTGTGACATTTTCTAATTTTTTAAAGATTAACCTCTTGCTTTAGCAATTACTTCTTCTGCAATATTTGTTGGAGCTGGTTCGTATCTCTCGAACTCCATAGAAGAAGTAGCTCTACCAGAAGATAAAGTTCTAAGCGAAGTAACATAACCAAACATTTCAGATAGTGGAACGAAAGCTTTGATTACTTTAGCGTTATTTCTATCATCCATACCGTTTACAGTACCTCTTCTTCTGTTAAGGTCTCCTACGATATCTCCCATATATTCTTCAGGTGTAACTACCTCAAGTTTCATAATAGGCTCCATAATTACAGCTTTAGCAGCTTTACCAGAAGCTTTGAAACCCATTTTAGCAGCTAATTCGAAAGATAATTGGTCAGAGTCTACTGCGTGGAAAGATCCATCTTTAAGGGTTACTTTCATAGATTCTACTTCGAAACCAGCTAATGGACCGTTTTTCATAGATTCTTTGAAACCTTTTTCAACTGAAGGGATAAATTCTCTAGGAATGTTACCACCTTTAATTTCGTTGATGAATTCTAAACCAGTTTTACCTTCGTCTGCAGGACCAATTTCGAATACGATATCTGCGAACTTACCTCTACCACCTGATTGTTTTTTGTAAACTTCTCTATGGTTAGCAACTTGTGTAAGAGCTTCTTTGTATTCTACTTGTGGTTGACCTTGGTTAACCTCTACTTTAAATTCTCTTCTCATACGGTCAACGATGATATCAAGGTGAAGTTCTCCCATCCCTGAAATAATAGTTTGACCTGAAGCTTCATCAGTTTTCACAGTAAATGTAGGATCTTCTTCTGCTAATTTAGCAAGAGCATTACCCATTTTATCTTGGTCTGCTTTAGTTTTAGGTTCTACAGCGATACCAATTACTGGATCTGGGAAAATCATAGATTCAAGAACGATTGGTGCTTTTTCATCAGAAAGAGTATCTCCCGTTTTGATATCTTTGAAACCTACTGCTGCACCGATATCTCCAGCTTCGATAAATTCTACTGGATTTTGCTTGTTAGCGTGCATTTGGTAGATTCTAGAAATTCTTTCTTTGTTTCCAGATCTTGTATTTAGAACATAAGATCCAGCATCTAATCTTCCTGAATAAGCTCTAAAGAATGCTAATCTACCTACAAATGGGTCAGTAGCAATTTTGAAAGCTAATGCAGCGAAAGGCTCTTTTACGTCTGGTTTTCTAATGATTTCAGCATCAGTTTTAGGATCAGTTCCTTTGATATCATCCTTATCTAGTGGAGAAGGAAGATATTTACAAACTGCATCTAGCATGAACTGAACTCCTTTATTTTTGAATGAAGAACCACAAGTCATAGGAATGATAGATAAATCAATAGTTGCAGCTCTAAGTGCAGCATTGATTTCTTCTTCAGTAATAGAATCTGGATCTTCAAAGAATTTTTCCATTAGAGTTTCATCGTAATCAGCTACTGCTTCTACTAATTTTTCTCTATATTCCATTACCTCATCTTTCATATCTTCAGGAATTGGAACTACATCAAAAGTTGCTCCTTGTCCTGCTTCATCCCAGATGATAGCTCTGTTCTTAATTAAGTCTACTACACCTTTGAAATCTTCTTCAGCACCGATTGGTAAAACGATTGGAACTGCATTAGAACCTAACATTTCTTTAACTTGTTTTACAACGTTTAAGAAATCAGCTCCTTGTCTGTCCATTTTGTTTACGAATCCCATTCTCGCAACTTTGTAGTTATCAGCCAATCTCCAGTTGGTTTCTGACTGAGGCTCTACTCCGTCTACTGCTGAGAATAAGAACACAAGACCATCTAATACTCTAAGAGATCTGTTTACTTCTACTGTGAAGTCTACGTGTCCTGGGGTATCAATGATATTGAAGTGGTAAGGTTTAGTTTCAGGAAGTGTTTTCCCTTGATCTGTTGGGAAATTCCAGCTACATGTAGTAGCAGCAGAAGTAATGGTAATACCTCTTTCTGCTTCTTGTTCCATCCAGTCCATTGTAGCAGCACCTTCGTGTACTTCTCCAATTTTGTGAGTTTTACCTGTATAGAAAAGAATACGCTCTGTAGTGGTAGTTTTACCGGCATCAATGTGCGCAGCAATCCCAATATTTCTTGTGTATTTAAGATCTCTACTCATTTCTTAATTAAAATTTAAAGTGAGAGAAAGCTTTGTTAGCTTCTGCCATTTTGTGAGTATCAGTTTTCTTCTTGAAAGCAGCACCTTCTTCTCTAGAAGCAGCGATAACTTCTGCAGCTAATTTCTGAGCCATAGACTTATCATTTCTAGCAGTAGCATACTTAATTAACCATTTCATTGCCATAGAAATTTTTCTATCAGCTCTGATTGGCATAGGAATTTGGAAGTTTGCACCACCAATTCTTCTTGATCTTACTTCTACGTGAGGCATTACGTTAGTTAATGCATCTTTCCAGATTTCAAGAGAAGATTTTTCGTTATCTCCTTTTTTAGCTTCTACGATATCTAATGCATCATAGAAAATTCTGAAAGCGATAGATTTTTTACCATCTACCATTAGATTATTTACAAATCTTGTTACCAATTGATCATTAAACTTTGGATCTGGTAACAACGGTCTCTTTTTTGCTTTTGTTTTTCTCATTGTTCTTGTTCCTTATTTAATGATTACTTTTTCTTACCTTTTGCAGGAGCAGCAGCCTGTCCTGGTTTTGGTCTCTTGGCACCGTATTTAGAACGTCTTTGCGTTCTTCCGTTTACTCCGGCAGTGTCTAAAGCACCACGAACAATGTGATATCTAACTCCCGGTAAATCTTTTACTCTTCCGCCACGTACTAATACTATCGAGTGCTCTTGGAGGTTATGTCCTTCTCCCGGGATGTAGGCGTTAACTTCTTTTCCGTTTGAAAGTCTTACTCTCGCAACTTTTCTAAGTGCTGAGTTAGGTTTCTTAGGAGTAGTTGTATATACTCTCGTACATACGCCTCTTCTTTGTGGACATGAATCCAAAGCAGCCGATTTGCTCTTCTTAGCAAGTGTGGCTCTTCCTTTTCTAACTAATTGTTGAATAGTAGGCATTTGATTGCTTTATATTATTTTTTATTTTAGGGTGCAAAAATATAAATATTTTTTGAACTGACAAAGTTTCATTTCATAAATAATTAAAATATTGATTTACATAATAATGTACCCAAAATATTTTTTTTTAATATGACTAAAAAAACAACTTAATTTTTCAAAATCTAGGGATTTTTTTAAATGCCTTTAGAAAAGTATCTATTTTTTCTATTGAAATGGGTATTTCTACATCATTTTTTAGAATAACCGTTCCACCATTTGCTTTACTGAATTTTAGAGTATGTAGAATATTAACTATATACGATTTATGACATCTGAAAAATTGGGAATAAGAAGATAGGGTTTCTTCAAAGTTTTTCAAAATTCTACTTGTAGTATATTTTTTTCCATTGGTTAAGTGTATATCAGTATAGTTACTATCTGCTTTTAGGTAAAGAATTTCATTTACTTCAATCATTATTAAATTATTACCATCAGGAATGGCTATCTTTTCTGTATGAGATAGGCGTAACTTAGCCACTTGTAATTTATGAAAAGTGGTGAGCTGTTTCTGTTTATAGCGTTCTATTGTTTCTTTCAGTTCTTCTGGGTCAATTGGTTTTAGCAGATAATCCAAGGCAGATGTTTTAAAGGCCTGTATAGCATATTGGTTATATGCTGTTGTAAAGATGATGTTAAATTGGATTTCATCTTTACCAAAAAAATTCACAATTTCTAATCCGTTATATTTTGGCATTTCTATATCAAGGAAAACAATCTCTGGTTGAAATTTTCTTATTGCCAAAACTCCTGATGGTAAGTCATCACAGATTGCTACCACTTCTATCTCTGGCGCCACTTGATTGATGACTCCTTTTAAATAAATTTGTGCTCTTTTTTCATCTTCTATTATTATTGCCTTCATTATATTTTCATTTTTATAGTGACTTGAGTTCCGATGCTTTCTTCATTTTCATCATAAAGATCTATATAATCTATTGTGATATTATATTGATCTTTATTCAGTAACATTATACGATCTAAATTAGCTTTGGTTGCAAAAGATTTCGGTTTAGAGGTGTTGAGTTTATTTAATTGTGCTGATTTTACTCTACCTATTCCATTATCTTGTATTGTGGTGATTAATTGATGAGTTTTATCTAGACGAAATTCTATTGCGAGATTTTTTTCTCCGTTACTATGAGCAAGTCCGTGTAAAATAGCATTTTCTACATAAGGCTGAAAGAGCATCGTTGGGATTTTTACATCATTCAAACGTATGTTTTCATCATAGTAAATTTTAAAGTTAAAATCTTCAAACCTCATTTTTTGTAATTCTAAATAAAGTTTCAGAGTATCTATTTCATCTTGTAAGGTAACTGTATCTGTGTCTGACAGCTCTAAAATTTTTCTTGTTAATTTAGAAAATTTAGACAAATAGGCAGATGCAACTTGAGTGTCATTGGTAAATATATAGGATTGGATATTCTTGATGGCATTGAAAAAGAAATGAGGGTTCATCTGGGATTTGATGAGTTGTAATTTTGATTCTTTTAAATTTTTTTCTAAAGTTATTTGAGCTATTTTTTCTGCGTTTTTCTTTTTTAATTGTAAAATTTTCCAGCGATACAGCAAGAAACTCATGAGTAAAAAACTACATATAATAATAGTGATAAACCAAGCACGCTTCCATAAAGGAGGTGAAATTTCAAATGTAATGGGTTTTACCGTGAAATTAATTTCTGATGTGTTTTTATTCATTAGCCCCAACTGAATAGAATATTCTCCAGGAGCTAACGCTACGAGTTTTATATTTTTAGAATTATTGTTTAAATTTTTCAATACGCCATTAACTTTATAAACAATTTGATAATCATCATCAAAATCAAAATTTAATACATTAAAATTTATTTGGATGTCATTTTCTGTATGTTTAAGTTTTCTTTCTAAAGAAACGAACATGCCATTAACCGCAATGTTTTCAATAATTATTTTTGGAGCTTGAAATGATGTAAACGAGGTCTTTTTGTTGTTAATTTTTATGATTTTATCTTCTGTTATAGCGTAGTAACTGCCTCTAAAATAGTTAATCCCTTTTATTCTTAAAAACTTTCCTAGAGAAAAAAGTTTATTAAACTGATAAGATTGAAGTTTAAAAACAGTGTTTTTGTCTATTAATAAAACCTGATTTTCGTCCTTGAACATTAGATTAAAAAGACGATTAGTTTTGATTTTTTTGATAGCCAATCCTTTAATTTCAAATATTTCTCCTTGGTTACTCAGCGCAATTACTCTATCATTTTCTAATACTAAATTTTTGATATGCAGTATTTTACCCTTAAAAAATAAAGAAGACACTTTATTTTTTTTAAGTTCCAGTAAACCATTATTGCTTGCGACTAAAACCCTATCATATAGAGCATCATAAACAATAGATTTCCCTCTTATATTTGTAAGTAAATTATTTTCCCAAGTTAATTTTGGACGAGTAGAAATGGTATTAACAAAACCTGTTCCTGATACTAAAAAACGATTTTCTGAAAGAGGGAAAAGGTGTTTTACCGCACTGTTATAATGTACAATCCGCCTGCTTTTTTTGTGTTGTATGTAAAAACCATTTGCTGAGAAAAAGTTATAATCTACATCAACATTAAAATTAAGGTAGTAAACAGGATAAGCATCTTTACTTTGCCAGTAGTTTTGATGCTGTAGCTTTTCATTCAAGGTATAAATTTTCCCAGAGCTTCCTCCCACATAGATTTTTTTACCATCATCGGTAATACTACTGAACTTTTCACTTGGGATTTGCAGTTCTAAAGTCTGAAAATTTTTAATAATATATACTCCGTTTTTAAGCGATGAGAACCAAAAAACATTGTTCTTATCTTTAAAAACTTTAGAAATATCATCTTTGGGAAGATTTTTAGTAAACGATAATTCTTTACCATTCATTGAGAAGACTCTTACCCCTTCTTTGGTACATAACCAAATCTCCTGATTAATAATTTCAAAATTCTGAACCTGTTTATCAATAGAAAAAGTAGCTAACTGTGTAAATTTTTCTTTATCAAAACCAAGAAGTTTACACTTAAAATATTTGTCTTGAGTAAAAAAATAAATTTGGTTACCGCGTTTGTAAGAAAGAACTTTTATACTCCGCTTTATTTCTTTGTTTTCAATAATCTTGGTTTTCCAGTTTTTCAGGGATATGGTTTGCGTAGTTTCATTTCCTAGGATCATTTCATCTGCTAAAACATCTAGAAAACTGGTTTGGAAGTTTTTAATTTTTATATTTTTAATTTTTTTAAGAGAATATAAATCTCTTATTTCAATGCCTTGCCAATGAGCTTTTATTAAATATTGATTAGTAATTACAAAATTAACAAAGCCAACATTATTGGTCTGCGAAAAAGTTTCTAGCTCGTCTTTACTGTTTACATAATAAAGATACCCATCAAAAGTTTGATACCAAATTCTACCTAAAATATCTTCTTTAATGTTAGATCCAGATTTAGAATGCAGATCTGGATGAGAATACGTTTTAAAATCTACACCATTATACTTAATTAGTCCTTCTTCTGTAGCCAGCCATATAAAGTTTTTTGAATCTTGAAATATATCAAAAACAGTAGAGCTTGGCAATCCAGACTCTGTATTTAATTGATCATAGAAAATATTCTGAGCATTGATATAAACTGCCCAGAAAACCAAAAAAAGATATGATAAAAAGAATTTCATTTTTCTAGTTACAAATTAATAAATATTACTCCATGCAAAAAAATTATTTCACTCACCGAAAACAAGGTTTCATTTAAAACGAGTCATTCGTTAAGGTTTATAAAATTCATATTTGTACAACTAATATTAAAATTATGAAAAAATACTTCTACATTTTCTTGATTATGATTGGCTTTTTAATAAAAGCGCAAAATCCTATTTATCATTTTAAGTTTGATAATTCATTAGCAGAAACCAATAACCCTGCTCATACCTTTACGATGTATAGTAATGGAGTTACAGCGTCTCCTTATTATTCTCCCGATCGTTTCGGAGCTGCATCTGGATCATTAATTCGTATTCCTAACACAACCAATTTTTTTGTTTCATCTGTACTCCCTAATTTACCTGTTGGTAATGCAGCAAGAACCATATCTTTTTGGGTAAGAATTACAGACATAACTCAGTATGACATTCAGCATTTTGTAGGATATGGTGCTAATTCTAATGGAGAATCTTTTGGATTTAGCCATGGTCCAAACAATACCATAAGAAATTATTATTGGGGAAATGAAATCAACAAAGTCCAATATTTTAAATTTGGAACATGGTATCACATTGCAGCTACTTATAACCCTTCTAGTTCTCTTTCAAAAGGAAATCTTTTTATCAATGGGCAGTTAGTTGGAACCTCTAATATAACAATTAACACGAATAGTTCAGAGAAAAAATTATATATAGGTACAACAGGAGCTTCTGGTTTATCTTCTGACAAAGGTTTCCAGATTGATGATTTGAAAATATATGATACAACCTTAACAGAACAACAGATTTTTAATGAATACCAAGGAGCAGATACCAACTCTTATCCTACTACCAATTTACTTGCTTATTTTAATTTTGAAAATAATTTAACCAGCCATAACGGAAACTACAAATTTCAAGAAACCAATAATAACACTATCCCTTTTGTAAATACTATTAATGGAAAAGGTATTTCTTTTCAAGAATCATATACGCTTATGAATAAAAACGGAATATCAGGAAGCGGTAATATTTCTAATGACCTAGGAAACCAAGAATTCACCATTGCATTTTGGTATTATACTGACGGTATAAGTTCTGCAATTCCTTATCCTACAGTTTTTGAGATGAATGAAACACTGTATTTTAGACACCAAGAAAATACTACACCAATTCGTGATGCATGGGGTTGGCTTGGCACGAACAATATTTGGAGTGAAAAGAATATAGGTTTTGGCATTGGTGGTTGGCATCATATTGCAATTGTACATAAAACTTCTGCCAATATAGGAATGCGCATGTACTTTGATGGAATAGATTACGGAATGAACACAAGCGGTTACAATGCTGTAGCGTTAGTTAATAACCTAAAATCGGTTTATTTAGGTGGTGGAACGAGTGGTGGCTCATTATCATCTGTAAAAAGATTTAATGGTAAAATAGATGAGCTATTTTTCTATAATCGCGCTTTATCATCTCAAGAAATATCACAGATAAAAAATTATAGAACTTCAAGTTCACTTTCTGTAAAAGATATCGAAAAAGGAAATAATCAATTTACAATCTTTCCGAATCCAACTTCAGAATACATTCAAATTAAAGGAGAAATCACAAATAATACTTGGATAAAAATATATGATAATACAGGCAAAATTGTCTTCAATAAAAAAACTTCATCTGAAGAAAAAAAAGTAGCAGTAAATCATCTGCCAAAAGGATTATACACAATTATAATTGCAACAAAAGAGGGTAATATAGAATCACATAAATTTATTAAAAAATAAAAATGATGAGAAAGCTTATTATTCTAATTATTAAAAAACTTTTTATTGACCCCAATATTATTTAGCTATTATGCTAAAATAATTAGCCACAAGAAAATTTATTATCTTGTGGCTGTTTTTTTTTATTATAAATAGGAGATTATTCTAAACAATTAATAATCTCAATCTATTAAAAGTCTATTTTTATTCGCTTAAAAGAATCTGATTGCAAAATGATTGCTGAAAAACTCAACATTTTGCTTGCTAATTATTCCATATTTTATCAAAACACCAGAGGTGCTCATTGGAACATAAAAGGAAATGACTTTTTTACATTACACCTTAAATTTGAAGAATTGTATGACGGATTAATCCTTAAAATAGACGAAATCGCAGAAAGAATTCTTACTTTAGGTTATCAACCTCATCATAATTTTTCTGATTATCAGAAACTTTCAACCATACAAGAAAGCAAAGAAGTTTCTAATGGTAATAAATGCATTCTAAATATTTTAGAATCTTTTAAAACAATTATTGATATCCAGAGAGATCTTTCAGAAATCACAGATAAAGCAAGAGATGAATAAACCAATGCACAAATGAGTGGCTACATTACCGAACAGGAGAAATTAGTATGGATGTACAATGCTTATTTAGGTAAATAATTCCATTTCAAATCATTATAAGAAGTGTTACTCAAAACGTAACACTTCTTTTTTTGATAAAAATGCTTATTTTTTAATTTATATTTTATATTTGCACAGATTTTTAAACACAAATTTTGAAGAAATTTTTACTTTTATTAGTATTCCTTATTTTTAATATTCATAGTGCTCAATACAGCGTTTCTACATCAGAGAGAAATGCACTTATTTCTATTTACAATCAAACCAATGGAGATAACTGGAGCCAAAAATGGGACCTTACCAAAGATCCTTATTATTGGTACGGAGTAAAAATAGAAAACGGAGCAGTTACCGAATTAAGATTGAACGGAAACCTTCTCGAAGGCAACTTTCCTAGCGGTGTTTTGAGTCTTACCAATCTAAAAAAATTAGATGTAAGTTCTAATCAACTCGCCGGAAACATCCCTAATTTAGGTTCGTTGATCAATCTTACTTATCTTAACATTAGCAATAATAATTTAAGTGGAGATTTTTACAGTAACATTTCATCACTATCTCATTTAGAAGAAATTCTACTAGGAAATAATTCTGGAAGTCTTGCTTCTACCAATTTCTCATCGTTTACCAATCTTAAAAGTTTAGACCTTTCTGGATTTGGTTTAACCGAAATTCCTAGTACATTAGGAAGTCTTAGTTTTCTTAAAAATTTGAATGTAAGCAATAATTCCATTACACAATTCAGCAATCTTTCTGCATTGGGGAATTTAGAAGAACTGAATATTTCTAAAAATCAACTGACAGAAATTCCTTCGGAAATAAATGCTCTTGCTTTTTTAAAAACATTAGACGCAAGTAGAAATAATCTTACTCAGCTTTCGGCAATTAATAATTTAACCACTTTAGAATGGTTATCTCTAGAAAATAACAACCTGCAAAATCTTCCTACAGAAATTGCCACTTTACAAAATTTAATTCACTTAAATCTTGCTAATAATAAGCTTTCTAGCAATTTTGGAGCATTAAGTTCTTTAACAAAATTAGAGCAGCTTTGGCTAAATCATAATGAGATTACCGCTTTCCCTACAGAAGTTTTAGCACTTCCTCAGTTGATGAGTTTATCCTTGCAAAGCAATAAACTTAGTGGAAACCTTCCAGCTAATCTCCCAGAAATTTGCAATATTTCTAACAATAGATACAGCGCAACAGAAATTCAGAATTTTCTCAATCAAAAACCAAATAACACAGATTTTGTGTATTCTCCTCAAAGATATGACGAAGAAAAAACCGAAAAAGTAGTTTTAGCAAGCGCCGTTAGTTTGAACCAATTGCTTTCTGCTTCAGATGGTTATGATTTCACTTGGTATAAAAATTTAGACAACAAAACTTCTACAACTACAGAAAATTATAATATAAACGCTGTAAAAGCAACTGATTTCGGGAAATACACTTGCGAAGCCATTTTGATTAAAGACAATACACTGTATATTTTAGATTTTGCAACTTTCAGAGAACCAATTACCTTAGAAAAAACCGAAACTTTGGCAACCAATAATCCCAATGAAAAAATGCTTGCCATTTATCCAAATCCTGTAAAAGATTTCCTTCACATCAAAAATCAAAATTATAAGATTGAAAATATTTCGATTTATGACTTATCTGGAAAAATCATTTACTCAGGGAAATCTACGATAATCAACCTACAAAACTTCCCAACTTCCACCTATATTTTGTACATCAAAACCGAGGAAGGTTATCACCATTTTAAAATTATCAAAAAGTAAGTTCAAAAATTTTTACATTTGTTGAAAACCTTGTCACAAATGAAAAATTTACTTTATCTAATCATCACTTCAGTTTTAGTGAGTTCTTGTATCATTTACCAAAAAGGTCAAGATGGAAAACCGGGAACCGCAGGTAAAAATGCTGATGAAATAACAACTACTCAGGAAAAAAACAAAAAATTAGCAGATTCTCTCGGCGCAGATGAACGCGGCATGAAAACTTATATGCTCGTGATTCTGAAAACCGGCCCAAAAGATGCTGAAATTACAGATAAAACACAGCGCTCCGAACTTTTCAAAGGACATTTTTCTAACATGGAAGCTATGGAAAAAGCAGGAAAACTGAAATTAGCGGGTCCTTTTGCTACGAAAAATAATCTTCAATATCGTGGGATTTTCTTAATCGATGCTAAAACCGAAGAAGAAGTAAAAACTTTGCTTCTAGGAGATCCAACCATTAAAAACGGAATTTTCGATGTAGAAATTCTTCCTTGGTACGGTTCTGCAGCAATACCAATGCATCTGAAATATCATAAAATGATTTCTAAAGAGTAATGATTAAAATTTAAAATGAATTATCATAATATCATTTTGAATTTTCAACAAAAGATTTGATTTCATATTTTCTTTTGTAATTTTGAAAAATGGAAATCTTATACATTATTCTCGCATTTATTCTCGGTGCTGTTTTGGCATATTTTATTTTGAAATCTTCTTCGGTTTCTAGAAAAAGTTATGAAGAATTGCAACAAAACTTCAATCAAAAAGAAGCCGATTTTAACAAAATTATAGCGGAAATTTCTGCTCAAAACAAAGCTCAAATTCAGAAAATTGCAGAGCAACAAGAACTTAACGAAAGACAAAACTCCGAAATTAAAGACCTTCAAAGCGATAAAAATCAATTAATCGGTTTGAAATCTCAATTGGCCGCTCAGAATGAAAGTCTTCAGCAATTATTGGATTCCCAAAAAGAAGAAATCGTGAAAATTCAGGAAGAAGCAAAACTGCAATTCGAGAATTTAGCGAATAAAATTTTGGAAGAGAAAACCCTAAAATTCACGGAACAAAATCAACAAAACTTGAAGAATATTCTAAATCCTCTTCAAGAAAAAATTACAGATTTCGAGAAAAAAGTAGAAAATACGCACAAAGAAAGTATAGATTATCACGCAGCTCTTCGTCAACAAATTCTTGGACTTAAAGAAATGAATTTGCAAATGAGCAAAGAAACGCTAAATCTTACCAAAGCATTGAAAGGCGATAGCAAAATTCAAGGAAACTGGGGAGAATTAGTTCTAGAAAGAGTTTTAGAAAAATCTGGTTTAGAAAAAGGCAGAGAATATGAAATTCAGAAAAGTTTTACCACAGAAGAAGGAAACAGAGTTCAGCCAGACGTAATCATCAATCTTCCTGATGGTAAAAAAATGATTGTAGACTCTAAAGTTTCTCTTACTGCCTACGAAAAATACATCAACGAAGAAGATGACGAACAAAAAAGCAGCTTCTTAAAAGAGCATGTGAATTCTCTAAAAAGACATGTAGAACAACTTGGAAGTAAAAATTATCAGCATCTCTATCAAATGGAAAGTCCTGATTTTGTTTTACTTTTCATCCCAATAGAACCTGCATTTGCAATTGCTCTAAACGAAGACACGCAGTTATACAATAAAGCTTTTGAAAGAAATATTGTCATTGTAACGCCTTCTACTTTATTGGCAACGCTTCGCACCATTGATTCTATGTGGACGAATCAAAAACAACAAGAAAACGCCTATGAAATCGCAAGACAAGCTGGAGCTTTGTATGATAAATTCGATGGTTTTGTCACTGATTTAGTTAAAATCGGCAAAAAAATGGACGAAGCAAAAACCGAATACGAAGGAGCCATGAATAAATTAGTAGACGGAAAAGGCAATCTGATTACTAGCGTTCAGAAATTGAAAATAATGGGTGCAAAAGCTAAAAAATCTTTACCTGATGCTATTCTTAATAGAGCAAATTCTAGTTTAGAAAATTTAGACGAGGAATAGAACAAAGGAAATCTTATGATTTTCATCTTTGCGAACTTAAAAACATTCAAATTTTAAAAATTTACTTTGCGCACTTTGCGTTTCAAAAATATGATTATCGAAAGCTTACAAAACGAAAAAATAAAAAATCTCAATAGATTAATTACAGACAATAGGTTTCGTAAGAAATCTGGAGTTTTTGTGGTAGAAGGGAAACAAGAAAACGAACGCGCATTGCAATTCGGTTTTGAAAATGTAGAATTTTTTATTTGCGAATCTATTTTTGGCATCAATCATCCCGATGGTAAAATACATTTCGTTTCCAGTCAAGTTTATGAAAAACTAGCTTACAGAGGAACTTCTGAAGGAATCATTGGCATTTACAAAACCAAAGAATTTGATTTGAAAAATTATCAGCCAAAAGACAATGCTTCAGTTATTGTAGTAGAATCTGTAGAAAAACCAGGAAATCTTGGGGCAATTTTGAGAAGTTGTGAAGCTTTTGGAATAGATGCTTTAATTGTTACCGATTCTAGAGTAGATTTTTACAACCCAAACGTTTTAAGAAGTAGTGTAGGTTGTTTTTTTGGGATGAATGTTTTTTCTGCAACCAATGAAGAAACTTTGGCGTTTTTACAAGAGAACAGTTTCAAAATCTACACCACGTTTATGGATGAAACCGCCGAAGATTTATACAAGAAAAACTTCAATGAAAAATCTGCATTATTTTTCGGAACAGAACATTCTGGTTTGAGTGATTTTTGGCTTCATAAAGGCGAAAATATTCTCATCCCGATGTCTGGAACTATAGATTCGCTTAATTTAAGCAATGCAGTTGCTATTACTTGTTATGAAATACTGAGACAAAAACTTTCTAAATAAAAAATCGCCTCGTTTTCACGAGGCGGTTCTGTTTGTAATTAATTTCTTAATTATTTTTTCACAGCTTCTTCTACTTTAGCTGCTCCTTCTTTCACTTTTGCAGCAGCATCCTTTACAGCGTCTTTTGCATCAGCAGAAGCATCTTTAGCAGCGTCTTCTACTTTAGCAGCAGCAGAATCTACTACAGCAGCAGCAGAGTCTACAGTTACCGCAGCTGAATCTACCATTGCAGTTGCAGCAGAATCTACAGTTTCAGTGGTTTCAGTTGTTTCTTTTTTGTTACAAGCAACTAATGCTAAAGCAGCTACAGCTGCTACGAATAATGATTTTTTCATAATAATAAATTTAATTTAAGGGTTTAAAAATTTGTTTGTTTCATTTTGTTGATACAAATGTATAACCACTCCGAAAATATAATTTGAAAATTCATTGTAAATATCTTTGTAAAGAGATTTTACAAAAAAATAAGATTGATAATCAGGAAATTAAATATTTTGAATCAAAATTAAATTCAATTTCTACAACTTATAAATACAAAAAAATCATCTAAAAAAAATTAGATGACTAACTATTTAATTTTACATTTGCAATAATAAAAAAAACGCTCCTCTGTGAGGAACGTTTTAGTTTTTTTCTGTTGAGAAAAATTATTTTGCAGCTTCTTCAACTTTAGCAGCAGCTGAATCAACAGTTGCAGCAGCAGAGTCAACAACAGCAGCAGCAGAGTCAACAGTAGCAGCAGCAGAGTCAACAACAGCAGCAGTAGAATCTACAGTTTCAGTAGCTTCAGTAGTTTCAGATTTTTTACAAGCAACAACAGCTAATGCAGCGATAGCTGCTACGAATAATGATTTTTTCATAATAAATTAATTTAATTAAATTGTTTAAATTGTTTTGTTCACTTTTAACGGAGCAAAGATAGGCTCATAGAAAAAATTTGTTTTAGAAAATTAATTGTAATATATTTGTAAAATAGTTTTACAAAAAACTAACACTGATAATCAAACACTTAAATAATTTTATAAGATTTTGGCAGATTTAGATTTATTGCATTTCGAGCAATTAAAAGCAGAAGTTCAGGCAGAATATCTTAAAAATCACCATCCTTCCTACGATGAAATTTCGAAGTGGAAAGGAATTGATATTATTTATTTTCAAGAGGATTTACGAAAAAAAGCGAAGGGAAACATTAGCGAAAAGTCTTTCTATACTTATTTCAAGACGGTTCCTTCTAGTAAATTACCAAGAATAGACATGCTCAATTTATTGGCCATCTATGCAGGATATCAATCTTGGTATGATTTTAAGAAAAATCATCTTTTTGCTAATGAAATTATTTCTGAACATGAAAAACCATCAGAAATTATCATTGCAGATGAAGAAAAATTAGAAATTTCTACTGAAAAACCAACAGAAGTAGCTTTTTCAATACCTGAAAAAGCTATTCCAACTATTGAAAAAACTACCACAGCAGAAATTCAACCAGTTCTTGAAGAGACGAAAACAAGCGTTGCAACATCTTCATCTTCACAAAGGATTTTCAAAAATCCTTTGATAAGCCTTATCAAACAATATTTTTGGCTCATTTCTTCAGTAGTATTAATGACAATGGTTTTGATATTAGTTTTTTGGCAAAGAATTTTTGCAACAGATTACAAATTCACTTTTATAGACGCTGATAGAAATACAAAAATCAAAGACATCATAGAAATAAGAGTTTTAAAAGAAAATGAAACTCCTATTAGATATATTATCAATTCTGGCAAAGATATTGATGATGATGATGTAGGGGTTTTCAGATTTCCTACACAGAGTAAGACATTGGCTATGGAAGTCAATTCACCTTTTTACAGAAAAGACACTATTTATAGAAATCTAGATCCTGCTAGAACTAATGAAACTATAGAGTTAGAACCGGATGTTTACGCACAAGCATTGTACTACTATTCTACCAATGATATTAGCAAAAAAAGAGAAGAATTAGATAAAATTATCAGCAACAATGCATTAATTTATCAAGTTTTCGATAATGAAACATATGGCGTAGAAACCTTAGACAAACAAAAATATATAGGACTTGTCACGACACCAACTACTTCATTAAAGAATTTTAAAATGATAGAGACTAAAGTGAGTCCAGAAACTAAAAAAATAATCCTTATTAAATTTAAAATACAACCTGATGAAATCACTAAATAAAAATGTAATCTTTACTTTATTTCTAGCATTAATGACAATTATTGCTTGTAAAAAAGAGCAAACAATAAGTGATATAGATGTATTAAGAAACGGCAATAATGAAGATGTATATTCTACCACAAAACTAGACAGTGCGCAAGCTATAGCAAGTATCACTCAGCAAAAACTACAAGAATTATACGATATTTCTGCGCTGTATTCTTCTGGAAATAAAAATACTGCAATTGATTCACTGAATTATGAGCAAATTCAAGGATATTTTGTAAAAAAAGATTCGGCGAACGTAATGGGACTTTTGAAAGAACTTGACAGCCTGAAAGTAAAACTGGTTAAAGTAAAAAACCTCAGCATCAATACTGAAATCAATGGAAAAGACACCTTAGATTATGCCAATTATACAGTAGAATATAAAGATAGAGACCAAAGAATGATTGGCGAATTCAATAAAAAATCTCAATACAAACTCTTGAAATCTCCTGTGAATTTCAAAAAAGAATTCAAATTTTATTTTGTAGAAATAGATGTACAACCAAAAGACAGCACTTCTGTAGGCGTAACCAAATAATCTAATTTTACATCTTGTAAAGAAACATCATCAATAGAATCACTCGGCGAGAAATAATTCACGCCGATTTTTTTTGCATCAAGATTAATTCCTGCAAAAAATTGGTCGTAAAAGCCTTTTCCATAGCCTATTCTATTTCCTAATGCATCACAATACAATAGTGGTGTAATTACATAATCAAAAGCATCAGATTCATTTTCATTAGATTCTGGCTCCAGAATTCCCCACGAATTTTGCAAAAAAACAGTGTCTGGTTTAATCTGAATAGAAATAATCTTATTCCCAACCATTTTTGGAACAAAAACCTGAATATTTCTTTCAAAAAAATAATTAATGAAGATTTTAGTATTGATTTCGTTCAATTTTTCAATTGGAAAAAAAATATGAACTCTCTGATTTTCAATGACATTAAATTGTAAAACGAAATTTTCAAATATTTTTTGAGATAAAGACAAGACCTCATCTTTCGACAAGGTCTTTCTCAAATCCTTATATTTTTTACGTAAATCTTTTTTAAGCATTTTAGATTTCCTTTACCGATATAATTTTCACTGGACAAGCTTTTGCTGCTTTTTCACATGGTTCATACGCATCAGGAATCGGTGTTTTAAGCGTAAAGAAGCCTTTCTTATCAGCAGATTTCAATAAAACAGATTTTCCGTCTTTCTTAGACATACGAAAATATTCTGGCGCAAACTCCGCACAGTAATTACAGCCAATGCATTTATCTCTTTGTAGTGTAATAATTACCATTATAACTTAATTAGTGTGAGTAAGCTCCTTCATCTACATTATTCTGTTGTGTACCAGGCTCTTCTACTTTTACAATTTTGTATAATTTATCAGATGGACGAACTCTAAATTCTGTTTTAAAGGTAACCACATCAGATTTCGAAGCTTTAGTAGCCCCTTCTTTACCATCTACCATCATATGTTCAATTACCATTTCTTGAGAACCAGTAGTAGGACCTTGAATCAGAACTCTATCTCCTATATTTAAATCATAGGCTTCAATTAAAAATTCTGCAATATTTGATTTTGGATAGAAATGTCTTCCTTTACCAATGTAAATTTTCTTTTGCGTAGCACTGCTTCCAGAATTAGGTGACCATTCTCCAAGTTCTTGACCAAGATAATAACCACTCCAGAAACCTCTATTATAAACAGTTTCCAACTGCTTCATCCAACCTTCTACTTTCTCTGCAGAAAAAGTTCCATCAGCAATGCTATCAATAGCCTCTCTGTAACATTTAGTAACCGTTGCTACATATTCTGGCGCTCTTCCTCTTCCTTCGATTTTTAGAACTTTTACACCTGCATCTACAATTTGGTCTAAAAATCCTATCGTACAAAGATCTTTAGGAGACATCATGTATTCATTATCTAATTCTATTTCGAAGCCAGATTCTTGGTCAATAACCGTATATTTTTTTCTACAATTTTGTTTACAAGCTCCTCTGTTTGCTGAAGAATTATGAGAATGAAGGCTCAAATAACATTTCCCCGAAACTGCCATACAAAGTGCTCCATGACCGAAAATTTCTATTTCCACTAAATTTCCAGAAGGTCCTTTGATTTGCTCTTTTTCAATTTGAGAACAGATTTTTTTGATTTGAGTAATAGAAAGTTCTCTACTCATCACCATCGTATCTGCAAAAAGTGCATAAAACTTAACCGTTTCAATATTGGTGATATTAATCTGAGTAGAAATATGTACTTCCATGCCTATTTGCCTTGCATAAGCAATTACCGCCTGATCCATTGCAATGACCGCAGTAAGGTCTGCTTCTTTTGCTTTGTCAAGTAAAGTTTTGATGATGGATAAATCGTGGTCGTAAATAATGGTATTAAGAGTAAGATAAGTTCTCACCCCTTTTTCTTTACATCTTCTAGAAATTTCTGGTAAATCTAAAATTGTAAAGTTCATAGAAGCTCTAGCTCTCATGTTGAGTTGCTCTACACCGAAATATATTGAATCTGCACCATTATCTAATGCTGCTTGTAAAGAAGTAAAATCTCCTGCTGGAGCCATTAATTCTATTCTTCCGCTTTTTGTCATTCTAAAATGTAAAATTTTTGCAAAGATATGTTTTTTAGAATTATTCTAAAAAGCTTATAATAGATAGATTCGATTTATACTAATATCTTATTTTTTTCTTACTCAAAACATAAAATAAGACTATAAAAAATAGAACTATAAAAAATAAAGTAGTCCACATGATTACTAAAATTAATGGTTTTGTTAATATTCAAATTTACTTCAACCTATCTTTGGATTCAATACGTAAATTGTATGATATTCAATTACAATTCTAAAATTTTCTTAAACTCGTTAAACTTTGTTAAAAGTGTAACACTAATAATTTAGTGAACACTAATTTTGCATTAAATTTGTTATACTTAAACTATAAAAGAAGAATTAACAATGAAGAACAGTTTAAAACAATTATTACCTTTTGCTGTTGTAGGTATATTATCTGGTGCCACAACTTTTGGTGCAATAGAGTATTTCAAAACGAATGAAAATAACAGCGATTTTTCTTATTTCCATACTGCAAATGATAATGTAAAATTCGCAGGAATAAATTCCGCAAATGTGGGTGATGATTTTGTAAAAGCTGCAAAAACGACAGTTCCTGCAGTGGTCACCATTAAAAATTATCAATCAAGAAGTTCAAGTTCAAACAGAATGTCAGAACAAGACTTATTTGAACAATTTTTCGGAAATCCTTTTGGAAACCAAAGACAAAATCAAAAACAACAACAACCACCTAAAGATGTTCCTTCTGGATTAGGAAGTGGTGTGATTATTTCACCAGACGGTTACATTATTTCTAATAATCATGTAGTTGCAGGTGCCAATAAATTAGAAGTTATCCTCAGCAACAAAAAAAGTTACGTAGCCAATCTTATTGGAACAGACCCAAGTACAGACATCGCTCTTCTAAAAATTGAAGAAAAAGGTTTGCCTTATCTTAATTTTGCCAATTCAGATTTAGTAGAAGTAGGACAATGGGTTTTAGCAGTAGGAAATCCACTGGGTTTAAATTCTACCGTTACTGCAGGAATTGTTTCAGCTAAAGGAAGAAGCATAGATTTATTAAGTCAGCAATCTAGAACTCCTATTGAAAGTTTCATTCAAACTGATGCAGCGATTAATCCAGGAAATTCTGGTGGTGCTTTGGTCAATGTAAACGGAGACTTAATCGGCATCAACTCTGCCATTTCTTCTAATACAGGCTACTATCAAGGTTATGGCTTTGCAGTTCCATCTAACCTGGCAAAAAAAATAGTTGAAGACATTAAAAAATTTGGCTTGGTACAAAGAGGATTCTTAGGAGTTGTAAGTTTAGACCTCTCTGATGATAGACAAGTTGCCGCTTATAATCAAAGTCAAAAAGCCAACATCAAAGCAAGTAGCGGAATTATGATTACTGAAATCACTGAAAATAGCGGTGCTGAAGATGCTGGACTAAGAAAAGGAGATATTATCAAAAAAATAGATAATTCTACCATAGAAACTTTCGCGGATTTATCTGCTGCTGTTGGTAGCAAAAGACCTGGAGATAAAGTTATAGTAACTTATATTAGAAATGGTAAATCTTATACTGAAAGCGTAACGCTTAAAGACCAAAAAGGAGGAACTTCATTCCGAAGCAAGGCTGATTTATCTGTTACAGAAAAAATTGGTGGTGAATTCGAGGTTTTAAGTGACCGTTTTAAAACGGATTATGGTTTAAATAGCGGTGTAATTGCAAGAAATGTAGTAGAAGGTGGTGAGTTAGAAAGAATAGGCGTTTATGACAATTACATCATTATAGAAGTTAACGGAAAACCTGTAAATTCACAAAAAGATGTAGAAAAAATCTTAGATGGATATAAGGGAACCGTACAAATAAAATACGTAGACGAATACGGCAGAATGTACACCAGAGGTTTTAAAATGCCTTAATCATAGTTTTATAAATTCCAAAGAAAAAGCCTTTCAAAAAATTTTGAAAGGCTTTTTTATTTAGATTTAGGAAATTCTTTCCTTTTATTTCGTTCGTAAATTACTTCTACTATTTTTCCTCCTAACCATGCAAAAGGAAAATATACAATGAAGATTAAAATTTTATAAAATGTAGGATGATAAGGGAAAACAATAATATCTAACATGGCTATAAATAGCAAAATGAAGCCAATAAGAATTGCATAAGCTACTTTAGCATATTTTACAATAATCGCAGTAGTAACACCTCCAATGGTTGCTCCAAAACCTGAAGAAAGAAGTAAAGTCCAGAAAAAACCTGGCTTATTTTCTACACTTTTCAATAATTTCCACCAATGTTCAAACGGAAAAAATCCTTCATAATTCACCCATGATGAATTAATTTTTACACCCAGCGAAATAATGACTCCTGCCATCGCCAAGCCACATAAAACGCCTAATGTATTTCTTAAAAAATTCATGTCTTAGAACTGATGTGCAATCATAGAGATTTCTACACTCACATTTTTTGGCAAACAAGAAACCTCTACTGTTTCTCTTGCTGGATAATTTCCTCCTTCGAAATAAGACGCATAGATTTCATTCATCACTGCGAAATCATCCATACTTTTTAAGAAAATAGTTGCTTTTACTACATTAGAAAAAGACATACCAGCCTCTTCTAAGATAGCCTTTAGGTTTTTCATAACCTGATGTGTTTCTTTTTCGATTCCATCTACTAAATTCCCAGTAGACGGATCAATAGGAATTTGACCAGAAATATAGAGAACGCCATTTACAAGGTTAGCTTGTGAATACGGACCAATTGCAGCGGGTGCATTGTTAGTAGAAACTATCTTCTTCATATTTTTGTAAAATTATCATGCAAAGATAAAATTTCTGAACAAATAAAAAATAGTGTTCAGAGATTCCTTCGTTTTTTAGAAAGTACTGCCACTTTGTTGGAAACTTCTTTCCTTGTATTTTACGGCGTCTTTTAAAATATTTGCTTTTATACTGATAAAGAAATCATATACTTTATATTGACCAAAAGGCACCCAATTAAAGGTAAAAGAGAAACTTCTTTGGTCTCTAGAAAACCCTAATCTGGTGTACGCTAAACTTTTTGAAACAAAATCATAATGCGTGTTTCCGCTTAAACTCCAATAAGGTGTAAGTTTTACGCTACCATCTAAACCTAGTGAAGCTACACTTTTCCCAAATCTGGTATTGGTTTTAGAATAACCATAATTGGCATTAAGATTCAAAGTCCAAGGTTGATTAAATCGGGAGTAATTATCTTGGTCAAAATAATAGACTTCGTTTCGGATTTCT
The DNA here is from genome assembly GCF_907163125.1 of Cloacibacterium caeni. Taxonomy (NCBI): domain Bacteria; kingdom Pseudomonadati; phylum Bacteroidota; class Flavobacteriia; order Flavobacteriales; family Weeksellaceae; genus Cloacibacterium; species Cloacibacterium caeni. The sequence goes on from NZ_OU015319.1 coordinate 2,179,551, forward strand.
CCTTTGGTTTTATACTTAGTCGCTAAATCTTCTTTTTTCCCAAAAGTTTCATTGTTCAGAGGGAAAGAAAAATTCATGTTGAAACTCTGGATATTAAAATGTCCAAAATTCTCAGTTCTAATACCGTTTTCTTGACCTGGAATAAATACAATTTGATATGGGTCTATCAAAACATTCGAGTTTACACTTAATTTATTTTGGAAGAAAGAAGTCTGTGTACTAATTGAAATCAATGACCATTTGTATTTATCCGCAGCAAAATTATAACCTCCAGAAATATTTAAACTTTCAAAAATTTTAACTTTTTTGGTTCCTGTAGAATCGGTTTTACTTCTCACCTTCATCTCTAAGTTGTTATTAATATTGAAACCAATAGACTGTGTTAAACCTTGATTAGGTGAACCAAACATCCCTCCTTCGAAAATAGAATAAGTGGTTAAAACGCCTCTTTCGTCATAATAACTTTTGAAATATCCAAACTTTGGATCTCCAAAATCTGGAGAATACGTAAATCCAATACTCGGAGTTACCATGTGTCTGATGGCTTGAATTTTAGATTTTTCACCAAATTTCAACATTCCATACAAAACGGTTTGCAAACTTGCAGATGTAGAAAACGTAGAATAACCCGTCAAATTTTTATTCAAATTCCTTTCTAAAGTATTGGTAACTGGATTGTAGTTTTTATTAATTGTTTTAGTAGTTGCTACGTTATCAATATTAGCGCCTAATGAAAACGTAAAAAACTTAGCAACAGTCGTGTTCGTAGCGAGCGCAATGTTATTTTTAGCACCAGTTTGCATATTATCCCACATGGTTTTGGTGAATAAATCACCACTTTTCACCCCAGAAACATAATTACTGAATTGCAATCCAGTATTTACGGTAATGTTTTCTAACATGCCCGTTCTAATTCCCGTTTTGGGTTTAAATAAATAAAACTGATTGGTAGAAACATTCAACTGTGGCAATCTAATATCGGTAAGTCCCGTTGTGAAGTTTTGCGAATAACTCCCTGTTCCCGTGATGGTTATTGGTAAATTCAAAAATCTTTTGGTAAAGCTCACCGTAGAGTTTTGTTGTGCATTTAGAGCACTTTGGTTAAAAATATGGGAGTTATTAACCGTGTTATTGTAGAATTTATTGCTCGTAATATTTACAGATGCCGAAAAGTTAAAAAACGGATTGGCTTTAGAATCTTGAGTATGTGTCCATGCAATATTATAAACACTACTTTTTGTATAATTTTCTAGACCTTTTATTCCTCTGATGGTAGTTCCTATTTCTCCTCGGAAAGAACCATTGTACTTATAATTTTTTCGATAACTCACTTCTGGTCTGAAGTTCCAACTTCCCTTGGTATAATAATCAAAGTAGGTTTTCACATCAAAATGCTCACCAATTGGCAAATAATACCCCAAACTATTCAAGAAAAATCCCACATCTTGTCTTTCCCCAAAACTCGGAATAAGAATTCCCGCCATTCTTTTTTCAGAAAACGGAAGAATTGCAAATGGTAAAATAAGCGGTGTAGGAACTTGCTCTATATACATCTGTATAGGCCCCGTAATTAATTTAGAATTCTCTTTTCCCTTTACCAATTTAATATCTGGCGCAAGCAAATAATAATCTGCTATGGTATCTTTTTTCTTAAGGAAATATTCGTCTGTAGTATATTTTCCTCTTTTAAGATAAAAAACAGAGTCATTTACTTTTTTGGTTTTTTCTGCTACAATTACACCTTCACTTTCTTCTGTTCTAGCATTGTAAGCAATGGCTTGTTTGGTTTTATAATTGTAGCTGAATTCGGAATATTCATATTTTTTACCACCTTGAGTTGCAACAGCAGGTTCTGTAATTTTTCCTATAGAATCTACTTTTCCTCTTGCAAAAATCAGTCCTTTGTCCCAATCTATTTGGATATAATCTGCATTAATCTTCATATCTTGATATGAAACTTCTGCATTTTGATTGAGATAAGACATTTTTTTCGGAACTTCGTTTCTAATATTATCCGCTTTAGAACGTACAATATCATCTAAACGTTCTCGTTCTATTTTTACGGTATCTGTTTTAGAAACAGCAGTAGCGTTATCACTATTTTTAGGCGCATTTTCTAGCTTATTTTGTGCTAAAAAATTGTTAAAAATTAGGATAATTAAAATTTGTAAGGTATTTTTGAGACCGTTTTTAATCAATGGAGCTTATAATTTCAGGCTCCAAAATTAATAATTTTTAAAAAATGAAGACGCATAAACACGCATTTAATATAATTTTAACAGTATTATTTTTAATTTTCGCTCAATTAGGCGCACAAAAGAAGTTTGTTATTGTATTAGATGCCGGTCACGGCGGTTCTGATGTGGGAGCAACTAGAAAATACGAAAACATAGGCTTAGTACAAGAAAAAGACGTTACACTAGGCATCGTATTGAAGCTAGGCAGAATGCTCGAAAAAAATAAAGATTATAAAATCATCTACACCAGAAAAATAGACGAATATCCTTCTCTAGCTGATAGAACAGACCTTGCCAATAGAAGTCATGCCGATTTATTTATTTCTGTACACTGTAATGCCAGTACCAAATCTACTCCTTACGGAACCGAAACTTATGTACAAGGTCCAGACCAAAACAAAACCAATTTAGAAGTAGCTAAAAGAGAGAATGACGTAATTTTCTTAGATGATAAAGACCGCGAAAGATTCGCTTCTTACGACCCAACTTCTCCAGAATCTTTAATTGCATTAAGAATTCAGCAAAGTAAATATCTAGAAAGCAGTTTGATTTTCGGAGGTTATGTAGAAGAAAATTTTGTAAAAAAAGATAAAAGATATTCTAGAGGTGTGATGCAAAAAAACCTTCACGTATTACGTCTAAACGCGATGCCATCTGTTTTAATAGAAACGGGATTCATCAGTAATGCTGAAGAGGCGGCATATTTAGCTTCTGACAAAGGTCAAGATGAAATTGCAGAATCTATTTACGACGCAATTACCAGCTACAAAAAACGCATCGATAGAAACCAGAAAAAAATAGTAGAAGAACCGAAAGAACTTCCTCTTAAAAATGATTTCAGAATTCTTTTGATGAGCACTCCAAACAAATATGTAGTTGGAGATCCCGCTCTCAAAGGACTTAATTACATCTTAACCATCAAAGAAAATGGTTTGTACAAATACTATTACAGCGTAACTAATTTTGCTTCTATTAAAGAAAACAACCTTAAAACCGCTAAAGACGCAGGATTTAGAAATGCTACTGCTGTAAGTTTTATTCCTAATCAAAACATGAATACAGGCTATTACCGATTAGAAGTATACTCCGGAAAAGATAAATTACCTAGCTCTTCCCCAATATTAAAAATATTAAAAGATGTAGAAAGAGTAAAAGCCAATGGCATATTTTACTACACTTATGGCAATGTAAAATCTCTAGAAGCAGCCACTAAACTACAAAAAGACCTTGAAGAAAAGGGTATTACCAATACTACAATAGAAAAAGTTTATAAATAATCAAGAAAATTTTGCGAGTTCTAAAAAAGTTCTTATTTTTGCACGCACAAAAAAAGAATGGCCTATTCGTCTAGTGGTTAGGACTCAAGATTTTCATTCTTGCAACAGGGGTTCGATTCCCCTATAGGCTACAAATTTTAAAAAAAATTAAAAAATAATTTGCAAATTAAAAAATAGTTTTTATCTTTGCACCCACATTTCAGAAACAATTATGGCAAATCATAAATCAGCACTTAAGAGAATCAGACAATCTGAGAAAAGAAGATTGAGAAACAGATACTATCACAAAACTGCTAGAACAGCTGTGAAAGTATTAAGAAATGAAGAAAACAAAGCAGCTGCTTCAGAGCAATTGCCGAAAGTAATCTCTTTATTAGACAAATTAGTAAAGAAGAATATTATTCATAAAAACAAAGCTGCTAACTTAAAAAGCAAGTTAACTAAACACGTTAACAAGTTAGCTTAAGAATAAATTTCTGGCCCGTTCGTCTATCGGTTAGGACTCAAGATTTTCATTCTTGCAAGAGGGGTTCGATTCCCCTACGGGCTACCAAAATCCTCAGAAATTTCTGAGGATTTTTTTTGTTTTAAAAATTTCATACCTTTGAGAATATGAAAATTCTAATATTAAACGGAGCCAATCTCAATCTTCTAGGAACTCGTGAGCCAGACATCTATGGAAATACTTCTATGGATGATGTTTTAACGCATTTAAAATCTGAGTATTCTCAACACGCTATTGAATATTACCAGTCTAATTTTGAAGGGGAAATCATCGGAAAAATTCAAGAAAATGATTTTGATGCGCTTATCATTAATCCTGGCGCTTTCACCCATTATTCTTACGCCATCGCAGATGCGCTTAAAAACCTTAGAAAACCCAAAATAGAGGTTCACATTAGCAATATCTATCAAAGGGAAGAATTCAGGCAGAAATCAGTTACCGCAGCTTATACAGATGCTGTTCTCTCCGGTTTTGGCACAGAAGGCTACAGATTAGCGATTATTCATTTAATTTCTACCATACAATAAAAAAATCCTCAGCGTAAATAGACTGCACCCAAAAGTTTAGACAAAATTAAACAATATTTTCAAAGGAAAGAGTTCGGTACTGTACCGGACTCTTTCCTTTGAGATTGAGTCTTATTCTATCATTGTTGTAATAGTGAATGTACTTCACTATTTCCATCTTAAGTTCCTGAATGGAACCAAACTTTCTGGCATAAAACATTTCTGATTTTATCGTTCCAAAAAAGTTTTCTATCACCGCATTGTCCAAACAGTTTCCTTTTCGGGACATACTTTGAATAATACCTTTTTCTTTTAACAAGTTTTGGTAATGTTTCATTTGATATTGCCAACCTTGATCAGAATGTAGAATGATGTTTTGTGTAGATTTTACTTTTCTGAATGATTTCTTTAGCATTCTGATGATTTGGCTAAACACAGGTCTTTCAGATAAGTCAAAACTGACAATTTCACCATTAAATAAATCGATGATTGGAGATAGATAAAGTTTATTACCCGATACATTAAACTCTGTAACATCGGTTGCCCATTTCTGATTAGGAGTGTCCGATTTGAAATTCCTCTGTAGAACATTGGGCGCAATTTTCCCTTGCTCTCCCTTGTAAGATTTATATTTCTTCACTCGGATAATACTCTTTAAACCTAATATTTTCATAAGTCGTAAAACAGTTTTGTGATTAATCAAAATTCCTTTTTCTTTCAAAAGCAAAGTAATTCTTCTATAGCCCAACCTTCCTTTGTGACGATGATAAATCTGCTTAATCATTTCTTTTATTTCCGCATATTTATCTTTCATTTGAAAGCGTTTTTGATAGTAATAAAAACTGCTTCTTGCCATCGATGTACAATGCAGTAGTACTGCTAAATCAAAGTCCTGCCTTAACTCTTCGATGGCTTTGGATTTTTCCTTTCCTGAATTAAGGCGTCTAACTTTTTTAAAATGGCGTTCTCGGCTTCTAAATAATAAATCCTCTCCAACAGTTCTTCCTCCCTTGTTAAGGGTTTGCCTGTTTTCTTTTTTTTTCGCGTGTAATTACTCATGGTTTTAGGTCTTCCTCTGGGTATGTTTTCTAAACCTAAAATACCATTTTTTTTGTAATTACGCTGCCAACTAAGAATACTGGACTCCGCAGGAATATTAAACCTTCTCGACGCTTCTTTTAAACTTAAATTCTCTTTCTCAATTACTGATAAAATCTTTAATTTAAAATCTTTTGTGTAATGCGTATTGGAAAGCCGAACAAGTCCTGAAACTCCATAAAGTTCATAAAATTTTATCCATTTACGAACCAAGGAACCACAAACTCCAATGCGTTTTCCTAAATCGTCTGTTCCAATATCCCCTTTGTGATATCTCTTTATAGCTTTTAATTTAAAGTCTAATGAATATTTACTTTTCCCCATAAAAAATGCCCCTAAAAAGTGTCTAACTTTTTGGGGGCAGTCCATAAACTGAGGATTTTATATTTAGGTATTTCTCTTATTTTTATAATTGAGGACCTGCCGCAACTAATCTTTTACCTTCTTCTGTATCACAATATTGTTCAAAGTTTTTAATATATCTAGCTCCCAAATCTCTAGCTTTTGCTTCCCATTCGCTAGCATCAGCATACGTGTTTCTTGGATCTAGAATTCCTTCAGTTACATTTGGTAAAGAAGTAGGAATTTCTAAATTCATAATTGGAACTACAGTTTTAGGTGCAGATTCTATAGAACCATCTATAATTGCATCGATAATTGCTCTAGTATCTTTAAGAGAAATTCTCTTACCAGTACCATTCCAACCTGTATTTACTAAATAAGCTTTAGCTCCGTGTTCTTTCATTTTACCAATTAATGTTTTAGAATACATTGTTGGGTGTAAAGTAAGGAAAGCTTCACCGAAAGCTGGAGAGAATGAAGGTTCTGGAGAAGTAATTCCTCTCTCTGTTCCTGCTAATTTAGATGTATAACCGCATAAGAAGTGATATTGCGCTTGATCTTCATTTAAAATTGATACTGGAGGCAATACTCCGAATGCATCTGCTGATAAATAAACGATTTTTTTAGCGTGACCAGCTTTAGAAGGAAGTACAATTTTATTAATATGATAGATTGGGTAAGAAACTCTAGTGTTTTCTGTAATAGAATTATCTTTATAGTCTATTTCGCCATATTCATTTACCACTACGTTTTCTAATAAAGCATCTCTCTTAATCGCTCTGAAAATGTCTGGTTCTTTTTCTTCAGTAAGGTCAATTACTTTTGCGTAGCAACCACCTTCGTAATTAAATACACCATTGTCATCCCAACCGTGTTCGTCATCACCAATTAAATATCTTTTTGGGTCTGCAGAAAGTGTAGTTTTACCTGTACCAGAAAGTCCGAAGAATAATGCTACATCACCTTCTTCTCCTACGTTTGCAGAGCAGTGCATAGAAGCCATTCCTCTTAATGGAAGATAGTAGTTCATCATGGCAAACATCCCTTTCTTCATCTCACCTCCATACCAAGTTCCTCCGATAATTTGGATTCTTTCTGTAAGGTTAAACATTACAAAGTTTTCAGAATTTAATCCTTGAGCTTGCCAATCTGGGTTCACTGTTTTAGATCCATTCATTACAATAAAATCTGGAGTTCCGAAGTTTTCTAACTCATATAATGATGGTCTAATAAACATATTTGTTACAAAATGAGCTTGCCATGCAACTTCCATTACAAATCTCACTTTAAGTCTTGTATCTGGATTAGTACCACAGAATGCATCTACTACATATAATTTTTTAGAAGAAGAAAGCTGTTCTAAAACTAATTCTTTACAAGATTTAAAAATCTCTGGAGTTGTAGGGAAATTAACTTTTCCGTCCCAGCAAATAGTATCTTTTGTTACATCATCTTTTACGATATATCTATCTTTAGGTGATCTACCTGTGAAAATACCCGTTTTTACAGCAACTGCGCCTGATTCTGTAAGAGCTCCCTTTTCAAAACCTTTATTTTTATCAGACATTTCTGCTTTAAAAAGTTCTTCATAGGTTGGGTTATACACTACTTCGTGATAACCTGTAATACCTAGATCATGTAGCTCTTGAATGATTTTAATGTTTTTCATAACTAAAATAAAATATTATTGTTCATATTTTTTTGTATTACAAAATTAGCAAAAGTATATAGTTTTATTAAATCTTAATTGATGATATTGGTCACTGAAATCCGTCATAGAATTTATTTTCAAATAATTGAATATCAATATATTAAATTTTTCCATTCTATGATATTACTAAAATTGCGCTCAAAAAAGTAATTTTTGTAATCCCCAAATTTTGAAGCTAGAACGAAATCTCCGCCCCAAGCTCCCAAACTTTTAATGAAACTTGGGCAATCTTGAAAGTGTTTTTCTTTAGCGGTTTTCATTCCTAAAAATTCACTTAACTTACTCTCATGCAATATCATAAGGTTAGAAAACTCTTCCAAGGTTTTACATTGTAGTACTTTTTGAGTAATTTCTGAAAAGTCAGTTCTTAAATCTAAAGATTTTTTTTGAGACTGAAAAGCTCTTATTCCTTCTCTGCTATCTTGCTTTTGGTTTAAATGAATGAAGATTAAATCATCAGTAAAACTAGGATTGAATTCTACTCTTTCTATTTTTCTAGGGCTATTTTGATAAAGAATGGCAGACTTTTCTTGAGCCACAGCTATATCATAACCACTTCCACCCAAAGAAAGTTCATTAAGAAGAAAAGCATCTATATGAGACCACTCTGCTAAATTATTCATCAATGTAGAACTACTCCCCAATCCATAATTCGCGGGGAATTGTAAATTAGTAGTAATTTTATAAGTAGAATCGCTATGAAATTTTTCTGTAGAAAGTTTTTTGACGTTTTGAAGCACTTTTAGAATAAATGCTGCGCTTTCAGGAAGGTTGGTTTGTACAATTTCCCAATTTTTATAATTTATTTGGATAGAAAGCCAAGGTTTGTTCTCATGCAAAGCCTCCCAAAAAACCATGGAAGCACTATCTTTTTCTTCTTCTGAATAAAAATCTTGTCCCAATCGAGTAGGTACTGCTAAAGCTAAAGCTCCATCTAACACAAAGTATTCTGAAGTAATCAGTAATTTGCCTGGTGAAAATATGTGATTTTTCAAAGGATTTTATTTTTAACAAAAATAAAAAAGAAAAAGCCACAAAAAAATTTGTGGCTTACTTTATTTTAAATTGCAGATGCAACTGTTACTTCGGAGTTAATCTTCTTTATCAGTCCTTGCAAAGTTTTTCCTGGCCCTACTTCTACAAAATTTGATGCGCCATCTTTAATCATGTTTTGTACAGACTGTGTCCATTTTACAGGTCCTGTTAACTGAGCAATCAGATTTTTTTTAATTTCATCTGGATCTGTAACTGCAGTTGTTGTAATATTCTGATAAACCGGAATGGTTGCCTTTCTAAATTTTGCATTTTCTATTGCCGCAGCCAATCTTTCTTGCGCAGGTTGCATTAAAGGTGAATGAAACGCACCATTTACTGGCAAAATTAATGCTCTTTTCGCACCAGCTTCTTTCATAGCGTTACACGCTTCTTCTACCGCTTTGGTCTCACCAGAAATTACCAATTGTCCTGGACAGTTGTAATTCGCTGGGACTACAATTCCATTAATTGACGCACAAATTTCTTCCACTTTAGCATCATCTAAACCTAGAATTGCTGCCATAGAAGAAGGATTAATATCACATTCTTCTTGCATCGCCAAAGCTCTTTCTGAAACCAACTTAAGTCCGTCTTCAAAACTTAAAACTCCATTGGCAACTAATGCAGAAAACTCTCCTAAAGAATGTCCTGCTACCATTTGAGCTCCTGTTCCGTCAATTGCTTTTACAGCAGCTACAGAATGAATAAATATTGCTGGTTGAGTAACTTTTGTTTTTTTAAGGTCTTCATCAGTTCCCTCGAACATGATTTTTAGTATATCAAAACCTAGAATTTCATTACTGAAATCCATGAGGTCTTTAATTTCTTTTCTACTATCATAGAGTTCTTTTCCCATTCCTACGAACTGAGAACCTTGCCCTGGAAATACAAGTGCTTTCATAATTTTTTTTCGATAAAATTTGAGTCTTATTCTTCTTTTGTTTAGTATTAGTTTTCGCTATTAAGGAACTAATCTCACTACTCTGTAACCCTGGTTCACGTATGCACCGTTTTTGTTTCGTACAAATTCAAACTTGGTAGCCAATTGAGTCTGAGGTTTATTCATTTGCTTAAACAATTCTCCTTTGCTGTTTTCTCTGGTCAACATATCATTCACTACGTCAAAACCAATTACAGCATACTTAGAAGGAGCTTTGCAATATTTTTTCTTATAATCTGCGAGAACTTCTTTTTCGAAGTCACCGTCTGTGTTAATTTTTCTATCCATCAAATACACCAAGCTCGCATTGCTGAGTTCTGCAATATTTTTTTCAAAAGATGGATGATAATACATACTGAATGATTTCATTCCGCTGGTTTCTTTAGCCAAATCAATGATTCTTTTTGAAAAATCACTTCCTGCGTCATCATTATCATTTGCCAAAATAGCAATCACTGGAGCGGTTTGACCGGTCATCATATTCGTATCTAACTGAATATCTGCAGAAGAATTTACTACGGTGATGTTTGCATTTTTCAACTGACCTTCTAATTGTTTCTTCATATAATTGGCATACGTCTTGTCAGAATCTGCCACGATATATATTTTTTGGTCAGAATAAGCCAGAGAAACTTCTTTTACAATTCTGTCTGCAAAAACACTTTGTTCCGTTTCGATAATCACCAAATTGCTATAATTTCTAAGCTCTGGAGAATTTGCAAACGGAGCTACCACAGGAATTTTTTGAGTTTTTACATAGTCTAAAACTTCTAAAACGTTTGACTTGAAAAACGGCCCTATGATTAAGTCTGTATTATTTTGATTAATTTGGGTAAGTGAATTTTTAAAACTTGCTTCACTTCCTGCGTCTACTACTTTTACATCTAGTTTTTGACCAGCTTTAGCATTTCTTTCGATAGCTAGTTTTGCACCCGTTAAGAAATCAGCAGCCATAGTTCTGTATTTACTGTCACCATCATCAAAACCGAATGGCAACATTAAAACTACATTTAACTCATCACCAGATTTTTTAACATAACCCGCTTCTAGCTTCTTCACTTTTAGAACCATTCCTGGTTTTAAACCTTCTGAAAGTTTAGGATTGAGTTCTAATAATTGGTCTAGCGAAACATTAAATTTATTAAGAATTCCGAAAACAGTATCGCCATTCTGAACCGTGTATGTTTGGTATTCGTCTGCAACTACATTCTGAACTTCTGCTTTTTCGGTTTTTTTATCTTCTTGCCAAGTTACTGTTTCTTTAACCTTAGAATTTTGAGGTTTTTTCACATTAATGACTTCACCAGGTTGCAATCCTTTTTCTTCTAAACCAGGATTGATGGCAAATAATTCCTCTTGAGTAAGGTTAAAACTTTTGGTAATTCTGTAATAGTTATCTTTTGGCTGAATCACATAAGTTCCTTCATCTGCTTTTGGCTTTTCTATTGCCTTTTCAACAGGTTTTTCTACTGGAACTTCTGTTTTTACGAATGCATTTTGATCTGCATATTTTTTGATATTTTCAGCAGGTAACGTTATCTCGTCACCAATTTTCATATGCTGGTCTAAGTTAGGATTCAATTTTCTTAAATCCACTTCAGAAATATGATATTGTTTGGTAATTCCGTAAATCGTTTGCTTCGGTTGAAGTACGATTTTGCCTAATTTTTGATTGGTAGTAGCCACCGCTTTTTCAGTAGTTTTTACAACTTCTGAGTTTTTCTTAGTGATGATTAAAACATCTCCAATCGCTAATTTTCCCTCTTTGATTTGAGGATTTAGCTTCGTGAGTTCGTCTAGTGTTACGCCATATTTTTTAGAAATATTATACGGAGTATCACCTTTTGCTACAGTGTGTGTTTTCTGTGCAAAAGCTACAAAACCTATTAACGTATATATGAATACAAGATATTTTTTCATCCTTGTTATTTAAAATGCAAAATTAATGTTTTTCGGGCTAAAATTCGCTAACAATTAAGACAGAATTTAAAACCTCCATTTTTTGGTAACAATTTTCGAGCCATTTTTCGCCATTTTCTGCGAAAAAGACACTGAAATTGAGGCTTCTTTCTTGCCAATTATTAGCAGGGTGAATTTCTGAATACAAACGCTGAAGATAATCTATTTTATCTGCGTGAAGAATTTTTTCTGCACGTAACAATCTTTTCTTAAATTTCTGAAAAGACTTCAATTGTCTTGTTTCTTCTGCTTCTACCATATTCCTAAAGGTAACGGCAGTAAGTGAAGCTTTATTTTTTAAAATTTCAAAATTTTCTTTTAACAATTGCTCTCGGTTTTCTAAATCGGCATTCAATTCTGATTCTTTCAGCAATTTTTGATTTAAGAATTTCTGGAAATCTCCTAAAAAGTATTTTAGTGCTACTCCAGATTTTTCTATTTTATCTAAAGTTTTCTTTCTTAGGAACAACATAGAGTTTCTAGGAACCAAAAGAGGAAATTCTATCCCAAATTTCTCAAAAACCTTTGGCATCTCTAACCAATACATGATTTCTGCATTCCCACCAATGTATGCAATATTGGGCAAAACTTTTTCTTGAAAAACTGGTCTTAGCAAAGCATTCGGTGAAATTTTAGACCAATCTTCTGCTAATTCTTCTAAAGCAAACGTGAGATTTTTATCTACAATCTGAAATTGTTCCCCATCAAATTCTATTCTATTTCTGGTATCAGACAAGTAGAAAAGGTTAATTTCTCTAGGGTTTACTTGTACTTTTCCGTATTTCTCGGTTAGGAATTTTACATTTTCTTGAGAAAAATAATGGGTAGTTTGGTTCACCAATTCTTCCTTAAAGATATTTTGCATTTGATTTTTGAGCAAAACATCGTCTCCATCTATCATTAAAAGTCCAAACTCTGCAAAAATTTCTTGAACCAAAATCTTTGTAGCTTCGGCAAAAGTTCTTCCTTTTTGATAAGCTTTTTTGGCAAGAAGAATAAGCTGTGTTCCGAAAACATCATCTTTAAACTCTTTTTCGAATTCTTCTAAAAAACTATTGTCTTCTATAATAATTCTGCCAACTGCACCACCAGAATTTCCTTTGACTTGATAAAATCCATTTGCAGTTTTAAAATGATTAATCTCCTCAAAATCGTGGTCTTCTGTAGCCAACCAAAAAATAGGAACAAAATTTTTATCTGAATTTTGAGTTAAAAAATCGGCCGTTTTGATGGTTTGTAAAATTTTGTAGACAAAAAATACTGGCCCAGAAAATAAATTCAACTGATGACCTGTAGTTACAGTAAAAGTATTTTCGGATAAGAGCAAATCTAAATGCTGTGATTGCTTAGCACTTAAATCTAAATGCTGATGCTGCGCTCTAAGAACGTCTACCAGTATTTTTCTTTGCTCTAATGTATAGTTATTTGCTTTTTTTTCTGCTTGTAACAATGCGTTTTCTAGGGTAAACTGATATGCAGAAAAATGCGGAATTTCTTGTTGAAGAAAGTCTTTGATTAATTTCGGGATGGTTTCTAAATCTTGAAACGGAAATTTAAACTTCGGCATGAAGCAAATTTAGTGAAATAAATACCAAACAATTCCTAAATTCAATCGAAAATCATAAATAGGATAATTGGGAGCAGCGAATGATTTATTTTTCATAAAAGTAGTGTTTACATGCTGCGCTTCTGCATAAATAAGCATTCTTTTTACCTTCATATTAAAATAAGCATCTGCAATAGGTTGACCACCAATAGAAGCGGTATTTGCAGAAACTGCAAATTCATTGAGTACTGGGAAATATTCTCTGGAATTAAATTTAGAGAAATAATACACTTTTATTCCTGTTTGAATTTCCGCAGCATCTTTGAACGCTTTTGCTTGGTAATAAGCATTTAATCTACCGATAAAACTAGGCATCGGGTAAAGATTTTTCTCAGACAAAGCCGATTGGAAAAGTAATTTGGTATTGAAATTAAGTCTCCAATAAGAAAAAGTAGCTTCGCCACCAATTTGAGAAATGTTGAGCGATGACTCGCTTTGCTTAGACTGATAATCAGCGCCAATGTACGTGTAATTTTCTATTCTAAAATAATTAGCAAAAACTGAACTTTGGAACCACTTTAGATTGACTTTACCTCCGATTTCTAAAGTGCTTTCGTTTTTAGCGTCTAAAAAATTATAATTGAAATTTTGGTAAAAAGATGGATTGATTAAATAATTAAAACTCGGTTTAGAGGTTTGCAAATTTACATGAGCATCTAAAACATAATCTTTAATCGGTTCTAATTTCAAGTTGTTTTCTGAACGAAGAAAGTTGCCAAAAGTACTTCCGTTAGAATATTCTACATTAGATTTTAAATCTACCTTGTCCCATAATTTGATTTCTAAATTCCCCACTGCACCAAATCTGTTTTCTTTATTATCTAAAGGAATACTGACACCAACAATGGCTGGAAGTTCTTTGTCTGTTCCTAAATTAATCATTTGATGACGAACTCCTGCTTCTAATTTGAAAGTAGGTTTATCAAAAAGTAAGGTGAAAGTATTGCTCAAGTTTTTAGAAAATTTATAAGCAGACGTTCCATAATCTTCTACAACATCTGAATCATAAAACGACTCAAAACCTTGTTGTTTATACCAATATTTATTGGCTTGATGGAAAATAGTATGTCTCACTTTAAAAGGATATTTCTCTGAATTTACAAACTGAAATTCCTGAGAGAAATAATATCTTCTGTACGAAAATCTTGAATCCGTAGATGTAAGGTTTACGGCAAGATTCTGTCTATTATTAAAACGAGTGTCATCTCCTAAAAAAAGGCTTAAATCTTCTATTCCACCATTTTCTTCGTTGTTTACGTTCTGGTGAATGTAATGTGTGAAAAATCGATAACGATTATTCTTAGAATTAAAACGAGAAGATAAAACGAAATTATTAGAAGCGGCTAATTCTCTTTGGTATACACCTTGAGAACGTAATCCCATATATTCTAAGGCTACGTTGAAATTTTTTCCTACATTTTGAGTATAAGTAGTTTTCAATGCTGCTCCTTGTTTCATAGCATTATGGTAGATGAAAGATGTAGTGGGCGTTTTTACATCATAATATTTAACATCATCTACTCCCAAAATAAAATGTGATTTTCGAGTAGGTAATAACGCTAAGTTTTGTTCTTTATTGACACGAAACATTAAATCTTGAAATCCAGAACCGATGTTGGCAAATTGGATTTTCCCAAAGTTGTCTTGGTTATTGTATTGTGTAAATTGATAAGATTTGTCTATTGTAAAAACGGTATCAAAAATTTTCTTTTCAGAAAACTGAGTATAATGCTGGTAGTCATTTATGGTTGGCTTAAAGATTTTCAAAGAATCTTTACCACCTTTATCTATTATTAATGTATCAGAAGGAACATTTCCATCGGTTTTATTAACAATTTGAGCGCCTAAAAAATGTACTGCAAAAAATATGATGAATAAGATGTATTTCATTTTAATATTTTGAAGTACAAAAGTAAGGAAATTAAAAGAATAAAGTTACCCGATTTTATTTTCAAATTTTAGTCTCTACAAATTAACTCTTTTAAAATAATTTATTTTTGAAATAATCTTTATTTTTTTTTATTATTAATAAATAGAATTTACATTTGTAATGGTAATAAAAAAAATTAATATGAAAATAACATTTTTTATGCTATTTATAGCAAATACGGCTTTTTCACAAACAGATGCTCTAGGCATTATAAGTAATGACGCTAATTACAGTAGAGTTATTAATCAAAATAATCTAGTTGACAAAAAAAACGAAGTTAAAATAGAGGGTTCACCTTATTTATTTAATGAGTATAATTTATCTAAAATAGGAGATTACAAAGATGAAATCAATGTAAAATATAACATATTCAGTGATGAAATAGAATTTGTAAAAAACGGTCAACTTCTTGCTCTCAATAAAACATCAGACCTCGCTAGAATTAGATTTATTAATTATAATACTACCCTCGTTTTAAAGGATATTAATGGTAATAAAGGGTATTATTTAGAACTTTTTAATAATAATGGAAGACAATTACTTAAAAAACTGAAAATACACTTAGAGAAAGGGAGAACTTCACAAAATTCTTATGATCTGGATAGAAATTCTAGATATATTGAAGATGAGCCAATTTATTACTTTTTTATAGAAAATAATTTAATTGCATCCAATAAATTAAAAAAAATAGAAGGAGATTTAGAAAAAAAAGGATATAATATCAAAGAAATATTAAAAAAAGAAAAACTAAGTATTAAAAAAGATCAAGATTTAATAAAACTAATAAATTTAATTAATAAATAAAAAAAAACCACTAGATTTTAGACTGCACCCAAAAGTTTAGACAAAATTAAACAATATTTTCAAAGGAAAGAGTTCGGTACTGTACCGGACTCTTTCCTTTGAGATTGAGTCTTATTCTATCATTGTTGTAATAGTGAATGTACTTCACTATTTCCATCTTAAGTTCCTGAATGGAACCAAACTTTCTGGCATAAAACATTTCTGATTTTATCGTTCCAAAAAAGTTTTCTATCACCGCATTGTCCAAACAGTTTCCTTTTCGGGACATACTTTGAATAATACCTTTTTCTTTTAACAAGTTTTGGTAATGTTTCATTTGATATTGCCAACCTTGATCAGAATGTAGAATGATGTTTTGTGTAGATTTTACTTTTCTGAATGATTTCTTTAGCATTCTGATGATTTGGCTAAACACAGGTCTTTCAGATAAGTCAAAACTGACAATTTCACCATTAAATAAATCGATGATTGGAGATAGATAAAGTTTATTACCCGATACATTAAACTCTGTAACATCGGTTGCCCATTTCTGATTAGGAGTGTCCGATTTGAAATTCCTCTGTAGAACATTGGGCGCAATTTTCCCTTGCTCTCCCTTGTAAGATTTATATTTCTTCACTCGGATAATACTCTTTAAACCTAATATTTTCATAAGTCGTAAAACAGTTTTGTGATTAATCAAAATTCCTTTTTCTTTCAAAAGCAAAGTAATTCTTCTATAGCCCAACCTTCCTTTGTGACGATGATAAATCTGCTTAATCATTTCTTTTATTTCCGCATATTTATCTTTCATTTGAAAGCGTTTTTGATAGTAATAAAAACTGCTTCTTGCCATCGATGTACAATGCAGTAGTACTGCTAAATCAAAGTCCTGCCTTAACTCTTCGATGGCTTTGGATTTTTCCTTTCCTGAATTAAGGCGTCTAACTTTTTTAAAATGGCGTTCTCGGCTTCTAAATAATAAATCCTCTCCAACAGTTCTTCCTCCCTTGTTAAGGGTTTGCCTGTTTTCTTTTTTTTTCGCGTGTAATTACTCATGGTTTTAGGTCTTCCTCTGGGTATGTTTTCTAAACCTAAAATACCATTTTTTTTGTAATTACGCTGCCAACTAAGAATACTGGACTCCGCAGGAATATTAAACCTTCTCGACGCTTCTTTTAAACTTAAATTCTCTTTCTCAATTACTGATAAAATCTTTAATTTAAAATCTTTTGTGTAATGCGTATTGGAAAGCCGAACAAGTCCTGAAACTCCATAAAGTTCATAAAATTTTATCCATTTACGAACCAAGGAACCACAAACTCCAATGCGTTTTCCTAAATCGTCTGTTCCAATATCCCCTTTGTGATATCTCTTTATAGCTTTTAATTTAAAGTCTAATGAATATTTACTTTTCCCCATAAAAAATGCCCCTAAAAAGTGTCTAACTTTTTGGGGGCAGTCCAATTCTCTAGTGGTTTTTTTTATTTATTAATTATTTATAACCAGGATTTTGAGTAATAGTTGGATTACCTTGTACCTCATTTCTAGGAATTGGTAGTGTAAACCTGTAATCAGTAACTGGTAAAGTTGTAGGTACAGTAGATACATCATCCGTAGGATGTCTATCAATAGATTTATTGGCCAAAGCTCCTAATCTCTTTAAATCAATATATCTATGACCTTCAAAAGCTAACTCTACTCTTCTCTCAAGCAATATATCAGAATATGCCTGAGCAGCAGAAGTATATGTAGGCAAAGTCACAGGACCTAAATAATTTCTCTTGTCTCTAATCTGCTTAATGTATCCTGCTGCTGTTACAAAGTCATTTTCAACTACAGCACATTCTGCAAGAATTAAGTACATTTCAGAGAGTCTGAAAACTTTTTCATCATTTCTTAATGGGTTAGTTCCTTGATATTTACCTGGATATTTATCAATAACCAAAACATCTGAATTTTTATAGTCAGGATTTGTAGCATAATTAGCGTCAATTTTAGATGTAGGATCTACATATATATATCTTCTAATATCTCCAGGGGTTGAATCTAAAATATTAAATAAGTTTCTTCCCATATCATAAAGAGGACTACCTCCCAGAGTTGAATTATTGGTATTAAAAATAGTTCCAATGTTAGTCCATGAACCTGAAGTTGGTCTACTTAAAGCAAAAATAATTTCTCCTCTTTCTTTATCATTATACATTTTTGCAATAGCGCTTGTAGATGCATAAGAATTCAAGCTGACATGCCATGCAGAAGATCCTGGTGTAGAGGTTGGTAAAGTATTAACACCTACTAAGCTTAATCCAGACTCATTAATTACTTTAGTAGCGAATTGCTTTGCAAGTGCATGTTTTCCTCTGTAAAGGTAATATCTTGCTTTAAATGCATTAATGAAATTTTTTGAAATATAAAAATAATTAGTATTATCTACTAAGTTAGTATCAGCAAAACTTAAATCACTATCAATTAAAGCAAAAATTTCAGAGTTTTTTACTCTAGGTAATTTTTCATCATTGACTGGTACCTTTGTAGTTAATATAACGCCTAATGCGTCATCATTTTTCAAATCAGTAGAGAAATAAGTTTCTAAAGTAAAATAGGCAAAAGCTCTAATAACTCTAGCTTGGGCAATTACAGAATTATATGTAATTTGTTCTGCACTTGTTGCTGGCGTAATAAGTTCAGCGGCAGCTAATAATCTGTTTACTCTATTAATAGTTGCATAATTAGACAGCCATAAGCTACTAGACGTAGCATCCGAAGGATCTAAGAAAAACTGATGCATCCCTGGTGTTAAAGTAGAATTCGCCGATCCCAAACCAGTTTCGTCTGTAAGGAAAGCAGAAACTGTAACTGGTCCTGTATTACTCATAGTTGTATAAACATCACCGAACAAATATTTTTGCAAATCAGTAACACTTTTGAAAGTCTGTTGATTATTAATTTCTCCATCTTGTACTATATCAATTGCGTCTCTACATGAGTTAAAAAAAGATAATGTTATCAAAGAAATTAATGATATTTTGATTATATTTTTCATAATTTAAAAGTTAATTAGAATTCAATATTTGTTCCTATAGATACTGTCCTAGGGTTAGGATAAACACTCAAAGGGAAAGTACCTAAACCTTCGGGATCGAATCCTTTCCATTTAGTCCAAACTGCAAGATTTTCTCCTTGAACATACACTTTAAGTGATTTAACAAAATTTCCTTTTAATAACTCTTTAGGAACAGAATATCCAAATGATAGAGTCTTAAATCTTAGGAAAGAAGCATCATATAAAAATCTATCTGAAGTAGAAGATCTTAAAGGAGCTGTTAATGCAGGAATATCCGTAATAGTATTAGTAGGAGTCCATGCGTTTAGTAAATCTGCAGAAACATTAAAGCCACTTGCCATATATGCTGGGTTATATGCCCAAATCATCTGATTGTCAATTCTCCATAAATCAGCTTGGAATGCGAAAATCGCATCTAAGAAAAATCCTTTATATTCAGAATTTAATCCAAATCCTCCTGTATATTTAGGGAAATAGTTTTTACCCGTTTTAACTCTATCCGCATCAACTGGATTTTCAGTAAGGTTTCCATTTGCATCTAAGAATTGTTCATTACCATTTGCCGGATTTACACCTACATATCTCACTAAATTCCATTGGTTAAGAGTACCTCCAACTTCATTAATCAATGACCCAGTTAATACTGGAACAGCTAAGTCAGTAAGGGTATTTTTATTATAAGCCCCATTTACAAATAAACTAAATCTTAAATCTTTTGTATTTGCTATGTTATATCTTAGAGCAACTTCTACACCTTCATTTTTCAATCCTCCTAAATTACCTCTATAATCATAGAAACTTGTAATTGCAGAAGATTTAATGTCGTTATAAAGCTTATCTGTTTGCTTTCTATACACATCTACGTTACCTTCTAATTTATTAGAAAAAACTTTAAAATCAAGACCAATATTTGCCTGTGTTACCTCTTCCCACTGAAGTGAAAGGTTTCCAATACTTGAAACAGCATATCCTACATTATTATCATACCCATTATTAACAGTATTAAGATCTCTAACAATTTGGGTTCCTAATAGCATAGCATTTGAACCAGCTGCAGGTGCAACTACGTTAGCATTTCCTTGAGTACCATAAGAGGCTCTTAGTTTTAATAAATTAAAAACAGAACCTTCCATGAAATTTTCTTTATCTATATTCCATCTACCAGCTACTGACCAGAATGTTGCCCATTTATTATTCTCTGCAAATCTATAACTTGCATCTCTTCTCAAAACCGCACCAAAACCATATTTAGATTTATAATCATAATCTAAAGTTCCGAAGAAAGCTAAAGCTCCTGCATTAACTTTTTGAGCTGATACAGAAGGAACATATTTATTTGGATCAGCTGCATTATAAGGGACATATCCCGTACCCGCACCTAAAGCCCAGTTAAGTGGATTTAACCCATTTTGGGTTCTAGAAGAGAATAGATAATGAACCTTTGTATATTCTAAATAAGCCCCTAAATCTATTTGGTGATCTCCAAATGTTTTAGAATAGTTAGCACTTGTTACAGAATTAAAGTTAAACTCTTTACTATTACTTATAGTTTCAAAACCACCATATTGAGTAGAATTACTAGCAGCTACTACTTGCGCTAAATAAGACCAAGGTGCTCTAGCGTTCCATTGATCTGTATTCTTAAAATCCATACCCGATCTATTTGTTAAAGAAAGATCGTCTGTAATTTTGTAAGTAGTAGTTGTACTTGTAAATATATTTGTATCAAAAATTCTGTTTGGAATATGCCCTGTTTTTAAAACATCTTCTAAAATATAAACAAAGTTACCTACGCCTCCAGAATTTGTTCCAATAGTATTAAATAAATCTCCTGGGTTCTTGAATCTATTTGCCTCTAAATAAGGAAGTGCCATCAAAGAACCTAATAATGGATTCTGAACTGTGTTACCATTAATTCCAGAATTAGTTTCTTGATTTAATTGATTTCTTTTAGAAAAAGCTAATCCTACTTGTGCATTAAAAGTTAACTTATTATTAGAAGACTTTGCATTAATATTATTTCTCAAAGTAAATCTTTGAAAATTTGTATTTGGAACTAAGCCTCCTTGCTGGAAATAACCTAATGAAGTATAATTGCTCAAATTTTCTCCACCACTGGAAATTGTAAGATTATGCTGCTGAGTAAGGTCCGCATTAAAAAAAACATCTTTCCAATTAGTATCTATTGGATAGTCTGCAATTTGAGCATCTGTTAAAGTCCTACCTAACAAAACATTTCTTCTCTTTTGAATTGTCAGCAACTCTCTAGCATCCGCAATGTTGTATCTATTATCTGGCATGAAGCTTACCCCTGTAGTTCCCGAATAAGTAAATCTAAACCCTGAACCGAATTTGGCTTGTTTTGTTTTTACAACCAAAACTCCATTTGCGCCTCTGTTACCATAGATAGATGTTGCAGCAGCATCCCTCAAAATAGAAACAGATTCTATGTCTTCAGGATTTAAGTTTCGAAATTGATTTGCGTTAGTAGGAACCCCATCAATTACTACTAACGGCTCTGTACTTGCATTAATAGAAGAAATACCTCTAATAATAACATCAATCCTTGCACTACCTGGAGAGCCAGAGTTAGATGCAATTGTTACACCAGGAGCAGAACCTTGAATGGAATTGAGAAACGAAACATTTGGACGACTATCTAATACATCCGCAGTGATCGTAGTATTCGCAGATACATCCTTAGGTTTAGTTGAACTTTTGTTATAACCTAATATTACAACTTCGTCAATCTTTTTTTCTCCTAAAGAATCTTTTTTCTTTTGCGCCATAACAGTTTGTCCTCCTATAAAAAATAGAGCACCAACTGTTAAAACTTTTAATTTTACATTCATATTAACAATATTTAATATTTTAATAAACAAAAATGTTAATAAATTTTAACATAGCCAAATTTTAAGTTAAATAAATAATATTATATTTTATCATTTTAAACAACATATTTACCTTTTATTAAAAAGTGTTCATAAAAATTTTATATAATTAATGATTTTTAAATTTATAATTTTTTAAATGTTAATTTTTTCAAAAAAAAATAAAAAAATAAATTTTATTTAGAATTAATATAAATAATAGAGATGATAATAAAAAATCCCGATTTTACTCGGGATTTGCTATTGTAAATAAACTATTTAAGTTTTTTCTTTACTTCTATTTCTTCATAGACTTCTAAGATATCACCTACTTCTATGTCATTATAGCCTTTAATGTTAAGACCACATTCATAGCCCTTGGTTACTTCTTTTACATCATCTTTGAAACGTTTTAGAGATTCTAATTCACCATCGAATTTTACAATTCCATCGCGTAGAAGTCTAATTTTAGAATTACGGGTTACTTTTCCGTTTAGAACCATACAACCTGCAATAGTACCCACTTTAGAAATCTTGAACGTTTCTCTAATTTCTACATTTCCTATTACTTGCTCTCTGATTTCCGGAGAAAGCATACCTTCCATCGCTTCTTTTACATCATCTATTGCTGCATAGATAATAGAATAAGTTCTGATTTCTATTTCTTCTCTATCTGCCAATTCTTTTGCATTAGCACCAGCCCTTACATTAAATCCTATCATAATAGCATCTGATGCTGCAGCTAATAATACGTCTGACTCAGTGATTTGACCTACACCTTTGTGAATAATATTCACGCTGATTTCAGCAGTAGAAAGTCTTTGTAACTGATCAGAAAGTGCTTCTACAGACCCATCCACGTCTCCTTTTAGGATAATATTCAATTCTTTGAAATCACCTAGAGCAATTCTTCTTCCTAATTCATCTAAAGTAAGATGTTTTTTAGTTCTGATGGTTTGTTCTCTCTGTAATTGTTCACGTTTATTAGCAATAGATTTCGCTTCTCTTTCGTCTTCGTAAACTTTAAATTTATCCCCAGCAGTTGGAGCTCCATCTAAGCCTAGAATCGTTACAGGAATAGAAGGACCTGCTTCAGTAAGCTGTCTTCCTCTTTCATCTAGCATAGCTTTAATCTTACCATGATTTTTACCCGCTACTACATAATCTCCTACTCTAAGCGTACCAGCTTGTACTAATACGGTAGAAACATAACCTCTTCCTTTATCTAAAGATGCTTCAATGATTGCACCACTTGCATTTTTATTAGGATTAGCTTTTAATTCTAACATTTCTGCTTGAAGCAATACTTTTTCTAATAATAAATCTACATTATTACCAAATTTTGCAGAGATTTCTTGTGCTTGTACATTTCCTCCCCATTCTTCAACTAGAATATTCATTCCAGAAAGTTGTTGACGAATATTGTCTGGATTAGCGTTTGGTTTATCTACTTTATTGATTGCGATAATCATAGGAACACCAGCAGCTTGTGCGTGAGCAATCGCTTCTTTGGTTTGTGGCATTACATCATCATCCGCAGCTACTACAATAATTACGATGTCGGTAACTTGTGCACCTCTCGCTCTCATCGCTGTAAAGGCTTCGTGACCTGGTGTATCTAAGAATGTAATTCTTTGTCCTCCTTCTAATTTCACATTGTATGCACCAATATGCTGTGTAATACCTCCAGATTCCCCAGCAATTACATTGGTTTTTCTGATGTAGTCTAATAATGAAGTTTTACCGTGGTCTACGTGTCCCATTACGGTCACAATAGGAGCTCTTGGTAATAAATCTTCTTCAGTATCTTGAACTTCTTCTTCAGATTCTGCTTCTAAATCTGCATCTGCAAATTCTATTTTGTAACCAAATTCATCAGCCACTAAAGTAAGTGTATCTGCTTCTAATCTTTGGTTCATGGTAACCATTACACCTAAAGAGAAACATGCAGAAATTACTTCTGTAGCACTTACATCCATTAAAGATGCCAACTCTGAAACAGTGATAAATTCAGTAACACGAAGTGTTCTGTCCGCTGCTTCTAGCTCTTGCTGCAATTCATCCTGCTCTCTACGGTAGGTTCTCTTTTCTTTTCTATATTTAGAACCTTTAGATTTACCTCCTTTATTGGTGAGTTTTTCTAAAGTTTCTTTAATTTGATTTTTAATTTGCTCATCAGAAAGTTCTACAGGCATTACTTTTTCTCTGCCTTTATGAGCACCTCCTCCTTTATAATTAGGGCTATGAGGTCTGTTTCTGTTCGCTCCGCCTTGGTTGTTGTTTCCACCGCCTTGGTTCGGACGATTGTTATTATCTCTGTTAAAAGGTTTCTTATCGCCTCCCTGTTGGTTATTGTTACCACCTTGACCTTGTTGATTTTGACCTTGTGTAGGAGCCGGACCATTATTAATTCTTTTTCTCTGCTTCTTCTTATTTGGGTCTGGTTTAGAAGGTCTCGTTTGGAACTGAGAAAGGTCTATTTTTTCTGTAGAGACAATTTTGGGACCATCAAGTTTTTGATAAACCGTTTTAATTTTTTCAGGTTCATCAAATTTCACAGAAGTAGTCTCTTCTTTTACCGGAGCTTTAGGTTGCTCTTTTTTCACTTCTGGCTTCGGAAGTTCCTTTTTCTCAAATTTTGGAGCCTCTTGTTTAGGTTTTTCTTCTTTTTTAGGAGAAGGTTTTGGTTTATTAGATTCTATTTTACTTAAATCAATTTTATCCAAAACTTTAAGTTCTACAGGTTCCTCTTTTTTAGGCTCTACTTTTTGGATTTCTTCCTTTTTAGGTTCCTCTGGATCAACTACAGGCTCTGCCGCAGGAACTTCTGCCTTAGGTTTTTCTAATTCTATTTTACCCAAAACTCTAGCCTCACCGATAGATGGAGCTTTCGCTTTGATTACTTCTGGTTTTTTAGGTTCAATTTCTAATTTTTCTTCTGGAACCTTAGAAATCACTACCTCATGAGAAGCTTTACGCTGTTCGCTATCTCTAGCAAACTCCGCTTCTAATGCTGCATATGCCGCTTCTTCTAATTGAGCGTTTGGATTGCTTTCTACTTCGAAGCCTCTTGATTGTAGAAACTCTACTAATCTAGACATCGAGATATTAAATTCCTTTACCGCTTTATTTAATCTAATTTTTGGCATTGATTGTAAATTGCTTTTAGGCTATTAAGCCAAATTATTTTTGTTATAAAATTAAAGATATTAATCTTCGAATTCTGCTTTTAGAATTCTTTTTACTTCTTCTATCGTTTCTTCCTCTAAGTCTGTCATGTTTACTAGCGCTTCTGTATCTTTATCTAATACACTTTTCGCAGTTTCTAAACCTACTTTCTTAAACTCAGCAATAATCCAAGCTTCGATTTCATCATCGAATTCTGTTAATTCTACATCATCATCTGCTTGTTTTTCTCTGTAAACATCTATTTCAAAACCAGATAACCAAGATGCCAATCTAATGTTTTGACCTTGTTTTCCGATTACTTTAGAAATTTCTTCTACTGGCGTATAAACTAATGCGTAGTTTTCATCTTCATTGATTTCTACTTTATTAATCGTTACATTACCAAGTGCTCTCTTCACAAGAATTTCTGAATTTCTAGACCATTGAATAACGTCTATATTTTCATTTTTCAATTCTCTTACTACACCATGAATTCTAGAACCTTTTACCCCAACACAAGCTCCAACTGGGTCTATTCTATCATCATAAGCATCTACCGCGATTTTCGCTTTTTCACCAGGAATTCTCACTACTTTTTTCAAAATAATAGTACCATCTTGAATTTCTGGAATCTCAAGTTCTAATAACTTTTCTAAGAATTTAGGAGCAGTTCTAGAAACGATAATTTGAGGCTTAGAACCTTTGAAATCTACCGTTTCGATTATCGCTCTTACATTATCTCCTTTTCTGAAAAAGTCAGAAGGAATTTGGTTTTCTTTTGGTAAAATGTATTCATTTCCTTCGTCATCTAGCAAAATTACATGTTTGTGACGAATATGATGCACTTCACCGATGGCCAATTCTCCAATTCTATCTTTAAACTGCTCATAAAGCATTGCATTGTTATGCTCTTGCAATTTAGTTGCTAGAATTTGTTTAAGGGTTAAAATATTTCTTCTTCCTAGTTGTGCTACAGGAATTTCTTGAGTATATTCTTCACCTACTTCGAAAGTAGGGTCTATTTTTTTCGCTTCTGAAATTTCTATTTCTAAATCATCATCTTCTGACATTTCATCTTCCACAATTGTTTTATTTAGAAATATCTGAAAATCTCCTTTATCAGGGTTTACAATTACGTCAAAATGGTCATCAGAATCATATCTTTTTCTCAAAAGAGTTTTCAATGAATCTTCAATGATGGCCATTAAATCAATCTTACTAATCCCTTTTTCGTCTTTAAAATCACCAAAGGATTCAATCAACGCTAAATTGTCCATTTTAATTTTTTTATATTAATTTTAATGTTATTTAAACCATTTTAGCCCTAAAAAGACTAAAATTTAATGACTACAAGAGCCTTTTTTATTTCAGTATAAGGAATTTCTTTGTTCTCTACTACATCTTCTTTCCCCTTCCCTATTAATTTAGGTCTTCTGTATCTTAACACAATGGTTACTTTATCTTCATCTACCGCTACTACTTCACCTTGTATTTTCTCATCAGAATTCAGAAGAACTTCTATTTCTCTGCCCATGTTTTTCTTAAACTGACGAGAAAGTTTCAACGGCTCACTTAATCCAGGACTCATGACTTGCAAAGAAAAATCATGCTCTTCTCTGTCAAGATTAAATTCTACTGCTCTACTTGCATCAAGACAATCCTGAAGACTCAACCCTTCATCGCCATCTAAAATTACCGTAATATCATCTCCTGCAGAAATCTTTAAATCAACGAGATACAGGTCTTTTCTAGTTTCTAAAAACTCATGAACGAGTTGTTCTACTTTTGCTCTAAAATCCATAATCACATTTGAGGTTACGCTACGAAAAAAGGCTTTCTTTCGAAGCCTTCTCATTTCTTTTCCGTTAATCCGTGGCAAATATACATAATAATTTTCAATTTTACAAAGATTGTTGGTTTTCAAAACATTAAGAATTTCCACAAGAACTCAAAAAATCATTAACTTTGCCCCGATAAATCTCCAATAGTAAACTTGGAGATTACTCAAAATTTTTTAACATTAAAAGTGTTAAAAAGTCTTAAAGTCCTTATTTTGGAATAAAAATTGATGCTATCTATCGGAATTTAGATGTATTTAGAAATTTTTTATTCTACATTTGTAAATGAAAAATTATGGGTAAAAGCTACGAAACTATTTTCGAAAATAATAGAAAATGGGTTGAAGAAAAACTAGGTCAAGATGCTGATTTTTTTAAAAAATTAGCAGAAGGTCAAAGTCCAGAATATCTTTACATAGGTTGCAGCGACAGTCGTGCAACCGCAGAAGAATTAATGGGCATGAAACCCGGCGAAGTTTTTGTGCATAGAAATATTGCCAATTTAGTGAACACCCTAGACATGAGTTCTACTGCTGTAATTCAATATGCAGTACAACATTTAAAGGTAAAACACATTATTGTGTGTGGCCATTATGGTTGCGGTGGTGTAAAAGCAGCAATGACGCCTCAAGATTTTGGATTAATGAATCCTTGGCTCAGAACCATCAGAGATGTTTACAGATTGCACCAAGAAGAACTAGATTCAATAAAAGAAGAGCAATTGCGCTATGATAGATTGATTGAACTGAATGTTCAAGAACAATGCATCAACGTTATTAAAATGGCTTCGGTTCAAGAAAGATATATTTTAGACCATTATCCTATAGTTCACGGTTGGGTTTTCGACCTAAAAACAGGGAAGTTAATTGACTTAAATATAGATTTCGAAGAAATATTGAAAAATATTCAAAAAGTTTATGACCTAACCAATTCTGATTGGGTGATGAGCAGAAAAAATAATAAAAACTTCTAAGAAAGTTTACTATATGAAGTATTTGAGCATTTTTGTTCTGGCAGTTTTCATCAATTTTACAGCTTTACCAAGTATCGCTGTGATATTTGATTGGGAAATTCCTACGCTCAATAATAATATTTCAGAAGAAGAGGTTAAGAATAATCTCGCCAATTATAACGAAAAGTTTCCCCCAAAACCTTATAATTTCAAAGATTTTATGGGAGTTTTCTTTTCAGATAATACATCTAACGCACACATCCTTAAGGACGATTCTATTCATCTAAGTCCTTTCAAATCGATATTTTCTCCGCCACCAGAAGTTTAATTTCTAAAATTTCATAGGAAAATTATGCCCTTTTTTCAAAAAAATGGGCTGTTCCTTGACGCTTTTTAACAAATTAAATTTTCAAACATTAGAATTGATTACTCACATCTAAGTAATTGATTGTAAACTCATATCGATATTCATACAATGAAAAAAACAAACACTTTATTCGGCGGAATAAAAGAAAATATTCCTTCGGGAATTGTAGTATTTCTCGTAGCATTACCACTCTGTTTAGGTATTGCATTAGCATCTGGTGCTCCACCACTTTCTGGGATTTTAGCAGGAATTGTAGGCGGACTAGTGATAGGATTTATCAGCAACTCTCCAATTTCCGTTTCTGGACCAGCTGCAGGTTTAGCAGCCATCGTTTTAGGAGCCATAACCGACTTAGGAAGCTTCGAACTATTTTTAACTGCAGGTTTAATTGCAGGTTTTATACAATTGGCACTTGGTTTTCTAAGAGCAGGAAGTATTTCTAACTATTTCCCCAATAACGTTATCGAAGGAATGTTAGCCGGAATTGGAGTCATTATTATTTTAAAACAAATTCCTCACGCTTTAGGTTACGACAAAGATTTTGAAGGAAACCTTCAGATTTTTGATGGCTTTAATCTATCTGAATATTTATCTGGATTAGCAAATGCTGTTACGCCAGGAGCGGTTTTAGTGACGATTATTTCCTTAGCTATTCTTATTACTTGGGAAAAAGTAAATTTCCTCAAAAAAATAAAACTTTTACCGGGAGCTTTAGTAGCGGTAATTGTTGGGATTTTATTCAATGAAGTTTTCAGAGGAAGCGCCCTAGAAATTTCTAATGAACATTTGGTAACACTTCCGGTTCCACAATCGGTAGAAGATTTTAAAAACTTAGTCACTTTTCCAGATTTCTCAGGATTCCTGAATCCGCAAGTTTGGATTATTGGTGCAACAATAGCAGTAGTAGCTTCCATAGAAACATTATTATGTATAGAAGCTGCAGATAGAATGGATGTACATAAAAGAATAACAGATACTAACTTAGAATTAAAAGCACAAGGTATTGGCAACTTAGTTTCTTCATTTATTGGAGGTTTACCTATGACTTCGGTGGTAGTAAGAACTTCTGCAAATGCTAATGCTGGTGCAACAAGTAAAATTTCGGCTATTGTTCATGGTTTTTTATTGTTAGTATCTGTTTTATCTATTCCATTTTTATTGAACAAAATTCCTTTGGCGACTTTAGCAGCAGTTTTATTAATGGTAGGTTATAAATTAGCAAGTCCTGCAAAACTTAGCCATTTCTGGAGCAAAGGAAAATATCAGTTCATCCCTTTTATTGCAACAATTATTGCAGTGGTAGCATTAGATTTATTAAAAGGAGTAGGAATTGGTTTAGCCATCAGTATTCTTTTCTTGCTACTTGGAAACATGAAACGCGCATATTATTTGAGCAGAGAAGATCTAGAAAGCGCTGATGAAATCACCATAGATTTGGCAGAAGAAGTTTCATTCTTAAACAAAGCAGCCATCAAAAAAACGCTTAAAAATATTAAACCCAACTCTAGAGTGATTATTAATGCTAAGAAAACTTCTTATGTCTCTGATGATATTATAGACTTAATCTCGGATTTTGCTAACGTAAGAGCCAGAGAAGAAGATATAGAAGTGGTTTTAGAAGGATTTAAAACTTCTTACAAAGAATATGAAAACGACCAACATTCACATATTACCATCTCACACAGAAGAGTAATTTAAAAAAATATCATAACTTCATACCTATTAAATTAACATTGTGTCCTTTTCGGAGCCAAATTTCAGTGTTCCGAAAAGGTTTTTAAAAAAATTAAAAGAAAAAATTATGAAAGCACATACTTCAGAAACTCAATCTACGATTACCCCAGAAAAAGCACTTCTTTTTTTACAAGAAGGAAACCAAAGATTTGTAAACAATCTTAAAGTAAACAGAAACCTATTAGAGCAAGTAAACGATACCAGAGAAGGACAATGGCCTTTTGCAACGGTACTCAGTTGTATCGACAGTAGAACTTCTGCGGAACTTATTTTCGACCAAGGTTTGGGAGATATTTTCAGCATCAGAATTGCAGGAAATTTTGCTAATCAAGATATTTTAGGCTCTATGGAATTTGCTTGTAATGTAGCAGGTTCTAAATTGGTAGTGGTTTTAGGACATACCAAATGTGGCGCTTTAAAAGGTGGATTAGATGCTCCTCAAATTGAAGGACTTGGAATGGATAATCTTAATCACCTTATCTATCATTTCGAATCTTGCATCCACGAAATCATCAAAGAAGGAGAAGAACGTTCTTCTAAAAATGATGATTTATTAGATAGATTAACGCTTTGCAATATCAAAAAAACCATCGAAGATATTCGTCACCAAAGTTCTACTTTAAGAAATTTAGAGAAAGAAGGAAAGATAAAAATTGTAGGTGCAAATTACGATGTGGAAACTGGAGTTGTAACATGGCTCTAGTTTTTGCGACTAACATATAACACAAGCGAGAATTTCTTCATATAACTTTGATTTTTAATTAACACTTTCTCGCTATAGCCCCTTAATTAGGGGCTTTTTTTGTACTTTTGATGAAATTTTCACCCTCTTGAAAAACATATCTATAATTTGGTTGCCCATTCTTTTCTATTTCTGCGGAATAGAATTGGTAGTACTTTTTACACAACCAAGCCTTTTTCTAGACCTCAATTTTTTTGGAGTTCGGGTTTTATTTTTAATTATTTTTTTAGCATTTCTCTTTTTGAAAAATAAAATTTCTTCCAAAATTTTTTACTTAACCGAAGGAATTACGATTTACGCTTTGATGACTTTTCTATACAAAGAAACTGCGATTTTAAATACTTTAATTTTCCCAAAAATTGATGGTTTTCTATCTCATTTAGACCAAAAAATATTCGGTTTTCAGCCCTCAGTAAGATTTTCTGAAACTTTTGATTCTTGGTATTTCAGCGAATTATTTTACTTCGGATATTTTTCATATTACCTATTACCATTGGCTACTTTTTTGATAATTTATCTCAAAATTCCACAGAAAATAGAAGAATTTAGCTTCATTTTAATCGCTTCATTTTTACTGTATTATTTCACTTTTATATTAATTCCAGCAGAAGGTCCTCAGTTTTATTTTCCGTTTCCAGAAAACACGATTGAAGCCAAAGGAATTTTCGGGAATATGGTCAAACTCATTCAAAAAAACGGCGAAGTTCCCACTGCTGCTTTCCCAAGTTCACACGTAGGAATTTCTTGGATTGTTATTTTTTGGCTTTATCAAAATTTTAGAAAATCAGTAAAATATTTCATTCCATTTGTTGTTTTATTGATGTTTTCTACGGTTTACATTAAGGCACATTATTTTGTAGATGTAGTTGCTGGATTTATTTCTGCGCCGATTGTATTTTTTCTTACCTTTAAGTTTTACAAATTTTTAAACCATAAATTGGATGTCCGTTTCAATTAAAGAAGTTAAGACCAGAGAAGACTTAAAAACGTTTATTTATCTTCCCGAAAAAATTCATAAAAACCATAAAAATTGGCTTCATCCTTTGTATATGGATGATGAAAAATTCTTTGACAAAGACAAAAATTCACTCTTTAAGCATAATGAAGCGACACTTTTCCTTGCATACGAAAACGGAAAAGCTGTTGGCAGAATTATGGGCGTAATTCCTACCGATTACAATAAATTTCACGGGAAAAATGATGCCAGATTTTCTTTTTTTGAATGTTTTGAAAATAAAAAAGTTTTCAATGCTTTAATTACTGCGGTGGAAACTTGGGCAAAATCTAAAAACTGCACAGAAATCATCGGACCAATGGCTTTTTCAGACAAAGAACCTCAAGGTTTTCTTACCAAAGGTTTCGAAGAAAAAGCAATGCTGGTTACCAATCACAGTTTTCCGTTTATGGTAGATTTCATCAAGGAAAATCATTACGAAAATTTTGTAGATTTAGTCCAATATGACGTTCCGATTACTACTCAAATTTTGAACAGATATAAAAATTTCAACGAAAGAGTTTCTAAAAATTTAAAGATAAAAACGGTAGAATTTACCTCAACAAAAGCGGTAAAACCTTATATAAAACCTGTTTTTGACCTCATCAACAAAACCTACACCGAAATTTACGGTTTCACCAAACTCACCGAAGACGAAATGACGGAATTTGCCGAACGTTTCTTACCGCTTCTCAACCCGAAACTCATCAAAATGATTACCGATGAAAAAGGCGAATTATTGGCTTTTGTGATTGCAATGGCAGATTTAAGCGAAGCGATAAAAAATTCACGTGGTAGAATTTTACCTTTTGGTTGGGCAAGAATTTTATGGGCAATGAAAACTTCAAAAAGGCTTCAACTTTTGTTGGGCGCGATTCATCCCAATTATCAAAACAAAGGTCTGGATGCGGTTTTAGCAACCTTGCTTTTCGGTTCTGCATTGAAATTAGGATTCAAAACGGTAGATTCTCATCTCATTATGAAAGACAACCTGAAAATGCGTGGCGAAATTGAGAAATTGGAAGGTTTTAACCTATATAAAGAGTATTGTATTTTTAGGAAGAAATTATGAAAATGTAAAGTTGTGAAGTTGTGAAGTTGTGAAGTTGCAAAATCGTAAAACTGTTAAATTAAAAAACAACTTTACGACTTTACAAATCAACGATTTTACAAAAATCTACTTCCCATTAAAAGTATTCATCGTATTATTAACTCCTGCGAAAACAAAAGACAAACTGGCTATTGTAAATAACTCTATCCTATCTTGCAACGTTTTTTGCTCTTCTTCGTTCCATTTTCCGAGAACGTAATCTACTTGTTTCCCTTCGGAAAAATCTGCAGAAATCCCGAAACGCAATCTTGCGAAATTTTGTGTTTGTAAAACTTCTTGAATATTTTTCAAACCGTTATGTCCAGCATCAGAACCTTTTTTTCTCATTCTTAAAGTGCCAAAAGGAAGTGCCAAATCATCGGTAATTACCAATACATTTTCTAACGGAATATTTTCTTTTTGCATCCAAAATCTTACTGCATTTCCCGAAAGATTCATATATGTATCTGGTTTTAGCACAAAAACTTTTCTTCCTTTGTATTTCCCTTCTGAAACCCAGCCGAAATTGGCAGATTTAAAAGGTGCTTCCAAAGTTTCTGCAATTTTCTCAGCAACTTTAAAACCAATATTATGACGCGTTTCTGCGTATTCTTCACCTTTGTTTCCTAAACCTACAATTAAGTATTTCACTTTTTCTATTTAAAATTTGATTTTGCAAAGATAAACCTATTACAAAAAATTTTGTGATATAAAACTTAAATTATGTTTTTCTTTAGGATAATAAAACATAAACAACGTAAATTTTTCGCCATCAACAATTTGCGAATTGGGCGTTACATAAATCTTAGATTTTTTAATAATTTCTAGAATCAAATCATCTTTATCACTCCCAAAATTTTGAATTGGCTCAACGTTTTTGAAGGTTCCATCTGTATCTAATGTAATTTCAAATGCTGCAAATTTATTTTTAGCATTCAATCCTTTTATAATTTCAAAATTATCTTTGCCGGTATTTTTATCAAATCCAAAATTAACATAATGGTATTTAATATTGGTTTCAATTTGTTTTTCTTTTATTAATTTTAAAAGTGATTTACTCTCTGCAAAATTTTTATGATTACTGTATATTTTATGATCACAATAATGTAAAACATAGTTTCCTTCTTTGTCCTTACTCTCAAAAATAATTAGCCTTTCTCCTACTTTTGCACCCATACTACAACTTGTCCAAGAGCCATAAATCTTATTATTAATATGAAGCGCTCCATAAACATACATTGTTTTTATGGGAGTTCCTTTATATAATTCGTTGTATTTTAAATCTATCTTAAAATATTTATCTGAGTATTTTCCTTTTAAAACAGGATAAACTCTAGTAATCGTAACATCTGCAACTAATTCAGTCGAAGAATAAGAGTCAAATTGTTTTCCCCAATTTCCACATACACAAGCAAAAACGTTAACAGAAAAAACAACGGCGAACAGTTGTACAAATTTTTTCATTATTGGAATTTTTATTAAAAATACAAAAACTATCCCAAAATATTGTTTAACAAAACATTCACCTCATCTACATTTTTCACGCAGTCTTTTCTCATCATCAATTGATTGCCTTCTTTACCAGATTTTTCTTTCAGTTGAGCTTCTTTAGGATTTTGACTTAAATAAGCGATAATATTTCTGAATTTTTCACTTTGGTAGAATTTATCTTGCGGATTATCTGGAAAATACCCGAGGAAAATTCCGTTTTTCATGACGATTTTATCAAAACCTATTTCCGCTGCGAGCCATTTCAGTTCTACAGATTTCAATAAATTAACGGCTTCTTTTGGCAAGTTTCCAAACCTATCAACCAATTCATTTTCAAATTTCTGCAATTCTTCTTTAGTAAGGATTTCTGCCAATTTTTGATATAAAGACAGTCTTTCTTCCGTAGAATTCACGTAAGAATCTGGCAACATCAACTCAAAATCAGTGTCAATATTGACTTCTTTCTGAGATTTGAATAATTTTTTACGGTCTTCTTCATTCTCAAATAAATCTTGGAAATCATCTTCGTTTTGCAATTCTTCCAATGCTTCTTGCATCAATTTTTGATAGGTTTCAAAGCCCATTTCATTGATAAAACCACTTTGTTCTGCTCCTAATAAATCTCCAGCTCCTCTGATTTCTAAATCTTTCATCGCAATTTGGAAACCACTTCCCAAATCTGAAAACTGCTCTATCGCTTCGAGACGTTTTCTAGCATCCGAAGTCATCATATCAAACGGTGGCGTAATCAGATAACAAAACGCTTTTCGATTGCTTCGTCCAACTCTACCGCGCATTTGGTGCAAATCTGCCATCCCGAATTTTTGCGCATCATTAATGAAAATCGTGTTCGCATTCGGAACGTCTACTCCAGATTCTACAATCGTGGTAGAAACCAAAACATCATATTTTCCTTCCATAAAATCCAGAATTCTGGCTTCCAATTCTTTTCCTTCCATTTGTCCGTGACCTGTAATGACTCTCGCATCAGGTACCAAACGCTGAATTAAACCTGCAATATCTTTCAGATTTTCTATTCTATTATTGATGAAATAAACCTGTCCATCTCTTTGAATTTCGTAAGAAATCGCATCTCTTAGAATTTCTTCATTAAATCCAATAATCTGTGTATCAACTGGTTGACGATTTGGCGGTGGCGTTTTAATGACCGATAAATCTCTTGCCGCCATCAAAGAAAACTGAAGCGTTCTCGGAATTGGAGTTGCCGTTAAAGTCAAGGTATCAATATTTGCTTTTAGCGTTTTGAGTTTATCTTTTACATTTACGCCGAATTTATGTTCCTCGTCAATAATCAATAATCCTAAATCTTTGAATTCTATATCTTTTCCCACCAATTGATGCGTTCCGATAACAATATCAATTTTACCATTTTTGAGTCCTTCTTTGGTTTCATTTTTTTGTTTGGCAGAACGGAAACGGTTCAAATAAGAAATACTGACAGGAAAATCTTTCAACCTTTCTTTGAAACTTCGGTAATGTTGAAACGCCAAAATCGTGGTAGGAACCAAGACTGCAACTTGCTTTCCATCAGTTGCCGCTTTGAAAGCCGCACGAATTGCCACTTCCGTTTTTCCGAAACCTACATCTCCACAAATCAAGCGATCCATTACGCCATCATTTTCCATGTCATTTTTTACATCTTGCGTTGCTTTTTCCTGATCTGGAGTATCTTCGTAAATGAAACTCGCCTCTAATTCGTTCTGCAAATAAGAATCCGGCGAAAACGAAAAACCTTTTGCTGTTTTTCTCTGAGCATATAATTTAATGAGGTCAAATGCAATTTGTTTAACTTTTGCTTTGGTTTTTTGCTTTAAAGTTTTCCAAGTTGGAGAACCGAGTTTATTGAGAACGATTTCTCTTCCATCTGGTCCGTTATATTTTGAAATTTTATGAAGTGAATGGATAGAAACGTAGAGCAAATCGTTGTTTTTATACGTCAATTTGAAACATTCTTGTGTTTTTCCGTCATTGGTAACTTTCACCAATCCCATAAATTTACCAATTCCGTGGTCAATATGCGTAATGTAATCCCCAACTTTTAGAGACATTAAATCTTTTAGGGTTAACTGCTCAGATTTGGCAAAAGAATTTTTGGCTTTATATCTTTGGTAACGGTCAAAAATCTGATGATCTGTATACACCGAAACTTTTAGTTCGTAATCTACAAAACCTTCATGAAGCTCAGATTTGAAAGATTTAAACGGTAAATCATGGTTCAATTCCTCAAAAATACTCTCTAATCTTTCCTTTTGTTTTTCTCCCGAAAAAGAAATCCAAGTTTCATAACCTTCTTCTTTTTTTTCTTTTAAATCTTCGGCGAGAAGCTCAAAATTTTTGTGGAAAGTGGGTTGTGAAGTTTGATTGAGTTGTAAAGTCGTAAAATCGTTAAGTTGTTGAGTCGTAAAATCGATGACTTTAAATTTTTCTAAATTTTGCAGGAAAACTTCATCAGAAACGAAAAGAATTTCTGGTTTTTGATGCTTAATTTCTTTACTTAACGTTTCAAATTTTTGCTCTGCTTTTTCGTAGAAATCTTTCAGATTTTTTACGGTGAGATAAGCATTTTTAGTCACAATGAAACTCTCTTTTGGCAATAAATCAAGTAGAGAAACCTTGCTTCCTGAAACCGCAAAATTCATATTAGAAACCAATTCAAACTCATTGACTTTTCCTGTGGAAAGTTGAGTTTCGATGTCAAATTCCTTAATACTTTCTACTTCATTTCCGAAAAAAGTAATTCTGAAAGGTTTTTCGTAAGCGTAAGAAAAAACATCTACAATTCCGCCACGAACCGAAAATTCTCCAGGTTCAGAAACGAAATCGGTATAATTAAAATTAAATTGATTGAGTAATTCTTCCGTAAAATCAAAATCCAGTTGGTCGCCAACTTTTATCGTGTGAGAAATCGCTTTGAAATCTTCCTTTTTCAACACTTTTTCTGAAAGCGAAGAAGCGGTGGCAACGATAATTTTTTTCTTTTTATCAAAATTCAAACGATTGAGAACTTCTGTTCTTAAAACGATGTTTGCATTTTGGGTTTTCTCAACTTGATAAGGTTCTAAATGCGTTTCAGGAAAATACAAAATGTTTTCTTCGCCTATCATTTCCTCTAATTCCGAAGTGATATAATTAGAAGATTCTTTATCGTCAATGATAAAAAGAACATCTTTTTTCTGCGTAAGAAATAACTCTGCCACCAAAATAGACGGAACAGAACCTGCAAAACCTTTCACAGAAATATGTTGGTTTTGGTCTAAATTCTCAAAAAGTTCTTTTCCAAAATTCTTTCTTAAAAACTCGGGAATAAGCGTTTGACTAATATTTTTCAGCATTGTAATATCGTAAAATTGTAATTTTTTTCATCGTTTTTCAAAAATTAATAAAACGACAAAAGCGATTTCGGGTTGCTCCGAAATCGTTTGACGGTGCAAAGATAGTTTTTTCAAAACTTATTTTTAACTTTGGCAAATGATAAATTTCTTAAAGAAAAGCATCGCCAAAATTTGGGCGAAAAACCATGTTGCCAAAACAAAAGACTTCAAAAATAACGCCGAAGTTCTTCAGGAAAAATTGTTATTAGACTTGGTCAAAAAATCCGAAAAAACACTTTTCGGACTTCAGCATAACTTTTCGGAAATTAAATCTGTGGAAGATTTTCAAAAAAATGTGAAAATCTCTGACTACGAAGACCTAAAACCTTTTATAGAAAAAGTAAAACACGGCGACAAAAATATTCTTTGGCCAGAAAAACCAGAATATTTCGCCAAAACTTCTGGAACCACTTCTGGAACGAAATATATTCCTTTAACTAAAGAAGGAATGGACTATCAGGTAAAAGCAGCGCAATCTGCGCTTTTCCATTATATTGCTCAAAAAAATAATGCTGATTTTGTAAACGGAAAAATGATTTTCTTGCAAGGTTCACCAGAACTGGAAGACATTAACGACATAAAAACAGGCAGACTTTCGGGAATTGTAGCGCATCACATCCCAAAATATTTGCAAAAAAACAGATTGCCGAGCTACGAAACCAATTGCATAGAAGATTGGGAAACTAAAGTGGACAAAATTGTAGAAGAAACCGAAAAAGAGAACATGACTTTGATTTCGGGAATTCCGCCTTGGTTAATTATGTATTTTGAAAAGCTCATCGAAAGAAATGGCAAAAAAATAAAACAATTATTTCCGAATCTTCAACTCATTGTAACAGGCGGTGTAAACTACGAACCTTATCGTGAAAAAATGGAAGAACTTCTCGGCGGAAAAGTAGATATTATTCAAACATTTCCTGCAAGTGAAGGCTTTTTTGCTTTTCAAGATGATTATGAAAAAGAAGGACTTTTACTACAATCGAATCACGGAATTTTCTACGAATTTATTCCGCTGGAATTATATGGTAAACCAGACGCTCCAAGATTGACTTTGAAAGATGTGGAACTCAATAAAGATTATGCGTTGATTTTGACAACAAATTCTGGACTTTGGGCGTATTCTATTGGTGATGTAGTGCGATTTATTTCTAAAAATCCGCACCGAATTTTAGTTTCCGGAAGAACCAAACATTTCACCTCAGCTTTTGGG
This sequence comes from Cloacibacterium caeni, assembly GCF_907163125.1. Classification (NCBI taxonomy): domain Bacteria; kingdom Pseudomonadati; phylum Bacteroidota; class Flavobacteriia; order Flavobacteriales; family Weeksellaceae; genus Cloacibacterium; species Cloacibacterium caeni. The sequence continues at coordinate 2,218,395 of NZ_OU015319.1, forward strand.
GAACACGTAATTGCATTTGAAGTGGAAGAAGCGATGAAAGCAACTGTAGAAAAATTCCCAGCACAGATTACGGAGTTTCATCTAGCGCCACAAGTAAATCCCGAAAATGGAGAATTGCCATACCATGAATGGTTTATAGAATTTGAAAAAGAGCCAGAAAATTTGGAAGATTTTCGTCAAAATCTAGATTTGGAAATGCGCAAAAGAAACACGTATTATGATGATTTAATTGCTGGAAATATTTTGCAAGTTTTGAAAATTACCAAATTGCAGAAAAACGCCTTCCAAGAATATGCAAAATCTGAAGGAAAACTGGGCGGACAAAACAAAATTCCACGTTTGGCGAATGATAGAAAAATTGGTGAGTTTTTAAAGAATTTTAAAATCTAGATTTTGGATGAAATAATTTCTTATCTTTGATTAATATTTTGTGAATATGAATTTAGATTTTAACATAGAAAGCAAAAAATTGGCACTTATTCAATGGTTAACTTCATTGAACGATGTTTCTATGATTGATAAAATTCTAGAACTCAAAAATAAAGAAAGTAAAGATTGGTGGGACGAAACTTCTGATGAAGAAAAAGAATCTATTGAAAAAGGATTAGAAGATGCCAATTCTGGAAAATTAAAACCACATTCTGAAATAAGAAAAAAATATGAAAAGTGGTTATAAAATTTTTTGGACAGAACACGCAGCCTCTGAATTAGAAAAAACCATTCAATATTTACAAACAGAATTTTCTGATAAAGAAATTTCAAAACTTTTAATAAAATTAGAAGAAACTTTAGAGCTAATTTCTATCAATCCTAAAATATTTCCCATTTCTGACAAAAAAGGAATTCACAAAGCAATCTTGCTTAAATACAATTCAATCTATTACCGAGAATTAAACAATACTGTAGAAATTTTATCCTTCTTTTCTAACAGACAAAATCCTAAAAAAAGAAAAATCTAACTACTCACTCACAAACTTCAATCCTACAATTGAAATAATTAAAGTTGACACGAAAAAGATGCGCCAGAAAGTAGCAGGTTCGTTAAAGAAAAAGATTCCCATCAAAACGCTTCCTACCGCTCCAATTCCTGTCCAAACTGCGTAAGCTGTTCCGATTGGCAAACCATTTTCGCCAGCAATAGCTTTGTACATGAGAAACATAGAAAGAAAAAGGCAAACTGCAAAACCAGACCACCAATAAAGGTTTTCTTTACCTGTGGTTTCTTGTGCTTTTCCTAAACAAAACGCAAATGCCGTTTCGAATAATCCTGCGATGATGAGTATTAACCAATTCATAGCACAAATATAGACTTTAACTATTAAAAAAATATTTCTAATTCCTTTATATTTGCTCAATGATTTCTCTTGAGCCCATTAAAACTCTAAAAAATAAAGAGTTCCGAAACCTACTTACCGGAAGATTTTTTCTAATTCTAGCGTTTAGAATGCTCGCCACGTTATTAGGATGGTGGGTTTATCAGCTCACCAAAGATCCTTTTTCGATAGGTTTGATAGGACTTTCGGAAGTTATTCCTGCGGTTTCTACAGCTTTGTACGCTGGTCATGTTATCGACATGAACGAGAAAAAAAGAATGCTTCTCTTGTGCACTTCGGGATATTTTGTGCTGATTGCGTTGTTATTAATTCCTGCATTTTACGCATCTAATCTTCATTTTACAGGTCACGAAATCACTTATTACATCTACGGAATTATATTTCTTACAGGAATTTGTAGAGCTTTCATCGGCCCGATTGTTCCGGTAATGATTCCCAAAATTGTAGGACAAGAAAAATTAGCAAACGCCATTACCTTAAACCAAGCGACTTTTCTTACCGCATCTGTTTCAGGACACGCAATTGGAGGATTTCTCATCGCTTTAATTACTATAAAATGGACTTTAGTCATCATTTTATTTTTAATTTTATTGGCATCCTTATTTTTCTTTCAAATCAAAAAACAACAGTCAGAATACCACAAAAATGAGTTGCAAGTTTGGGCTTCTATGAAAGAAGGAATCACTTACATTTATAGAACGAAAGAAATTCTAGGAGCATTATGCTTAGATATGTTTGCCGTTCTTTTTGGCGGTGCAGTTGCCATGATTCCTGTTTTCGCAAGTGATATTTTAAAAGTTGGAGCTGATGGTTTTGGAATTCTCAACGCTGCATCAGATATTGGCTCGATGATGATTATTGTAACGCTTTCTTTCATTCCGTTAAGAAAAAATCAGGGCAAAATTTTAATTGGTGTAGTAGCTGGATTTGGTTTGTGCATCATTGGTTTCGGCTTGTCAAAACTCTATTGGTTGTCTTTCTTATTCCTTATGTTAAGCGGAATTTTTGACGGAATTTCAGTCGTGATAAGAGGAACCATCGTACAGTTGAAAACTCCAGATCACATTAGAGGAAGAGTCATGAGTGCAAATTCTATCTTCATTATGTCTAGCAACGAAATGGGACAATTTGAAAGCGGTGTTGCTGCGAAACTTTTAGGCGTGGTAAAATCAGTCGTTTTTGGCGGAACCATGACCGTTCTTATTGCACTTTTTGTAGGGAAATTTGTTCCAAAATTGAGAAAAATGGAATATTAAAAAAGCCTAGAATTATTTTCAAAAAAGTTTAAATATCAATAAGTCAAAAACTTATCAACATTCGGAATTTCGCCTCATCTTCCATTAACAAAGCATTTGCAGATTATTATCCGCAAAAAGAAGATTTAACCTCAAAAAAATTTTAAAAATTCTATCTTTGTGCAATGGCACAGAAGGAAACATTATCAAGTTTAACACATGGTAATTTCGCGAAGGAACTTTCTATTTCAGCAGGCAAAATGCCGCCTAATGCAGTTGAATTCGAGAAATTGGTTATTGGAACTTTTTTGATTGACAAAAAAGGATTAGATTATTCTATAGATTTATTAACTCCCGAGGTTTTTTACGACCCGAGACATCAAGTTATTTTTTCTGCAATCTTAAAATTGTACGAAAAAAACGAGCCTGTAGATTTAATGACCGTAATCCAAGAGCTCAAAAAAGAAGAAAAACTAGGTTTTGCCGGAGGTGACCATTACATTATCGACCTTACTATGGGCGTTTCTTCGAGCGCTCACATAGAATATCATGTTCGTGTAATTCTAGAAAAATTCATTCTCAGAAGCTTGATTAATGTTTCTGCGAATGTAATTGACAGTTCTTACAAAGAATCTACAGACGTTTTTGAATTGCTAGACAAAGCCGAACAATCTTTTTTTGAAATTACCAATGGAACCATCAAAAAAGGTTTTGACACCGCCAATTCCTTGGTAAAAGAAGCCATTGATAAAATTAAGTCTTTAAAAGACAAAGAAGGACTTTCTGGTATTCCATCAGGATTTAGAGATGTAGACAAAGAAACAGGAGGATGGCAAAGTTCTGACTTAATCATCATCGCGGCACGTCCTGCAATGGGAAAAACCGCATTTCTACTTTCTATGGCGAGAAACATCACTGTAGAACACAATATTCCGATGGCGCTATTCTCTCTGGAGATGGCATCTGTACAGCTCATTACAAGGATGATTGCCTCTGAAACGGGAATTTCTTCTGAAAAATTAAGAAAAGGACAAATGTCTGAAGAAGAATGGCAAAGACTATTCTCAAACGTAGCCGCTCTCGAAAACGCACCGCTTTATATAGACGAAACACCTGCTCTTTCAGTATTTGATTTCCGTGCAAAATGCAGAAGATTGGTAATGCAACATGGCGTAAGAATCATCATGGTGGATTATTTACAGTTGATGACCGCAAATTCCGGAGGAAAAGGCGGCGGAAACAGAGAGCAAGAAATTGCAACCATTTCTCGTTCATTAAAGGCGATTGCAAAAGAATTAAACGTTCCTGTTATTGCACTTTCTCAGTTATCCAGAACCGTAGAAACCCGTCCAAATAAGAGACCTCAACTTTCGGATTTGAGAGAATCTGGAGCAATTGAGCAAGATGCAGATATCGTTTCTTTCATCTACAGACCAGAATATTATAAAATTGACACTTGGGAAGACGAAACTCCTTCTGCGAACCAAGCAGAACTTATCATTGCGAAGCACAGAAACGGTTCTATTGCAGATGTAAGATTAAGTTTCCACGGAAGCTTAGCCAAATTCTCAGATTTAGACGTTTTCGGAAGCTATCATTCTTCTGGTTTTGCGCAACAGGATGAACCAAGCGGTTTTGATAAATTGCGTGTTTCCATAGATCCAGGTGCAGCATTTGGCTTACCAGATAACGGAAATATTTCTGGTTCTGCCATGAATGACGATGACGATGATGCTGAAATGCCGTTCTAAAAAATGTAAAATCGAAGATTCGTAAAATTGTAAAAGTATATTTTTGCTCACGATTTTACGAATTTTCAGTTTCACGAATTTACTTACATGAAAATCGAAATTTACACAGACGGCGCTTGTAGTGGCAATCCTGGAAAAGGTGGCTATGGAATTCTCATGCGTGTTCCTGAAAAAAAATACCAAAAAACGTTTTCCGAAGGTTTCCGTTTGACCACCAATAACAGAATGGAACTTTTGGCGGTGATTGAAGCACTTGAAAAGTTAAAAAATCCCGAAGAAAACGTTCATGTTTTCACTGATTCTAAATATGTAGCCGATGCCATTAACCAAAATTGGATTTTTGGATGGATAAAAAAAGGCTTTAAAAATGTAAAAAATCCTGATTTGTGGCAAAGATTTATTCCGCTTTTTAGGAAACATAAAATAGAATTTCATTGGATAAAAGGTCATGCTGGTCATCCTGAAAATGAAATCTGCGATCAACTCGCTGTAAAAGCTTCTCAATCATCAAATTTAAAAATTGACACCTTCTTTGAAAATCAAAAAGAGGGCGGATTGTTTTAAATCGGAATAAAGATTATAGTTAATTTCTCTAGTAGAATTATGCCTATTCTTTTCAAAATCCTTACTTTTGAAATGTAGTTTTACAGACTTTTTAATTTCAAATCTCAATTTTTAAAATGATAAAAACAGATGTATTGGTAATTGGCTCAGGAATTTCGGGACTTTCTTACGCCATTAAAATTTCTGAAAAATTACCAGATGCTAAAATCACCATCGTCACCAAAGCGGAAGAAGACGAAACCAACACCAAATATGCTCAAGGTGGTTTAGCAGTAGTAATGGATTTAGACACAGATAATTTCCAGAAACATATAGATGACACGATGCGCGCTGGAGATTACGAAAACAATAGAGAAGTGGTAGAAATGGTTATCAAAGAAGGACCAGACCGTTTCAAAGAAATTGTAGAATGGGGCGTAAATTTTGACAAAAAAGAAGATGGCGAGTTTAAACTCGGAAGAGAAGGCGGTCACACCGAATTTAGAATTGTTCACCATAAAGATATTACTGGAGCGGAAATAGAACGTGCGCTTTTAGAATATTGCAACAAATCTCCGAATATAGAAATTCTTGATTATCATTACGTTATTGATTTAATCACACAGCACCACATTCCGAATAAAACTTTTGACAAAGATAATTTGAACTGTTATGGAGCTTATGTTCTAGACCAAAAAAATAAGAAAAATAAGAAAATTACCGCAAAAGTAACCATGGTAGCAACTGGAGGAGCTGGTCACGTTTATAAAAACACCACGAATCCAAAAATTGCAACTGGAGACGGAATTGCTTTTGTTCACAGAGCTCGCGGTAAAGTTTCTAACATGCAATACATTCAGTTTCACCCTACCGCAATGTATTCTAAACATGACGGAATGCTCTTCCTAATTTCGGAAGCAGTTCGTGGTGACGGCGCAAAACTCAGAACCAAAAATGGCGAAAAATTCATGCATAAATATGATGAGCGAGAAGAATTAGCTTCGCGAGATATTGTAGCAAGAGCCATTGACAACGAAATGAAAATTTCTGGTGATGAATATGTAGGCCTCGATTGTAGAGAAATGGATAAAGAAAAATTTATAGAACATTTCCCTAATATTTATCAAAAATGCATGGATGAAGGAATTGACCCATTTAAACAATTGATTCCTGTGGTTCCTGCAAGTCATTATTTAATGGGCGGAATCGTGGTAGATAAAGACGGACAATCTTCTATCAAAAATCTTTTTGCAGTAGGAGAATGTACCAACTCTGGATTGCACGGTGCGAATCGTCTCGCTTCTAATTCACTTTTGGAAGGTTTGGTTTATGGTCATAATGCTGCGATGAAATCTGTAGAATTGCTTCACAAAGACGAATTTAATTACTTCGACCTCGAAAACGTGCCAGAATGGAATGAAGAAGGCATGAAAGTAATGGAAGAAAAAGTGCTCATCACTTATCTCAGAAAACAACTTCAAGAAATGATGAGTGATTTGGTAAGCATCGTAAGAAGCAACGAAAGATTACAACTGGCTCAAAAAAAACAAAGAGAAATCTACGAAGCGGTTACAGAATTGTATAATTATTCAGTAATTTCGCCAGAATTATCAGAATTAAGAAATCTGGTGAATGTTTCTTACCTTATTATTAAGCATTCTTTGGCAATGAAAGAAAACAAAGGTGCTTTTTATAATAAAGATTTTGCTTAAAGATTCATCACGGATAAAAACTTGAAATTTACATCTATGAAACGTCCACATTACGTAACCGATAAAGCCTTAAAACAATTTATAAAATCTGCTTTAGAAGAAGATATTCAAAGCGGTGACCACTCTACTCTTTCAACTATTCCTAAAGAATTGGTACAAAGTGCTAAACTTTTGGTAAAAGAAGACTGTATTTTGGCTGGTGTAGAATTAGCAGAAATTATTTTTAAAACTTTTGACAAAGATTTAAAAGTAGAGGTTTTTATTAAAGATGGAGAAAATGCTAAAGTTGGCGACATTGCTTTCATCGTTACTGGAAGTGCGCGTTCTATCCTTTCTACCGAAAGATTAGTGCTGAATTGTATGCAAAGAATGAGCGGAATTGCTACTTTAACTCATGAATGGGACTCTAGACTTTTAGGAACCAAAACCAAATTGCTTGATACGAGAAAAACTACTCCAAATTTCAGAATTTGCGAAAAATGGGCAGTTGCAATAGGTGGTGGAACCAATCACAGATATGGATTGTATGACATGATCATGCTGAAAGACAATCATATAGATTACAACGGAAGCATTACCAATGCAGTGAAAATGACGCAAGACTACCTCAAAAAAAATAAATTAAAACTAAAGGTAGAAGTAGAAACCCGAAATCTAGCCGAAGTAGAAGAAGCTGCAAAACTTGCAGGAAAAGGAATTGATAGAATTATGCTAGATAATATGGATGTAAAAACCATGACAGAAGCGGTAAAAATAATTGCAGGAAAGTGTGAGACCGAAGCTTCTGGAGGAATTTCTAGAGACCAACTAAACGAAATCGCCAGAACAGGTGTCACTTATATTTCGGCAGGAGCACTTACCCATTCCGCAGAAAATATAGATTTAAGTTTAAAAGCCATAAAAAATTAAAAATAATAAAAACACGCTAATAGCGTGTTTTTTTGTATCAAATTGAAAATCAAAAGTTTCATTGTGGATAAAAAATTATGGATTTCATAAAATTTTAACACTATGTTAATTTTAGTTAAAGAAAAATAATGTATTTTGCATCTCGATAAAAAAATGTTTGAAATAATATAACTTTATGAAAATCAACTATTTAGGAAAGTCAAGACTTTCTGTGGTTATTGTATTAAGTGCAGCTAGTGTAGCATTTGCGCAAAAAACTAAAGATTCTATCAACTCTAAAGACATCGAACAAGTTGTTCTTACTGGGGTGGCAGATATCGCAAAGGACAGAAAAACTCCAGTTGCTGTTTCTACTATTAAAGAAGCACAAATTGTAGAGAAATTGGGTAACCAAGAATTCCCAGAAGTCCTAAACACTACTCCTTCTGTGTATGCAACTAAATCTGGTGGAGGTTTTGGAGACTCTAAAATTAACATTAGAGGTTTTGCTCAAGAAAACGTAGCGGTAATGATCAATGGGGTTCCTGTAAACGACATGGAAAACGGAGCTGTATATTGGTCTAACTGGGCTGGTCTATCAGATGTAACTTCTGCTATGCAAGTACAGAGAGGTCTAGGTTCATCTAAATTAGCTATTGCTTCTGTCGGTGGTACTATTAACGTAGTAACTAGAGCTGCTGACAAAAAACAAGGAGGAATTGTTTCTTTAGGTGTTGCTAATGACGATTACTTAAAAACTCTATTTGCTTACAATAGCGGTAAAATGTCTACAGGATGGTCTACTTCTTTCCTATTAAGTAGAACTGCTGGTAACATGTATGCTAATGGTACAGAATTCGAAGGATATAATTATTATTGGGCATTAGGTTACCAAAACGGTAAACATGATTTCCAATTTACCATTACTGGTGCTCCACAATGGCACAACCAAAGATCATCTTTCATTACTATCGCTAACTATATTAAATATGGTGGTGTAAATGGTGGTGATCCAAACAGAAAATATAATGCAGATTGGGGACTTCTAAATGGAGAGGAATACTCTATGAGAAGAAACTATTACCACAAACCAGTAATGTCTTTAAACTGGGACTGGAACATTTCTTCTGCTTCTAAACTTAATACAGTAGTTTACGCTTCTTTTGGTAGAGGTGGCGGTACTGGAGATACTGGTTCAGTAGGAGGTAAAAACTTCTCAAACGCAGCTTGGAGACTTCCTGATGGAACGGCTAACTTTGACGCGATTTATGCAGCAAATGCAGCTTCTACACCTACAGCTGGTGTGTTAGTAAGAAGATCTTCTATCAACTCTCACAACTGGTTTGGCATCATCTCTAGTTTTAACCAAAAAATTAATGACAACTTAAAACTTACTGCAGGTATTGATGGTAGATATTACTATGGTTACCACTACCAAGTAGTAAGTGACTTCTTAGGTGCTACTGGTTTCAGAGATACTACTAACAAAAATGCTATTTCTACAAGTAACCCAACTGGTCAAAGAATTATCGTAAATTCTCATGATGCTACTCCTACTTGGAATCCTTTTGGAGGAAAAATTGATCCAGAAGCAGATATGATTTCTTACTGGAATGATGGAGAAGTACTTTGGTATGGTGGTTTCGGTCAGTTAGAATATTCTAATGATAATTTATCAGCATTTGTACAAGGTGCAGTTTCTAACCAAGGTTTCCAAAGAATTGACCACTTTATCGTAGATGGTGTTTCTTTATTAAACGGAACATTAGCATCTCCAACTAACCAACCTACTGCTAAAAACCCAGCACTTAATACTAAAACTGGATTCAAAAATTTAGTTGGTTACAATATTAAAGGGGGAATCAACTATAATATTAATGATCACCATAACGTTTTTGGAAACATCGGTTACTATTCTAAGCAACCTTTCTTAAACGCTGTTTATCCTAACAATAAAAACTTCTTAAACCCAAATCTTACCAATGAAAAGATTTTTGGTGCTGAATTAGGATACGGTTTCCGTTCATCTGCTGTAAACCTTAACGTGAACGTTTATAGAACTTCTTGGAAAGATAGATTCTTAAGAAGAGGTAATTTAAATATTCCAGATCCAAACAATGCTGGTGTAACATTTACTAATGCATATGCTAACATCGCAGGAATTACTGAAATTCACAGAGGTGTAGAAGTAGATGGTAGCGTAAAAGTAAACCAATATTTATCTTTCACAGGTATGGTTTCTGTAGGAGATTGGTATTATGAAGGAAATGCAACTGGTACTTACTTCACCGAAACAAACGAAGAAATCGCTGGAACTAGCTTTGCTGGAACCACACTTTACTTAGACAAAGTAAAAGTAGGAGGATCTGCTCAGAATACTTATGCTGCAGGTTTCGTTCTTGAACCAGCTAAAAACTTCAAATTAGATGGAACATACAGATATGTTAACAATCTATACGCTAACGTAAACCCTATCAACTTCCAAAGTCAAGCTGCTGGAAACCTAGGCGCTCTTAAACTTCCTAGTTTTGGTCTTTTTGATTTAGGTGCATCTTACAAGGTAAACCTTAATGCTAAGCAATACTTTACTCTAAGAGCAAACGTTTATAACGTTTTTGATAAAGTTTACATTGCAGAATCTAACACTAACTACCAGAGCAACCTTTCTGCAGCTGATTACGCAGCTTATGGTTCTTCTGCTCCTTCTTACACAAGCTATGTACAAGCAGGAGAATGGAACGGTGTTTCTCAACAAAACCAAGTTTTCTTTGGATTTGGTAGAACTTGGGCTGCAACATTCTCATTCAACTTCTAAAAACAATTTTAGATTTTATAAATCACGAATCCCGGCTATATTTGCCGGGATTTTTTATATTTGTAACAAATAAAAAATATGGATACATTTAACATTATTAGAGAAGCTCACAAAGGTTTCGGTTATTTAATTTTAGTAGCAGCACTAGTTTTCATCGTAGCATTATTGTTGGCTATGTTTGGTTATTCTGGTAAAATCAGCAAGCTATTAAAAAAATCTACTCTTTTTACCATGATTTTGTTTCACCTACAATTCTTAATCGGGATTGCTATGCTTGTTTTTTCTCCAGGATTAAAAGCAGCATTAGATAGCGGAACATTAATGAGCGATTCTTACAATAGAGTAACTTTCGTAGAGCATCCTTTTTCTATGCTCGTGGCAGCTATTTTATTGACCATTATCAACAAATATTTAAAAAAGAACGAAACCTTAGCACTAAAAGTAGTTTTCATGGGAGTTCTGGCATTGCTATTATTTGGCTACGCTTTCCCTTGGGCTAAAGTTTTCGGAGCATAAAAAAGGAAAGGTGTAAAATTGATTTAAATCATTTTATCGTAAAAGATAATTTTTACTATCTTTGTAAAAAATTTAGATAAATTTTCCATTAAACAATTTTCAAAAGGATTATTTATAACGAATTTTATTAAATATTAGATTTAAGCAATATTTTACACCTTTAACTTTTTAAAAAATTTAAAACAATTTCAATTATGAAAATCGCAGTAGTAGGCGCAACCGGAATGGTAGGCCAAGTTATGTTGAAAGTTTTGGAAGAAAGAAATCTTCCTATTACAGAATTAATTCCTGTAGCGTCAGAAAAATCTGTAGGAAAGAAAATCACTTTCAAGAGTAAACAGTATGACATCGTTTCTATGGAAACTGCGATTTCTATGAAACCTGAAATTGCTATTTTCTCTGCAGGAGGTTCTACTTCACTAGAATACGCTCCTAAATTTGCTGAAGTAGGTTGCACCGTGATAGACAATTCTTCGGCTTGGAGAATGGACCCTACAAAAAAATTAGTAGTTCCAGAAATTAACGCTCACGTTTTAACCAAAGAAGATAAAATCATCGCAAACCCTAATTGCTCTACCATTCAAATGGTGATGGTTCTTAATCCTCTTCATTTAAAATACAAAGTAAAAAGAGTAATCGTTTCTACTTACCAATCGGTTTCAGGAACAGGAAAAGCTGCTGTAGACCAACTGAACGCAGAAATTGCAAATGCTGTAAATCCTGGTTCTGTAGAAGTAAACGCTGTTTATCCTTACCAAATTTTCAAAAATGCTTTACCACAGTGTGACGTTTTTGATGCAGATGATTACACCAAAGAAGAGCTTAAACTCATCAAGGAACCTAAAAAAATCATGGGTGATGATTCTATTAAAATTACAGCAACTGCGGTGAGAATTCCTGTACAAGGAGGTCACTCAGAAAGCGTAAACATAGAATTTGAAAATGATTTTGACTTAGAAGAAGTTAAAAATATTCTAGCCAATACTCCAGGAGTTGTTCTTCAAGATGATGTAGAAAATAAAGTTTATCCTATGTGTTTCTACTCTGAAGGAAAAGACGAAGTTTTCGTAGGAAGAATCAGAAGAGACCTTTCTCAGCCAAACACTCTGAACTGCTGGATTGTAGCAGACAATCTGAGAAAAGGCGCCGCAACGAACGCGGTACAAATCGCAGAATATCTCATTGCAAACCAATTAGCATAAAATAACATCCCGCGAAAAGCGGGATTTTTTGTTAGAACCTTCAAACTTTTAAAATTAAATACATGGAAGTCGCTACCATCAATAAAAACAAACAAAAATTTACTTTCCAGAGAAATGTAGCCATAATAGGTGTCATTTTATTCATAGGAAAACTGATTGCATGGCATCTTACCAATTCTGATGCTGTTTTTTCAGATGCAATGGAAAGTATTGTGAATATTATTTCGGCTTTCATGGGATTATATTCCTTGTATTTAGCGGCTCAACCGAAAGACGAAAACCATCCTTATGGTCACGGAAAAGTAGAGTTTGTAACTTCTGGAGTAGAAGGTTCGCTGATTATTTTTGCAGGGATTATGATTATTGTAGAAGCTGTGGACAGTTTGCTTCATGGCAATACTTTAAAAAAATTAGATTATGGAATTCTTATTGTTTTAGCAACTGCCATTATCAATTATTTGATGGGATACTTCTCCATCAAAAAAGGAGAAAGAGATAATTCTGTGGTTCTTATTTCTTCAGGAAAACATCTTCAATCCGACACTTGGACAACTTTGGGCGTAGTCATCAGTTTAGTTCTAGTGTATTTTACTAAAATTTATTGGATAGATGCAGCCGTAGCTTTGGTTTTTGGTTCTTACATCATCTTTGTAGGGTACAAAATTGTAAGAAAATCACTCAGTGGAATTATGGATGAAGCAGACCCAGATTTATTGAAAGCTGTAGTAGAAGTTCTCTCCATAAACCGAAAAAAAGAATGGATTGACATTCATAACATGAAAATCCAACAATACGGAAGCGGTTTACATATCGACGCTCACATTACGCTTCCTTGGTATGATACGCTTAGAGAATCTCACCAAGAAATGGAAAACATCATCAAAACTTTAGCATCAGAAACAGAAAGACACGTAGAGTTTAACTTCCATATGGATGATTGCAAACCACATTCTTGCGAAATTTGTCAACTAGAATGTGCGCACAGAATTCATACTTTTAAAAAGAAAATAGAATGGACTCCAGAAAGCGTTTCTCAAGTTTCGAAACATTGCCTGGAAAACAATCCTTAATTTTTTCCAAGTTTTTTTCTGTAGTAGAAAATTGGAATAATCAACAGTAAAATTACCGGTTGAATCACGAATCTCCTCACCGAAAAGGTAAAAAGATAACCTACTTCCATTTTTGAATACAAACACCAAAGATAAATCGGGAAGAAAAATAAAAACGCTATCGTCATTAAAGCAACAGCTTGCAAAGTCCATTTTTTATTTAAAAACATAAAATGAACTACAACTGCCGAGAAAAATAAATTCAAAAAAAATCTTAACAAATGACTTATCATTAATTTCACCGAGTCAAAATCTGGAATTGTTGCCACTTTGTAATCTCCTTTGAAAAATGCTAAAAATGGGTCGTAGAAAATTTTATCTTCTAAAAAACGTACAGAAATTAATCCTAAAATCCCTACGAAAACAAACAGCCAATTAAGAATTTTTCTCATGGGTAATGACAAATTTATTAATCCAAATTAACCACAGAACCACTACTCCACCATAAATAATCGCAGGAAAAAAATAATCGTGCGCAGGTTTAGTTAATGCAGGAAAATCTACCACAATCACATTCAGCACATAAATTCTAAAAAGATTTAAAATATAGAGCAAAACAATTCCTGCAAAAGCGAAATAAAACGTTTTTACGCCTTTATAAAAAGCAAAAACAAACGCCAAAAACATGATCATCACCGAAACCGCATTACAACCTTCTACCATTCTGGTCGCCACTTTTCCATTGATATAAAACTGAACGGTTTCATGACTTGGAAAATCTTTAGTAACGGTTTCATAACCTGTAAAATTGAGCAAGAAGGCACTTTGATCAGAAATAATTTTAGTAAAGCCGTCAATATTTCCAGAAAATTGGTTCAGATACCATTGATACAGGAGAAATAGCAATAGCCAAATCCCCAAAAATCTAAGCAAAACCCACAATATTTCTTTGAAATCTTTCATATTATAACAAAAATACACAAAAAATCCCTTTTCAAATTATTATATTTGCTTGGTAATGAAAAATCAAGAAATAGCTCAACTTTTTTTCGAAGAATTTTTAGGCGAAAAGGCAACCGCATTTTTGGCATTGCCTCAAAGTGGTTCTGCGCGAATGAATTTCATTGGAAAATCCTCGAATGAAACTTACGTGATTACTTACAACGAAAATCTTCTAGAAAACGAAGCGTTTTTCTATTTCACACAGGTTTTTTCAGATTTAAAGTTGAATACACCTCAGATTTTTAAAATCAACGAAGAAAGAAAACTTTACATTCAGGAATTTTTAGGCGAAAAAACACTTTCTGAAATCATCACACTAGAAGGTGAATCTGAAAGAGTAAAATCTTTGGTCAAACAAACATTAAAACATTTATTTGAACTTCAAGAAAAGACCCAAAACAAAATAGATTTTTCTAAAACTTTCGAGTACGAAAAGTATGACGAACTACCAATTACACATGATTTGTACTACTTCAAAAATTATTTGATAGACATTCTAGAGTTGACTTATCACAAATCTACTTTACTGAAAGAATTCAAAAAAATTGTAGAAAAAATAGAAAATTTAGCTCCAAAATCATTAATGATAAGAGATTTTCAGGCAAGAAATATTTTGGTCAATGATAAAGACGAAGTTTTTTTCATCGATTATCAAGCGGCAATGGAAGGACCTGCTCTATACGATGTGGTTTCTTTTCTCTTCCAAGCTAAAGCCAATTTTTCTGAAAATTTCAAAAATGAAATGCTGGAATATTACTTCTCTTTTCATCCTTTAGAACAAAGAAATGAATTAGAAAAATCTTTGAAATATTGTAAAATGATTCGTTTTATTCAGGTTTTAGGAGCCTACGGTTTTAGAGGACTCATTCAGAGAAAGCCTCATTTTATCGCAAGTTTAGAACAAGGAATTCAAAATTTAGTAGAATTTACCAAAACGGAACTTGAAATGAATGAATATCCTGAGCTAAAAAACTTAATTCTACAACTGAACACAACAGAAACTAAAAATAAAATTCAAAAATTAATTGATCTAAACCATTAAGATTTTGAAATTTCAAAATTAATTAAGAAATTAAGAACATTAAGTAAAAATAATGGAGTTGCAATTACTTAAAAATATTTTTTGATTTATCAAAAAAACTTAATTTCCTTAATACCTTAAAAATCCTTAATGGTTAAAATATAAAAATTTAATTTTAAAAAATGATTAAACTTGAAATAGAAACTAATCACATTAAGATTTTGAAATTTCAAAATTAATTAAGAATATTAAGTTTAAAAACTAAAGTTTTTAAAATGACAAAAAAGAAAGTAACTCAATTATCATATGAAATAATAGGACTTGCCATAAAAGTTCATAAAGAACTTGGCGCTGGTTTATTAGAAAGTATATATGAGGATTGTTTAAAATATGAGTTAGAAAAAAATGGCTATGACGTGAAACAACAGTTAACTTTTCCTATTATTTATGATAATAAAATTATGGAAACTAAATTAGTTGTTGATTTGTTAGTAAATGACACTGTTGTTGTTGAATTAAAAGCAATTGAAGAAACATTACCAATTCATGAAGCTCAACTTCTAACATACATGAAAGTTCTAAAAAAACCACAAGGATTATTGATAAATTTTTTCTCCAAAAACATCACAAAATCCATGAAGCCTTTTGTTAATGAATATTTTAACATGCTTCCTGATTGATTTTTGATTTATCAAAAAAACTTAATTTTCTTAACACCTTAATAAATACTTAATGGTAAAAAATAAAAATCTTAATTTTAAAAAATGAATAAGCTTAAAATAGAAACTAAACAAATTAACCATTAAGATTTTGAAATTTCAAAATTAATTAAGAAATTAAGAACATTGAGTGAAAATAATAGAGTTGCAATTACTTAAAAATATTTTTTGATTTATCAAAAAAACTTAATTTTCTTAATACCTTAATAAATACTTAATGGTAAAAAATAAAAATCTTAATTTTAAAAAATGAATAAGCTTAAAATAGAAACTAAACAAATTAACCATTAAGATTTTAAAATTTCAAAATTAATTAAGAAATTAAGAACATTAAGTGAAAATAATGGAGTTGCAATTACTTAAAAATATTTTTTGATTTATCAAAAAAACTTAATTTTCTTAATACCTTAATAAATACTTAATGGTAAAAAATAAAAATCTTAATTTTAAAAAATGAATAAGCTTAAAATAGAAACTAAACAAATTAACCATTAAGATTTTAAAATTTCAAAATTAATTAAGAAATTAAGAACATTAAGTGAAAATAATGGAGTTGCAATTACTTAAAAATATTTTTTGATTTATCAAAAAAACTTAATTTTCTTAATACCTTAATAAATACTTAATGGTAAAAATAAAAATCTTAATTTTAAAAAAATGAATAAACTAAACATAGACATTTACAGTTTTTCTTATAAAAAAGGTGGAATACCAGTAGACAACAGTGGAAATG